>NZ_JAAZQI010000004.1:0-458809 GCF_012275345.1 Rhizobium sp. SG570 | reverse complement strand
CCAATCTGATCCGGACCCATTTCCTGAACTCATCGGTGCTTCGCCATCCACGCCAGTTCCTGCGCAACCTTTCTCGCGTGCGCCTGCTTGGTCGCGAACTGCGAGGCGAGTTTTCCGGCACAGTGTAAACGGACAACACATGAGCAAGGAAAAGACGGTTCGCGACCGCCCATTTGGCCAGCTTGGGTAGACATCAGCGCGACGAAAACGGCCAGCTCACTTCATCTCCCAATAGCAAGAAGCGTCGCCGATAGGATGCGCCGCGGTCGAACTGTTCAACACAGGTTGAGCAATTCTCCTCTCTGATGTATCCAAAAGGGGGTTTTGAGGGGAGAAAAGTATGAAAAAATCTATCTCGATACTGGCATGCGTCATATTAGCATCGTGTCATTCACTTAGACCTACCCCCGAAGCGCCTCCCTCCATCGTACGTCCATTGACGCCGGAGGAAACCAGCGCCGTTCAAAACGGATTTCAAAAATCGCTCTCGTTGAAGCAGGTGGCGGTTAACAGCGGGAAAGCCCGCACATCGTCTGGCGGAGCGACATATGCCTGCGGCACAGCGAACCTCGGCAAAGACAGCTCGAATGCCCCATACATCGGCACGCTCGTGCAAAGTCAGTTTGGTGGCCAGAACGTCACCATCTTCAACCTGATGGCCTATGGGCAGACGGATGAGTTGGCGGCGCAAGTGCGTGATCGCTGCAAAGCCAATGGCATTGATACTTAAGAACGCCGGCCAGCAATGATGGCCTTGTCTTGAACGGCTGTCCCAATTTCCACGTTGAGTTTCGGCCTTCACACAATCGGCCTGCCCTTTGTAAGCCATGGGCGACCTCTCGCGCTCGACTCTCGCTGTGGATTCGAAGACGATCATCGGGAACTTGGGGGAGGATGGCACCTTGAAGCTTGTGACGCTGACGGCGGTTCTACTGACCTCGATGGCAGGTTCATCACTTGCATCCGGCACCGTTTACTATGGCTCCCGTGCCGGGATGGAAGTCACCATCGTCAGCCTGTCGGGTCTGGATACTTCTCATGCCGAAATCCGGACAAAGCATACGCGCGCAAATGCAATCGCCTTCTGTCGTGAGTACGTTCAGAAAGTTACTCCGGACTGCATCAGGCAAGAGCTGTCGATGCCGTTGAGCGATGTAATCGAGGCCGATTGTAAGACCGGGATTTTCACAGATTTCGCTGGCGACCGATATCAATTCCGCGGTCGCAACCCTGCCCCCGACAGCATGGCGAAGTATCGGCTGGTGAACCTGCAGACCAATGACGATGCGGACGGCTCATCTGCCTCTGGCTACCCGACAAATATGGGGATCTTCCGCGCTCTGTGCCCAAGGACCGCCCCGGCCGACTATTGAAGCGCAGGCGTGACGATCCTGCGGGTGACGTTGCTTCCGGCGTCACGAGCCCTCTTGCCAAGTTAACAGCCCACGGCAAGCCGGGCACAATCACCTGCAAGATTGCCGGCAATTCCAGCAATGCAAAGCAATCATCGACTGCCCGATGCCCATCGTGAAAATACCTAGACTGACTGACCGGAGAGCCGAGTTTGGTGCTTCGTACCTCGTGGCGCTCCGATCGATCTCGGACACCGAGCGCGCCCGGTCTTTGCCGGCAAAGACATGCCATAGGGCTCCCATTCCATCACCCGAATCGGCGCAATTTCCGCTCCAAACGGCTGCATCGAGAGTTAAAATCAGTATAAATAGTAACGTAAACTTATAATTTGGCTACTAACATTCCAGTGTATATATACATTACGTACGTTTATTTAGTATTTCCGGTGCATATAGTTAGATAGACTCAACCATTACAGAGTATAAGTGATGTATTTTTGCATCTATGACAATTTTATGTCTGTAAATACACGGCGCGGCGAAACTATTGTGTTCCGATGCCATATCCATCTCGCTACCGTGTGCGTGGGGGGCCGTTGGCTTCCACTTAGAGGGAACAGCCTGATCAATGAACGTAGCGGGTGGTCGCCGGCGTCGTTCCGATCAGGCATATCGATTGGAGACAAAATGAATATCAAGAGCCTTCTTCTCGGCTCCGCTGCTGCACTGGCAGTAGTTTCCGGTGCTCATGCGGCCGACGCTGTCGTCGCTGCTGAACCGGAGCCGCTTGAGTACGTCCGTATCTGCGACGCTTACGGCGCCGGCTACTTCTTCATCCCGGGCACCGAAACCTGCCTCAAGATCGGCGGCAAGGTTCGTACCGAAGGTCAGTGGTACGATGCCTACAACCCGAACAGCCGTTTCGGCACGCTCTGGCACACCCGCGCTGAACTGCAGCTGCAGACCGCGACGGACACCGAGTATGGTCCGCTGAAGACCAACACCGAACTGCGTTGGGACTGGGCCAACGGCGGCTCGACGTCCACCAACCTGCTGCATGCCAGCATCAGCCTCGGTGGCTTCACCATTGGTAAGGAAGACTCGCAGTTCAACGTCTTCACCGGTTATGCCGGCGACGTCATCAACGACGACGTGGTCTATGACGGTCCGTACGAACTGAACCAGATCACCTACAACTACGATGCAGGCAACGGCTTCACGGCTGTGATCTCCGTCGAAGATACCAATTCCGGTACGGGCGCTACTGGCGCTAACGGCGAAGACAGCTCCGACCATTACGCTCCCGACGTTGTTGCCGGTGCCGGCTTCAAGTCTGGCGCATGGGGCTTCAAGGTCGTTGGCGGCTACGACTCGATCGTCGAAGAAGGCGCCATCAAGGCTCGTGTCGATGCTGACTTCGGTGTCTTCTCGGCCTTCTTGATGGGTGGCTGGAACACCGACGGCGACAAGCTGAACAAGTACGCTGGTGCGAACGGTGCTGGCGATGCTTCCGGTATCGGCTGGGGTGACTGGGCTCTTTGGGGCGGCGCAAGCGTTCCGATCAACGAAAAGCTGAAGTGGAACTTCCAGGTCGCTTACACCGACTCGAAGATCTTCTCGGCAACCACGAACCTCAAGTTCAAGCCGGTCAAGAACCTGCTCATCGAGCCGGAAGTTACCTACACCAACTGGGATTCGATCAACGAAGACCAGTGGGCTGGTATCCTCCGCTTCGAGCGCAGCTTCTGATCTGACTTCGACCTCCGATCAGAAAAGGGAGAAGGTTCGGTTTCCCTCCGAGCCTTCTTTCTATTTATAAGGGTCATCAACAGCACTTGCTCAAAGAGAAGCCATCCATCTCCATGCAAGCAGCATGGGTGCACGGATCGGTGCGCGTCGGCAACTCGGTCCATGATGAGTATCGTCAGGCTGCGTCCGCTCTGCAGCGAACGGCTTTGCGAACCGAATACTCTTCAAGGTGATATGCGAATCTTTGAATGTGCTGCGCCGTAGACGCCAGCAACAAATACCGTGTTAGATCCCCGGCATGCTGGGCGAGCCAATCGCTGTTCGAGCATTTCAAACAGATCGTCGCAGCATGCATTTGTGATGATCTTGCAGCTGGCCCGCCGCCCCGCGAGGCAGAGCCGGCGTCACCGTTTCCGCCATGGCGTCGGTTTCCGCCGACGGCCAGCACCCGCCGCTTCTCGTCTGTATCCGTCATCTCAGTCCAGCCACACGGGCAACCATCTAGAATGCGGTGTTTTGCGTCAATGTCCTGCGCGCGGACCAGTCACATATCCCCGACAGCTTTGCCGGCAACCTCTAGCTCGTGCTGAAATCTCCGCCACATGGAGCGCTGTGGCCGCAGCGCCGCCTTCTGGCGCAAAATAGGTTGGCTTTGTCGTTTCGCACCTGTAAAACACAGCGCGTATCATCGTTGCCCGATCGATGGCGCCAGGCGGTGGCGAACAGAACACGTTGGAAATATCCGCATCGAAGGTCTTCTCCATTCTGTGATCGCTCCGAAACGCAAATCCACTCGCTCGGAAATAGCCCGAAAAACTAGAATGACTTTCGCGAATTGCAGGGAAATCCGGCTCTAGCGCGCAGAGCCTTTAACAGCGCACAATCCCCCTCGCTACGAAGCGTTTACAAGCGCTTGTCGCGCCGGCATCCGGAGGAGATGCAGGCCAGCTTCATGACATGCACTGGCGTTGGGAACGCTTAGGGAGGAACTATGTTTGAACGACTTTTCAAATTGAGTGAGCACGGCACGTCCGTCCGCACCGAACTCATCGCAGGCGTGACGACGTTCTTGACGATGTCCTACATCATCTTCGTCAATCCGGATATCCTGTCGACCACGGGCATGGACCGCAATGCCATTTTTGTCGCCACCTGTCTTGCCGCGGCATTGGGTTCCATCGTCATGGGACTTGTCGCCAATTGGCCGATAGGGTTGGCGCCGGGCATGGGGCTCAATGCCTTCTTTGCCTTCACCGTCGTCGCAGCGCTCGGCTTTACCTGGCAACAGGCGCTCGGCGCGGTCTTCATCTCAGGCGGGATCTTCGTCCTTCTGACAGTCACCGGCGTACGCAGCTGGCTGATAGCGGGCATCCCGCGCTCGCTCAGAAGCGCTATCGCCGCCGGTATCGGCCTTTTTCTGGCTATCATTGCCCTCAAGGGTGCCGGCATCGTCGTCGCCAACAAGGCGACGCTCATCGGTCTCGGAGACCTGAAGCAGACCGGGCCCCTTCTCGCAATCTTCGGCTTCTTCGTCATCGCCGTTCTCGATGCGATGAAAGTAAGGGGTTCGATCCTGATCGGCATTCTTGCTGTCACCGTCCTCTCCTGGATCTTCGGCGTCAGCCAGTTCCACGGCATCGTTTCGATGCCTCCCTCGATCATGCCGACCTTTATGCAGCTCGACATCGTAGGAGCTCTCCATGGAGGCCTGATCCACATCATCCTCGTCTTCGTGCTCGTTGAGGTCTTCGACGCGACCGGGACGCTGATCGGCGTCGCCAAGCGGGCGAAACTGATCGAGGAAGGCAAGCCGAACCGCTTGAGCCGGGCTCTGCTCGCCGACAGCGCGGCTATTGTCGCCGGCTCATTGATGGGCACCAGCAGCACGACCGCTTATGTCGAAAGTGCTTCGGGCGTTCAGGCGGGAGGTCGCACAGGCTTGACGGCGGTGACAATTGCCGTGCTCTTTGTCGCGGCCCTGTTCTTTTCCCCGCTCGCCGCCTCTGTTCCCGCCTATGCGACGGCGCCGGCTCTGCTCTACGTCGCCGGCCTGATGATGCGTGAGCTGACGGAAATCGAATGGGATGATCTGACTGAAGCTGCACCCGCGGCACTCACGGCGCTGGCGATGCCGTTTACCTACTCGATCGCCAATGGCCTTGCTTTCGGGTTCATCAGCTACGTCGTCCTGAAGGTTTGCACCGGCCGATGGAACACGCTTCATCTGGCGACACAGATCGTTGCGGCCTTGTTCATCGTGCGCTTCGCCTTCTTCGCAGACTAACAGTTGCACTCTTCAAGGAGCCGGGTCATCCGATCGGACGCCCCGGCTCCTGAGCCTGTTTGCACGCCGTTTCTATTTGAATCCGGAATTATCGACTGGCCGGCAAGCCGTGGATTTTATTGGCGGCAAGTTCCCGAAGGACGGGGAGCGGAGCAAAGCACGCGCGATCATCCCGTGGCACATTGGATGCGAAATTAAAGATGCTTGTGAATCAAAGAAGGGGGGCCACGGCCGTGGCGGCCCTTCTTCTTGTCCCAACTCACCCTTGTCTGATCAGCGGATCAGGAACGGTTCCTTGAAGAAATGCTCTTCCAGGTTTACGCCCTCGCCGGCGCGGTCGACGACGGCGAAGTCGGAGACACCGTCGAGAGGGGTGAGGATACCGTGCCAGACATTGCGCCCGATATTGACGCCCTGCCCGGGCTTCGTCCGGAAAGCGAGCGGCTCACCCGGCCCATTGGCTGTTTCCTGCGCGACGACAACCAGGAACGGGTTATCCGTCAACGGGATGAAGGCCTGACTACCGAAGGGGTGCCGCTCAACCATCCGCAGTTCCAGCGGCAGCATGTAAGGCTCGCCCCGGAGCAGACTGATCATCGCACGTGCCTTCTCGCCTGTTGTCTCGATCTTCGCGAGGTCATGGTATCGGACGCATTTCCCGGCATTGATGGGATAGCTATATGCCCCTTCCGTTTCGATCACCTCGCCGAAGGGGAAGAAGGCGACGCTCGTCAACGGCTGTATCTCGATCACTTTCATTCACGCTCTCCTCACTTCTGTTCTTTCTGGGCAGCGCCAGCGTTTCACGCGGCAGTCCGCTGGCCGAGCGGGTGCAATGCCTGTCCGTCTCGGAACATGGCGGTGAGTCGCAGAAGCGCGATCCGCTCCACTTGGCGGCAGGCGGCGGCGAATTCGGCGTCACGGTCGTTCTCGATCCGGGTCTCGAACGCGGCGAGGATCCCGGATTTCGTATGGTCGCGCACGGCGATGATGAATGGGAAACCGAATTTTGTGACGTAGCGATTGTTGAGGTCGGTCAAACGTGCGTGTTCTTCTGTCGTCAGCGCATCGAGGCCGGCGGAGGCCTGTTCTTCCGTCGAACTCGCCGTCAGGCGCTTGGCCTGCGCCAGCTTTCCGGCAAGATCCGGGTGGGCGGCGAGCACGCCAAGCCGCTCCTCGTCGCTCGCTGCGCGGAACTGGAAGGCGAGAGCAGCGTGGAGGCCGATTGCGGTATCGTTGGCTGGCGAGAGTTCGCCGGCGAAGGCGCGCTGCGCAATCCAGGGCGAATGTTCGAAGATGCCGCCGAAGCGCTCGACAAACTCGGCCTCTGGCATCTGCGAGGGCCGCTCCGTGGCCGGCTTCGGTGGATGGGTCTTTGCCCAATGTTCGGCGATGTCGATGCGCCGCGCGATCCAGACCTTCTCGTGGCTCTGAACATAGTCGATGAAGCGGGCGAGCGCCATGACGCGGCCGGGCCGGCCGATCAGTCGGCAATGCAGGCCGATGCTCATCATCTTCGGGCTGCCGGCGGCGCCTTCCGCATAGAGCGCATCGAAGGAATCCTTCAGGTAGCTGAAGAACTGGTCACCGCTGTTGAAGCCCTGCGGCGTCGCAAAACGCATGTCGTTGGCGTCGAGCGTGTAGGGGATGATGAGCTGCTGGCGATCGCCATGCTCATACCAATAGGGCAGATCGTCGGCATAGGTGTCGGAGATGTAGTCGAAACCGCCGAATTCCGTCGCCAGATCGACCGTGTTTACCGAACAGCGGCCGGTGTACCAGCCACGCGGCCGCTCGCCGGTGACCAATGTGTGCAGGCGCATCGCCTCGGCGATTGCCGCGCGCTCCTCGTCCGGAGCCATGTCCTTGTGCTCCACCCATTTCAGACCGTGCGAGGCGATTTCCCAGCCTGCCTCCACCATGGCGGCGACTTGCGCCGGCGAGCGCTGCAGCGCGGTTGCGACGCCGTAGACGGTGACGGGCAGCTGCTTCTCGGTGAAAAGCCGGTGCAGACGCCAGAAGCCGGCGCGGGCGCCATATTCATAGACCGATTCCATATTCCAGTGACGCTGGCCCGGCCATTGGGAGGCGCCGACGATTTCCGAAAGAAAGGCTTCTGATGCGGCATCGCCATGCAGCACGCAGTTCTCGCCGCCCTCTTCGTAATTCAGGACGAATTGCACGGCGATGCGCGCATCGTCAGGCCACTCAGCCGCCGGCGGCGTCTGGCCATATCCGTGCATGTCACGGCAATATCGCATGGAACACTCCTCCAAATGTCTTCGATGGCAAATTTCTAACCACAAATCGCGCGCGCTATTCCCCTTGGAAATTTTGAAAGTCTCGAACGATCCCGCCGCTTTTCAGGGGAATAAGCCTGACGGATAGTGGCGACAGAAGCGCTACGTTCGGGAGAAAACATGCAATCTCATTCGCGAGGAGCCGGCCGGCTCACGACCCACGTGCTGGATACGGCGCTCGGCAAGCCGGCTCAGGGCCTGCGCATCGATCTCTACCGGATCGAAGGCGATACGCATCACCACGTCAAATCAACCAGGACCAACGGCGACGGCCGCTGTGATGCACCGCTGCTATCGGGCGAAACCATGAAGGCAGGCACCTACGAACTGCGTTTCCATGCCGGTGACTATTTCGGCCGCACATCCGAGGGCCCGATGTTTCTCGATATCATCCCGATCCGGTTCGGCCTTGCGGATGAAAGCGCGCACTACCACGTGCCGCTGCTCCTCTCGCCCTACAGCTATTCCACCTACCGTGGGAGTTAGATGATGGCGCCCGTCACTATCCGCTCCGAACTGCGTTTCATCCTCAACGGCCAGGATATTACGCTCCGCGACGTCACGCCGAACCAGACGCTGCTTGACTGGCTGCGCCTTTCCCGTTCGCTCAAGGGCACCAAGGAAGGCTGTGCCGAGGGCGACTGTGGCGCCTGCACGGTGCTTGTGGGGCGGCTCACGCCGGCGGGTGACCTCGTCTATGAGGGCGTCAATGCCTGCATACGCTTCCTTGGTTCGCTGGATGGCTGCCATGTGGTGACCGTCGAGCATCTCGCAGACCGCGACGGCAACCTGCATCCGGTGCAGCAGGCCATGGTCGACTGTCATGGCTCGCAATGCGGCTTCTGCACACCAGGTTTTGTCATGTCGCTCTACGGGCTCTGGATGCAGACACCGAACCCGACGGACCAGCAGATCGAAATCGCGCTCCAGGGCAATCTTTGTCGCTGCACCGGTTATGAGCCGATCCTGCGCGCCGCGCGCGCCATTTCCAACTATGGCGGGACGACGAAGGATCCTCTGCTCGTCGAACGGGAAGCGATGACCGCCCGCCTGCGGGCTTTGCACGATGGCGCGCGGGTCGACATCGGCGACGACCGCAGCCGGCTGGTCGTGCCGGCGAACCTTGACGATTTTGCAGCTGTTCTCGAGGTGTCGCCGACCGCCACCGTGGTCGCGGGCTCCACCGATGTCGGCCTCTGGGTCACCAAGCATATGCGCGACATCTCGCCGGCAGTTTTCATTGCCGGGCTCGACGAGTTGAAGTCCATCGCCGTGAACGATGGCATCGTCTCCATCGGTGCCGGCGTTACCTACTCGGAAGCGATCGCAACCCTTTCGCGGCACATCCCGGCACTCGGCTCACTGATCACTCGTATCGGCGGCCAGCAGGTGCGCAACATGGGAACGATCGGCGGCAACATCGCCAATGGCTCGCCGATCGGTGATACGCCGCCACCCCTGATCGCGCTCGGGGCTTCGCTCACCTTGCGCAAGGGTGCTGTCAGGCGCATCGTCGCGCTCGAAGACTTCTTCATCACCTATGGCAAGCAGGATCGACAGCCGGGCGAATTCGTGGAAACCGTGCGTGTGCCTATTCCTGCTGCATCGGAAAAATTTGCCATCTACAAGGTGACCAAGCGCCGGGACGAGGACATCACCGCAACGCTCGGCGCCTTCCGCCTGACACTTGCCGCCGACGACACAGTCACGGAGATCCGCATCGCCTATGGCGGCATGGCCGGAACACCGAAACGGGCCTTTGCCGTCGAAAAGGCGCTGCTTGGCCAGCCCTGGAACGAATCCACGGTGGAACGAGCGATGGAAAGATACGCCGAGGACTACACGCCGCTCAGCGACATGCGGGCCACCGCGGAATACCGCGCGCTCGCGGCAAGGAACCTTCTTCTCCGGTTCTACCTGGAGACGGCGACAGGCGCGACACCGGCTCAGGTGTCCAGATACGAGGCTGCATAGGCCATGAACAAGCACACGTCCGGCCTCAAGGCAGAAACCATTATCGGCGGCGTCCATACCAGCCCTCGCCACGACTCCGCCCACAAGCACGTCGCCGGCACGGCCGTCTATATCGACGATATCCCGGAGCCAACAGGCACGTTGCATGCGGGCCTCGGCCTGTCGACCGTAGCGCACGGTATTCTGAAATCGGTCGATCTGTCTGCCGTGCGCACCGCCCCTGGCGTCGTCACTGTCCTGACCCACGAGGATGTTCCCGGCCTCAATGATATCTCGCCTTCCAACATGCATGACGACCCGGTGCTTGCTGCCGGCAAGGTCGAGTTCCATGGCCAGCCGATCTTCTGCGTCATTGCCGAAACGCGTGAGCAGGCGCGCCGCGCCGCGCGGTTGGCAAAGATCGAATATGACGAATTGCCAGCCGATATCGACATATGGGATCTCGACGTCTCCACCCATCGGCAGGTCGTCACGCCGCTGACGCTGAAGAGGGGCGATGCAGCAGCCGAGCTTGAGCGCGCGCCACGCCGCGTCAAAGGCCGCATGCGGCTCGGCGGTCAGGATCATTTCTATCTCGAAGGGCAGGTCTCGCTCGCGGTACCCGGCGAGGACGACGAGGTCATCGTCTATTGCTCGACCCAGGGGCCGAGCGAGACGCAGCACATGGTCGCCCATGCGCTCGGTGTGCCGAGCAATGCCGTGACGATCGAGATACGCCGCATGGGTGGCGGCTTCGGCGGCAAGGAAACGCAGGCGAACCAGTGCGCGGCAATCGCTGCCATCGCCGCCAAGAAGCTGAACCGCGCCGTCAAAGTCCGGCTCGACCGCGATGAGGACATGACCGCCACCGGCAAGCGGCATGACTTTGCCATCGACTACGATGTCGGCTTCGACGACGACGGCCGCATCCTTGCCATCGACTATACACTCGCGCTTCGGGCCGGCTTTTCCGCCGACCTCTCCGGCCCCGTCGGCGACCGCGCGCTGTTCCATTGCGACAACGCCTATTTCCTCCCGCATGTTCATGCGAAATCGGCCCCGCTCTATACCAACACCGTCTCCAACACAGCCTTTCGCGGTTTCGGTGGCCCGCAGGGCATGGTGGGCGCCGAGCGCGTCATCGACGAGGTAGCCTTCGCCGTCGGCAAGGATCCGCTCGATATCCGCAAGCTGAACTTTTATGACGCCATGGGCGTCGAGGGCGAGCGCAACCTCACGCCCTACCACCAGAAGGTGGAGGACTGCATCATCCAGCGCATCGTCGCGGAGCTGGAGGAGAGTGCCGATTATGCCGGCCGCCGCAAGGCCATCGGCGAATTCAATGCGAAGAGCCGCATCGTCAAGCGCGGCCTTGCGCTGACGCCGGTGAAATTCGGCATCTCCTTCACCAAGACCGAGTCGAACCAGGCCGGCGCTCTGGTGCATGTCTATAGCGACGGTTCCGTGCACATGAACCATGGCGGCACCGAGATGGGGCAAGGCCTGCATCTGAAGGTGGCGCAGGTGGTGGCCGAGGAATTCCAGATTGATCTCGACCGGGTGAAGATCACCGCCACGACGACCGCCAAGGTGCCCAATACCTCGCCGACGGCCGCCTCTTCCGGCGCGGACCTCAATGGCATGGCGGCGCAGAACGCCGCGCGCCAGATCAAGGACCGGTTGATCGCCTTCGCGGCTGAAAGCCATCAGGTGGCCCGCGATCAGGTGATCTTCCTGCCCAATCGGGTGCGCATCGGTGATATCGAGATAGCCTTCGACGATCTCGTCAAGAAGGCCTATATGGCACGCGTCCAGCTTTCGGCGGCGGGCTTCTACAAAACGCCGAAAATCCATTGGGACCGCTCCAAGGGCCGCGGCCACGCCTTCTATTACTACGCCTATGGCGCCGCATGCTCGGAGGTATCCATCGATACGCTGACCGGGGAGTACGTGGTCGAGCGGACGGATATTCTGCACGATACAGGCCGTTCGTTGAACAAGGCCATCGATATCGGACAAATCGAGGGCGGCTTCATCCAGGGCATGGGTTGGCTGACGACGGAGGAATTGTTCTGGGACAATAAGGGGCGGCTGCGCACCCACGCACCCTCCACCTATAAAATCCCGCTTGCATCCGATCGACCGAAGATTTTCAATGTAGCGCTGACCGACTGGTCCGAAGCCTATGAACCGACGATCCATCGTTCCAAGGCGGTCGGCGAGCCGCCTTTGCCGCTCGGCCTTGCAGTTTTGCATGCCTTGTCGGATGCTGTAGCCAGCGTCGCCGACCACAAGATCTGCCCGCGCCTCGATGCGCCGGCAACGCCGGAGCGGGTGCTGATGGCGATCGAACGTCTCAGGTCGGCAAAGAAGGAGTGAGGTCATGTCTGCCGCGTGCGAAGACATCCGGGATTTCCTGCGCCGCGAACCGGCGTCGATCCTGGTCGAGGTGACCGGTGTCGCAGGCTCCGCGCCGCGCGATACAGACGCCTGGATGCTGGTGTCGGAACAGGCGATTTTTGCAACGATCGGCGGCGGACAGCTCGAATATATGGCGATCGACCAGGCGCGCCGGGCATTGCGCTCCGGCATTGCGGCGGAGCCGATGAACGTGCCGCTCGGCCCGGAGATCGGCCAGTGCTGCGGCGGCCGGGTAGGACTTGCGTTCACCGCGCTCAATGCGGAACTTGCAGACCATCTCATTGCCCGCAGCGACGGGGAAATGGCGGCGCGGCCGCATGTCTATGTTTTCGGAGCCGGCCATGTCGGCGACGCGCTCGTCATGGCGCTTTCGCTGGCACCGCTGCGTGTCGTGCTGGTGGATACGCGAGAGGACGAACTTACCGCCTGCATCGTGCCCCATATCGAGACCTGCCTGACGGCCATGCCCGAGGCTGTGGTGCGTGATGCGCCGGCCGGCAGCAGCTTCGTGATCCTCACCCACGACCATGCGCTTGATTTCCTCATTGCGGCCGAAGCGCTCAAGCATCGGGATGCTGCCTATGTCGGTATGATCGGTTCCAAGACGAAGCGCGCCACGTTCCGCAACTGGCTGTCGCGAGAAACCGGCCGCCCGGATCTTTTCGATCGGCTTGTCTGCCCGATCGGTGGCACGGCGCTGAAGGACAAACGTCCCGCCGTCATCGCCACGCTCGCCGCTGCGGAAATCATGACGGCGGCGCTCAGCTGGAAGGCAAGCCAGAGCAAGCCCGTCTCGGCGGTCAGCCGCTAGAGGCGGCGGCCGCAGGCTCGTCCTGGAGCAGCTTGCCGATCAGCCGCTGACAGCGCTCCGCCATGAAGTCGATCATCAGCCGAACCTTCGGATCCTGGAAACGCTTGTGCGGATAGATCGCGGCAAGCTGCACGGGGGCCGGCGGACTGTCCTTCAAGATCTCCACCAGCCGGCCTTCCCTAAGATAGGCCTTCACCTCGAACAGCGGCTTGTTGATGATGCCGCGACCTTCCAATGCCCATTGGGTGAGCACGTCGCCGTCGTCGCTGTCATAGGGGCCGGCGACCTCGAATTTGCGCGGGCCATCCGCCGTTACCAGCGTCCAGAAATACTCCTTGGATCCCGGATAGCGCAGCAGAAGACAGTCATGCTTATCGGCAATCAGCGCATCCGCGTTCGCCGGTACGCCGCGCCCTGCCAGATAGTCTGGTGAGGCGCAGAGCACGCGCTCGCAATTAAGAATACCGCGCATGCGCAGGTTCGAGTCCTCCAACACACCGAGCTTGAAAGCCACGTCGACACCTTCAGCGAGGATATCGACATTGTGGTCCGACAAGCGGACGCGCACTTCGATATCCGGATATTTGTCGTGGAACTCCGGAATGCCAGAGGCGATCAGCCGGCGGCCGATGCCGAGCGGCGCGGTAATCCTGAGCGAGCCTTTCGGGTTGCGCGAGAGGTCGGCGATCGCCCCTTCGGCCTCGTTTACCGCCTCGATGATCTTCACAGCGCCGTCGTAGAAGACGCGGCCGTGTTCGGTCGGAGAGAGTTTCCTGGTCGTGCGGTTGAAGAGCCGTACGCCGAGATGGCGCTCGAGTTCCTTGATGCGATTGCTCGCCACCGCGGGGGTGACGCGTTGATCGCGCCCCGCCGCCGAAAGGGTTCCGAGTTCGACCACACGAACGAAGACACGCACATTATCGAGATAGGACATGGTTCCTTTTACCACATTGGCGTGCGGATCAAAGCAGGGGTCATCTTATAGATTTTTTTGAAAGTGTTGCGGATTCACCGGGATTTCCTAGAAAATCATGGGATGGCAAACAGTCCCGTGAAGATCGGGAGGACTTTCCCTTGTACGAATACGCTATCGCCTGGGACTGGATAACGTTTGCCGTCCGCTGGTTGCACGTGATCACGGCTATCGCCTGGATCGGCTCGTCATTTTATTTCGTGGCGCTGGACCTGGGCTTGAAGAAACATGCCGCATTGCCTCCAGGGGCGTATGGCGAGGAGTGGCAGGTTCATGGCGGGGGCTTCTACCATATCCAGAAGTACCTGGTGGCGCCGGCCAACATGCCGGACCATCTTGTCTGGTTCAAATGGGAGAGCTACGTCACCTGGCTCTCCGGCTTCGGCATGCTCTGTCTCGTCTACTACGCCGGTGCCGACCTCTACATGATCGATCCGGCCGTGCTCGATGTGTCAAAGCCCGTGGCGATCGCCATTTCGCTGGGTACGATCGCGGGCGGCTGGATCATGTACGATCTGATCTGCAAGTCGCCCTTCGGCAATGACAATACCCGGCTGATGGTGGCGCTGTATTTCATCCTGGTCGCGGTCGCCTGGGGTTATACGCATCTGTTCACGGGCCGGGCCGCCTTCCTGCATCTCGGCGCCTTCACGGCGACGATCATGTCGGCCAACGTGTTCTTCATCATCATCCCGAACCAGAAGATCGTCGTCGCCGACCTCCTTGCCGGCCGCACGCCCGATGCGAAATACGGCAGGATCGCCAAGCAGCGCTCGACGCACAACAACTACCTGACACTGCCGGTGCTGTTCCTGATGCTGTCGAACCACTATCCGCTGGCTTTCGGCACCCAGTTCAACTGGATCATCGCCTCGCTGGTCTTCCTGATGGGCGTCACGATCCGCCATTATTTCAATACCCGCCATGCCAATGCAGGCAACCCGACCTGGACCTGGCTCGTCACCGTCGTTCTTTTCATCATCATCATGTGGCTTTCGACGGTGCCGAAGCTGCTGACCGGTGAAGCAGCCGACGCCAAGATCTCGGCTATCCAGCAGCCTTTCATCACGACGCAGGCCTTCCCGAAGGTACGCGATACGGTGATGGGACGCTGCTCGATGTGCCATGCCAAGGAACCCAGCTGGGAAGGTATCATCGCCCCTCCCAGGGGCGTGGTGTTCGAGACGGATCGCGATATCGCCGCCCATGCCCGCGAGATCTATCTGCAGGCCGGCCGCAGCCACGCCATGCCGCCGGCCAACGCCTCGCATATAACCGACGAGGAGCGCCGCCTGCTCGTCTCCTGGTATGAAAGCGCCATTAGTGGAGAGAAAGCCCAATGAACGAATTGCTGATCCGCGGCCGTGTGCTGACCTTTGTCGCCGAGCCGCAAGGCATCGATGACACCGCCTCCTATCGCTATCTCGAAGATGGCGCGGTTTTCGTGCGTAACGGCAAGATCGTCGAGACCGGGAGCTATGGCGATATCCGCAAGCTGGCGGGTGCCGATGTTGAGGTTGTCGATCATCGGCCGAACCTCATCCTCCCCGGCTTTATCGATACGCACCTGCATTTCCCGCAGACGCAGGCGATCGCTTCCTACGGCGCGCAGCTGCTCGAATGGCTGAACACCTATATTTTCGTCGAGGAACAGAAGTTCGCACGCGCCGCCCATGCGGCTCAAGTGGCCGATCGCTTCATGGACGAGCTGTTGTCGAACGGCACGACGACCGCGGTTGCCTATTGCTCGGTGCATCCTGAAAGCGTCGACGCTTATTTCGCCGCGGCCGAGGCGCGCGGCATGCGCATGATCGGCGGCAAGGTCATGATGGATCGCAATGCTCCGGAAGCGTTGCGCGACACGCCACAGCAAGGATATGATGAAACCAACCGACTCATTGAGAAATGGCATGGCCGCGGTCGGGCGCATTATGCGATCAGCCCGCGCTTTGCCATCACCTCCACGCCCGAGCAGATGGAAATGAGTCAGGCTCTCATCGCCGAACACCCGACCTGTTACGTCCAGACGCACCTCTCCGAAAATCGCGACGAGGTTGCCTTTGCCACATCCCTCTATCCCGAGGCGAAGGACTACACGGATATCTACGCCCGCTACGACCTGCTCAATGAGCGTATGCTGCTCGGTCATTCCATTCATCTGAGCGATCGCGAGGTTTCCGTATTTGCCGAAACTGGCGCTGTCGGCGTCTTCTGCCCGACGTCAAACCTTTTCCTGGGTTCGGGACTGTTCGACGCCGCCAGGTTCGACAAGTTTGGTGCGCGCTGGTCGGTTGCCACCGATGTCGGCGGCGGCACCAGCTTCTCCATGCTGGAAACGATGGATGAGGCCTACAAGGTACTGCACCTGCAGGGCCAACGGCTGACGCCGTTCAACTCCTTCTATCGCATGACGCGCGGCAATGCCCTGGCGCTCGGATTGGAGCATCAGATCGGTTCGCTCCAGGCAGGCGCGGATGCCGACATCGTCGTGCTCGATTCCGGCGCCAAATCGGCGATGGAGTTCCGCATGCGCACAGCGACGTCGCTCGCCGAAGAGCTCTTTATTCTTCAGACCATGGGCGACGACCGTTGCATCGCCGAAGTCTATGTTGCCGGCAAGGCGATGAAGACGAAGGATAGAAAGCGCCAAGCAACAGCACCTCAGTCACTGCAAATTGCCTGATCAACCGACGGCGCGCACATCGTCCGCGCCGCCATCTCCGGCGTAGGGGACGGCGGCGAAACCGGAAGGTCCAACGAGACTGACAAACTCATCGTCTTCAAAAGACAAATTCACCACCCCTAGAGCAATTCCAGGAAAAGTGCGTAGCGGTTTTCCGTCCGGAATTGCGCAAAAACAATAGCATAGAGCGGTCAGGCGATTCCGTGAAACGCGTAACCGCTCTAGTTCGTGCGCCCAATGTGTTGCGCCATGTCGAGCATCCGGTTCGAGAAGCCCCATTCATTGTCGTACCAACCAAACACCCTGAGAAGGCCGCCGGCGCCAAGCGAAATCTCCGGTCCACTCAAAACAAGAGATTCGGGACGACCGCGCAGATCCACGGAGACCAGCGGCTTCTCGATCCAACCCAACACAGGCGATCCATCGGCTGCTTGTTTCAGTTTCGTACGCATGGTGTCGAGGTCAGAAACATGCCGAACCGCGACGGTGAGATCGATCGCCGAAACGCTGGCCGTCGGCACCCGAAGGGCGCGCGCCTCGATCAAGCCGGCGAGATGCGGAAGGACTTCCCCGACGATCGCATGGGCGCTCGTGGTCGTCGGCACCATCGAAAGTGCGGCGGCACGGCTTCGGGCTAGATCGGAGCGCGGTTGATCTATCGTCGGCTGGCTCGCAGTGTAGCAATGAATGGTGGTCATCTGGCCGCCGATGATGCCGAACTCTTGATCGACAATGCGCAAAAGCGGCGCAAGCGCATTTGTGGTGCATGAGGCGTTTGAAACCACGGTCTGGCCGCGGAAGGCTTCCTCATTGGCACCCAGCACCAATGTTGCATCGGCAGCGGCAGACGGACCGGAAATCAGCACCTTCTTTGCGCCGGCATCTATGCCTCGTTGAGCCACCGCTCGGGAATTGGCATGGCCGGTGCATTCCAGGAGAACGTCGACGCCGTGAAGGTCGAGCTTGCTGATATCAGGAACATTGTGAAACGGTATCGACACCTTGCCGACGACGAGCGTCCGCTCGCCAGTCGAGACGGCCTCCGGCCAGGGACCATAAATACTGTCATATTCGAAGAGGTAGGCACATGTCTCCAAAGCGGCGATGTCGTTGATCAGCACGACTTCCATATCAGGACGATCGCGCAGGAGGAGACGCAGGACCGAACGCCCGATCCTTCCAAACCCGTTAATTGCAATCTTCAATGGCCGGTTCGACATACGACTTACACCCTTAATCGACAATGCCGGAGGCCTGCAGTGTCGCGGTTGCATTGGCTATCGCCGTGGCGTCGCGGATGTCGATGCCACCGTCCTCCCTATCCTCCTCCCTTTAGATGCGCCGGCCCTAGAAGTCGACCTCGATTGCCACGCCTTTTGCCAGAGCGAGCTCGACGGCAGCCGAGGCGACGGCAAGATCCTGAAGGCCAACCCCCGTACCGTCGAAGAGGGTGATCTGGTCTGCGGAGGTGCGTCCGGGGTGGGTTCCGTTGATCACGGCGCCAATCTCGACGATGGCCTCTTCACGGATCAGTCCCCTTTCGATCGCATGCTGGGATTCTCCGATGGTAACGGCCTGTGCGACTTCATCGGTGAAGACGGCTGCCGCAGCGAGGATTTCGGCTTCGACCTCCTGCTTACCCTTCGTATCGGTCCCCATGCAGGCGAGATGTGTGCCAGCTCGAACCTGCGATGCCTTGAGCATCGGCGCGAAAGACGAGGTGATCGAGATGATGACATCCGCTTCGGCCCCCAGCCGATCAAGATCGACTGCCTCGAAGGGAAGGCCCTCCTCCTTGGCAACCTCCTCCAGACGGCTCAGCATATCCGGATGCAGATTCCAGCCCACGATCCTTTCGAATGGGCGCTGCGCAAGGGCTGCGCGCAATTGAAACGTCGCCTGGTGACCGGCACCGATCATGCCAAGGACCTTCGCGTCTTTACGGGCGAGATATTTTATCGAAATGGCAGAGGCCGCCGCCGTCCGCAGCGCAGTCAACAGATTGCCGCCGACGACGGCGCGGCATTTGCCGGTATCCGGATCGAACAGGAACACGGTCGACTGATGGTTGGTGAGGCCCTTGTGGACATTGTTCGGCCAGAACCCACCGGCCTTGAGACCGAGCGCCAGGCCCTTGCGATCGAAACCCGACTTGAAGCCGTAGAGGGCATCGGCATGCCCGATCGCCTCGCGGACGACAGGGAAATTGTAGGCCGATTTATCCGCCATCGAGGCAAACACCCCCTCGACCGCCCTGAAGCAATCGGCAGGCGTCACCAATCCGGCAATTTCAGTCTCAGGAACGATGATCATTCTGGCTTCCGCTAGCTTTTCAATGGGGGCCGGAACCCCCTGTTTCGTCAGTAGGCCTTGCCGCGGGCGGACACGGGCCAGAGCGTTTCGACCTTGCCGTTGCGCACGCCGACATACCAATCATGGACATTGCAGGTCGGATCGCAATGACCGGGGACCAGACGCAGCTTTTCGTTGATCTTGAGGACGCCGTTCGGGTCTTCGATAACGCCATGCTCGTCCGAGCACTTGATATATTTCACGTCATCGCGGCCATAGATAAAGGGCAATCCGGAGTCGACCGATTGTGCCTTGAGACCCGCATCGCAGATTGCCTTGTCGGGCTTTGCGTGGCTCATGATGCTGGTCAGGATGAACAGCGCATTTTCCCATTCCCCCTGATCGATCCGCTTGCCGTCTTTGTCACGGATGCGGCCGTAATCCGCGTCCATGAACGCATAGCTGCCGCACTGCAGCTCGTTGTAGACGCCCGAATTGCTCTCGAAATAATAGCTGCCCGTGCCGCCGCCGCTGACCAATTCCGGGTCGAGACCTTCGGCCTTGAGTGCTTCGACGGCATCCTTGACCTGGGCTATCGCCGCATCGAGCTTGGCCTTGCGGTCTTCATACTTGTCGATGTGCTGCATGGCGCCCTGATAGGCCTGGATGCCTGTGAACTTGAGGCCGGTTGCCGCATGGATGGCATTGGCAAGCTCGACGACGGCCGAAGTCGTCGTGACGCCGCACCGTCCGGCGCCGCAATCGATCTCGATGAAGCATTCCAGCGTCGTGCCGTATTTCTGCGCTGCCCTGGAGAGCTCATCGACATTGGCCAGGTCGTCGACGCAGACGATGATCCGCGCGCCATGCTGCGGCAGCAATGCCAGCCGATCGATCTTTGCCGGATCGCGAACCTGGTTCGAGACCAGCACATCCTTGATCCCACCGCGAACGAAGACTTCCGCTTCGGAAACCTTCTGGCAGCAGACGCCGACAGCACCACCCAATTCCTGCTGGAGCCTCAGAACATCGACAGACTTGTGCATCTTGCCATGTGCCCGGTGGCGCATGTTGTGGGCCTTGGCATAGTCGCCCATCTTGCGGATGTTGCGCTCGAGCGCGTCGAGATCCAGGATCAGGCAGGGTGTCTGGATGTCATCGGCGCTCATTCCGGGAAGAGCCGGTACGTCGTAGCCGACTTCCATGCCGGCAAATTTCGGTTCCATATTCATTGCTTCTGCTCCCTATTGCCAAGGCAATTTATCGAGGTCGACGTTGCCGCCGGTGATGATGATGCCGACGCGTTTTCCGGCAAAGACGTGCGTGTTCTTCAGGATGGTCGCCAGAGGCACGGCGCTGGAAGGCTCCATGACGATCTTCATCCGCTTCCAGATAAGCTTCATTGCATCGACGATATCTTCCTCGGAAGCCGTCAGGATATCCGTGACGTGGTTTCTGACGAAATGCCAGGTCAGCTCCTTCAGCGGCACCTTGAGACCATCGGCCACGGTGTTCGGCGCGTCGTCTGCGATGATGTGGCCGGCTTTGAAACTGCGGTAAGCATCATCAGCCTGCTCCGGCTCTGCTGCGTAGATCTTGATGCGGGACGCAAGATTGGAGAGAGTGAGGCAGGTTCCCGAGACCATTCCGCCGCCGCCGATCGGGGCGATGACGACATCGAGCCCGTCAACCTGTTCGATCAGTTCTTTCGAGCAGGTCGCCTGTCCCGCGATGACTCGCGGATCGTTGTAGGGATGCACGAACTCCGCTCCCGTTTCAGCCACGACTTCGGCGAAAACGGCCTCGCGCGATGAGGTCGAAGGTTCGCACTCGACGACCTTGCCGCCATATCCCCGGACGGCATCCTTCTTTGCCTGCGGCGCGGTGCGCGGCATGACGACCGTGCACGGAATTCCGCGACGGCCGGCCGCATAGGAAAGGCATGTGCCGTGGTTGCCGGACGAATGCGTGGCAACGCCCCTGGCGGCCTGTTCGTCGCTGAGGCCAAAAACGGCGTTCGACGCGCCGCGTGCCTTGAAGGCCCCCGCTTTCTGGAAATTCTCGCATTTGAAGAACAGTTCGGCTCCGGCCAGCGAGTTGATGAAGCTGGACGTCAGAACCGGGGTTCGATGAATGTAAGGCCTGATCCGCTCTTCCGCGGCAGTCATGTCGGCAAGTGTTGGGATATACATGGTTCCGGCTCCTCAGGCAGCGGCCCGGACCTTGGACGTGCGGCCGTCGCGATAATAGTCCTGCGCAGCGGCAACACCCGAGCCGAGCTTGATGTCGAGGCCGAGATCGACCATGACCATTTCAGCCGTCGCAATGCCCGACAGCGCCATGACATCGGTGAGACTGCCGAGATGGCCGATGCGGAAGACCTTGCCGGCAACCTCGCCGAGGCCGACCCCGAAGGCGACATCATATGTCTTGGCGGCGTGCGCCACGATCGACGTCGCATCGAAGCCCTCAGGCGTGTGGATTGCGCTGACCGTGTCCGAGTAGAGGTCTTCGCTCATGGCACAGAGCTCCAGCCCCCATGCCCGGACGGCCGCACGAATGCCCGAGGCGATGCGCCGATGGCGGGCAAAGACATTCTCCAGGCCTTCCGCCAGCAATAGTTCCGTCGACAGCTTGAGCCCGTTTAGCAGCCCGACGGCCGGCGTGTAGGGATAGGCATTGTTTGCGTAGCTCCTGGCCATGTCTCTGATGTCGAAGAATGTCCGCGGAAGCTTGGCCGTTTCGACCGCCGCCAGCGCCTTCGGCGAAAAGGCCGTGATCGCGAGGCCTGCAGGCAGCATGAAGCCCTTCTGCGAGCCCGTGACGGCGATGTCGACCGACCATTCGTCCATGCGGAAATCCATCGAAGCGATGGAACTGACGCCATCGACAAACAACAAGGCCGGATGACGCGCCGCGTCGATCGCCCGCCGAACGGCGGCGATATCGGATTTAACGCCGGTTGCCGTCTCGTTATGAGTGACGAGAACCGCCTTGATCTCATGCGCGGTATCGGCCGCGAGGATCTCCTCGTAGCGGGCGGCGGGAGCGCCGCCACCCCATGCGGCTTCGATGATATCGACTTTCAGCCCGTGCCGCTGGCACATATCGATCCAGCGCTGGCTGAACATGCCATAGCGCGCGGCAAGGACACGGTCGCCGGGGCTGAGCGTATTTGTAATCGCCGTCTCCCATCCGCCGGTTCCCGTGGACGGAAATACATAGACGGACGCGGCTTCAGTTTTCAGGATCTTCTTCACACCCGCAAGCGCCGGACGAAGGATTTGTCCGAACAATGGCGAGCGATGGTCGAGCGTCGGCATGTCCGCAGCCTTGCGAAGGATCTCAGGCATGTTGGTCGGGCCCGGAATGAAGACGGGATTTTGCATATACATTTGGGCGTCCTCCTGTTGTGGGAGAATTGATAGCACACCGGAAATAGGAGATAAATTTTTTTGAAATGGTTTTTCAAAATCGTTTTTATTGTTATAATATGTAATATAATCAATTGATTGGTATTTTTCATTGTATAAATGCATTTTTCAAGTCAGAATTTTTTATCGACTGAACGCCATTGGAGACGACGGCTGATGCCTCAAGAACCGCGCCGAAGAGGCCGCCCCAAGGCCTTCAACGGCCCTCAGACACAAAACACGATCCAGGCGCTCGATCGGGCACTGGATGTCCTCGATGCTCTCGCGACGCCGGAAGGCAAGACATTGTCGGAACTGGCCGGCCAGCTCGGGCAATCGGCAGCAACCATGCACCGCGTGTTGGCGACGCTGGAGCGCCGCGAGTTCGTCGAGATCAGTCCCGATCGCCAGGTTTGGCACATCGGTCCCGAGGCCTATCGGCTTGGCGCAGCTTTCCTCCGTCGCTCCAACGTCGTCGAGCGGAGCCGCCCCATCATGCGCGAACTCATGCTCGAAACCGGAGAGACATCCAATCTCGGCATCGAGAAGGACGGCAACGTCCTGTTCATCAGCCAGGTCGAGACTCATGAGTCGATCCGTGCCTTTTTCCCACCCGGAACACTATCGCCACTGCATGCCTCCGGCATCGGCAAGGCGCTTCTCAGCACATATGACGAAGACCGGCTTTCAGCGCTCTTCCGGAAGAAAGAATTCGAGCGATTTACGGAAAACACCGTGCGTTCCTTCGAGCAATTGCGCGAGGAACTGCAGAAGACGCGGGAGAGAGGCTATTCGTTCGACGACGAGGAACGCACGAAGGGGATGCGATGCGTCGCGGCGCCCATCCTGAACGTGCACGGCGAGGCGGTGGCAGGCATTTCCGTTTCCGGACCAATACATCGTCTTCCGGACGCTGATATCCACCAGCTCGGCGAGCGGGTGAGAAGCGCGGCGAGAATGGTGTCCCGTCGCCTCGGCGCACCGTAATCGAGGTTTAGGCCCGGCCCGTTACCCAGCCGAACTCGACTTAAGTATGATTCTGCTCAGCGGCGTCCCACATCAGCCAGCCAGGCGCTCGGTTCGCGCCGGGCAAGATGCGAGGGTTCGTCATGTACCGGACTGCCGACTTCCGGCCGGGCGACATCGGATACATGAGGAAAAGCCAAGGCCATATCATCGAGAACACCAGCAAGACGGATCTGCAATTCGTCGCCGTCTTCAAGGTGGCGGAATATCAGGAGAACCGGCTCTCCGTCTTTCCGCAGTTCTCCGTCAGCTGCGACGTACCGGTCGACCTGACCGGTACGAAGCCTCAAAACTCTTCCCATTCCTTTTGAGAGGCTGCTGAAGCCGATGCCCTGTTTCCGGCGGCTGCGGCTCGTCTAGGCTGAGGCATCATGGAGACGACGGCCGCCTGCCTATCGGGTTCAGCCATCGCCCGTCCCGTCCTGCGCAGCGCTGCAGATTGTGCGGAGGCGGAAGCTTGCAGCGTGAATTGGGAGACCAGATCACGAAGCTTGGCTGCCTCCATTGCCAGGCTATTCGAGGCTGCGGTCGATTGTTCGACCATGGCTGCGTTCTGCTGTGTCGTCTGATCCATCGAATTGACGGCCGTATTGACCTCTGCCAATCCGGTGGACTGTTCCTTCGCTGAGGTCGCAATGGCGTTCATGTGCTGGTTGATGTCAGCGATCTGCTCGCCAATCGTCTTCAGCGACATGCCGGTATCCAGCACGAGCTTGACGCCGCTTTCAACCTCCGATGACGACTTCTGGATCAGCCCCTTGATCTCTTTGGCTGCTTGTGCCGATCGCTGTGCAAGTTCACGCACTTCCTGAGCGACAACCGCAAAACCCTTTCCGGCTTCACCGGCGCGCGCTGCCTCGACCCCGGCATTCAGCGCCAGAAGATTTGTCTGGAAGGCGATCTCGTCGATCACCCCGATGATGCTGGAAATCTGTTGCGAGGATGCCTCGATGCGGCGCATGGCTTCCTCGGCGTGCGATACGACTTCGGCGGACTTTGCGGCGCTGCGATTGGCTTCGGTCGCCGCAGTGCGGGCCTCGTCGGCGCGCCTGCTCGAATTCGATACATTGACGGTGATCTGGTCAAGCGCCGCGGCTGTTTCCTCAAGGGAGGCCGCCTGCTGTTCGGTGCGCCTGGAGAGATCGTTGGCGCCGGAAGAAATCTCGCGCGTACCGTCATCGATCGCTGCAATGGCGATGGAGATTCCGCCGAGCGCATCTCCAAGCTGCTTGACCGACCTGTTGAAATCCTGCCGAAGCGCTTCGAAATCCCCGGAAAAAGGCTCGTCAAGCTGGAATGCCAGATCGCCGCCGGCAAGCCGCTTCAATCCGGCCGCAAGGCCTGATGTGGCGGCGCGAAGACGATCCGTCGCCTCTTCGTCGGCCTCGCGTCGAGCAGCGACCTGATCCGATTCGGCTTGCTTCCTGGCTGCCTCGGCATCCTGTTCAAGCTGCTTATTGGCAATCGCAGCTTGTCGGAAGACTTCAAAGGCCGATCCCATGACGCCGATTTCGTCTGAACGACCAATCGCGCCGCAACGGATGTCGGTCTCGCCCCCGGCCAGCCTCTGCATATCATTGGAAAGTGCAAGGATAGGCTTCGTAACCGTCTTGCGTGTCAACCAGTAGAGGCTGATGGAAAATAGAGCTGTCAAACCGAGAAGGCCGTTCAAAAGCCTGTCCACGAAGGCTTGCATATGGGCACTTTGTTTTGCCGTTGCAGCGGACAAGGCACTGATCTGATCCCCGGCCTGTTCCATGGCCGTTTCAAGAGCGGAAAACTGATTCATGAATTCGGGTAGCGATTTCATGGCTGCAGCCTCATCCTTCGCAGCAAGATCGACCATCGCCGTGGCACTGTCGATATACTTCAAAAGAGGAGCTTCGACCTTGGCAAGCACCTCCTGCACACTCTTGTCGGTTGCGAGCCTTTTGTTGGCTTCGATCATTTCCCGGAAAGAGGCCTTGTGTTCGTTTAGATCGGCCTTTACCGCGTCCGTGGTGATCCCTGCCGCCGGATTTGCCGCCAGCATCGACGCCAGCACGTCTGCCCGAAGCGCATCGTGCATCATGTCCGCCTGCATGTGGTTCCGAAGCACATCCGCCGTACGGGCAACCTCGGCGTTGTTATCTGCAAGAGTTGCGGCTGACCACAGCCCGACACCCGTGGCGCCACCTGCCAGGGCGAAAATTGCGACACTTGCAATGATGATCTTATGTTGTATCGACGCCATCGTCGCACTCCCCCAGCTTGTTTCTATAGCAAAACTAGCCAAACATTCTTAATTATTTATCAACTATACATTTCTACTTTGATTATATGAAATTATATTATAATATTCAAAAATTACTTCAGGTTGTAAGTATAATAAGATCCCGCAAGGAACGGCCACAGTTAAAAGCCAAACGAAATGGCGTGGAAGTATCATCTCCTGCTTTGATGCTGCCGCGCGGCCACCTTTCCGATATTCACCTGATCCAAACAACCAAATTGCCGACTGTCGTTATCGACGGGTTTCATGATGCCTGGGCGCCGGACAGCAGACGATTCGCCTTCGTCCGCTTCCACAAGGAGGCATAGAGCAGCCCTGGCATTTTATGTCGGCAACTCATATCGCGCGGTTGGAACGACCATCAATCAGCACCGAACATCCGGCATCGCGATGTAGAACAGCGATTGGCCTGAATTCGGGACCGTATGCCACCGGTATGGTGTGGCCGGGCTGGTGGCGATGGCAGCCGATCACAATATCGACGGCCACCGTGCCTGCTGTGTCAAAGCTCACGATTTCGGCCCTTCCCCCCAATCCTACGCTGCAACAGAAAAGTTCAGCCTGCCGGTGATCTCGTTAGTCGATGCGAACCCCTCATCGCTAAGGGGTAGGTAATTCCTGGCCTGATCGACGATCCGAATATTCCATCGGTACCCCCGTTGCCGCGCCATTCCCGGCGCGTCGCAAGCAGCTCTTGCCGAAGCGGATTTGTCGGAGCAGATTGCGCCGATAACGGAGATGGACGCATGACACAGGACGATGCTTCGGGCTCTAATGCGGGGGGTATCGCCCCTCGCTGGACATCCAGCGCGAAGAGCGGTGTTGGCACGGCGCTCTCATCGGCGTGCCGCATATGGTTCACGCTGAGCCACGGCATCCTCAACGAAGTCTATTTTCCGCGCGTCGATTGCGCCTGTACGCGCGATCTTGGCCTGATCGTCACCGGTCCGGACGGCTATTTCTCCGAGGAAAAACGCGATACCGAAAGCATTGTTACGACGATCGAGGACGGCGTTCCGGCCTATCGGCTCGTCAACACGGCACTCGATGGGCGCTACCGGATCGTCAAGCGCATCATCGTCGATCCGGTGCGCAACAGCTTACTACAGCAAATATCATTCGAAGCGTTGCAAGGGTCGGTCCACGACTATCGCCTCTATGTGCTTGCCGCCCCGCATCTGGTCAATGCCGGCAGCGGCAACACCGGCTGGGTTGGCGATTACAAGGGCACGCCGATGCTCTTTGCAACGGGTAAGGGCGGGATCTCACTGGCGCTTGCCGTTAGCGGCGGATGGCGGACGGCGTCCGCCGGCTATGTCGGCATTTCCGATGGATGGCGCCAGTTGCAGGAGGCCGGCCAATTGGACCCGCGCATCACTCGTGCCGCAGACGGCAACGTCGCGCTAACAGGCGAAATTGATCTTGCGGCCGGCAGCGACACCGTTCTTCTCTCGCTCGGCTTCGGAAACCGTTCCGAGGAGGCGGGCTACAACGCGCTTGCCAGCCTGCAGGCCGGCTACGAGGATGCCGAGCGCAGCTACGTCGCCGACTGGCGGAGATGGCAAAACACACTACTGGCGCTCGACGAACCGAGAGCGCCGCCGCCCGAACTCAATCGCTACCGGATATCGACGGCCGTTCTCGCCACGCACCGGCCTTTGTCCTTCGAGGGTCCGGCCGTCGCCTCGCTGTCTATCCCCTGGGGCTTTGCCAAGGGCGATGAGGATCTCGGAGGCTATCACCTGGTCTGGCCACGCGATCTCGTCGAGACGGCCGGCGGCTTCCTTGCGGCCGGCGCCCCTCAAGATGCGCTCCGTATCCTTGCCTATCTTCGGACGATCCAGGAGGCGGACGGGCACTGGCCGCAGAACGCCTGGCTCGACGGCGTACCCTATTGGACCGGCATACAGATGGATGAATGCGCCTTTCCGATCCTGCTGGCTGACGCGCTGCGCCGCGAAGGAGCGCTCACCGGCGAAGCGCTCTTGTCCTATGTCTCGATGGTCGAGCGAGCGGCGCGCTATGTGGTCGTGAACGGCCCTGTAACGGGTGAGGATCGCTGGGAGGAAGACGGCGGCTTCTCTCCCTTTACCCTTGCTGTCGAGATCGCCGCGCTTCTCGCCGCTGCCGACATTCTGGAGATTGCCGGACAGGACCACAATGCCGATTATCTCAGACAGACCGCCGATGCCTGGAATGACCAGATCGAGCGCTGGGCCTATGTCGGCGCCGATGCCGCTAGTGCCGATCTTGGGGTCAAGGGCTATTATGTGCGCATCGCCCCACCCGAGATCGCCGACGGCGCCTCGCCTGCCGATGGTTTCGTGCCGATCAAGAACCGCCCGCTCTCGGAATCGTTTCTGCCGACGGCCCGCGTCGTCAGCCCGGATGCCTTGGCGCTGGTTCGGTTCGGATTGCGTGCCGCCAACGATCCACGCATTCTGGACACCGTCAGGGTTATCGACGCTCATCTCAAATGCGATCTGCCGCAAGGTCCGCTCTGGTATCGCTATACTGGGGACGGCTATGGCGAGCATGCCGATGGCGGCCCATTCGACGGCATCGGCATCGGTCGCCCGTGGCCATTGCTCGCTGGCGAACGAGCCCACTATGAACTTGCTGCCGGCAGGCCAAAAGCGGCGATCGCGTTGCTCAGCGCTCTTGAAGGCTCTGCAGGGCCGGGCGGGCTACTGCCCGAGCAAGTATGGGACCAGGCTGACATACCCGAGCGAGGCCTTGTTTTCGGCGAGCCATCCGGCAGTGCGATGCCGCTCGTCTGGGCGCATGCCGAACACATCAAGCTGCTGCGTTCGCTGAGAGACAATGCCGTTTTCGACATGCCGCCACAGGGCGTCGAGCGCTATATCAAGAACAAGACCACCGCGCCCTTCGTGCTCTGGCGCTTTAACAACAAGACATCGCGGGTTTCTGTCGGCAAGCGCCTGAGGATCGAAGTGATGGCGCGGGCTGTGGTGCGCTGGAGTTCGGATGGTTGGGAAAGCGCAAGCGATACCACAACCCGCCAAAACGGCTTCGGCATCGATGTTGCGGAGCTTGCGACTGAACGGCTGCCAAAGGGCGCGGTGATCGCCTTCACCTTCTATTGGTCTGACACCGACCATTGGGAGGGAGAGGATTTCTCAGTCGTCGTGGCCGACGGCGACGCCTAAACGTCACTAACAACAAACCTACCAGAAGGGGAGACGCACCGTGACCGCAAAACCCGAATCTCTCGAGCACACAACGTCGGCCGCGCCGCAGGATCTCGTCGTCCTGGCAATCGATCTTGGCGGCTCGCATGTCAAAACGCGTCTGAGTTCCGGCAGCGACCGGCGGGCAGCCGTCTCCGGTGCGGCAATGTCCGCGCAAAAGATGGTCGAAGCAGTCAAGGAGCTTACCGCCGACTGGCAATACGACGTCATCGGCATGGGATATCCCGGCCCGGTCGCCGACAATAAACCAGCGGCGGAGCCGCACAATCTGGGGGCCGGCTGGAAGGACTTCGATTTTTCCGCCGCTTTCGGCAAGCCCGTCAGGCTCGTCAACGACGCAGTTTTGCAGGCGATCGGCAGCTATGCGGGCGGCAACATGCTGTTTGTTGGGCTGGGCACCGGGCTGGGTTCGGCAATGGTCGTCGATCACGTCTGCTTGCCCATGGAACTTGCACATCTGCCCTACAAAAATAATGAGACGTTCGAGGACTTCGCCGGCGAGCGCGGCCTCGTGAAATATGGCAAGAAGAAATGGCGCAAATCGGTCGAGAAGATCGTCGGCAAGTTGCAAGCGGCCCTGCTGCCGCATGAAACTGTCATTGGTGGCGGCAATGTCGACAAGCTCGAGAAGCTGCCCGACGGCTGCCGCGCCGGCGACAACGAGAATGCATTTCTTGGCGGCTTTCGCCTATGGACGGACGAAAGCCTGAGATTTTAGGCTGAATCCGGCATGGCTTGCCCGCCTGCGCCTCCGTCTCAAAAACGAAGGAGATCGGGGATCGTCGATCGTGTTCCTGCGATCTGCGAGGATAGAACGGCTTCCTTCCTGACATACATCTAAAGAAACAGCTCTCGACGCGGAACGGCGTCGTGATATCGTCTAGCCATCCGACGGCACGCTCCGCCAAGCTAAGCCGCGACAAAAGAAGGGGAGAACTTCATCAAAATCCTACCTTGATGGCTGAAATCTCCGGAAAATGGGAAACTCTTGAAGAGTTTCGGATTGTTGATAGTAAAGCACACGCGCTATAAGGTCAGTGCGCGAGCTAGATGGCCGTGGAAGTGAAGAGGAAATACGATGCCTACAGGTACTGTGAAATTTTTCAATGAAGACAAGGGATTTGGCTTCATTACTCCCGAGAACGGAGGAACGGATGTGTTCGTTCACGTTTCCGCTCTGCAGCGGGGCGGTTCTCTCAGAGAAGGTGAGAAGGTTAGCTACGAATTGGGCCAGGACCGGAAGACTGGAAAGTCGAAGGCTGAAAACGTCAGCGTGCTCTGATCGCATGAGCTAGCGGACCCGCCGCGGATTTAGCCTGCTTCATGATTAGAACAGGCTAAATCAACCCCACTGCTTGAGTGGAATCGAACCAGCCGCTCCGGCGTGCAGACAACGACTATTTCAGAACCCGGCCCGACATGGCGCCGCTTTCTTTTGGCTTGCTCTCCGAGCATGCCTGCTTTGTTCCGATAACCGCGGGATTTTTGCGCCGTTTCGCTGCAAGGCTATCCGCGCAGTCGTCAGCGCGCCACGCCCCGACTGCGGCGCCCTCAACCCTCTGCGGTATCGACCAACCCAGCTGCGACATCGCGTGAGCACTCTTCGAGATCCTGTATTGCGCGCCGGCGATCAACTCGACGCCTCACAAGAGCGGTTTCCATGGGAGCAACACCAATCTCGATATATCTGATGGCGGGATTCGAATAGTAGCGCTCAAGGTGCTCGCCAACGATGACGACAGCCTCGCGTGATTCGACGACCGCAAGACGTTCCCCGATTGCCGTCATGACCGGCCCGCGCGCAATGGGCTTCCCAGAGGGCGTGTGGTCAGGGAAATGGATCGCCGCCCACGCTCCCAACCGATGATTATCCGGTAGTGTCGGCAAGGTCTCGAACGCGAGTTCCTCCGGATCGATCAGGCTCTGTCGCACACCCTGTGATCGGCAGGCACGACCAGCTTCTTCTTCTCCTCGAACAGAACAGCGCATTGCACCGAGCCGTCATGGGAAAGCGGAAGTTTGCGAAGCGCTGCATCGACACATCACCAAGGGCCTCGCGAGCGGCGCGCTCAAGCCGATCCTCGATCGGATTTTCAAGTTCGTTTCAACAGGAGGGACTACGTCGCTGCCGAGCGTCTCTCCCGCAGGCGGGCATCGTAAAATGAGCGCGCTGAAGGCGATTTCGACAGATATGACTTTGCCTCAGGCGGTTTGAAGGGGCTCGAACCGCCAACCCATTTGCAGAAAGTTCTATGCTTACAAAGGGTTGGAATGGCAGACGTTAAATTGGCTTGGAATGTTTGCCCGGCATATCCGATCTATTGCAGCCGTTAGGCGCCTTCGCAGCGGGGCTATCTTGAATGCTTTCTGGCAAGGAAACATGGTCCAAAACGAAAAAGCCTGCCGCGGGAGGAGGTGCGGCAGGCTTTTCGAAAAGAACCGAACAGCGACTGGGAGGAGGAGTGCCGCTGTTCCTACAGACGTCCCTGGGAGGAGGAGGAGTGGGCCGTCTGAAACTCGAAGCTCTGCGGGAGGAGGTGCATCACTTCGATGGAGCTAACAATACTCCAATCATCGAGATTTCATATAGCTTATGCTGCACTGCAGCTATGCAAGAAACACAAGTCGGAAAACTCAGTACAGAAGGAGGAGAAAACCGATCTCGAACAGGAGCGGCTGACGCAAAAACGCCCGCGTCATCAGCGGGCGTCGAGCAGTCGTAAAGACTATGAGGTTAGCGCGCGATCGATGCGCGGGCAACGCTGCGGATATCGGCACGATCGATGCCGAGGTCCTGCAGTTCGCGGCTGGACATGCGACCGAGTTCGTTAACAGTCTGACGGAACTTGCGCCAGTTGTTGAAAGAGCGTGCTACGTTCATGATAATCCCCTTTCCTGAGGCTTTCTGACGTCAGCAACCTTGTTTGGCCCCGGCGTCGTTTCGATGATTGGAATATAGGCGTTTCAATCGGTTTAAAACAGAGATAATCCCGCACTGCACCTATGCATTCAATGCATTGGTTTCACGGATTACATGAGGGATGATCGTTTTTTAGGCCAAAATCTGTTCGACGGTCCAAACATTGCTCGGCGCACCAGGCAGTTGTCTCGCATCTATCTCGATGAGGACAAGCTTCTGGGGCAGCTGCGCCATCGTGACCAACCCGGTCGCGGAAGCCTCGAAGAAAAATGCCACATCGCCCCGTTTCTCCGACGTGGATCCGCGCTATTCTCAAAGGGAGATTCACCCGGCGAGATAGCGCCCACAAAGCCATCTGCGCCCCGCCTCACGACCGAAGGAGCAACTCCATGACGCAGACCCTTGCCGATCTGTTGGCTGAAACCTTGGCGGAAGCCGGCGTCGAGCGCATATGGGGAGTGACGGGCGACAGCCTGAACGGCCTCAACGACAGCCTGCGGCGTCTCGGCCGGATCGATTGGATGCATGTGCGCCATGAGGAGACCGCCGCTTTTGCGGCCGGCGCGGAAGCTGCCGTCACCGGCAAGCTTGCTGTCTGCGCAGGGAGTTGCGGACCGGGGAACCTGCATCTGATCAACGGGCTCTACGACTGCCAGCGGAACCACGTGCCCGTCCTGGCGATCGCCGCTCATATCCCGTCCTCCGAAATCGGCCTGGGCTATTTCCAGGAAACCCATCCGCAGGAACTGTTCCGCGAATGCAGCGATTTCTGCGAGCTGGTATCCAATCCCGCCCAGATGCCGGAGATCCTGCACAGGGCGCTCAACACGGCCATCGGTCGCAATGGCGTGGCCGTGCTCGTCATTCCAGGCGACGTGGCGCTCGCCGATGCACCAGCGGGCGCGAAAACAGGCTGGGTGCAACTGCAGCCGCCGCGCATTCTCCCTTCGGACGCAGAGATCAGCCGGCTCTCGACGCTGCTCAACGGATCGGACGCCATAACGATCCTGGCCGGCAGCGGCTGCGCCGGTGCCCATGATGCTGTGGTGGCGCTGGCTGAAAAGCTCGGCGCGCCGGTCGTTCATGCCCTGCGCGGCAAGGAACATGTCGAATGGGACAATCCCTATGACGTCGGCATGACCGGACTGATCGGCTTTTCGTCGGGCTATCATGCCATGTTGAACTGCGACACGCTCTTGATGCTGGGAACTGATTTCCCCTACCGTCCCTTCTATCCCAAGGATGCCAGGATCGTTCAGATCGACCGCAACCCAGGCGCACTCGGCAAACGGACGCAACTGACCCAAGGCATCGTTGGCGATGTGTCCGAGACAATCGCAGCGCTACTGCCGCACCTTAAGGATCGACCGAACCATGCCTTCCTCGATGCCGCCCGCAAGCATTATGCGGAGGCCCGAAAGGGACTCGACGATCTCGCCGTGCCGTCGGCGAAGGGCAATCCCATCCACCCCCAGTATCTGGCGCGGCTGATAAGCAAAATCGCGTCGGAGGACGCGATCTTCACCGCCGATGTCGGCACGCCGACCGTATGGGCAGCCCGCTATCTGACGATGAACGGCAAGCGTCGCCTGCTCGGCTCGTTCAACCACGGCTCGATGGCCAATGCCATGCTGCAGGCCATTGGTGCTCAGGCAGCCGCGCCCGACCGGCAGGTCGTGTCGCTCTCCGGCGATGGCGGCTTCACGATGATGATGGGCGACTTCATCACCCTTTCCCAGCTCGAACTGCCGGTGAAGATAGTCGTCTTCAACAACGGCTCGCTGGGCTTCGTTGCCATGGAAATGAAGGCCGGCGGCTTCCTCGACACCGGGACCGACCTGAAGAACCCGAACTTTGCCGCCATGGCCCAGGCGATGGGCGTCAAGGCGTACCGGGTCGAGGATTCCGGTAATCTCGAGGGCGCGCTGCGCGAGGCATTGGCGCATCGCGGCCCGGTGCTCGTGGATGTCGTCACGGCAAAGCAGGAACTGGTCATGCCGCCAAAGATCAAGCTCGAACAGGCCAAGGGCTTCAGCCTCTACATGCTGAAAGCGATCATCAATGGTCGGGGCGACGAGGTCGTGGAACTCGCCAAAACCAATCTCAGGCTCTGACAGGAGAGCGGCGCGTGACCGGACTGGAGCTCGCCAGGCATGTGGCCTTCGTATTGCGCTGCTCGGCTGCAGCGACATTCTCCTACATGCTGGCCTCGGCTATCGGCCTGCCGCATCCGGTATGGGCGGCGATGTCGGGGATCATCGTCTCGCAGGAGAAGCTGACCGAAACGCGCAGCGCCATGGCCTGGCGGCTGATCGGCACGGTGATCGGCATCGTCGTCGCCGTGGCCGTTGGCAGCCTCACCGCTCCGCTTGGCGCCGATGTGGCAATCCAGATCGCGCTTGCCGTCGGGCTCTGCGCCATCGTCGCGCGCCGCTATCCCGCAGTTAGGGTCTGCATGTGGACAGGGCCGATCGTGTTCCTGACGGTAGATCCGGGCATGCCTCTCTACATGGTCGGCCTTTATCGCGGTACCGAGGTTTTTCTCGGCGGATTGGTCGGTGCAGCGTTGCATGCCGTCTCGGAAGCGGTGATTAGGGGCCTGTTTGGCAGAACGGGGCCCGATCCTGCCGATTTGCCGGAAAAGCCGTGATGGCGCGCTCCCGTGCATGCCTGGAGAAACAACTGAAATCAAAAGCGTGGACATGCCCGTGGAAAAGGCGGTGATAACCGAGGCAATGTCGCGCTGCGTTTGAAGTGATAGATCGAGCCGCAGTCTTGACGGCTACCGAGATTCCGACTGCCACACAAGCGTGGCGGTCACGGCTTTCCAGTGGTCCGGAGCGCGGACACGATGGGTGTGGGCGGCAAACGGACAATCAAAGATTAGATTCTTGTTAACCATCTTGACGCTATAAATTTCTGATCGAAAGGCGCATCCGCTTTTCCAGTTCTCGCGAATAAATCAGCAATGTCGATCATCCATGCTTTAAGCGCAAACAGCGGCCGCCTCGTCAGGCTCACCTTCGGCCCCGAATCGCGCGGGCGCCCTTCCGTGCAAACCAAAGGTCATGCCAAGCTTGCGAAAACCCGCATCGTGATGCTCAGCGGCGGGCTGATCATGATCTACGTCGTGATCTTCGCCAGACTTATCAATTTCGGCATGGGGCCAAGGGACGACACGTCATCGATCCCGGCGGAACATGTGACAGCCGCACGTCCCGATATCGTCGATCGAAACGGCGAGCTGCTCGCGACTGACATCCGCACCGTGTCGATGTTTGCCGAGCCGAACCGTGTCGTCGATCCGGACGAGGCGGTGGAGAAAATAGCCGAGGTCTTTCCCGATATCGACCGCAAATCCCTCTATAAAAAGCTTGCCGATCGTCGCTCGCACTTCGCTTGGCTGCGCCGCCAATTGACGCCGAAGCAGCAGAGCGAGATTTTGGCGCTCGGCATTCCGGCGATCGGTTTTCGACCGGAAATCAAACGTTTCTATCCAGGCGGCCGCACCGCGGCCCACATCCTCGGCTATGTCGATATCGACAATCATGGCGTGGCCGGAATGGAGAAATATCTCGACACGCAGGGCCTCTCGGATCTAGATTCCACGGGCTTGACGAGTCAAGACTCGCTGCAGCCTGTGCGACTTTCGGTGGACCTGCGCGTTCAGAACATCGTCCACGACGTGGTGTCGGATGCGATCGGCCGCTACCAGAGTCAGGCGGCCGGCGCCGTCATTCTCGACATCCACACCGGCGAAGTGCTGGCCATGGCCTCGGCCCCCGATTTCGATCCGAACGATCCGCAGGCCGACGGCGACAAGGGTTGGCTGAACCGAATGTCGAACGGCACCGACGAGATGGGCTCGGTGTTCAAGACCTTCTCGATCGCGTTGGCCCTCGATACCGGTACGGTCAAGCTGACGGACACCTTCGATGCCAGCGCTCCCCTGCATTACGGCGGCTTCACCATCCATGATGACCGCGACGTGCCGCGGCGTGTTCTTTCGATCCCGGAAATCTTCCGCTACTCCTCCAACATCGGCACCGCCAAGATGATGGACAAGGTGGGCATGAGCGACCAGAAGGCCTATCTGACCCGCTTCGGACTGTTGTCAAAGATGCAGACGGAACTGCCCGAGGTGAAAGCGCCGAGTCAGCCAAGAGTTTGGAAGAAGCTCAACTCCATAACCATAGCGTTCGGTCATGGCGTCGCCACCACGCCGATGCAGACCGCCGTCGCCGGCGCTGCCCTCATTGACGGCGGCAAGCTGATCGAGCCCACCTTCCTTCCGCGCACGCAGGAAGAGGCGGAAAAGACCGAAACGACGATCGTCAAGAAGAGCACCAGCGACACGATCAGATATCTGTTCAGGCTGAACGGCGAGCAGGGCACCGGTAGGTCTGCTGACGTCCCCGGCTATCATGTCGGCGGTAAGACAGGCACCGCAAACAAGGTGATCCACGGCGTCTATTCGCATAAGCTCAGCTTCAATTCCTTCCTCGCCGCCTTTCCCATGGCAAACCCGAAATATGTGGTACTAGCCTTCATCGACCAACCGTTGACGGGGTTACACAACCTGAACCTCGCCGCCGAAACGGCCGCGCCGATGGTTCACGACATCATCAGCCGCGCGGCGCCGATCCTCGGCGTCGAGCCGGATTTCGGGACGAACGTGATTGCCGCCTATTGAGGGCGCCGTTGTTCCAACAACGATGAGATACGAGCACCGACAGGTCGCTTTACGAATAAATCTCTTCGAAGCCCTGTAGTCGGGTCTCCATGGCTGCGCGTGTTGCAGCGTAGAGCCAATCGGTGCAACAGGCCGCCGGCTATTACAACAGCGTCACGCGACGAAGCGGAAAAATCACCAAGCTTTTGTGCTCCCGCTCTGCCGAAATACATGTCATAATCTATGGCCAGACACAGCTGGAGCAGTATTTTATGCAACGCGAAGCAGTCTGGACGCTGGCTCTATTTATTCTCCTCATGATTAGCGCCACGGCTGGTTCGGTATTGCGCGACAGATTGCCTGCTCCGCACCGCGGCAACGAGACAATAGACTTTCTTCGGGTTGTAACAGCTTTGCTCGTGACCTTTGCCGCGCTCGTGATGAGCCTGCTGCTGGCGTCAGAGCTCAATGCATACACAACGGCTTCCCACGATCGCAACCACTACGCTGCCGGCCTCGCGGAAATGGACCTTTGTCTGAGAAACTACGGCTCCGCATTGGACAACGAAAGACAACTTCTACACAGCTACACCGCCGCCGTCATTGCCAGCACATGGCCCGAAGAGCCACAGCCACCGGGGGTGGCGTATCCTGACATGTCAAAACTGCCGTTGGTCGGCGAAGCGCCGGCTCTGGGGGCAATTCTGAACACCATAGGGCTCGGCATTGCCCACCAGCAGCCCGCCGATCCGTTCCATCAGGCGCTCGTCACACGTTGCCATCAGGTCTTCACCAATCTCATGATGGGGCGATGGACGGTCATAGAAGACGCGCATGGCTCACTGTCCGCGCCGTTTCTGGGAGTCCTGATCTTCTGGCTTATGCTCGTATTTCTAAGCTTCGGCCTTCAAGCTCCGAAAAATCTGCTCGCAGGCTCGATTGTCGCTGTCGCCATCGTTTCAGTCGCGAGCGTCATGTTTGTCATCCTGGATCTTGATCTCCCCTATGGCGGTCTTTTCGGTATCTCGAGTACATCCATGCGGAATGCGCTCGCCGATATGCTGGCACAATAGCGGTCGGCTACGTGCCGCTTGGCAGCCAAGGCGGCGGCTGGCTGGCAGATCATCCCGGGCTTCGGGGGTGTCAAGACGCTGCGCCACCTCGTCGACGAGTGCATGGGCGATACGCAGGCACCGTCCCGCCAGGCGACATGGACACGCGATCCGAAGATGATGCGAAAATGAATTAAAAATGATGCGAAAATGAACCTGAAATGTTGACATACGGATTCTTCGAACTAGTTCCTGCTTAGACGCCGGGGTCGCCCTTTGGTCGCCCTTTCACAGCGACATGTAATTCTGCCCAGCTGTTCCAGCCCGTAAGGGGTTGGTACGGCAACGAATATGCGCGCGGGTAACGGTGTGGTCGCGTCATCGCACAGTGGGGAACTTTAACATCGTATGGCCAACATCACCGGACGGCTCGTCAAGGGAAGCATGTGGTTAAGCCTGTCTCGGACGATCGTGAACGGGCTTGCCACCCTCAGCACGTTCGTTCTGGCACGCTATCTCGCACCCTCCGATTTCGGCGTGGTCGCTCTGGGCATGACGATACTGTTGATCGTCACGACAGTTACCGAGCTCTCGCTCTCTGAGGCGTTAATCCGTCATGCGGCGCCGGAAGAATCCCATTTCAGCGCTGCCTGGACCCTCAATGCCGCACGTGGGCTGGCGATCTGCATCCTGTTCGCGATCTTTGCCTATCCTACCGCCGTCCTGTTCGACGAGCCCAGACTGACAGGCGTAATGCTGGCACTTGGCGTCAGCATGCTGATGGGTGGTCTCACCAATCCGCGCCGTATCATGCTCCAGCGCGATCTGATTTTCTGGCAGGAATTCGTGCTTGCCGTTTCACAGAAGTTCGCCGGCTTCGTCGCCTCGGTGGCAATAGCGGTCATCTATCAAAGCTATTGGGCGCTGGTCGTCGGTACCCTCATAAGCCAGGCAACGAATGTCATCGTCTCCTATCTCGTGCTGCCGTTCCGGCCCAGGATCACCTTTCAGCATATGCGGGAGTTCTTCTCCTTTTCCGCCTGGCTCACCGCCGGCCAGATCGTCAGTACACTCAACTGGCGCTTCGATTATCTGTTGGTCGGCAAGATGCTCGGCGGGGTCCAGCTCGGCTTTTATTCGGTAGGAAGCAACCTCGCCATGATGCCGACGCGGGAAGCGACCGCGCCCCTCACGCAAACAATATATCCGGCCTTTGCCGGCATTCACAACGATCCGGCCAGACTCGCCGCCGCCTATCAGCGTGTGCAGGCGCTCGTCGCCGCCATTGCGCTTCCCGCCGGCATCGGCGTTGCGGTGACCGCCGAGCCACTGGTCAGGCTTGCGCTGGGCGACAAGTGGACGCCGGTCATCTTCATCATCCAGTCACTTGCCTCAGTCTTTGCGCTGCAGACGCTGGGCTCGCTGGTGCAGCCGCTCGGCATGGCGAAGGGCGAGACGCGGGTGCTCTTCGTTCGCGATACCCAGATGTTCTGCCTCCGGGTGCCGATCATGATCGCCGGTCTGATGCTCTATGGCCTTCCGGGGGTCATCCTGGGCCGCGTGTTCACCGGCCTGTTCAGCACCGTTGTCAACATGATGCTCGTGCGGCGCTTCACCGGCATTACCGTATTGAAGCAATTGTCGGTGAACCTTCGGGCGCTCGCAAGCGTCGCGGTGATGGCCGCCGGTGTCTCGCTCGCCTCGAGCCACCTGGCGCCCACGGACGACAAGGTCGTGCTCGTCACGCACCTCGCAATACTGATCCTGCTTGGCGGCCTGCTCTATTGCGGTTCGACCTTACTGCTGTGGACGTTGATGAAACGACCGGCTGGCCCCGAAACGGAGGTTCAGACCATCCTCGGCAAAGTGCTGCCGAAACTACGCCTTGCCTGAAGAATGTGCGGCCGATGTCGGCCGGACTGCCTTGTCGTCTGAATGGGGGAATGGGGAAATGACATTGCAATCCAATCTAACGCTGATCACGAAACTGGAAAGCACGGTCCACGATTGCCTGAGGGACTACATCAGTGATGATGAGCCCTTGGCGATCCTCGACTTTCCGGACATCCGCAACTGCGGCGACTCTGCCATCTGGTTGGGCGAAATGGCCTATCTCCAGAACAGGCACCGTAAGCGGCCGGCCTATGTGTCGCGGATCGATGACTTCTCGCCCGAGCAGCTCGAGCGTATCATGCCAACCGGCCCGATCTTCATTCATGGGGGCGGCAACTTCGGCGATATCTGGGACGCACATCAGGATTTCCGCGAAAAGGTCCTGGAGAGGTTTCCGAATCGTCAGGTGATTCAGTTCCCGCAATCCATCCACTACAAGTCGCAGGCACGTCTGGACGAGAGTGCCCGCGTCATCGGACGCCACAAGCACTTCGTATTGCTGGTACGCGACGAAGAATCGAAGGAGTTTGCCCTCAAGCATTTCGATTGCGAGGTGCGGCTTTGCCCTGACATGGCCTTCTGCATCGGAGCAATCGAGCCGGAAGCGCCGGAATTCCCCGTGCTTGCCATGCTGAGATCCGATCTCGAAAAGGTAGGAGATGCAGACCTCTCCGCCTATCCCGGCATTCCGAAAGAGGACTGGACCACCGAATCCGCCAGGCGCGTGCGCATCTCCAAGGCCGTCGGCGCGGCGACGGCTCTGCTGGCACTTAAGCCGGCCGAAATACGGCTGCGCAAACTCGACGCGGCGGCACATAACCGACTGCGTCGCGGCATCCGCCAAATCTCCCGTGGTCGCGCGATCGTCACCGACCGGCTTCATGTCCATATCTGCTCTCTGCTGCTTGGACGACCGCACGCGGTGCTGGACAACAGCTATGGCAAGATTCGTCGATTCATGGCTGCATTTTCCGGCGGCACCGATCTAGCCTACCGGGCGACATCGCTCGACGATGGGATTGCCTGGGCGCGTTATCAGGCCGACCAGCAGCTAGCGCCGGCTGCGTAACGCGCCGGCACCAGGGCTCATCATTGCCTTCGCCAAGTTGCCGCATCATGGGTTCCAGGTCATCCGACAAGGGCGTCAAGGGCTCCTACCCGTCGATCGCGCACGATTGACCTCATCAATGCCCTGACCGTCGGCCCAAGCGAAAACTCGCCGCGCTTGGCCCGACAACCGGCTGTCGCGCTTGACCGTGAGAATTGCACGCCAATGATTTCAGACGGTTCATCTCACGCCTGATTTGAGAACGGTGCCGGCCAGTTGCTATTTAAGCTGAGAAGCGGCTTCGGTGCGTATGACGGCCGAGGATTTCAGGATTGAGGCATTCAGGCTTCATAGAATACAAAAGTTGCGGCGGCCTAGTTTGGAAGGCTCCCATGGCCAGCTCCAGGGGTCCACTCCCTCCTGGCGGAAATCAAGAGGATCGGGGAAGCGAACGGTCGAGACTTGTATAGGAACAAGAGCTAGACTTCTTCTCCGGTGACACGCAACAACGTGACTAGGGGATTGACGGGGGAGATAGCGATTGCAATGGAGAGCGGCCCTGCAGCCCTCTCCATCGGCTTGCCCGGGCATCGGACAAGACACCGACGCATTCTATAGCGCAGAAGGAATATGAGCGATGGCCAAGCCTCCAGAGATGACGAAGTACCGCGGCTTTCCATCCGGCATGCCGGGAACGGGCATTCAATTCACCATTCGCCGCGCGAACTCCAAGGGCGTTACCCCGATCAAGAGTCTACCCCGCCGTGCCCGGCCAGGCTCTTCGGAACACCGCGTCGATGCAGCGTTCCTGCATGCGCTCTGGCACTATTTCGGTGCCGAGCCTTTCGCGCGTGGCAATTTGGACGCTGCCCGATTGAACCTGCTCTTTGGACGTGAGGTAGTTGCGGCCGACAAGGATTTCGATCCGATCTCTTACGATGCGATGCTCGTGATCAACGAAAAGCTGGCGCGGGAAAATTTTCCGGAAGCCTTCGAAGATGTGATGGAGGTCTGACAAGACGCTCTTGAGGTGGCGTCCCCGTCGCTCCAGCCATAGCGTTTGCGGTTTTCATTCCTCTAAAATTTCAAACCGAACCGACGCATGATAAGCATTTCAAAGCAGACGCCGAAAAGTCATAATCGATGACCTCTGCAACCAAATCGATCCTCAAACCTACGTCGCCTGTGGGGGCATTTAGGAATCTTTGCGGACGGAGTGCATCCGTCTAGTTGCCAAAAAACCATAATTGCTCCACGAACATCATACATTGAACACTCAACGTTGAGAATCGGGTCAAAGCTTAATGCGTATACAATATGGTTTCCTCTGCATGTTCCTGGCAATTGCCCCGTCGGCATATGCGCTGGAAACCGGTTCACCGCCAGTTCTGGCGCCGCTAGAGCAGCAGGCGCAAGCAGCTCATTTGAGCGCACAATTTCTGACGCGTTTCCACTATAAGCCGGTGCCGCTTGATGATGCCTTGTCGGCCAGGATCATGAACCGGTTCATCAAGTCTCTGGATCCGGACCGTGTCCTCTTCCTGAAGGCGGATATCGACAAGTTCATGGCCGACAGCGCCAAGATTGACGATGCCATCAACCGCGAAGACTTGCAGATCCCGTTTACCATTTTCAATGTGTATGAGCAGCGCGTTGTCGACCGCATGAACTACGCGCGCAGCCTGCTCAAGCAGGGTTTCGATTTCAGCGTACAGGAAGACTATTCCTTGCTGCGCGACAAGGAGCCTTGGCCGCAATCTGAGGCGGAAAGCAATGAACTGTGGCGCAAGCGCGTCAAGAGCGACTGGCTGCGCTTGAAACTGGCGGGCAAAGCCGACGCTGCCATTCGCGATACGCTCGACAAACGCTACGAAAACTCCCTTGAGCGCGCTTACAAGTACAAGAGCGACGATGTGTTCCAGTCATTCATGGACGCCTATACAACGTCGGTTGACCCGCATACCGACTATTTTGGCGCGACCGCTTCGGCTGAGTTTGATATTTCCATGAAGCTGTCGCTGGTCGGTATCGGCGCGGTATTGCAGGAAAGAGATGACTACACGACGATCCGTGAGCTTGTGCCTGGTGGCCCGGCGCAATTGTCCGGCAAGCTTGCGGTCGGTGACCGCATTACCGGTGTTGGCCAGGGCGAGAACGGCGCGATAAAGGAAGTTGTGGGGACGCGCCTTGATGAAATCGTCCAAATGATCCGGGGCGCAAAAGATTCCATCGTGCGCCTGGACATCTTGCCGGCGGATGCCGGACCGGACGGCAAACATCGCCTCATCAGCCTCGTGCGCGACAAGATCAGCCTGGAAAAGCAAGCTGCCCAGAAGACCATCCTCTCGGTAAAGGATGGCGACGCCACTCGTAAAATCGGAGTGATTACCCTGCCGGCGTTTTATGAAGACTTCGAAGCACGACGAAAAGGCGACAAGGACTATAGAAGCGCAAGCCGCGATGTCGCCAAGCTTCTCGTTGAACTGAAGCAAGACAACGTCGACGGCGTTCTGGTCGACTTGCGCAACAACGGCGGCGGTTCCTTATCCGAGGCGATCGATTTGACAGGTCTGTTTGTCGGCAAAGGCCCGGTAGTTCAGCAGCGCGATGCAGGCGGCAAGGTCAACGTGGAGAGCGATGATCTTCCCGTACCTGCCTGGACTGGTCCGGTCGGAGTTTTGATCAATCGCGGCTCGGCGTCGGCGTCCGAGATTTTTGCCGCTGCGATACAGGACTACGGTCGAGGCGTGATTATCGGAGAACCCAGTTTTGGGAAAGGCACCGTGCAGACCGTAGTCAATCTTGACCAGGTGGCTCACAACATCAAGCCGAAATTCGGCGAGCTGAAATTGACGGTTGCCCAGTTCTTCCGTGTCAATGGCGGCACGACACAGCTGCGCGGCGTGACGCCTGACATCAGCTTGCCGGGTCTTTCCGATCCTAAGAGTTTTGGTGAGGCAAGCTATGACAATGCTCTGCCGTGGACGCAGGTCAAGCCGGCGAACTATGCGCCTGACGGTGATATAAAGGCATTGCTGCCGCAGCTGCAAAGCCGCCACGATGCTCGGATAAAGAACGATCCGGATTTCCAGCGCTTTGTGGAAGATATCGGCGAACTGAAGGCGCAGCGCGAGAAAAAGGTTATTTCACTCAATGAAACCGAACGCCGCAGTGAAATGACCGCTCAGGCAAAGCGTTTGAAGTCGCGCGAGCAGATAAACGATGGTGTGGATACAGGCGAAGACGATGGCCTGCAGGCGAACGAGCGCAGCCTGAGTGCCGATATTGCCATTGAAAAAGCCCGCAAGAACGCAAAGGACGTCCTGCTGAACGAGGCCGCCGCCATTCTTGCCGATGAGGCGGATCTGCAGGCAGGTGGGCAACGATAGGGAAGCGTTGACGGAAATTAGTATTTTCTCGATGAACACAGCCGCGGAGGTCGGATGAGCTATTCCAGCTCATAGGCCCGCCCGGCCGGGAGCACTACAGTCGCGTCGTGACGCCCTCTTTTTTTCGCTCCGCCAATACTAGAACGCGCCAAGTGGCAGAGGCGGCGCCTTTGGCCGCCTTGTCCTTCAAGCTTCGTCAAGCGCCAGCGCCAAATCGGCAATCAGGTCGTCGGGATGTTCGATGCCGATCGAAAGCCGGATCGTCGATTCAAGCACGCCGATGCGTTGGCGCACGTCCACCGGCACGCCCGAATGCGTCGTCGTCGCCGGGTGGGAGGCCAGGGACTCCGTTCCGCCCAGGCTGACGGCGAGTTTGAAGATCGTCAAGGCGTTCAGGAACTTGAACGAGGCCGGCTGGCCACCCTTGATGTCGAAGGAGAAGGTGGAGCCTGCGCCGGTGCACTGGGCAGCGAATGTCTGGCCGACAGGCGATTTCGGGTCGCTGTAAGACAGGTAGTGAATACTCTCGACCTTAGGATGCTCCCGCAGGAAATCGGCCACTGCCTTTGCATTGCTGTTCGCGCGCTCCATGCGGATCTGCAGCGTTTCGAGCGAGCGCCCGAGCATCCAACAGGAATGCGGATCGAGCTGTGTGCCGATCGCGCCTCTCAGCGCCTTCACCTGCTTCATGACCGCCTTGCGGCCGAGCGCGGCACCGGCGATAAGGTCCGAGTGCCCACCGACATATTTCGTCAGTGAGTAGAGCGAGATGTCTGCGCCGTGCTCGATCGGCCGCTGGAACACCGGCCCGAGCAGCGTGTTGTCACAGGCGATGATCGGCGTATGGCCTTGCTTCTCGCCGATTGCGTCGGCAACCCTGCGGATCATCGCGACATTCACGAGGCTGTTGGTCGGATTGGCCGGCGTTTCTATCAGGATGACAGAGACGCGGCCCTTGGCCATGGCCTCCTCTGCCGCAGCCTGCACCGATGCTTCGTTGACACCATCCGCGAAGCCAACCGCGGAAACGCCGAGATTGGCGAACGTCTTGGCAAGCAGCGTCTCCGTGCCGCCGTAAAGCGGCTGCGAATGCAGCACCGCATCACCCGGTCGAGCGAATGCAAGAAGCGTGGTGGCGATAGCCGACATGCCCGACGAGAACAGCACACAGCTTTCCGTCCGCTCGTAGACTGCCAGACGGTCTTCGACGATCTCGCTGTTCGGATGGTTGAAGCGCGAATAGACGAGTCCGGCCCCCCTTCCCGCTGGCGGCTCCTTACGGCCTGAGACGTAGTCGAAGAAATCGCGGCCGTCTTCCGCGGACTTGAAGACGAAGGTCGAAGTCAGAAAGACCGGCGGCTTGACGGCACCTTCGGAGAGCTCGGGATCATAACCGTAGTTCAGCATCTGTGTTTCGGGATGCAGGGCATGATTGCCGATATGGGTTCTCGGCGGGTGCGGCGCAGTCATGAGACGTCTCCTCCATCGGTTTCACAAGCTTTGCGCTGCAGATTATATCAAACGTGGCGGTGTATTCTTGCTATTTGGCGCGCTCTTTTGATGTTTGAGGCAACTTCTTGCAGCGACAACGCATCGCTTCGAACAAGCGAGAAGCGGTTTCCGGGATCAGACGAAGCCCAACAGGTCAGACCTCGCATCCTTTCAGGAAGATGTCGGCGCAAATTCGCGCGCGCTGGGCGATCTCCTCGATACCAGCCGGCTTCCGTTGACGCAGGATGGCGGCGCGCTGCGGCTCCATGATCATCATTCCGCGCAGCATGCCCGAGGCCATGTGCGGATCCTCGAGCTTGATCAACCCGCGCTCGGCCTGCCTTGTCAGCCATTTCTCCATGACGGCATTGGAACCGACGATAGCGGTCTCATAGAAGCTTGTGGCGATCTCGGGGAAGCGGTCGGATTCCGCGATAACGAGACGCGTCATGTCGACTGTATCGTCCGACATCGTCAACATGCCGTAGGTCGTCAGCAGCCGCTCCAGCCCCTGCCGCAGATCCATCGTCGCGAGCGTCGACTGGTCGAGTGCCAGGAAAAACCGATTGATGCGATCGGAAATGATGCTGGAAAACAAATCCGCCTTGGTCGGGAAGAGCCTGTAGAGCGTCTTCGTCGAGACGCCGGCCGTTTGCGCGATCGCACTGATGCTTGCGGCCGCATAGCCGTTTTCCCGGAATTGAGCGTCAGCGGCCTCGATGATCACGCTTTTCGTATCGTCGTCGCAGCGGATTTGGGGGCGACCTCTCGACCGCTTCTCAATTAATTGAATTTCGACCATGTTGATTTTCCAAATTCCTATTGACTTCCATTTTATAGCGCATATTTTGGAAATTATCAAGTTTCCTAAATATCCGTCCGAGAATTTTCGCGGGGCTATCCGCCCTCCCAAGACGATCGGCCTATCCGGAGAAACAGCAGTGGAAAACAAGGTTCACGTATTGAGTGCAAGCAAGCAGGCACCCGTCGCCGAGGCCCCGACCATGGACGCCGGCAAGCCGGATGTGTCGGCCGAACTGGCGCGTATCGCCGCTGAGGAAAAGCCGGCGCCGAAGCGTGGCAAGTCATTCCTGCTCGGAGCCACTGCGCTCGCTGTCATCGCTGCCGCCGCCTATTACGGTCATAACTACTGGACGGTCGGCCGCTTCCAGGTATCGACCGACGATGCTTACGTGCAGGCCGACAACAGCGCGATTGCGCCGAAGATTTCCGGCTACATCACCGATGTCGTCGTCAACGACAATCAGACGGTCAAGACAGGGCAGGTGCTTGCCCGCATTGACGACCGCGACTTCAAGACGGCGCTGGATCAGGCCAGGGCCGACGTCTCAGCCGCTCAAGCGGATGTCGAGGCCAAGCAGGCGTCCCTCGAGATGCAGCAGTCGTTGATCGCCGCCGCCCAGGCGACCGTCGATGTCGACAAGGCCAACGAGACCTTTGCCGAACAGAACGACAAGCGTTATGCGAGCCTCTCGGTCAGCGGGTACGCTGCGGTGCAAACCGCACAGCAAGCCGCATCACAGATCGCCGCCGCCCGCGCTGCGATCGACCGCGACACGGCATCGCTTGCTGCCACCACCAAGCAGGTCGATCTGTTGAAGGCGCAACTGGCGCAGGCCAAGGCAACGCTCGCCCATGACCAGGCCGTCCAAAGCCAGGCCGAACTCAATCTATCCTATACGGCGATCACCGCACCGCTCGACGGCGTAATCGGCAACCGCACACTTCGCGTCGGCCAGTATGTGCAGGCAGGCACACAGTTGATGTCGGTGGTGCCGACATCAGCCGCCTATATAATCGCCAACTACAAAGAGACCCAGTTGACTGACGTGCACGCCGGTCAGCCGGTCGACATCGAAGTCGATATGTTCCCCGGCCGGACCTATCACGGCCATGTTGACAGCCTGGCGCCCGCCAGCGGCCAGGAATTCGCGCTGCTGCCGCCAGACAACGCCACGGGCAATTTCACCAAGGTCGTGCAGCGTATCCCGGTCAAGATCGTCCTCGATGCCGACAGCGCCACATCGGGCGATCTGCGCCCCGGCATGTCGGTTCAACCGAGCATCGACATCAAGACGGCCGGTCAGAGCCACGGCGCGTGAACGGTGAGGGATGAGGAGTATTGAACCATGTCCACCATCGCAGCCACCGCCGTCCCACAGCCGAGTGCGAGGGCCAGCACCAGAGAATGGATTGCCGTACTCGCCGGCATGATCGGGGCCTTCATGGCCATTCTCAACATCCAGATCACCAATGCCTCGCTTCTCGATATTGAAGGCGGCATCGGCACGGGCGTCGACAACGGCGCCTGGATTTCGACCTCCTATCTGATCGGCGAGATCGTCGTCATTCCATTGACGGCTTTTTTCAGCAACGTCTTCTCGTTTCGCCGCTATATCCTGGTGAACTCGATCCTGTTTCCGCTGTTCTCGATTGCCTGTGCCTTTGCGCATGATCTCGGCACGATGATCGTGCTGCGCGGCTTGCAGGGCTTTGCCGGCGGCGTGCTGATCCCGATGGCATTCACCATGATCCTTACCAAGCTGCCCAAGGCGCAGCAGCCGACCGGGCTTGCCCTCTTTGCGCTCTCGGTCACTGTCGCCCCGGCCATCGGCCCGACCATCGGCGGCTATCTGACGGAAAATTACGGCTGGCAGACGATCTTCTTCATCAATGCCCTGCCAAGCGCCATCATGGCGATCGCCCTTGCGCTGACGCTCGATAAAGGGCCGATGCGGCTCAGTCTTCTGAAGCAGGGCGACTGGGCTGGGATCGTGACGATGGCGATCGGACTTTCAGCGCTGCAGACCGTGCTTGAGGAAGGCAACAAGGACGACTGGTTCTCCTCGCCCTTCATCATGAAGCTCAGCGCCATCGCTGTCGTCTCGCTCAGCGCCTTCATCTGGATCGAGCTGACCGTCCAGAACCCGCTGGTGAAGCTGCGGCTTTTGAAGCAGCGCAATTTCGGCATCGGCGTTCTCGTCAACGTCCTGGTCGGTTTCGCCCTCTTCGGCTCGGTCTATATCCTGCCGCAATATCTCGGCCAGGTGCAGCGTTACAATGCTGAGCAGATCGGTAATGTGCTTGCCTGGACCGGTCTGCCGCAGCTCATCCTCATTCCGCTGGTGCCGATGATGATGAAGCGTTTCGACGTCCGCTATATCGGCTTCCTCGGCATCGCAATCTTCGCGATAAGCTGCTTCATGAACGTGACGCTTTCGGCCGATACAGCCGGCGATCAGTTCTGGATCCCGAATATCGTGCGCGCCATCGGCCAGGCCATGGTCATCACACCGATCACCGCGATCACAACCGCCGGCATCGCCGCGGCTGACGCCGCCGCAGCATCGGGTCTTACGAACATGCTGCGAAATCTCGGCGGCGCCGTTGGAACGGCGACGCTCGGCACGGTCCTCACCAAGCGCGAGCAGTTCCACTCCAACATCATCGGCCAGTCGGTGACATTGTCACGCGACGAGGTACGGGAACGGCTGACGCAGGTGACCAATTATTTCCTGTCGCATGGCGTCTCGGATCATGCCCTTGCCGCACAGAAGGCGACGGTCGCGCTTGGCAGCATCGTCAAACGGCAGGCACTGATCATGGGCTTCAGCGATACGTTTGCCGTGATCGGCATTCTGTTGGCAACAGCCGCAGTCGCCGTCCTCTTTGCCCGCAAGCCCTCTCCCGGTGGTGGAGCAGGGGCTCACTGACGCCCTGCGGACTGACCACCGGGCGCCACGAGACCTTCCAGCCCGGTGGCAACGACCGATACCCTGAACACGCCATCGAGGTTTCTGTCAAAGATCGCTCCAACAACGATATCGGCATCATCGAAGACTTCGTCGCGTATGCGACTGGCAGCCTCATCGACCTCGAACAACGTCATATCAGTCCCGCCGGAAATGGAGATCAGCACGCCCCGCGCGCCCTTCATGCTCATGTCATCCAGAAGCGGGTTGGCAACGGCGGCATCAGCGGCTCTTAGTGCACGGCCTGGTCCTGTCGCCTCGCCTGTTCCCATCATCGCTCGACCCATTCCACGCATAACGGATTTGACGTCGGCGAAGTCGAGATTGATGAGACCTTCCTTGATGATCAGATCCGTGATGCAGCTGACGCCGGCATACAGGACCCGGTCCGCGGTCACAAAAGCATTGGCGAAGGTGGTCGTGGCATCCGCAATACGAAACAGGTTCTGATTGGGAATGACGATGACGGTATCCGCACTTTCGCGGAGCCGCTCGATACCCTCGTCGGCGGTGCGCATGCGTCGGTTGCCTTCGAACGTAAAGGGCTTGGTGACGACGCCCACCGTGAGAATCCCCGCCTGCCGTGCGACCTGAGCGATGATCGGGGCAGCGCCCGTGCCGGTGCCGCCACCCATTCCCGCCGTGATGAAGCACATGTGCGTACCCTGAAGATGATCCATGATCTCATCAATGGATTCCTCAGCGGCGGCGCGTCCGATTTCCGGCAAGGAGCCCGCGCCGAGACCTTCCGTCACCTGTGCACCAAGCTGAATGCGCCTGCTCGCCTTCGACGTCGCGAGCGCCTGCGCATCCGTATTTGCCGCGATAAATTCGACGCCCTGAAGCTCTTCCGCGATCATATTGTTGATGGCGTTGCCGCCGCCGCCGCCGACACCGACGACGGAAATCTTCGGTATCACCTCGGAAACTGGTGTGCGGATGTCGGCCATGAAGGACTCCATTGGATCAATTGCATTCTCAATCGCAATCGCCTGCCGCTTGCGGGAAGGAACATTGAAGCGATTCGCGAGAGCATAGAGATCCTAGTGAGGAACGTGTGCGCATTGCGGCACGAGCCGGCCGCCCTCCACAGGATATTGAGTCCGGCAAACGGCCGAACTTCAACGCCTAGTCATTTCCAGCGTGCTGACGTCGCTTTTGGCCCCCAATCCGTGCTCCGATCTCTGCATCAGAGGCCTGTGGATCGTAATTGCGAAGCCAGGCCACGTGCCTGCTGACTCGTGAACGTGAAACACGGCTATGAGGCAAGCGCCTCGCTCGCCTTGATGGGGACCGAACCGACTGCCCGTCATCTCGATTCCTAGGATAACAATGATTTATGGAACCCATGAACCGAAGAAAGATTGGTGGTGGCTGGGTTCCCTCGGAATCAGTCTAAATATCAGACATTTTTCAGCGCAGCCGTTTCAGCATTGTAATATAAAGTAGCGCTATTGTAGTTCAGGAATGCAGCCGTACTCGATTATGTCTCCATCTCAACTCTTCTTGCCGCACGTTAAGTAGTGATGGCCACAACGCCCTCACACTGTGATTGCCTAAGCTCGGGCTTGCGCGATTTCTTGATTATGATGACGTATTTGTGATAGGTTATGTTCTTTCGCGCCGGTGAGGCCGTCCTGCTGGACGAGGTACGCGATGAGGGTCGTCAGCGGATTTATAGCATGCCTTCTACTCTGGACGCCGCTCGTCTATGCAGGGCCGCTGCATGACGCGGCCCGGACCGGCGACCGGGAACGCGTGGCCCAATTGATCGCGGCCGGCATTGATATCGCCGCACCGAACGAGTCTGGTGAACCGCCCCTGCTAATTGCTGCGCTCGCCGGGCAGAAGGATATCGTCGCACTTCTGCTGGAAAACGGCGCCGATATCGAATGCCGCAACAAAGGCGGCCTTACCGCTCTGCACGCCGCGGCCTACGGCGGACATCTCGACGTGGTCGAGCTGCTCGTGTCGAAAGGTGCTAAAGTCAATGACGATAAGAACTTCTATCACATGTCGCCGCTGCATGCTGCGGCGGAGGAAGGACAAGCCGATGTGGTTGCCTTCCTGGTGGCGCACAAGGCCGACCTAGAAGCGAAGGAACGTAATGGCTACACGCCGTTGACCCAGGCCGGATGGCGGTCCCACTGGGATACCGTCGAACTTCTGCTGAAAGCCGGAGCGGTCTGCCAAAAGGCTGATCTCGTCGGCGACTGGCTTTTTGCCGAATGCACCAAGCGCCAATAGCGCCATATTCACTGCCCGAAAAGGGAGGACTGATAACATGTCTCGCAAACAGACAGGACCCGCCGCGCTGATCCTCGCAGGCCTGGCAATCGCCTTTGCCGCGCCGGTCTGCGCCGAGGAGCTGGTCAACACCGGCTATTTTGGTGACGTCGCGATCAAGGGATACGATCCGGTGGCATATTTCGTTGAAAACAAGGCCGTGGAGGGATCCGCGGCCTATTCGCACCGCTGGCTGGGTGCAGAGTGGCATTTCGCCAGCGCCAAGAACCGTGACCTGTTCATCGCCGATCCCGGCAAATACGCGCCGCAATACGGCGGTTATTGCGCAGACGGCGTTTCATTCGGCACGGTGACCACCAATATCGACCCGAATGCCTGGCGCATCATCGATGGCAAGCTGTACCTGAGCTACGATCCGGGCGCCGCCGACGGCTTCGAGAAAAAGCCGACAAAGGTCGTCGACTCCAAGAAACACTGGTCGGAAGTGCAGAACACGCTGATTTCGGACAAAATGCAAAAGGACTGGCAGCACATGCCGGCAGACTGACCTCATGGCGCCGGCGAAAAGAACATCAGTGCCTGGGGGGTCACGTGGACATATTGGGCGTCGAGCTGTCCGGCGTCCCTGTTCCGGTAGACCTGCCCACAGACCATACGATCCAGGAAGTAACCGCTAAACCTTTCGCACAGCCTGTTTCCCTTCACGTCAACCGTGCCGGTAATATTGGTATTGGCGCTCCTGTAGGCGGTGTTGCCTGCCTTGTCGAAATACTGGACGAAGGCCGTTCCGTTCTTGTGTTTTCCGGCCCAGGTCTTTCCGTCGATGAGATCGCGCAGCGCCTTCTCGCCGAGCTGATCGGCATCGTTCCCGACAAATCCGAAAGGCCATGCCGGAATGCCCGCAGCCTTCAGCCCGGTCAGATGGTGTTCCAGGTCGGCGGGACGCCAGTAGTCGTAGAGATATTCGTAATAGGCGAGATTGCTTTCCGGAAAGAGTTCCAGAAGCTTGGTCTTCTCCGCCGCGCTGCGCACCCGGTCGCCATCAAAGCCATAGGCCGCCGTCAGATATTCGCGCGCTGGTTCGACGTTCGGCAATGCGTCGCGCGCCGCTTCTATCAGAGGGACGGCACGGCCATTGTCTCGCGCCGTGTAGAGAACGATGCCCGCCAACAGCTGGAAGCTCGGCGATGGCGACGGATCGAGCCTGAGCGCCCGGTCGATTTCGGCAATGGCCTCGTCATGGTTTCCTGTTTGGGATAGGATCAGCGCTAAGTTACCAGCAGCTTCAGCACTGTTCGGCTGGGCCGCCACAGCCCGGTTTGCCGACTCTCGGGCTTCGGCCTCCCTCCCGTCGACCAGTTGCAACAAGGCGAGCACGGTATGAGCGCGCGCATTGTTCGGGTCGAGCTTCAGCGCCTGCCCCGCCGCGTCATAAGCGATCTTGCGCGCCACCGCCGCGGACCAGAGAAAATTGTAATCGTTGCGCCAGACATCGACTGCGACGCGTGCGATCCCGGCATGCGCGTCGGCGAAATCCGGATCGAGATCGATCGCCTTCTGGTAATAAGAAAGCGTCCGGCGATAGGTCTCCACGTCGCTGTAGAGCAACCCTTCGTGCTCCGCCCGCATGTAATAGTCGTAGGCCTCGAGGTTATCGCTTGGGATCTTCTCGATCTGGGTGCGTTCGCCTTCGCTGAGCTCCACCTTCAGCGCCGAGATGATCTTGCCGGTCACATCGTCTTGAATTGCAAAGAGATCAGCATATTGCCGGTCGTAACGTTCCCCCCACATGGAGAGCCCCGTCAGCGCGTCGATCAGTTTGACGTTGATCCGCAACTGTGGCCCCGCTCGCTGCAGCGTGCCTTCGAGCAGATAGTGCACGCCGAGCTCCGCTGCCACGTCCTCCGTCTTGCCCGCATTGCCCTTCAACGCAAAGACCGAATGCCTAGCGATGACGAAAAGCCCCGACACTTTGGAAAGTTCGGTAATCAGATCGTCCGTCAGCCCCTCGGCCAGATGATCTTGTTCTGAATCGCCGCTGACGTTGATGAAAGGAAGGACGGCGACCGAAGGCTTATCTGGCAGAGGATAAGCGAAGCGACGGACGAATGCAGGCGTCTCACCTATATCCAGTCTCTGCCACAGGTAAGCACCGCAGCCGGCAATCAGGGACAGTGCGACGGTCAGGATCGCGCCGCGGCGCACGCGCTGGGACCATCGCGGAAACCGGCGGGCCGCAGCCGGATCGAAAACAACTCTGTAGACCCGGATTGGCTCGGCAATGCTTCTGACTTTCTGCCGCCCGAGCGAAAAGAAACCCGCATCGATCTTCATCTTCACCTGATCGTATGTCGTACCGGAGATGGCGATGCCGCCCGGTTCGGCTAGCGTCTGCATGCGATCGGCGATGTTTACGCCATCGCCGTGAATATCCTCGCCCTCGACGATAATGTCGCCGAGATTGACCCCGATGCGGAACCGCAGCGGTATGGCGTCACCGGAGGCCGGGTTCTGCTTCGCCTTCTCCCGCTGGATCGCGATGGCGCATTGCAGGGCGTCGACGACGCTATGAAACTCGACGAGCAGGCCGTCGCCCATCGTCTTGACCAGCCGGCCGTGATGTTCAGCAATTCTGGGCTCGATGAGATCATCCAGGTCGGTCTTAAAGCTGCGGCGCGTCGCTTCCTCGTCGATCTGGCTCAGGCGGCTGTAACCTGCGACGTCAGCGATCAGAATTGCTGCAAGACGGCGCTCCATGCCCCTCCCCGCTGACCGTGATGGCCCCTCCCGCACATCTTATCGCAGGTCGACTGGCGAAGCCATTCGTCGAGGACTATCTCGCATGCGAGATAGTCCATGGTGGCTTTGAAAGGATTCGAACCGGCGACTGGCATCTGGTCGACCGCTGTTGACAACGGCCGCTGGGCCTCAAACCCTGGCATCCCGAATGCGATCTCGATCGGCATGTGCGAGGGCACCGACCGCGCTGACGATCCCGGCGGCCTGCACATCGCGGCTGTCAGGCGGGCGCCCTTCGATGGACAAGCCCGGCAAGCCCATTGTCGCTATGACTGGGGATTGCTCTTCGCAATTCCAGCATCGCCGATCGGATGTTGCGTAGCGACGGGGAGCTCTCCTCTCTTGAAGACTAATTTGATCCCGCCGTTGCCACCCAACTTTCCGCCGCTGCCAAACACACGAACCTCGCCCTCCGAGCTGATCTCAACCGAGAGCTCGACTTCGTCGAGCATCAGTCCCAACCGGCTCGGTGACTGATCGAAGACATGTTGAACCACTTCAAGCAGATTGGTCATCTGCTCTTTCAGCGCGTCGGCGCCAAGTCTGACCGCCTTGAACGGGGACCCGAGGACGGAGCCGAAACCGCCGCCGACGTCATCGCCACCCCGCGCACCCCGGTCACCAACGATGGGTCCGGTTGCAAAGCCGGGTGTTGGAGCTGCGTTGGTAATAAAAGTAATTTCTCTGTTCATGTCAGGCGCTCCTTGTTCATCCGTCATCGGACACGCTCGAGAAAACCTATTTCCCCGCGGCTCAGACCTCGCAAACCACCCTGAAACCGACACGCCCCTCCCATCCCGCCGTCGTCTCCTTCATCCAGTCCCGATATGCCGAGCGACAAATCGCCGGATTATGCGAGAAAGATCCGCCTCGAAGAACGCGGGTAGAGGAATCAGCATCGATGAACGGCCGACCGTCATGGGGAATCGATCGCACGTCGGGATTCCAATTGTCGAGGCAATGCTCCCAGACATTGCCATGCATCTCGAAGAGCCCATAACGATTGGGTGGGTAGGATCGAACGGGCTTCGTTGATCCGTAGAAGGTGCCTCGAGGGCCTTTGGCATAGGCGCCATCTGGATAGGCAACGTCGGCATAGCTGGCGCGAGAGACGTTCTCGCCGAAACTCATTCCGCATACCGCGCCGCCCGTACCGCAGTAATTGGCAAGCGCCGGGGTCAGTGTCGACCCGAAGTGGAAGGCCGTCAGCGTGTCTGCCCTGCAGGCGCGCTCCCACTCGGTTTCGCTCGGCAATCGGATGACGCGCTCGGTCAATTTGGAGAGCCTGGCGCAGAACTCCATCACCTGCAGCCAGGTAACGGTCTCCACAGGGCGGTCGTCGCCCGGAAATGAGGATGGTGCCATTGGTAGCGAAAGGCCGGTCTGTTCGTGATAGGCAGCGATCACGGCACGCCATATTCGCTGCGTAATCGTCGTCCGGCTGACGGCGATGCGGCCGACGGTGACATCGACCTGCTGCTCAAACTGGCCGATGCGCAACAGCTCGCCATCAGGCGAACCCATCTTGAAGCTGTGGGCCGGCAGCAGGCTGAATTCGATGTCGTTTTCCGCATCGACTGGCTGACTGAAGGTTTCGACCGTCTCCCAACGCGTATCAAACAGCGTGCCCTCGTCGTTGACGGTCGTCACCGGCACCGTTTCGGCGCGGATCGGCGAGGGCCGCAGTTTTCCCCGGGTCCGGGCAACCCATGCCCCCGCTCCGATCGTGGCAACAAGACCGGCCGCACCAATTCCGTAAAGAAGTACCCGTCGCGGAACCGTGACGGAATGCTGCATAGTCGATCTGTTCACGATCGATGCGGGTGGGCCAACGTGTCTACCGGGCTGCTTCAGAGTGATGCGCCTGATCCCCTCTCTGGTTTGCGCATCTGCCGGAGCAACGGCATTGATGCGCCACCACAATTGTTCAGCCTCGGCGAGATTGCCGTTCGCTTCGGCCTCCAGCGCTTCGAGCTTCAGCGGCTCCAGATCTTCGGGTAGCGCACGCGCCGGAAGCAAGATGAAGTGACGCTTGGCAAGCGGCTCGACAAAGGTCGAGGGTGTCTGGCGAGGCTTGCCGTATTTACGGCACAAATCGGGGACAGCGAATTTCAGATAGTTGTCGAGCCGCTCGACCGTGGCACAATTTTGTGGACCTTCCAAGCCGAGCCCCTCGAGCAGCCCATAGGTGAAGGCACCGTGACCAAGTTCGGCAATCTCGTAGGAGAATTCCGAAGGACTGCACGAGCAGACGGTAACGGCGCCCTGCTGCCTGTCGAGACCGAGGCCTTGCCCATCGCGTGCGCCCTCATTGCGGCAGGCATCGAGAAGCAGGATGACATTGTCCGCGCCGCAGCGCTTCAATCGCTCGGCTATATGTTGCACCGAGATTCCTGTCTCCTCGACATTGCCGGGATCGGCATCGATCGGCAGCAGATAGTCCTGCTCTCGCTCCCGCCGCCCGTGGCCTGCAAAGAAAAACCAGAGATTGTCACTCGGCCGGAGGAATGGCTGTTCGAAACGCACGCGCAGAAAACGCATCAGATTGCCGAATGTCGGACGAGATTGCAGCGGGCTTCCGAAATCCGAAGGGAGTGGCGGCGCGTCCTCAGCCAGATAATAAACCTGGCTGAAATGGGCTGAAGCGCGAAAAAAATCGCTCATCGCTTGAGCATCCTGTTGGGCGTACTCGAGCGGTTTCAAATTATCGTAGCGATTTATCCCTATGCAGATCGCCCAATTCTCACTCATGCCCCAAATGCTCGCTCCGTGGCCAATGTCGACCAGCGCAGATAGCTTCCCCGTGTGCTCTCGATCGGGACAACCATCCTGTGTGCGGCTGCCGATCGCTCTCGCTTCGCCACCCGGGCCTCCGCCAAACGCCGGCTTTACCTCACTTCATATTTCCGCTGCCGCCCGTGCCGCTGCCACCCATGCCACCGGAACCGCCTGTGTTGGTGCCTCCACTGGTGCTACCACCGCCCATACTGCCGGCGCTGCTCGTGCCGCTACCACCCATACTACCGCTGCCGGAATTGCCTGATCGCCCACCATAGGTGTCGTCATTACGGTTTCCGTGCCACGGCTTTTTCTTCTTGGCCGAGCTGTCCTGGGCTGGCGACGATGCCCAGGGCCACATAAACGGTTTGCGACCGGATTCACTATCGGCAACTGCGCGGCCCGTTGACCATTCGCTACGAATGTCGCCGTAGTTCTCTACCTTGCAATCATTCGCCTGCGCGGGAATCGCAAGTCGCCGGGTGACTAAACCGTCACTGCCAGAACCCGACTCCACGATCGGATCAACGAAAACAAAATACTCGGAACTAAATCCATGAGCGCTGGCGACGCCTGCACAGAAACCGGAGCTTAACATCGCAGCTCCCGTTAATATCACGCATAAGTCGTTCATCTCGACCTCCCCATATTGCGTGAAAACAGCACTATATAAAACTATCACTTGTACTTCGAATCACTTTTTACATCGCCGGATATTCAGCACATTCCAATCAAGCGCAGGAATGCGCCTTTCTCTAGTGCCAGTCCTGACGATGAGAGCGATGGGCGTCCGTCAGCCCGTTTTTGAAGTACCGGTCGTAGTAGCCAAGTTCGACATGATGCGCCTGGAGCCAGACGCCAGGCACATGGATCGCGTCGCAATGCGCCGGAAACCGCCCATGCGTCTCGTAAATGTAGGTGCAGATGTCGCGTGCGCAGTTGACGACGTCGTCGTTGTAGACGGCCGCTTCCGCCAGATAACGCCTGCCATAATCGTCCTTGTAGATTTCGGCAAACAAGGCCTGGTCGTTGAAAAGGCCGCGCTTGCCGAACTTCTCCTCGATGACGAAAGCAACGGCATCGGCCATGCTGTCGTAATAGGGTGGCGACATGCCCTTGATCAGGTGCTCGCCCTTGTAGCGCAGTCCGATCGGGTTGCTACGCAGATTGGAATAACGCGGCAAAGGAATCTGCCATCGCAGGATGTCCATCAAGCGCCAGCGCGGCGTAACGACGTCGAAGCCCAGCATCGCACCATAGGTTTTCAGGAATTTCGGATCGCCGACAAGGACAGGCGGGCTGATGGAAGCATGGATCCAGGCGCCAAGCCCCATGGCGTCGGCAGTCAGGAATATATTCTGCAGAAGAAGATCAGCTTCGATCTGCGTACGCAACGAACCGATGACGCCGAGCGGTATCTTGATATCCTTATTCAGAAAGCCCTTGTCCACCCAGCGCTTCACACCCGCGAGCCGATAGAAGTTGCGGTCGTCGACGATGGCCGGCCGGGCACCGTCCGGTTGGGTCAGAAGATACATCATGCCATTGATATATTGCCGGGAAAGGTCGACGACCGGCAGGAAGATCGTCGTGCCTGGCTGGTTCGACAGGAAACGATTGGAATCCAGATAGGCCGGAAAGGCACGCTTGCCGTCCGGCACATCGAGGCGGTGATCGAGAATGCGCACCTTCGCCTCCGCCGCCCGGGCGATCAATCTCTCCGGCGTCAGCGCTTTTTTACCGTCCGGCGGTGGCGGCAATTTCCGGATGAAATAGGTGCCGCTGTCGTTGATCATGAAGAAATGCGTGCCCTGGGCATTGTCGGGGCTGCCGGCGGTGCGGCCTTCCATGGTGAGGTTCGGCTTGGCCATGATCGGCTGATGCGTGGCGGGGTCCTCGAAGGGCCGGTCCGGCATGGTAAGCCCGGTCGAACCGGTAATGGCGATCAGCACCGCCTCCTCGAGTTCCGAAAGAGGCTCGCGCGGCTGATCCGATTGATAGCTCATGGTGCCGGCAAGCACCGAGCTTCCCTGGCTGACGCGATGGGTGCGACGGCGCCATATCGCCTCGATGAGCGGCCGGCGGAAAAGCGCGTCGAGACCACGATTGCCGGTCGAAGTCTCCGACGCGGCGGCGTTTGCTGGCGAAGAACCATCTGCTCCGGATATGTTGGTCATGATGCCTTCCTTTCCAGATCCTGCTTTTCACCGCCTGGAAGGATCGGCCGCCAGGGCACAAAGGCACTGGCATTGCGCGGCACCATCGAGGCGAGGTCAGGACAGTGGCGCAGGATCAGGCTCGTCATGCCATTATTCGCGATCCAGTCGATCCCGAAGGGCGAATAGACTTCGGGGCGGAAATCCACCGTCAGGAAACGGTCGCTTTGCAGCCGGCGCGAAGCCATGAGGATGAAGATGCGGAATGCGGTGTCGCTGAAGCCGAAACCGGTCGGCGGAGGCTCCGCAAATAGGCCGACCACCGTGTCGACACGGTCGATATCGCCGTAGATTTCCTTGATCAGCCGCACATCTTCCGGATTGGTCGACAATTCCTCCCAGTTCTTGATCCGTGGCCGGTGCAGGCCGGCCCTGAAATCATTGTAGCGCGGCACGCCACGGTGCCGTGTGCGCACGAGGTCAACAACGGAAAGATCGATAATCTCGTTGTCGCGCGTGAAAGCCTGCAATGCACGAGGGAAGTTATGCAGCGTGATCGCGCCGGGGTGGGCAGTGCCAAAGGAATAGAGCGTGTTGCGAAGGCCGTATTGCCGCATGATCTCGTCGGCGCCTGGGCCTTGGATATCCATGAAGCTCTTGTCAGCGATCTTGCCGCCCGTTTTGTGGTCGTAGAAGCAATAATCATCAGGCAGCAGCGGGTGCATGCGGTAAACGGTGACAAAATCCTCCGTCAGCGAATAGGGCGTGCCGTGGTGATCCGGCATCGTCTTCGGAATGCCGGTGGACGCATGTTGGTCTATCAGCCACAAGCCTGCCCTTGTCAGCCAGTCATTGGCGGGCGGACCGTTCCAATTGCTGGAGAGGCCGACTTCGATCGCCTTGGTGGCAAGGATCGCCGGCGTCCATTCGACCGTATGGATCTTGGCAATCAGTGCCGAGACGATCAGCCTCGCCGTCTGATAAACGCGCTCATCGTCCCAATTGCCATACTGGCGGCGCAGTTCGTCACACAGCAGATTATGTTCGCGCGCAAACAGGGTGTGCATCGCACTTAGGCCGAGCCACCAGCTCTCGTTGAAACCGGTAACCTCGAAGCCATGAACGTCGACCGGCAGATGCCCATTGACGAGACGGATCTTTGGTCCCTCCCGCAACAGCTTCGCCTTCTCGCTGTCAGGGCCGTAGACCTCGGATCCATCCCACCAATGGGAGGCGGCGTTGCCGAAATAGATGGGCGGCTTGCCGGCATAGCCGGCGATCTCCATGTTTCCGGCAATTCGCATCACGTCTTCCGGCTGGCCGCCGACCTGGCTGGTCCATTTCATGCCGGCGGGAAGGCCAACGACCACGTCTTTTTTCCCGAGTGGATGGCGGGCATGGTTGACCCAATCATGGACCTGAAACTGGATCCAGGCGGCGGCGAGGATGTTGAGCGAACGCGCCGGAATGAATGTATCGCGATGCATCAGTTGCTGCGCGACCACCACCGGATTGGGCGTGTCGAACAATTCGGGCGCGAAAACCGGTGCTAGGTTGCGGCCAAAAGTCGAGCCGACTGCGCCCATCTGCGGCGCCGACAGATCATTGAAAGTGCCGTCATAGGTCCGCATTTGCCGCTCGCCTTCCGCAATCGCCGGCGGCGGCGTCGGGCGCGCGACGGGCGGCGCTTCGACGGGATCCGTTCCGATCAGGTTCTTTTCACGCAGGACATAGCGGAAAGCATCGAGATTGAGCAGGCTCAGCCGTAGCGACAGCCGATGCCAGGCGACGTAGCGATTGATGACCAGAAAAGCACGGCGCACTATACTTCCTGCCAGCCGGTTGCGAAAGGGCACCGGGCTTGTCCAGCGGAAACTGTGGCGATAGGCAGCACTGGCATCGTAGACCACCTTGCGTGCCCGGTTGAGATTGCCGAGCGGCCTGAAGGCGCCGGTCGTGTTCCAGGGGTTGAAAGCCAGTTCGTCGACAAGGCGCGCATTGGCAATGGCTTCGGCGTCTCCGGTCGTCGGTTTGCTGACCTTGAGATCTGCCACCTTGATCGGAGGCGAGGCGGTCTCCGTCCATTCGACGGACGTGTCTTCGATTGGCGTTGACTTCGGATCGGCGAAAAGCTGGAGACAGAGTTCGTAATGGATGTCTCCAACCTCCAGCCGCCGGGCGAGTTCGGTGGAGAGATAGCCAGGATCGGTCTTGGACGGATCGGGAGCATGTGGCGCATTCGGTGCGGGACGGAATAGATAGCGCACGGCCAGCTTGTCGCCCCAACAGATCGCGCCGCGGCTCCAGAAGGTCTCGAGCGCCAGACTGCGGACTTTGCGGTTGCGGCCGGTCGTGACGTTGCGGATCATCCGCAGGGTTTCCGAGGGTCCGAAGGTGAAGGCAAGGCCGATCACACCCAGGAGCCGACTTAAGCCTCCTCCCGCCGTCGCCTTGGCGAACGCAACAAATTGCTTGGCATCGCGGGCATGTGAAACCGGAAAGTTGGTCGCCAGCAGATCGTGCTGCTCCTGATCCGAGACATTAATCCGCACCGCCAGCCCACGGAGATCGGGCTTATAGTCCGGTTGACCGTAGCCGCTGGCATTGGACAGGCGCAGTATCGCGGAATAGCTCTTGCCAGGCCCGGCAAAACCCACTCTGAGATCATCGGGCAAGTCGTCTATGAAGGTCAGTTTAGCATCTATCGCCGCAAAAACGGCCTTGCTGTGAAAGGCACGCTGAATGTCGGCGGCCTTGGCATAGGCGCGCGTCTTATACTGCACGCGCATCATATCCTGAGCGAGGCGCTCGAACAGGAGGCGCTCGGCCTCGACATCTCCTTGATAGGATTCACTCCACGCCATTACCGCTCGCCCTCCGTGAACGCATCGAACAATGGCCCTCGGCGCATCGCATCGATGGACTGCATGGGATACAAAAGAGGCGGACGTTCCCCCGTTTCCCGTCGCCGTCCGCTATGCGACCAGGAAACGCCTGCTCATTTCGGCTTGTCTCGCCGACGACCAAAATGGCTATTGCCCACTGTGACCCGGCAAGACCCGATCCTCGACCATCTCTGCGATGCCGGAAAGAAGCCCTTTCGGCGAAGGGCTGTAATGCGGCAGCGCGAGCCTGGTGATGTGGGCATCGATGATTGCCGGCTTGCCCAGCGCCAGCGCCTCGTCGAAGGCGCTTTCGAATTCATCGATTGTCTCGACTCTGTATCCCTGCGCGCCGCAAGCCCTGGCATAGGCAACGTAATCGGGATTGCCGAATTCAACGAGGGCCGATTCCGCATAGGCTTCGAGTTGATAAAGCTTGATGAGCTTGAACTCGCCGTCGTTGAAAATAATCCAGATGACAGGAATATCGTACTGAACGGCGGTCAGAAGCTCGAAGCCCGACAGCAGATAACATCCATCGCCGCAACCGACGATAACCGGACGGTCGGGATTGGCGCATTTGGCGCCAAGCGCGCCGTTGACATGCCCCGCCATCGGTCCGAATCCGCCGGGCTTTCGGAAAAACTGTCCCGGTGACAGCTCCAGATAGTAGCCGAGCCAGGCGAGATGCGCGCCGGCATCTGCAAGCACGATGGCATTCTTTGACAAACGCTTGGACAGGGATTGCGCAAGCTGTCCGGGGTGGATTTCATCCAGAAGATGGACGATCCGCTCCGCGTCGTAATCGCGCCCCTCGGCGGGCCTTGCTGCAACAGCCGCAGCCTTGGGCCATATCTCCTTGTTGAGCGCCGCAACCGCAAGTTTTGCATCGCCGATGATGGCGGCATCGGCCTTGTAGACCTTGTCGATCTCGCCGATATCGATGTTGATATGGACGAGCGTCTTGCCGGCCAGAAGATCATCGCGAAAATTGAAGGTGGCGTGCTGCGCGAAGGAGTTCCCCACCGCAAGTATGACATCGGCCTGCAGGAAAGCTTTCCAGGCGGCGCTGTGGCCGCTGTCGCAGAACACGCCAACCGAGAGAGGATGACGCTCCGAGATGATGCCTTTTCCATCGAGCGTCGTCGCGAACGGAATCTGATAGCGCTCCAGAAGCTCCCTCAGCTCCGGCCCCGCGCCACTGCGAACAGCGCCGAAGCCGATCAGCGCCAATATCTTCTTGTTTTTGGCAACGGCGTCCGCCAGAAGCTGGGCAACTTCGCTAACCCGCTTGGACTCCGGCGTCACCGGACGTCGCCGGAGATCGATAGCGCGAAAATTGTCAACGGAAACGCCATGATGCGTCAGGTTCTCCGGGACATGGATGTGAACCGGGCCAGGGCGGCCGTCGAAGGCCAGGTTGACTGCCTCCTCGACGACGTCGCAGGTCTTGGCCGCATCCGTCAGCAGAAATGACTTCTTCGTGGTGGCGGCAAACATCGCCTGGGAATCTGGAGTGCGACTGGTGCCGGAGGTTTCGTTCAACGCCCCCTTTCCCTTCCAGTCGAGGGAAGCATAGCCGGAAACGGCCAATACCGGATAAGAATCCGACATGGCGACAGCCAATCCGGAAAACAGATTGAACGCGCCCGGTCCCGCCGTCGCGAAGCAGAAGCCCAACCGGTCCGAATGCATGGCATAGCCGCAAGCCATGAATGAGGCCGCTTGTTCGTGGCGAGTAATGACGGGGCGGATTGAGGAATGTTTGAGGGCAAGCATCAGACCGGCGGCATTTTCGCCCGCTCCACCAAAGGCGGCGCCGACCCCCACTCCCTCCAGCGCCTTCACGATCGCCTCGTAGACTCTCATCGAGAATGCCCTCCAGACAGACACCCAAATTGACTGGGCGTATTTAGTCTCCCACCGAATTGCGCATGCAGAATACTGCTATTGCTATGCTTCAAGGCCAATGAATATTAGAAGATTACGATTTGAAATCGGTCCACTGCGTCGCTTTGCAACGCCCTGCGAGCGGACGTTCAAGCTGCTGATTCGAAACATGCTATCGAACAAAAGTGCAGCTGGCGGATGATGTATCCCATCTCGCCCTTTTCCAGGCTTGTCGCGTTATATTCGCGCACTTTGTAACAGAATTCAACTTCAGATTACCACGGGGCCTCATGGCGACGGGCAGACAAGGCCGCGCCTTGTTCTTTTCTAAAGCCGGGCGGTGAAAGCCTCTCGCATCGCCGGTGGAATATTGAGCAATGCAAGCGCTGCGACAAGCTCATCGATCCAGCCGGGCTGGAAAGCCGAAGGTCGGGCGAAATTGTCCTTGCCACTGAAGAAATGCTGGACGGCGTGAAAGCCAAGCGCCCTGTAAACCTCGAACTGCTCCTCGCTAAAAAACTGGTCGAGGGTCGTCTCGTGTGGGAACGTCGGGTTCCGCCTCTTGTAGTCCATGATGTAGTCGTTCTCGTCGCCGGTCAGCGACGATTTGATGTAGAGCAATATGCCTCTTTCGTCCTCGCCATACTCGATGATTCCGACGGCGATGTGGGGTCCTGCGGATTCGACCGAAGCGGCGACGTTCGATGCCAAATCCTCGGCCACTTCCAGGGTTTTCCTCTGTATATCCTGCCACGGAAGCTCGATGCGGACGCCAAGGTCGATACGCGCCATGATCTGAAGCTTTACGAAGGATTCGAAGGTCATGCTTGGATCGGCGTCGGCGTCGACTGCCACAATGACCTTGCAGCGTCGGCGCAGCAGTTCGTATATGCCGAGATTTTCGATGTGGCCGCCATCGGTCAGATAGACATTCAACTTCTTCTCGTCCAAACGGCCGGCGGTTTCATTGGCAAAGTACCACGTGCCGAAATTCGACCACCATCGGTTCCACCAATGACGGAATGCGTCGAGTCTTGCCGGATTGGCAAGCCAGTAGCCCAGACGGACGTTGAGCAGGGAAAGGCTGAAGGTCAGAATCCGGATGGTATGGCTGCCCATATTCGCCGAGGCGGCGGCGCCGGATGTGGCCATCGCCGTTGCGAGCGTGAGCGACGGCACGCTATCCTCCATATCCTGGGTCGCCACATAATGCGTTGCCTGGCTGCCGACATGCAGTGGACTGAAGATGAAACTGTCGGCATTGCGGCCGCGCTTGTTGAGATTCTTCGATCCGATCAAATTGATCGTCGTGTTGACGAGAAGATAGGGAGAATAGGCAGCCCCCTCAGACCAGCCGTCGCTTGCGGCATCAAAAGGTTTCAGCGATGAAAACTTCCAACCGTCGACATCGACCGACGGCTTGTTCTTCTTAAGGAGTGCGCGCTCAAACAGAAAAGCCCGGCTGAGACGGTCCCGATAGAGCTGGTTGAGCGAGTTGGAATTAGGGCCGATGAAAAGGCAGGCGAAAGCGAGCCCCAATGCGATCCAGAGGTAGAATGAGCCGATTGCTCCCAGGCGGCCGATCACGGGGAGGCAATGTGCGGCAAGGAGAGACAGGTCGGACACCCATGTGGGAGCGACTGGCGCAGGCGGATCGGCGCTGGCCGCACCGATCGCAGGCGTTATCGCCCAAAAGCTGAGGTAGAGATAGGAAACCCACAACAGCAACGGCACGACGATAGCCGAGAGATAGAGCGCGATGCGGCTCGCATATTTCTGCAGCATCGCCGTCCAGGTCGCCTCCCCAAGCGTCGATTTTGCGATGTTTGCCAGCTTCTGCGCCGCGCCGATCAGAACAATGGCCGTTGGGATCAGGGCGCTTGTCAACGCAGGCACGACATGCGCGATCGCCAGAAGGACACTTTTCAAGTTGCCGTCCTCCAGGCCGGTAACCGCAGCTGAACCGGCATCTGTCTTTTCGAACATGCCGCTGAGGATCAGCGGCTGCAGCTCGATGAGAAACGCAAGGGCGATGGCCGCCACCAGCCAGCCAAGGATCCGCGCAAGCCTTTCGCGCGCCGCCAACTGGCTTGTCTGAAAGGTCAGGGAGGTCGTGATTGCGCTTGCGAACATCAGGATCGAGACGGCGATCAGAACATTGACCGTCAAGGTGAAGGCTTCCATGCCGCTGACGGTGACGAGCGGAAGTCCGTCGAGCGGAAAGCCGAAGATATCCGGCTGCCCAAGATCGATTGACCGCGGGTTGCAAGCGACGGTCAACACCGCCAGAAAGAGCAGGCCAGGCAGGACGATCAGCGCGTTTACGAGCAATCCGCGCATCAAAAGCGCGGCGCTGGTCAGATAGTCGATCAATCCGTTCGGGACGAGGAAGTTCGAATAGTTTCGCAGATGTTGAATTTCCAGCGTTTCCTGAGCGTCGAGTTTGCTGGCGAAGGGAAACGTATAGGGCTCCTGCATCATGCCTGAAACGATCGAGGTGCCGATGTAGCCGCCGCCGGACACTGTGGAGAGATAATCGAAGGCGTCGAGAACGCGCGGTTCACCGTCATGCGAGAGCGAGTCCAGCGCCTGTGAAGCGCCCAGGCAAAAGGCCGCGGAACGGATACCGCCGCCGGAAAACGAAAGCCCCGTCAGGTTGCTGCCCGTCTCCATTCTTACCGTGCCACGCTTGTCCGCGCCGACGTGGTCTTGCGACAGTTTTGCCGCACGACGAGGGATATGAAACCGTCCGCTATCCTCACTCGCCGCTCGCTCGGTGCGATGAGCTTTCGCACCGCCATTCTGAAGTGACTGACGGCGGAAATTGATGACATCCAGTTCGCGTCTAAAGATTGCTTCGAAATCCAGCTTCATGTGCCCCACCCAATTGCCAAGAATGGTTGCCACTCAACAGAAATGCGCGCTGCAACTGTATCAGAAATATTTCGCGGCCCAGGAAGCATTTTCCTTTGCAGAAACACCGCATGCACGGCCCCATCAGGACGTGCGAGACTGATCATCCATGTTCGTCACTTCCCGGTGGAGCGATGACGTGGACGACCTCCACCTCCGATACTCATCAATGCGTGGGAGCCGGCTCTGCTTCAGACGCTTCCTGCTTGTGGTGGTCCGCAGCCAATAGCATGTAGACAGCGGGTACCACGAAGAGCGTGAACAATGTACCGATAGCCAACCCCGTTGCGATCACCAACCCCATATTGTAGCGGGAAGCCGCGCCAGCGCCGGTGGCCAGGATCAGCGGCACAACGCCCAGAACCATGGCGCCCGTCGTCATCAGGATCGGACGCAACCGGATGCCGCAGGCGCCCTCGATTGCCTCGCGCTTGGACTTTCCGGAAGCCTGCAACGTGTTCGCCACCTCGACGATCAGGATGCCGTGCTTGCTGATCAACCCCATGAGCGTCACCAACCCGACCTGCGTATAGATGTTCATGGTCGCGCCGCCGACACCAACGCTTATGAACGCGAGTGCGCCTGCTATCGACATCGGCACCGACACGAGAATGATCAGCGGGTCTCGGAAACTGTTGAACTGAGCCGACAGCGCCAGAAAAACGATGATCAGCGCGAGACCGAAGGTGGTGGCCATGCCGCTGGATTCCTGCACGAACTGGCGCGACTGGCCGCCATAGTCGACCGTATAGCCCTGCGGCAGGGTGCGCGCCGCGATCGACTTGAGGGTATCAAGAGCATTGCCGACGGCGACGCCCGGTGCCGGCACGCCGGAGATGGTGGCAGAGTTCAATTGCTGGAAATGCGCGACCGAGCGCGGGGTTGCCTGGAGTTTCGCCGTAGCGATTGCCGAAAGCGGGATCTTTTCGCCGTTCACGCTTGCGATCGGATAATTCATGATCTGATCGATGGTCTGGCGTGAGCGTTGCTCCACCTGCGGGATGACCTGGTAGGAGCGGTTGTCGATGCTGAAATAATTGACGTAGCCGCCGCCCAACATGGAGGAGAGCGCCGCACCGACTGTGTTCATGGATAGCCCAAGCGCCGACGCCTTGCTGCGGTCGATCTGGATCGAATATTGCGGATTGTCGATGTAGAGATCCTTTGTCAGGAAGATGAACTGACCGGATTTCTGCGCCTCCTGCAGGAAGGTGTTGGATACCTCATTCAGCTGGTCGAAGCCGCTGGTGCCACCGATGGCGAACTGCACCGGCAAGCCGCTGGCGCCAGGCAGCGGCGGTATCTGGAAGACCACTGCCTGGCCGCCGGCAATTTTTGCCATGTCGGCCTGCACCAATGGCTGCAGATCGTTCGCCGTTCTCGTGCGTTGATCCCATGGCTTCAGCACCATACCCTCGAACGACGTGCCTGGCGCCTCGACCTGCAGGGTCTTGTCGGTCTCCGGGAAGCTCTTGAAGATCTTGGTGACCTGATCGGAATTAAGCAGTTTCTGTTGAAGCGTCGCGTTGGGAGCGTTGGTGACCTGCGCGCCAAGGAAGCCCTGATCCTCGTTAGGGGCCAGTTCGTTCTTGGCGCTGGAATAGAGGAAATAGATGCTGCCCAGAACGATGGCAGCGAACAACAATGTCACCGGTACCGTGTTCAAGCTGCCGTGCAGCATGCGCGTATAGGGCCGATGGATCTCCGAAAAGCGGCGGTCGATGAAATCCGAGACACGCTCCTCCCAGCCACTGCGGTCGGTCAGATGCGGCTTCAGGATGCGCGAGCACATCATCGGCGTCAGGGTCAGCGCGATGATCATCGAGACGGTCACGGCGCCGACCAGCGTGAAAGCAAATTCCGTGAACAGAGCACCGGTCAGGCCGCCCTGAAAGCCGATCGGCACATAGACGGCGATCAGCACCACGGTCATGGCCAGGATCGGCCCGACCAGCTCGTGCGCAGCGGCCAGCGCCGCCTGCATCGGTGCGGCACCCTCCTCGATGTGACGGTTGACGTTTTCGACGACGATGATGGCGTCGTCGACCACAAGGCCGATGGCCAGCACCAAGGCGAGCAATGTCAGAAGGTTTATCGAGAAGCCGAAGACCAGCATCATCGCGAACGTGCCGACCAGCGACAACGGTATGGCGACGATAGGAATGGCAACCGAACGCGGCGAACCGAGAAATGCGAACACCACGAAGATGACGATAACCAAGGCTTCGAGCAGGCTTTTCACGACCTCCTCGATCGACGTCGTGACGAAGGTACTGGAATCGTAGACGATATAGCCCTCGAGCCCCTGAGGCAGTTGCTCCTGAATGCCCGGGAACACCGCACGCACGCCCGCGATCACGTCGAGCAGGTTTGCCGTCGGTGCGATCTGGATACCCATAAAGACACCGGTCTGCGCATCGAACCCGACCTGGACGTCGGTGTTCTGCGACCCGAGCGCAACGGTAGCGACATCCTTCAGGCGCACGGTTGCGCTGCCGATCTGCCTGACTACCATCTCGTTGAATTCGTCGACCGAATGCAGGTCGGTCCGTGCGGTGAGCACTGTCTGCGTCATCTGTCCGCGCGTGGTGCCGATGCCGGAGATGTAGTTATTGGCTGCAAGTGCGGTCCCCACATCGCCGGCCGTCAGCCCATAGGCGGCCAGCTTGTCGGGTTTCAGCCAGGCCCTCAACGCGAACGTTCTGCCGCCAAGAATTTCGGCTGTCTGAACACCGTTGACCGTTTGCAACTTAGGCTGGACCACGCGCGACAGATAGTCGGTGATCTGGTTCCCGGCCAGAACATCGCTGCGGAAGCCGATATACATCGCGTCGATCGACTGGCCGATGGAAACCGACATGATCGGCTGCTGCGTGCCCGTCGGCAGTTGATTGAGAACCGAGGACACCTTGGCGTTGATTTCCGTCATTGCCGCATCGGCATCATAGTTGAGGCGCAGGTTGACGGTGATGGTCGACGTACCGCTGGTGCTCGTCGAGGTCATGTAATCGATGCCGTTGGACTGGGCGATGGCGTTTTCGAGCGGCGTCGTGATGAATCCGGCGATCACGTCGGGTGCGGCACCCGGATATGTGGTCGTCACCGTGACGACGGCATTCTGGGTCCGTGGATATTGGCGCACGGTCAGCGTGCGGAACGACTGGTAGCCGATCACGATAATCAACGCGCTCACCACCAGGGCAAGAACGGGGCGGCGGATGAAGATGTCGGTGATATTCATCGTCCCGCCTCAGTTGGGATTTGCAGGATTGGCATTGGGATCGTTCGACGGCTGCACCTCATTGTTGATAATGACAGGCGAGCCGTTGTTCAGTTTCAGCTGGCCGGAGGTCACCACGACGTCACCTGCGTTCAACCCCTTGGTCACCGCAATCTGATCGCCCCGCGCCTGCCCCGTGGAAACGAACTTCTGGTTGGCGACGAGCTGCGGCTTTCCGTCCGCGCCGTTGCCTTTGTCGGTCACGATATAGACGACGTTGCCGTAAGGGTTGATGGTGACGGCGGTCTGCGGCAGGGAGATATAGTTTTGCGGCTCTCCGACGACGACAGACACGTTGCCGAACATGCCCGGCAAAAGCCTGCGGTCGGGATTGGCGAAAGTCGCCCGGATGGTGAGATTGCGGCTCTGGCTGTCCACCAGCGGGCTGATCGCCGTGATCTTGCCGTCGAAGGTCTGGCTGCCATAGGCGTCGATCGTTGCAGTCACCGCCTGGCCGACCTTCAATTGTGACAGAGCCTGCTGTGGCATCGAGAAATCAAATTGGATCGGGTCGAGCGACTGCAAGGTCACGACGGCGGTTCCGGCCGCCAGATATTGACCGAGGCTGACCAGCCTGACGCCGAGGTGCCCATCGAAGGGGGCACGTATGGAATATTGGTCTATCAACGCCTGCTGGGAGGCGACCTGCGCCTGCGCGGCCTTCCAGGTTGCCAGATCGCTGTCGACCTGGCTTTGCGCGATGGTGTTCGCCTTGATCAGCTTGGAATCGCGATCATAAGCGATCTGCGCATTCGCCGCCGACGCCTGGTATTGCTGCAGCGTGGCAATCTGCTGATCGGCAAGCAACTGCACGATGAGATCGCCATTCTTGACGTCCTGGCCATCCTGAAAACCGATCTTCTGCACGATGCCCTGGACCTGAGCCGAGAGATTGGCGCCCTGAACGGCATTGAAGCTGCCTATGGATTGCAGTGTCGTCTGCCATGGGCTCATTGCAGCCGTAATTGTCGAGACGGTCTGCGGCGGCGCCTTAAGATTAGCCAGATACGCCGCGATCATGCGGTTCTTGAATGCCTGAAAGCCGAAAATCCCGCCCAGGATCAGGCCTATGACGATCAACATGATCACCATGCGTTTTATCATGATTGCAAACTCTACTCTTCAGGGACGGAAGGGAAGAAGATCTGATTGGCATCGGCTCTGGCGCGTCTCACCGAAAACGTCTCTCCGTGGGCGTGGTGGCGAGCGCGCCGCCAGCCGCATTCAGAGCCTGCACGACGGCCGATGGTGATATGGATCGGTGGGGTCGAGTGGACAAAGGCGTGTGCATCGAAAGGCGCCGCAGACCAACATCTCCCGCGCGCTGAAGGCGAGGTTTACTCGGCCATGATCGAAGCAGATCCCGTCGATCTCGACCATCCTCACGCAAACCGGACCAGTCAAACCTCATCAGCAGGCCTCCGTTTCCGATCGAGCACGATTTGTCTCGGTCATATTCACGATAACTGATTCATTATGCCGCGACCATATCGAGGAGCCTCGAAACTATCTCCAGCGAAGCCAACCTTTGTTGACCTCAGTTGTTGCAGGTCACTTCATCCGAAATGCGATGGTTGCTGTCCATTTCAGGGCAAAATGGATGATCGGCGACACGAACTCCATGCGGCGGATTTGCTCGTTTTGAAAGTCTTCCAGGACATTTCGCTGGAAATACAGATACCAGGCAAGAGGACGAGCGCCCAAGGGTATTCGAGCGATGTCGCGCTGTTCAAACTATGGAAACAAAAGAAAAGCAACCGCTAGGCCGCCCCAATTGTTGTTAAGCAGTCGGCAAATCAGGGCTCTAACCCACGGGAATGGCGACCAGCGCCGGGTCGTCGGCCGGCGGCAAGGGCGGCAGCGGAAAACACGGCTCACCGATTACCTGAACGCCGATCCCGAGCACGCTCACCTGTTCGACATTCGACTTGCTCACAGTCATGGTCTGTGGAGCCTGCATCAGAAGAGGTCCCAGGAATGCGTCGTTGCGGCTTTTACGCCTGTGGCAAACATTCAATTTACAGCCGCTTCATTTGCGGATATATATTGTCCTTAATAAGGAGCATCGGCGCCCCGCCGGCATCAAGTGAGCTAGAATGATCCTCAAAAGCCAGGTCGAGTGGGCGTTGCATTGCTGCGCTATTCTCGCAGGTCTGCCGCAAGGGCGGTATCTTTCCACGAAAGCCTTGGCCGAGCTCCATGGCCTGCCGAAGGAATATCTTTCCAAGGCGTTGCAGAGCCTCTCCCAGGCATCGCTGGTCGAGACGACGCTTGGGCCGAGCGGCGGTTATCGCCTGGCAAGACCGACTTCGGAGATCAATTTTCTCGATATCGTCGAGGCGGTGGAAGGGAAGTCGCGCACCTTCACCTGCTCCAATATCCGGGCAAACAACCCCTGCCGTCCGAAAGATTTTTGCGACAGCAAGCCCTGCTCGGTTGCACGCGTCATGTGGCAGGCCGACGAGGCCTGGCGCAACACGTTGAAGAGCGTTAGCCTCGCAGACCTCGTTGACACCCTGTCGGAAGACGTCCCGGCCGACATCTGGAAAAACACCTTCGAGTGGGTTTTGCAGCGCGCCGGGTAAGCCATCCATGGCCTGTTTCAACGGCCGAAGATCATTCGCATCGCCTTCAGCATCCTCAGCGCGCGTCGCTCCCGCTCATGCGGCAGCGCGTGCTCTGGCAGATGTCCGGTGTGCCGCGAAAGATGGGCGGCGATCTCCTCGGCAAGAGCGGGGCGCGCTGCAAACAGCGGTTCGAAGGCTGGTTGGCCGATGTCGTAGACCGTCACCCGCGTCAGCGCCTCCAGCGTGAAGGCCTCTTCCATGCCGGCTAACAGGCCAGTTTCGCCGAAGTAGTCGCCAGGCGAAAGCCGTTTCAGCTCCCGCCCCTCCTCGCGCATCACCACTATTCCTGCGCGGATCATCATCAGCGACGGCAGCGTCTGCCCCTCCTGCGCGATCACATCGCCCTTTTGGAATTCGCGCGTGACTGCCGCATCCGCCAGGCTCTCCTGTTCCTGCGGTGTCAGGCTTGTAAAGATCGGGATCGCCCGGATGAGATCGAGTGGCGCCACTTCCGGCGGCTTCGCCGCCTCCTCGCTCGGAAGTGCCGCCACCACGGCGGTGACGGCCGGCGGCATGGCAAGCAGCAACCCGGCCGACTTGCAATGACGATAGAAGAGATCGATGACCTCGTTTCTCGCCCGGATGCGCACGGACGAACTCGTCACGCGAAACTGCAGCTCGATCTCCAGCGCGGTCGCATCCACGCCCTTCAGCGCCACGAGGGGCGGCGGCTCGCGGAGGATGGTGTTGCAGCCGGCAAGAACCGTGCACATCACATCCTCGACGATCGAAGGCATTTTGGTCGGGGCGACGCGGAACGTCATGGTGACGAGATGCGTCTCGTCGGGCTGGCTGACATTGGTGAGCGCAAGCTTGGCCAGCAGACTGTTCGGAAGGATGGCGATATTGTTGGCGCCGGTCAGGATGTGGGTGGAGCGCCATGTGCTGGCGATCACCCGCCCTTCAATTCCGTCGCCAAGCGCGATCCAATCGCCGAGTGAATAGGGCCGACCGATTGTCAGCGCAATGCCGGAGAAGACGTCGCCGAGCGTATTCTGCAGGGCAAGGCCGAGGACGATCGCTACCACGCCCGAGGTCGCGACCAGCGTTCCGATCGGCACACCGAAGACGAAGGCGAGAACGGAAAGGGCGACGCAGAGATAGACCAGGCCGACGACAATATCCTGTAGCAGGCGAGCTTCGCGCGGGCGCCCCTCCAGCACCAGATAGATGCGTACGAAACCGATCAGCGCCCACGAGAGATGCAGCCACCAGAGGGATTTCGCCAGGATGACGTTGAGCGAACGGGCATCGTCGGTGCCATAGCCCTCGAAACTGTTGGGGGCGATGTTGCCGTTGAGAAGAATGGCAGTCATGACGCCGAAGAAGACGATCTGCACCACGAGCCGTGTATAGGCCGAAGCGCGCGGGATCAGATGCCAGACGAGGATTCCCGCAAGGCCCACGCCGATCAGCGAGGTAAGAGGTGAATTGGCTAACACATCGGGAAGCAATTGCGACATAGCGAGCTCCTCTCCTGCGCTTGAAAGAACGCCGCACCCACGCAGAGCCAGTGCGGCGCGCTTTCAGCACTCACTTCTTAAGGGGATAGGTGAGCTCTTTCTGACTGGTATCGACGACGAAGACGGCCAGCAGCTTGGCGGGCGCGGTCTTGCTGTCATTGGCGCTGACGCCGTGGCGGTCGCCCGGCATTTCGGAAAAGCTTTCGCCAGCCTTATAGACTTTCACCGGGCCGTCATTGACCTGGCTTTTGATCGCTCCTTCAAGAACCGTGGCATAGATGAAGGCCGAGCTCGGATGGGTATGACCCTCGGAAAAGCCGCCCGGCCCGTATTCCACGAGGATGCCCTTGATGCTCTTGCCGGGAACGTTCGGCAGTTCGTGCTCGTAGACGAGGCTGACTTTGGCGGCGTGGTTGTCGTCTGCCTTCGCAGCGCCTGCGGCGGCGAGCAGCATGCTGAGTGCGATAAGTTGCGTTCTGAACATCTCGATCTCCTTTTGGTGAATAGCATGCCAGGCAGCTAAACCGCCGGGCACGCGGGGTTACATCAAAGATTGCAGTTCACTTCGGCTGGCCGGCCTTGGCGAACCATTGCTCGAAGGTGATGTGGCCGAGGCGCGGATTGTTGTCGGAAACGAGCGAGCCATCGTTCAGTTTGGCGCCGAAGTAGCGAGCCTCCGGATCTGCCTCAACCTTGCGGGCATCGCCCATTGCTTTCAGATAGCGGGCAACAAGCTCGTTCAGCCGGACGCGCTCAGGCCCCGAGATCTCCAAAATCCCATTGATCGGCTCGGCTGTCGCAACGGCGGCCATATTGTCGGCCACATCGTCCGAGGCGATCGGCTGGACGTAGGCTGGCGACAGATGCACGGTGTCTCCGATCGTGCCGGACTGGGCGATGCCACTGAGGAATTCCATGAATTGCGTCGAGTGGACGATCGTATAGGGAATGCCGGCCCCCCGGATGATCTTTTCCTGAGCGACCTTGGCCCGCATATAGCCGCTGTCAGGTATGCGATCGACGCCGACGATGGAAAGCGCGATGTGATGCTTGACGCCGGCGGTCTTCTCGGCGGCAAGCAGGTTGCGGCCCGAGGTCTCGAAGAATTCGAGCACGGCCTTGTCCTCGAAGGACGGCGAGTTTGCGAGGTCGATGACGACGGAGGCTCCGGCAAGCGCTTCAGCTAGTCCCTCGCCGGTGATCGTATTGACGCCGGTGTTTGGAGCGGCGGCAATGACTTCATGGCCTTGCTTGCGAAGGCGGTCGGCTGTCTTTGAACCGATCAGGCCGGTTCCGCCAATGATAACGATTTTCATAAGCTTCTCCATTCGCGGCCGCTCAGCGCGCCGCATTGTCCATTCGTTTCTGGATGGTGGTTGTGGATTCAGGCCGCGTAGATCTTATCGGCCAACAAGCGTCAGTAGTCCCAGAAGGCCGGTACCCAGCGAAAGGCGTCGCCATCGACCGCCACCCGACCAACGGAGGGGAATGGCAGGTGAGTGGCTACCAGCTGCTCGCCAGTCGCCGCCAGTTCCTGCAAGAGACGGATCCGAACGCGAGCCGCCTCTTCGGGGTCGTGTTCGAAACCGTTAAACCAGTCGGGGTGGTCGAACCCGACCGTGAACACGGCGTCGCCGGCAAACGTCAGCCGATCGCCGCCGGATGCCAGGCGGACCACGCTGTGTCCGGGGGTGTGGCCGCCGGTGCGATGGACAACCACCCCAGGCGCCACCTCGTACTCATCATCGAACAACCGCAGTTGGCTGCCGTACTCTTTCGCGAACCGCTTGGCGGCCAACCGAAGCGCATCCGGGAAGCCTGGCGGCATGGAGACATGGGTGAAGTCGGGCGCCTCCCAGAATTTGACCTCGGCGGCCGCGACGTGAATCCGCAGGTCCGGACGCAGCCGGTCCTTTACCCCGTCGACGAGCAGCCCGCCAATGTGGTCCATGTGCATGTGGGTAAGCACCACGTCGGTTACGGACGCAAGATCGATACCGGCGGCCTCCAGTCGCTTGATCAACTGCCCGGCCCGCGGCAAGTTCAGGTTCGGGTCCAATCCCAGTCCAGCATCGATGAGTATGGTCTGCTCGCCGCTGTGCACCACGACCACGTTCAGCGACCAGTCGAAAGCGTCCGGCGGCAAGAACATGTCGTTCAGCCAGGCCGCCCGGACGGCCGGGTCGGCGTTGTGCGCCAACATCGTGGTGGGGAGCGGCAGCACTCCATCGCTGATCACCAGCACCTCGATTTCGCCGACGCGCACCGCGTAGCGTGATGGAACCAGCTCGTCCTTGGCTGGCTTACCGGGATGGGAGATAGTGTCTACGGTCATGTCTGTCTCCTGTGGAACACGGTCTTGGAACCGGGCAGGCCGGTTACACCGATAATGACGGTTGTCGTAAGATGTCTTCTGTCGCAGCTGCCCATACGGACAGGCATCGTTTGATGGGTCCTCGGGCGAGAGGCTTAGTTCAGGCCGGCCTTGTCGAGACCATAGGCCTTGTCGGCCGAACCGGGCACGGCCTTGAAGGCGATGCTGGCACGGTTCCAGGCGTTGATCGCCATCACGAGGAAAGTGAGATCGGAAATCTCCTTTTCCGAAAGCTGGCCGCGCACACGCTCATAGATTTCGTCCGACACGCCGCCTTCCGGCAGCTTCGTCAGCGCTTCCGTCCATGCAAGTGCCGCGCGCTCGCGGGGCACGAACAGGTTGGATTCGCGCCAGATGGCGATGTGGTAGAGGCGCAGTTCGGTCTCACCGTGGATCTTGGCTTCCTTGACATGCATATCGAGGCAAAAGGCGCAGCCATTGATCTGCGAAGCGCGGATCTGCACGAGATCGTGGATCCTGTCCTCGATCACGCTGTTCTTCAGCGCCATGCTGAATTCCATGAATTTCTTGAACAATTCGGGGGACTGTTGGGCATAGTTCAAACGCTGGGTCATCGTCTCTCTCCTATTAAGGATATTATCTATCCTTATGGATATAAAATATCCGTAATTGCTGGACTGTAAAGCCTTCCCGGCCTATGCTGCGTGCATAAGGCTTATGTCGAAAAGTATGGGGGACAGCGAAATGGATATCGTTTCGGCGTTGCGCACATTTCTGCGGGTAGCGGAAACCGGCTCGTTTTCCGCCGCAGCCGCCGATCTCAATCTGACGCAGCCGGCGGTATCGCGGCAGGTTGCGGCGCTGGAAAAACACTTCAATACGAGGCTTCTGCACCGCACGACGAGCGGCCTGTCTCCGACGGCGGAAGGCGAGCGCGTACTGCCGATCGCGCTGCGGATCTTGGGCAATGTCGACGATCTTGGCGACGCCCTATGCCCGGATGGCACGCGCACATCAGGGAAGGTGAAGCTCGCCCTGCCCGCTCCCCTCGGCCTTCTCCTCAGCGACCGGCTGGTGGACCTGCTCAGCGCGCACCCGAACCTGTCGCTCGAACTCGCCTTCCGGGAGCAGGCCTCCGCTCTCATCGAAGAGGGTATCGATCTGGAAGTACGCATCGGCGTCGTGGCCGACAGCAGCCTCATCTGCCGCCGTATCGGCTGGACGACGGCATTCCTCGTCGCAGCTCCGTCCTACATCGCTCGGCGCTCGCCGCCGAAGGTCCCTGCCGATATCTCAGCCCATGACTGCATCTGCTACGCCAGGGGCGGCCACGGCCGCGCCTGGCTTTTCTCCGATGGATCCGAGGATATCGCGGTGCCGATATCGCCGCGGCTGGTGGCGGACAATGCCCTCTCCATCCACCGCGCCGCCCTTGCGGGTGCCGGCCTTGCCATCCTTTCCCACGTCATCGCCGTGCCGGATATATACGCCGGCCGGCTGATCCACTTGATGGAGGACTTCCCCCCGGCAAGGCTGCCGATCTACCTCGTCTACCCCTCGCGCCGGAACATTCCCCAACGCGTCAAGATCGTCCTCGATTTCCTGACCGCCCTCATCGATGCCGATCCCTCCATGTCGGAGCGAACCACCACGACGCTCTGCGAGACGCCGCATATGCCGGCGGCATGACCGCACCGTGAAAGGGCTCGCCTGGCCATCGGAAAGAAGGACTTGGCGTTTGCGTTCATGACGCTGTCCCACTCGTCCTCGGAGGTTTCGTGGACTGACTTCGAAATGATGAAGCCTGCATTGCTGACCAGACCGTCGATAGGCCCTAACTTGCTCTCTGCGAAATCATAGATGGTGTTCACATGGTCCGATTTCGTGACATCGCCAGCGATCGAGACCACCTCGTCTGCACCACTCGCCGCGAGCTCCAGAACGTTGGCGACAGATCCGTTGCGCAGACGCGCGCGCCCGTTGCTGAGAGCTTGCTGACGACCGCGCGACCCACGCCGCCGGCAGCGCCCGAGACCACGATTGTCCTGCCAGCCAGATCCAATGACGTGATGCTTCTTTCTCCCACCTAGACGGCCGTATTTGCCGCGGCAAGTCGCTGCGGATTTGGTCGAAAATCAACACACGTCTCTTCCGTATGTTCTGACAGGCGTTTCGCATTTTTGCGCCGCCATTGTTCAGGCGTCTGTCAGGCTCTTGCGGCATGTCATGGAAACTTCACAGAAGGACGGGCTGAAAGAGCAATGACTGTATTTCGCAAGGTGGCCCTCGCCGCCCTTGGCGCCATCGGAATTCTGGGCGCGAGTTGCGCGGCTTATGCTGGCCTCCTGCAGGCCACCGGTAACTTTCATTCGGTGATTGATGGCCAATTTTACCGCTCGGCTCAGCCAACGTCCGATGAGCTCATCTCCTACATACGGACACACGGAATCAAGACAGTCATCAATCTGCGCGGAACACATCCGGGTGCTGCGTGGTATGACGATGAAGTGACGACGGCTCGTGGCCTTGGCATAACGCATATCGATTTTGGTATGTCGGCTTCGAAAATTATCTCGCCTGAAAAGGCGCAGCGGCTTGTCGAGTTGATGGCCTCGGCCCCGAAACCCATCCTTATTCACTGCCTCTCGGGTTCTGATCGCAGCGGTTTGGCCGCAGCACTTTATGTCAGGAAGATTGCCGGGTTGGATGAGGCCAGAGCTGAAGAGCAACTATCCTTCTATTATGGGCATGTGGGCATACCCGTGGTTTCAGCGGCCTACGCAATGGACAGGAGCTGGGAGGATGTCGAGGCTCAGGACAAAAAGCAGGCGCGGGCCGAGCTTGTAAACGGTGCCACTGTGCGATAGCGACGGAAGCTGAGCGGCGACTTTTTGAAGTGAATGCGTCCAGCAGGGCGTCGATGGTAGCTCGCAGGCCTTCGGCACGACCGAGAGACGCATCAGGCTGGTCTTGTCCGCTGCCCATCCAGCAACGTCGCTGGCTAGAGATACCCCTCGGGCACGCTGGATCATCGGCAACAAGAGAAAATTGAGATCGGATAATATCGTGCGACAGGTTCAGGCTCTTGGGGCCACACACAAGCACACTGTCATGCGCCTTTTTGTCGTTGGCATGATATGCGCGCTTCTCGATTTTATGGCTTTCGTGGTGCTGATCAGAGTTGGCATCGACCCGATGAAAGCTCACGTTCTGAGCTTCGTCTGTGGTGTTCTCTTATATTTTGTCTGCATTGCGACCGGGATCTTGGCGCGGATCGATCCCGCTGTGGACAGCAATTCCAGTTCGCAGCAGCTGGCAATTTTCCTCTTCCTGAGGCTTTTGACGCTCAGTCTGAGAGGCGGAATCTTCGTTGTCGCAATGACAACCCTCAATCTTCCGGTCGTTCTTTCCGGCGCCTCCGTGGTGCTTGCAAGTGCTGCCATTGGTTTGCTGGGCGACACGCTTTTCTTATGGCCGACCATATCCATTGAAAGGCGAAAGCTGTTCGCGGCGGTTGGCCTCATCATCTATCTTCTTTCACTTCGCCTCGTATTTCTCGGTTTCGCCAACCTTCTGCCTGAAGAGGCCTACTATTGGAATTATGCGCAGCATCTGGACATCGGTTATCTTGATCATCCGCCGATGGTCGCATGGTTGATCTGGCTGGGAACCACGCTCTTTGGAGATAACGAGTTCGGTGTTCGCGTCGGCGCATATATTTGTTGGCTGTTGACCGCCGGTTTTTCCTTCTATCTCGCGCGGAATCTCTTCGATAAGGCGACGGCAATAGCGTGCGCTCTGCTGGTTGCCGTGCTCCCATTTTATTTTTCAACCGGCTTTCTGATGATGCCGGACGCGCCGCTGGCTGCAGCATGGGTGGCCACGCTGTATTTTCTGGAGCGAGCTCTCCTTGGTGAGAAGCGTCTTGCCTGGTTCGGGGCTGGCCTGTCGTTTGGTATAGGCCTGCTGTCGAAGTATACGATACTGCTATTGGGGCCGGCAGCGTTGCTGTTCGTTTTGATCGACCCGAGATCGCGCCGATGGCTTGGTCGAAGAGAGCCATATCTTGCCGCTGCAATCTCGGCCCTGTTATTTTCGCCAGTGGTTTACTGGAATGCAACGCACCAATGGATGTCCTTCGCATTCCAGGGGTCGAGACGCGTGGGTGAGGCATTTCAATTCACTTTGCCATCTCTCATCGTCAGCGCCGCTGTTCTATTGACCCCCACCGGCCTCATCGCCGCGGCCGCCAGCCTGAAGGAAAATGTCTCTGCACTCCGATCACGACCAGGCGCGACCAGAGCGCTTTTCGTTCTCCTCTTCACGCTTATCCCGCTTAGTGTGTTTGTTCTCTTCAGCCTTTTCCATGAGAACAAGCCGAATTGGACCGGCCCTCTGTGGCTCGCGGTCCTTCCCTTCATCGCATCCGTGCTTGCCCGAGCGGCAGGAGAAGAGCGGTGGCTGGGACGGCGCCTGAGACGCGCATGGATACCGACGATCGGAATCACAACGGCTGTTTATGCGGTGCTTTTTCATTACGTGGTTCTGGGTTTACCCGGGGTCGGCTACATTCATAACATCCGCACATTACCGGTCGCGTGGAGCGAATTCGGCGAGGCGGTCGGCGCAATTGAGGCCACGGTAGCCAAGGAGAATGCAGCTCCCGTCGTGCTGATCGGTACGGACAACTACTTCCTTGCCAGCGAAATGGCCTTCTATGCGCGCCAAGCACAGCGCATTCGAGACAATTCAATAGGGCTGAGCGCCATTGGCGGCAGCAGTCTGATGTATGACGTCTGGCATCCGGCCAAAACAGTGCGAGGAAGTACAGCAGTGCTCGTTTCCCTGAAACGAAACGAGTTGGAGCAAGACGACATCCCTCGATACTTCTCGCGTCTGACCGACATTCAAGAGCAGGTCGTGCGAAAGAACGGCGTCGTCGTTGGGAGCTTCTATTATCGCGTGGGTTATAATCTTGGTGGTTGCGAGAATGCAGGCATGCAGTGCGTCTCGTCGTCGGGAGGCTAAACATTTCCTGTGCCGGCTACATGTGCTATGGGTGGATAGGTCCCAAATTTCGACGCGAATTCAGAGTATTGTCAGGTGATCGTGGCATATAGGCGATATCGAAGTCGCTCCGGCGTCATGGCGGGCCAATGGGCGAGGAAGATTCGTGGGAGCAAATTGGCTTCATGAGCCGCTGAAGCGGTCGCATGTGTTCGGCTCGAACCTTCCGCGAATTCGTCGACAGGACTCGCTCTTCCCTCCAAGGAATATTAGACCCATATGACTTCATCTCGTTTGGCTCCCATCAGCGCATGGCCTGGGGATTTGGCAATCTTAAAGAGCGAAATCCCACGGCAGGAGGGCTTTGAGCTCTCCATCGTCATACCGACCTTCAATGAACGTGAAAACATCGTCCCGCTCATCGAACGCCTTCGGGCTGCGCTTGTCGGTATCGCATGGGAGGTGATTTTCGTTGATGACGATTCAAGCGACAAGACCGTGGATGTCGTGCGAAGCCTGTCTCTAACCGATCGGCGTATCCGAGGGATCCGACGGATCCATCGGCGCGGACTTGCCGGTGCTTGCCTAGAGGGCATTCTCTCGACATCGGCGCCTATCGTTGCCGTTATGGATGCTGATCTGCAGCACGATGAAACACGGCTGGTAGCCATGCTTGCCATGATGCGCAGCAATCGGACCGATCTGGTGGTTGCAACGAGATATGGCGGGGAAGGCTCGTCGTCTGAGGGGTTCACTGGCGTCCGCCAAGTGGGAAGTCAGATGGCCATCCGGATTGCAAGGCGTCTGTTGAGGATCGAGACGTCCGATCCGATGAGCGGGTTTTTCATGGTCAAACGCGCGCTGATCGACGAGCTTGCTCCGAAGCTCTCGCAGCAAGGCTTCAAGATCCTGCTGGATATTATTGCGTCATCGCCCGTTCCCTTGAAAATTGGGGAGATTTCATACGTGTTTCGGCCGCGGATTCACGGCGAGAGCAAACTGGATGCATTGGTGGTATTCGAATATCTTGGGCTCCTCGTCGCAAAATGGTCGGGCGATATTATCTCCTCGCGAATGCTATTGTTCGGCTTGGTCGGCCTTAGCGGTGTTGTCGTTCACCTGACTATCTTGCGGCTGCTGCTGCTGGGTGGGCTGGAGTTTCCGGTCAGCCAGGCTGCCGCCATGTTGGCCGCAGTCGTCTCGAATTACACGTTCAACAATGCCCTCACATATAGAGATCGACGCCGCCGCGGCGTGCGATTCCTGACAGGCTTGATGTTGTTCTCGACATTTTGCAGCATTGGAGTTCTCGCAGGGACCGGTGTGTCGTCACTTTTTTACAGTCGGGAGCCGCAATGGTGGCTCGCCGGCCTGGCGGGAGCCGTCATTGGTGCAGGCTGGAACTATATTACCAGCTCCATGATTACCTGGCGGCGAGCAGGCTGATTGGAGGCTTCGGCTTAATCTGGACAGGGACACAGAATGATCAGAGTTGTGGACCTACCTATGAGGGCAATCGACAACACGATTTCGTGCCAGGTTGCCACAGCGGCGGTACGGCATTGACGATGGTCGGAAGCGCCAAGTGTTTGCGGTGCAGATGAAAAAGGTGAGCGATCGGGCCCATTGATTGCTAACCCCGGGTCATCTCTGAGGTTCTAGGAATAGGCCGCCTCATGGAAATCGATCTCCAAGCGTTGCACCAGTCCGAAAATCATGCTCAGGCGTTTGCGCTCGGCGGCATCCAGCGTCTCGCCGGCTTCGTCCAGCACGGTCTTCAACCATCGCGCCTGCGCCTCGAATGCCGGTTCGGCGTGGAGCGCAACCCATTCCTTCAGAAGCGGATCGTTGATCGTGCATCTGCTGGCGGTCTTCGACCAGGTCCAGTACATCCATTCGGCGGCAAACATCGCCGCAATCGTATCGAGGAAGCCGCCATTGCGCGCGATCGCCAGCATCCCGTCGCGGAAAGCGGCGACATCCTCGCGGCTGGTGTCATAGCTGGCCGGATCAATGCCACGGATGACGAAGGTCTTTTCGAAATAGGCGATCTGCTGATTGGCTAAAGCGTCGAGCACGCCGATCAGCCAGCGCTTCTGCGCCATCGTCTCCGCTTTGGCGGTGGCATAGGCGAAGATCGCGATCGCGGTATCGACAAAGGCGCCTTCGAAAACCAGATAGCGCTCGAAAGCGGCGACTGGCAGTCGATCAGCCTTGATGTCCTCGACAAATCGATGATGAACCATGGCATCGAATATATCGCGGTTTTCTTCGAGCATCTGGTCGGAGAGGCTTTGCATCATTTGCTCACGCCTCCAGGCCGGGTGCAGCAGCGGCCACAAAAGCTGCGACGCGGGCTGGATCGACTGGGTTCCACCAGACACCCCCCTCTTTGAGCGAGGAGGCGACAATGACGCCGTTCGTACGCCTGAGGATTTCAACGATATTGTCCTTGGTGACGCCGGATCCGACGAGCAGCGGCAGATGCGTTGCCGCGCCGATTTCCTCGATCTCTTCAATCGTCGCGCTATTGCCCGTTCGCTGGCCGGTGGCAATCACCACGTCGGCATCGAAGAAGGCAAGATCGCGCGTCAATTCATCGATCGTCCGGTCTGCGGTGATGGCATGCGCGCCATGCTTCACGTGGCTGTCGGCAAAAACCCTTATATGCTCGGCGCGCAGCAGCGACCGATAACGCATCGCCTCGGCAGCCCGGCCCTCCATAAAGCCCTCATTGGCGACATAGGCATTGGCCCATTGATTGACGCGGATGAAGCGCGCGCCTCCGGCCATGGCAATCGCGAAGGCGGGGATAGGCGCATTGGCAAGCACATTGATGCCAAGCGGCACACCGACGGCACGGGCAATGCGATCCGTGATAACAGACATGAAGGCGGCCGTCTCGTGTCCGATGTCTTCGGGCTTGGAGAAGGGAATATCACCGTGGTTTTCAATGATCAGCCCATGCATGCCACCTTTGACAAGCGCTTCCGCATCGCGCATGCAGGCGTCATAGATCGTGTCCATCGCGGCACTGCGATAACGCGGCGCGCCCGGAAAGGCCGGGCAATGAATCATGCCGATCAGCGCCTTGTCAGTCCCGAATATTTCCCTTATGGCGCTTGAAGCTCTGTCCGATATCAGTTGCATTTCTCTTTCCCTTCCGAAGGTGTGCCATGCGTGCCTATGTCATCGGTAACGTCGCCATCGACGAAACCATATCCGTATTATCGATGCCCGAAGCGGGCGCCTCTATCCTTGGTCGGGAGGAAACCCGCGACCTAGGCGGCAAGGGCGCCAACCAGGCAGTCGTGATGAGCCGGACCGGCCTCTCCACGACGCTCGTCGCAGCTGTTGGCGAGGATTTTCGCGCCCAGACGATCCGCGACCAGCTTGCCGGAGAAACCCTGCATGCCCGGCTGTCGGGCAGTCCCGCCCGCTCCAGCGACTTTTCCATCATCTTCACCACTCCCGACGGCGAAAACGCCATCGTAACCACCACGGCTTCCGCCGAAGCGCTGTCCCTTTCCGAGGCTCTTGCACCGCTGGACGACGCCGCAGCCGGCGACCTCGTCGTGTTGCAAGGCAACCTCAGCCAGGATGTCACTCGAGGCATCCTTACCGAAGCAAGGCGCCGCGGGCTCACCACGGCCTTCAACCCCTCGCCGCTTCGACCCTACTTCACCGACCTCTGGCCGCTGATCGACATCGCCTTCCTCAACAAAGGCGAGGCGGAAAGCTTGACCGGATCCTCGGGCGAGAACGCCATTCGCCACCTTGCCGAAGCCGGTGTTGCCCAGAACGTTCTGACGCTCGGCGGCGAAGGTGCGATCCTTGCACACGCAAACCAAATCGTTGCAACGGTCCCTGCCCATGCCACTAACGTCGTCGACACGACCGGTGCCGGTGACACTTTCATGGCTGTCGCCCTCGCCTCGGCGGCGCTCAGAAACGCCGCGCTCGACATCAGGGCCATTGGCCATGCGACGGCGGCCGCGGCCATTACCGTCAGCCGGCGGGGAACACGATCCGCATTCCCCAGCCGCCAGGAGCTTGCCGACATTCTTGCCGGCGGCTGAGCCTACGACCTCTCGGTCAGCCAACCGAGAATGTTCTTCCAAAGGCGTCCGTAACCCTCCCATTCGCAGAAGGCCGGCGATAACCAGTGCGGCCCGATATCCGACGTCCACGCAGCCGTGCGGCCCTTGCCGAATTTGCCTGTGACGAGCAGCGGATGACCGCCTTGGTCGTCCGGCAGGCGGGCAATGACTTCGATGTCGGCCCGTTCCCGCACCTCGACCTCATTGACACCCAGGAGCAGAGGCCATTCCTTCGGCATGCCAGTGACGGTCGCATGATCCGGTTTTTCGATGACGGCCGTGGTCCCTTCCGGGATTTCGACGCGGTCGTCATAAGGCAGGCATGTGACCGGCAGCACATCCTCGACGGCGGTGCGACGCCAGCGGGCCTTGCCGTCGATCCCCTGGAACGAAAAGTAGCCGCCGACCATCAGCAGGCCGCCGCCCTTCTCGACCCAGGCCTTGAGCAGCTTCAGGCGGTTCGGCACGGTCTTGGAATGCAGCCAGACGTCCGGTGGCAGAAGAAGAGAATTCGCACCGATATCGGAAAGGATGATGGCATCATAGACGTCAAGTCCCGCCATCTCGAAGGGCAGCTTTTCGACCGCTTCGTGGGCGGGCATATAGGTCAACTCATACTCGCTGCCTGCGAGAGCCTTGACGAGCGGCTCGGCGCCGAGATGAAAAGTGACGCTTCCGAATTGGTCGAACCCTTTGTAGTGCGTCGCCGAACTGACCCAGCTTTCGCCGACCAGAAGAACCTTCTTCGTCATGATGTTTCCATTTCTGTTTTTTCTTGATGGTTAGATCGTCGCTTCGAAGACCGACCGTGGATTGGCGCGCATGAAAATGTCGAGCATCTTGTCATCCAAGCCGTGACGCTTCAGTCGCGGCAGGAAGTGGCGCAGGATATAGGCATAGCCGTTGCCGCCATAATGCTTGAGCATCATCTTCAAGAAGACGTCGTGCGACAGCAGTATCCGGCGGGCATGGCCCATCTCGACCAATTTGACGATCGCGCGGGCCACCTCCTCATCGCTCGGGCACTGCACCTGCTGGTCGGCATAGAAGAAATCCATGCCGATCATGTCGTATTCGAGGAAGGCGCCGCGGGCGGCCAGCTCCGACTGATAGGTGAGATCGTCATGCGACGGGTTCATGTGGCAAAGGACGGTATGCCTGAGATCAGCGCCCTCGGACGAGACGATGTCGAGGACCTTGTGACCCAAACGAAACCAGCCGGGCAAATGCACCATGAGGGGCAGGCCGGTGCGTGTGTGCGCCTGCGCTGCACCACGCAGCGACTTTTCCTCCTGCGCGGTAAAGTCGGAAGAGACGCCGATCTCGCCGATGAGGCCGATCCTGACATCGGTATTGTCCGCCCCGACCGTGGCTTCAAGGACGATTTCGTCGGCGATATCACCGACCGACATGTCGGCGACCCTTACCGGATGCGAGGAGCCGAGATAGAAGCCGGCCCCCATGACGATGTTCAATCCCGTAGCCTTGGATATGCGCCGCATCGCCAGCGGATCCCGTCCGATGCCCTGGCAGGTAGGTTCGACGACGGTCTGGCCGCCAAGCCCCGCGAAATCCTGAAGCTCGGTGACAGCAAGCCTTTCATCATCGAGCGTAATATTATGCTTGTTGACGAAGGGATCCTGCCGAAGCTCACTCAAGATTTCCATGCAGACGAAGCCTTCGGCAAGGTATTGCCGTTCGGGCGTCTTCGGCGCATGCCACCAGCAGCGGCAGTCGTTGAGGATATGCTCGTGCATCAGCGTGACGCCGAGGTCGGATACCGGAATTGGTCCGTCCACGGTCATTACCATGCCGGAGCGCACATGACCTGGTGAAAGCTCGTCGATCTTCATGTCAGGCTTTCCTCTTGCGGGCGAACCGGAAATTGGTGGTGAAGATGCGAGTGTTGAGCCAGATGGCGACGAGGATGATCGCGCCGGTGACGATCTGGGTGAAGAAGGGCGAAATATGCATCAGGATCAGGCCGTTGCCGATGACGGCGATGGTCATGGTCCCGAGCACCGTGCCGATCATCGTCCCACGCCCGCCCATCAATGACGTGCCCCCGAGGACGACCGCCGCAATCACCTGCAGTTCGAAACCGACGGCGGCATTCGACGAGCCGGAACCGAGACGCGCCGCGATCAACAATCCGGCCAGCGCGGACGCAAGGCCCGATACCAGATAGACCGAGGCAACGATCCATTTGGCGGGCATGCCGACACGGCGAGCCGCCTCCATGTTGGAACCGACTGCCACGATCTGCCGGCCATATTTCGTGGCCGCAATGACGACATAGCCGACGACCGCAATGACGATTGCGATCAGCGCCGGCACGGGAAAGCCCGCCAGTTCACCGCGTCCCATGTAGAAGAAGCCCGGGACGTCATTGATGGGGATCGAATAGCCCTGCGTCAGATAGAGTGCCACGCCGCGCAGGATGGAGAGCCCGGCCAGGGTGACGATGAAGGCCGGAATGTCCTGATAGGCAATGAACCAGCCCTGCAGCAGGCCAATAATACCGCCGAACAGAAGCATGCCGAGCGACACGATGGGCCAGGGCAGGCCCGTGGCGAGCGTGATCGCGGCCACCGCATTTATGAGCGCCAACATGGAGCCGACCGACAGGTCGATGCCCCCGGTGACGATAACCATGGTCATCGCGATCGCCACGATGAGAATGGGGGCGGCCTGACGCACGATGTTGAGAATATTGCCTGCGGTCATGAAGGTGGTGGTCGTCAGCGAAAAGAAGACGAGGCAGGCCAGGAAGAAAAAGGCGATGGATAGAACCTGGGCATGCTCGCCGAAGAAATCGGCCAGCGGCGAACCCTTGGCGCGTTCGGTATAGAGGGTCAATGTCCTTCTCCCCCGACGATGAGCTTAACGAGATCCTCGAGATTGGTCTTACCGATATCGCGCTCGGCGACCTTGGTGCCCTCGTACATGACCGCGATCCTGTCACAGACCCTGAAGAGATCCTGCAGGCGATGGGTGATGAGGACGACGGAAACGCCCTTGGCCTTGACTCGATTGATCAGGGAAAGGACCGCCTCGACCTCAGCCACTGCCAGAGCCGATGTTGGCTCATCCATGATCAGAACCTGCGGATTGAAAGAGGCAGCGCGCGCAATCGCGATCGCCTGGCGCTGGCCGCCGGACAGTTTCTCGACCTTGGCCGAAAGGCGCGGAATGCGGATTTCCAAGGCATCCAACATCCCGCGAGCCTCGACCAACATTCTCTTGCGGTCAAGAAACGGCCCCTTGGTCAGCTCGCGCCCGAGGAAGAGATTGCCGACGACATCGATATGATCGCAGAGGCTTAAGTCCTGGAAAACCATCTCGATATGGCGGTCGCGAGCGTCCGCCGGACCGGAAAGGCGGACCTCTTCGCCGTTCAATGAAATCGTCCCCTCATCCGGCAGATAAGTGCCGGAGATAATCTTAGTAAGCGTGGACTTGCCTGCGGCGTTATCGCCCACAAGGCCGAGGCACTCGCCGGGAAAAAGATCAAGATCAACGCCGCGGAGCGCCTGATGCGAGCCGAAAGTCTTTCGGATGCCCCGCAAGGAGACGGCCGGCGTCGGCATCGATCGGCCGGGAGGCTGCGGGGAGGCTTTCGCCTCCCCGGCTCCGGCATGAACAGGCCGATTCTCTGTGATCATTTGAAAACAGCCCGGTACGGCTCGACATTCTCCTTCGTCACGATCGTGATCGGCACGGAGATGCTTTTTTGGACGCTGCCGCCGGACGTCAGCTTGGCAAGCGCTTCGACGGCCGCCTTGCCTTCGCCTGCCGGATCCTGCTGAACCACGGCAACAACATAGCCCGCATCAAGGCCGGCGATAGCCTGTGCGGTGAGATCCCAGCCAAACACCTTGATGCTACCTTGCTTGCCTTGGCTTTGGACGGCGGCGATCGCTCCAAGAAGAGCCGGTTCGCCGGTCGCGTAGATTGCCGTCATGTCGGGATTGCCGGTGATGAGATTTTCGGCGGCAGCCAGCGCGTTATCCTGGATATTCTGGCCATCGACAACGCCGACCGTCTCGATCCCATCACCCTTGATGGCGTCTTCAAAGCCTTTCTGACGAACGTTCTGGATATAGGAGTTCAAGGCGCCGACAATTCCGACCTTTGCCTTGCCGCCCATGTTTTTCTTCACGTAGTCGAGGAAATGGGCGCCGATGTCGGCACCTGCCTTGCCGTTGTCGACGCCGATCTGCGATTTCTGTGGGCCTTCCGGCAGGATAGCGTCAATCGCGACGGTCGGAATACCTGCGTCGGAGGCCAGTTTGACGGCCGGCATGATGCCGTTCACGTCGATGGCGACAACGATCAGGCCGTCCACTTTCTGCTGGATATAAGTCTCGATGGCGCTGTTTTGCGCCGCGGCGTCATTGTTGGCGTTGAAGATGACCAGCTTGTCGCCCGATGCATCGGCCGCCTTCTGCGCACCTTCGTTGATCTGGTTGAAAAAGAGGGCCTGCTGGTTGATCTGCACAAGCGCATAGGTCTTGCCCGCGGCATGAGCAAGCGATGCGCTCATGGCGACACCGGCAAGGGCTGTGAAAGCGAGCGCGGTATTGAACGCCCGACGTCTGATCTGTTTCATCATGTTCTCATCCTCTGGTTTCGTTATCTTTGCTTATTGTTACCGTTGCTTATTATGGGTCGACGGCGGTGCAACGGAGTTCCGCACGACGATTTCGACCGGCACCAGTTCCTCGGTGGCAAGCACCTCGCTCTCTTGCCAGTTTGTTTCTAGAAGAAGGGATAGGGCACGCCGGCCGATGGCACGCACCGGCTGGCGGATCGCCGTCAAAGGTGGTGCAAAGAGATGCAAGGGGCTGACATCGTCGAAACCGATGATCGACAGATCATTGGGAATGGAGATGCCGTGTTCGCGCAGTACTTCGATCATGCCGATCGCGATTTCGTCCGAGCTGGCAAAAATGGCCGTCGCAGGGGATCCTTCCTCAAGGAAACGCCGTGCCATCTCCCGGCCGCAAGCGACCGTATATTCGCCGCTATAGCGCCGGATCGAAAATGCCTCGCCAAACCGCTCCTGCAGACCGCTGCGCAATCCATTGAAGCGGCGCTGCGTGCTGATCATCGCGTCGGGGCCTCCGACAAAAAGCACGTTACGATGACCGAATTCGGCCAGGTGACGGCCCGCGAGATAACCACCCTGCAAGTTGTCGGAAAAAAGCTTGGGCACCATCGCGAGCGGTACGTCTTCGTCGACAACGATGACCTTCCCGGTTCGATTGATGAGTGCCGCCAGTTCGCCGTCGTCCGGATGGTTGGTCACGAAAACAAGGCCGTCGACATGATTATGCTCAAGCAGCCGAAGATAGGCGACTTCACGCCCGGTGCGATTGAGGGTCGCATATAGCGAGACCGCAAGGCCCAGATCATTGGCTGCCTCCTCGACGGCGGCAACCATGGTGGCAAAAAAGGGATTCGCGATGTCGGGAACGACGAGCCCGATCGTATCGGAACGGCCACGGCTCAAACGACGCGCATGAGGGTTGGGCTGATATTTTAGCGCGGAGATCGCTTCGTCGATGCGTTGCTTGGTTGCGGCCGGCAGATCGAGTGACCCATTGAGCATGCGCGAGACAGTTGTCACCGATACCCCGGCGGCTTTCGCCACATCTTTCAAACCGGGAGCTCGTTCATGCGCCATTGTCTTGTAAACCGCTTTAGTAAATCGCTTTACTAATCCTGTTTGACAATCGCGGATCTGTCAAGCGCCGCACTGCGTGTTCATTCATTGACAAACACGGCGTGTCCGTCGGCCAAGCATTCCAACTAATGGATTCATTGACTTAGGTGTTCGCTCCACGCCGCTCGACGGATGCAGCATAAGCATCAAGGAACTCACCTATTGAGGGTCGAACACCTTGCTCACCAATTTGAAGGGGCTGGCGACCGTGGCTCCCGCCGCGTCGAAAATGAAGGCGCCGACCTGTCCAGCGGATCTGCGGTTGGCCGGCTCATCGAGCGATGCCAGTTGCGGATAAAGTTTGGCAAGGCTCACAAAACGATCATGGCCAAGCCCATCGGATCCTTTGACGGATGTGATGTCGATGACCTTAACCCCGAACCTAACTGCCGCTTCCCTGACTTGCGGATCATCGATATCCAGACGTCCTACCCTCGGATGGTTGGCATCAAGAAAGCTGGACGCGGCAAGCGCACGGTCGTCTTTCGAAACAAGCAGGTTTAGCGGTATCTTCAGTTTGCCAATCACATCCATCTGCCGGCGAAAGACGTCGGCATCGATGTCAGGTGCGGCAAGCACGATGCGCAGCTTCGACAGGACATCGTCCCGGCCTTCGAGCTTGAGCTGCCGCACGGTTTCCATGATCAAAAATCCACCCATGCTGTGCCCAAACAGGATGATATCCCCGCTGTTTCGATCAGCCGAGATCGAGACCAGAAGCGAGGCGAGATAATCTCGGGAATAAAGTACGGATTCGCGATCGGCGACGTAGCCCGTCAATGCCCCTTGCGACGGCCATGCGAATAGAATCGGAACCACGTCCATCTTTGCGTCGGCCGCCATTTGCGCCAACCGGAAAAGCGATTCCTGAAATGTATAGTTATAGCCATGGACAAATATGGCGACGGGCCGGTGCCGCATCTGTTGGGTGGCCACATCCTTGTCAAAGACCGGTGCCGTCAGTGTGCTTTGAGAGGTGACAACGAAATCGGTTTTTGCATTCGGCGCACCCTTTGGCCATTCGATCGTCGAAGCCTTGTGAGCCGGCGGGATCGATATCGTATATTTGGTGTAATTCAGATCATCAGCGCGTCCCACGGAAAACCCGTTGTCGTTTCCCTCGTCCTTTGTCCTGGTCGTCGCTGCGTAGAGGGTAACTTCTTGTGTACCGGCGCTCTTTGCCGAGACGACCTTGAGAACCTCAGGCCCAGGACGTCCGGCACATGCACCGAGGATGAGAAGGATGCCAAGCGGGAAAAGCAACCGTGGGAAACGGCGGAAGGAGGCGAGAAACTGCATTGTGCTGAAATCCGATAAAATCACTATTTCGTGGATTGTACCGACGTCGGCTGCTCAACAGCTTTGCCGACACCGTTCTCGCTTAGCTTCAGCCCTCTGCTTGGATCATATCCCGTGCCGACGAGCCCGAGTTGGGCCGAGCGACATGGAATTTCCAGCGCACCGCCGTCCGGACCGGCGATGCGCTATGCCTCGTCAAGTGTGTGGCACGCCTTCACTCCCATGGGGTGACGTGCGCTTGATCCTGAACCACGCGACATAGAGCGCCGGCAGGAAGAGCAGCGTCAGGACGGTGCCGACCACGATGCCGCCCATCATGGCGTAGGCCATCGGTCCCCAGAACACTTCCCTCGATATCGGGATCAGCGCGAGCGTGGCGGCCGCTGCGGTCAAAAGGATCGGCCGCATTCGATGCTCTGTCGCCTCGACGACGGCTTGCCAGGGGGGCACGCCGCTCTCTCTTAGATGCTCGATCTGCACGATCAGGATGACTGAGTTGCGGATCAGAATGCCGATCAGTGCGAGAATGCCGAGGATCGCCACGAACCCCATGGGCGCATTGCTCGACAGTAGCGCGATGACGACGCCGATCAGTGCCAGCGGGGCAACGGCGAAGACCAGAAACAGGCGGTGGAAGCTCTGAAGCTGGATCATCAGGATGGTCGCCATTGCGAACAACATCATCGGCGCCACCGCTGCGATCGGGCCTTGCGCCTTGCCGCTTTCCTCGACGGCGCCGCCCACGGCGACCGAGTATCCGACAGGGAGGGTCTTTTCGAACTCGGCCACCTTCGGCTCCAGCTGCGTGACGATCGTTGCCGGCTGGATCGCGCCGACGACGCCGGCCTTGATCGTGATCGTGGGCACCCTGTTACGCCGCCAGACAACTGGCTGCTCGAGCTCGTAGCGGAATGTCGCGACCGCTGACAGCGGCACTGATTTGCCATTGGAGCCAGGCAATTGCAGGTTCTGCAACGTGTCGATCGATCCGCGTTCCGATCCCTGAGCGCGGCCGATCACATCGACGAGATAGATGTCGTCACGGACTTGCGTGGTGCTGGAGCCCTCGACAATACCGTTGAGCGCCGTTGAGATGTCCTCTGACGTCACCCCCAGCTGCCGTGCCTTGTCCTGAAGAACATCGACCTTGACGACACGTGCGGGCTCATTCCAATCGAAGGTCAGGGCCGCGAGAGAGGGGTTCGTGCCGACGATGCCCGCAAGCTTCTGCGCAAGATCGCGGACGGTCTGAATGTCCGGGCCACTCACTCTGTACTGCACGGGCTTGCCGACCGGCGGGCCGATATCGAGAAGCTTTACGAACGCGTCCGTTCCGGGGAAGGTCTTGTTGAGATAGGCCTGAAGATCGGCCCGAACCTTGTCACGGACGTCCAGTCCCTTGGTGACGATGACCGTCTGACCGAAGCTGACGTCGGCGGGCTGAACATCGAACGACAACAGGAAGCGCGGGGCGCCCTGGCCGACATAACTGGACCAATGGTCGATCGACTGATTTCCGACCAGCATGTCCTTTTCGAACTGCGCCATCTGGCGATTCGTCTCGCCGATCGAGCTGTTTTGCGGCAGATTCCAGTCGACTACGAGCTCCGGCCGGTCGGAAGACGGAAAGAACTGCTGCTGGACGAAGCCCATTCCGGCGACGGAAAGCCCAAAAGCGGCAACCGTGATGATGATCGTGACGTAGCGGAAGCGCATGGCGAGATCGAGCGCGGCTGCAAAGATCGACGCGAACCTGCCCTTCTTCTCGTGATGCTGCTTCATCGTTTTCGGCAGGATGCTGACACCGAGCAACGGCGTGAACAGGACCGCCACGATCCAGGAGACGAGGAGCGAGACAGCAATGACGACGAATAGCGTAAAGGTGAATTCACCGGCGGCGCTGTCGTTGAGGCCGATCGGAATGAAGCCGGCGACCGTGACCAGCGTGCCGGTCAGCATCGGAAAGGCGGTGGAGGTGTAGACGTAAGTGGCTGCCTTGCGCAGGTCGTCTCCCAATTCCAGCCGCGCCACCATCATTTCCACCGCGATCATGGCATCGTCGACGAGAAGGCCAAGCGCGATGATAAGCGCGCCCAAGGAGATACGCTGCAGCGATATTCCCGAATAGGCCATGACCAGGAAGGTAATCGCCAGCACCAGCGGGATCGAGATCGCCACCACGAGACCGGCGCGAAGCCCGAGGCTGATAAAGCTGATGGCGAGAACGATGACGATCGCTTCGAACAGTGCGCGCGTGAAGCCCGACACCGCCTCATCGACCACGGCCGGCTGATCGGACACTTGATGGACGTCGACGCCGATAGGCAAATCGCCGACGATGACGCCCATCTCCTTTTCGAGGGCCTTGCCGAATTCCAGCAGGTTCGATCCGTCCTTCATGCCGATCGCCAGACCGATTGCCGGCTGGCCGTTGAAACGGAAGAGCGAAGACGGCGGATCGACATAGCCGCGTTTGATCGTCGCGATATCCGTCAGCGGGAAGAAGCGATCGTTGACGCGAAGGTTGATGGCGCGCAGGCTCTCCTCGGACGTGAACTGCCCTCCGACGCGCAAAGCGATGCGCTCGGGGCCAGCTTCCACAAAGCCCGACGCCGTCACTGCGTTCTGCGCTTGCAACGTCGAAATCACAGCTTGCCGATCGATGCCGAGAGCTGCGATCTTGCGGGTCGAGAATTCCAGGTAGATTGCCTCGTCCTGAGCGCCGATGACGTCGACTTTACCGACATTGGGCACAGTCAGGATCTTCGAACGGGCATCCTCGACCCGGTCGCGCAGCTGTCGCTGCGAGAGGCCGTCGCTGGTGAAGGCAAAGATGTTGCCGAAGACATCACCGAACCGGTCGTTGAAGAACGGGCCGACGACGCCGGACGGGAAGTCGCCCTTGATATCGGCGATCATGTTGCGGATGCGCACCCAGGTTCCGGCGACATCCTTCGCTTTCGTTGTTGCCAGGAGGTCGACAAAGACAATCGTCTGTCCGGCGGTCGTGATACTGCGCGTCACATCGAGCGACGGCAGTTCCTGGAGCTTCTTTTCGATGCGATCGGTGACCTGTTTCGTCACATCCTCGGCGGATGCACCCGGCCATTGGGCCTGGATGACCATCGTCTTGATCGTGAAATTCGGATCTTCCTCGCGTCCCAGGCTGACGTAGGAGAAAACCCCGGCGATGATGAAGACGATCATGAAATACCAGACGAGGGAGCGATGCTCGAGCGCCCAATCTGAGAGGTTAAACGTCTTCAAGGGGTCGTCTCCTGATTAATTCTGACTTGCTGGCCTTCGGAGAGGTGATTGACACCGGCTATCGCGATACGGTCGCCGGGCTTCAGCCCCGACAGAACGGTGACCGGGCTTTCGTCGCCATCCGGTTTTGCGATTTCCACCGAGTGCAGCGAAACGGTTTTTTTCTCCGGATCGACGACCCAGACGCTCGCCTTGCCATCTTTCTGCAGAATTGCCGGTGGCGGGACGGAGATCGTCGGCGAGGCATCGGTCGTTGCCGTGACGGTGACGACCGAGCCGAGCCGGAAGGCCGACGGCGGATTGTTCAGACCGATCTTGATACGCTGCGTGCGGGTTGCCGCCTCGGCTTCCGGAGCGATCTCGCGAACCGTGCCGCTGGCGCGAATGGTGGTGTCGAGCTGAAGGGCGATCTCGAACGGCGAGCCCATCTTCAGACCCTGCATGTCAGCTTCCGGAATATCGACGACCACGTCGCGGAGGTCGGGCTGGGCGACCGTCAGAACGGTATCGCCCGCGGACACCACCTGTCCGACTTCCGCCGATGTCGCCGTGACGACACCATCGAACTCGGCTTTCAACTGCGCATATCCAAGCTGTTCTTCCGCCTTTGCAAGATTAGCCTGCGCCTTGGCAACGGCGGCGCTGGCGGTTTTTTCGGCCTGCTGTGCGCTCTCGAGAGCTGCCTCGCTGCCGGATTTCGCGTCCGCAAGCGCCTGCTGCCGTTGCGCGGTCGTGGAGGCGTTGGCCAATTGCGCCTGGCTGTTCGAAAGATCGGCCTGCGCGCTGCGGACGGCGAGCTGCAGCGACAATGGGTCGATGGCAGCGACGACTTGTCCCTTGGTGACGACGTCTCCCACCCCGACCTCTCTGGCAATGAGGCGGCCGAGTACCCGGAAGCCGAGATCGGTTTGAATGCGGGGCTGTACGACGCCTGCCAGCTTCAGAGTGGCGGCCGCTTGCGGCTGTACCACGACCGACAACAGTGGACGGATTTTCTCCGGTGGAGCATCGGTTTTCTGCCCGCAGGAGGCAAGGGCGACGGCTATTGCGGAGATCGCGATGATCGAGCGTTTATTCATTATTTCGTCTCCGGTGTGGCCGATACCTGCTGCCCGGGCCGGAGGAACTTGCCTCCTTCAACGACGACCAGCTCCTTCGGCTCAAGACCGCTGCTGACGGCGAACTTGCCCGTTTGATACTCCGCGACATCGATCTTCTTCATCGAGACCGTCTGCTTGGATGGATCGACAACCCAGACGGCAGGCGTGCCGCCGCTCGAGGTCATTGCGCTCCATGGCAGCAGGATCGCCTGGCGTGGCTGCGCCGTGAACGTGCCGACGACCACCGCACCGAGCGGCATGCTGTCGCCGCTTTTATCGAGGCCCACTTTCACGCGGATCGTGCCCGTGGCGGAATCGATTGTGGGAGACACCTCGCGAACGGGCACCGATATCCGTTTTTCGGGGCTCGACAGAAGGCTTACCTGAACATCCGCTTTGGACTTTTGAAGGAACAGCGATTCGAATACGTTAAAGACCGCATCGCGCGGTCCGTCATGGGCAAGCGTAAACACCGACTGGGCGGCTTGTGCCACCTGCCCCACCTCGGCATTGCGTGCCGTAATCACACCATCGGCATCTGCCCGCAACTCCGTGAACGAAAGCGCGTCCCTGGCGGTCCCGAGCTGAGCCTGCGCCGCGTCGAGCGTGCCTTGCGCGGTCAGAAGCGCTTCCTGCGCCGCGTCATAGCTGGCGCGGGTCGTCACTTGATTTGCGAAAAGACTTTTCTGGCGATCCGAGGCAAGTTTGGCCTGCATCAGCTGAGCTTCGGCCGAATGGAGGCTCGCCGTTGCGACATCGACATCCGCTTGCTGCTCCTGGGGATCGATCTTCGCCAGAACCTGACCGGCCTTGACCTTGGAACCGACGTCCACCGATCGCTCAATGATCCGGCCGCTGACGCGGAAAGACAATTCCGATTGAATCCGCGCTCTGACTTCGCCGGTCACCGCCGTATTGGAGGCATAGCTGGAGAGCTCGGCGCTCACGGTGCGCACTTCCCGGCTGACAGCCGAGTGATCACCGCTCTTTTCGCTACATGACGAAAGAATGGCTGCCGACATCGCCAGCCACATTAGATTTCTGGAAATTCCCATGAAGGCCCCGATCGAACACCGAACCACTTTACGTTTTCGGACAGATAAACTTGACTAACCGATTAGTCAATGAGATGGTTTCTCGTCAGCATTGGAATGCCTGTCGGAGGGATAATGGCGGAGAAAAAAAAGCTCGGGGTGCGTGCGCAGCGAAAGGCTGCCAGGCCGTTGGAGATCCTGGACGCCGCTTTTGAGGAATTCGTTGCTCATGGCTATGTGGCAACCCGCGTCGAAGATATCGCTGCTCGGGTCGGAGTGACCAAAGGAACAGTGTATTTCTATTTTGAGACGAAAGAGGTTCTTTTCGAGGCAATGTTCAAGCACATGGCGGTTCCGTTTGCCGATTTAAGAGCTCAGCTGAAGACGCTCACCGGCCCCTACGCGGACCGCATCAAGGCATTCTTCTATTTCTTTTACGAACGGATCGTCCTCGACCGCAGATCGAGAGAAATGCTGCGCTTCATCATATCAGAAGGGTCGCGGTTTCCGCAGGTGGTTGATCGCCACTATGAGGAAACCATCGCGCCAATGTTCGATGCAGCAAGGGAGCTCTTCGAAGAGGGAGTAGCCGCCGGCGAACTGCGGGCTTCTGCTGCTTTGCAAATCCCCGAACTTACCCTCAGTCCTGCGATAATGCTGAGCTTTTGGTACATGTTGTTCGCCGATCGAAAACCTCGCGACGTAAAAGCCTTCATCGACGGACACGTTGACCTGCTTCTCAACGGGATGGTGACACGAGCCGAGCGCACAATAAAATAGGGTTCACAGGGTGCCGATTACGCCGCCCGCCACGAGCGCTGAAGGTCGGCAAATGGGATAAGCGCGGCCGGTTCCGGAGCTTCTTGAACAAACCCATAGCCCAACCGGAACGAGAAGCGCCAAAAAAGTCCGTTGGAAATATCCAGCACCAAGCAACCTGCTCCTAGCTTTTCAGCCCAAAGCGCTTTTCAAGCTGTTCCCAGCTTTCGTCCATCGCATAGGTGGACGAAAGATAGGGGATCCCTAAGTGACCATAGAGGATCGATAGCTGCCCTTCCGCCCTTTTCTCGTCAACACCCGCGATTTGCTGAAGATAAATGGCCGACACGAGGCCGGTAGGGTCGGCACCGGTTTCACAATGAACAAGGATCGGCTTTGGTGAATCGCGCAGAATGGCGACTAGCCGGTTGGCCTGCGCTGGTGTTACTTCCTTAGATGGTGGCAACGCAAAATCAATATGGGAGATACCGGCATGCTGTGAGGCACCGATCTCGTCCTTATACCAAAGGGCGTCGCTCCTGCCTCTAAGGTTGATGATGGTCCGGATACCATAGTGCTTCACATAATTGTCAATATCGGCCTGGGAAGGCTGCGCGGAACGATAGAGCTGACCCGGCACCACCTCGTCGAAATTATCCGTAAGCTGGATCGCACTCAGATGCGAGCCGAGAAGCACCATCGAGATACCGGCGATCCAAATAGATGTCTTTAGTAGTTTGATCATGGTCTCATTCTCGTTTCTGCGGAAAATCCAATATGACGCCGCCCGATGCTGAGGCGAACCGATGCCGGTACTCTTTCTTGATCTTCGTTGCTTGCATCGGCTCCTGCCGTCGAAAGATGCAGGACATCGAAAGTTCGCAAGCTTCGCAGATCATTATGTCCTCAAGGCGGTAATATTCTTACATTTTCGTAAGTATAGCTTGGAGCTCAAGCGCTATCGTAGCCAGTGGTGTCCGCACGGGAACGGCGACGGAAGGAAGAAAGCCGCTGTTTGCGTCTTGCAATATGCGCTTGCGATGATTTTGGGTTCGTATTCGGTCAACGCGTGATGAGACGAATGCGCGATCCCGCAGGTCACTGGTCGATGGCCAGATCCATGTTGTGAAGCCGCGCGATTGCCGCAACCAGGCTAAGGCCCGGCCCGTTACCCGGAGAGTGCCTGCTGCGTTCTGCTCTATAAAATCGCCTTAGAACCGCTTCGGATTCCTCCGGCCGGATGCCGGGACCTGTGTCTTCGACAACAAGCACAGTTCCTTGGCCGTCTTGCGCAGGTTGCGACGCTTTTTACGCAAGTCAGCCAACAGCACGTCGTCCTGGAACTCGACCCGCGCTTTGCCCTCTCCGCTGGCGCGCTCTCGCATTTGTATGCGAAGTCGTCGACCGCCGACAAGCTCGTGCCGCTCAGCATGCTGGGCACCCTGCAAACAGGCGTGCCGCCGGTCTCCATCAATCACCAGGGCGATTGGGCGAGGATATCACGGTTGACCCGCACGCCGACGATCATGGTCGCAAGATCTGTCCCGCCGGGATCGGCGATGAAATATTTGGATCGATCGGCGGATATTCCATCGGGTCCGCCAAGCGCAGCGTGATCTCGCCCCGGCTGTTCGGTCGCTGGAGCACCCAATTGGCGTTCAACCCCGATCGGCTGCTCCACCGCGCCAAAAATAACACGACATCACCGTCATACAGTTTTCAAGCTTTGCCCATTGACAGACGGCCACCCCGCGGCAATCATTCGTATACAAACGAAGGGCGGCCAAGACCCTTGGGAACAGAGCCTATGAGAATCCTGACAACGCGCGGCTGCGACCGCCCGATTTCGCGTGGCGTCCTGCCATCCTCTGCGGTTGGCGGGATTGTTCCGGGACGGCAGGGAACGGCGAGCCCTTCCATTGCTTTCGCGTCAGGAAGGGAGCTGCGGTGAAGACTCGTCCGATCGCTCTTACTGTCAATGGGCACTGCCACACGCTCGACCTGCCTCCCGAAACGCCTCTCCTCTATATCCTGCGCAACGATCTCGGTCTCAACGGGCCGAAATTCGGATGCGGCCTCGGCGAATGCGGCGCCTGTGCGGTGCTGATCGGCAAGCGCGCCGTGCGGGCCTGCACGATATCGGTTGCCGCCGCCGAGGGACGCGCCATCGTCACCCTCGAAGGTCTTGGCACAAAGGACAAGCCGCATCCGGTGCAACAGGCCTTCATCGAGCAACAGGCCGCGCAATGCGGCTATTGCCTGAACGGCATGATTATCGCGACCACGGCCCTGCTCCTGCGCGACGCGCAGCCGGACGAAAGTGCCATTCGCGCGGCCCTCAGCCGCCACCTCTGTCGCTGCGGCACGCATATCGAGATTCTCGCAGCGGCCCGGCGGGCCAGCGAACTGATGGCTGCCCTCCCCTTGTGGGTGATCGCGGAGGATGCGCCATGACCGCACTCCAAGAGACGCCCCGCACCCGCTATCTCGAAGCGGATGAAATCCTGCTGGTGGTCAAGCCTGGAGGCGCGCTTCAGTTCGACATTTTCCTTGCCCTTCATCCCGATGGGACCGCAAGCGCCTTCAACGGCCATGTCGATCTTGGCACAGGCATCCGGACGGCCCTGGCGCAGATCGTCGCGGAAGAGCTCGATCTGCCTTTCGAGCGGGTCCGGATGGTGCTCGGCAGCACGACGGCGGCACCCGATCAGGGTGCGACGATCGCCAGCGAAACGATACAGGTGACAGCGATACCGCTGCGCCAGGCTGCGGCAACCGCGCGGCAATGGCTTCTCGAACAAGCTGCCCTTCGATATGGCGAAGCACCGCAGACACTCACGGTCGAAGAAGGCATCATTCACCCCGAAGCACCGGCCAATTGGTCGATCACCTTCGGCGAGCTGATCGCCGGGCGCCATGAGCGGATCGCCATCGACGTTACCGCGCCATTGAAGCGGGTAGAAAACTACAGGATCGTCGGCAAGCCGCAGCCACGCAACGACATCGCCGCAAAGGCGACGGGACAATGGACCTATGTCCATGATGTCCGCGTGCCGGATATGCTGCATGGCCGCGTCGTCCGCCCGCCCTATGTCGGCTTCGACCATGGCCCCCATGTCGGCCATAGCCTGATCTCCGTCAACGAGGCCTCGATCTCGGATATTCCCGGCTTGGTCGGCGTAGTGGCGATCGGCGATTTCGTCGGCATCGTCGCCACGCGCGAGGAAAACGCCGCCGAGGCCGCACGCCGGCTCGAGGTCGTATGGCGCGATCCGCCACTTCTGCCCGACCTCAACAATCCCGAGCAGGCGCTGCGCGACAATCCGGCCAAGAAGCGCATTCTAGCCGATCAGGGCGATGTCGACCGCGCACTCGAAGGCGCCTCGCCGCGTTTTGATCGCAGCTACGTCTGGCCCTATCAGATGCACGGCTCTATCGGCCCATCCTGCGCCGTTGCCGATTGGCGCCCGGAGCGATTGGTCGTCTGGTCCGGAACGCAAAACCCATATCCGATGCGCCGTGATCTGGCGCTTCTTCTTGACATGCCGGAAGAGGCTGTTCTCGTCGAGCGGCTGGAGGCGGCCGGCTGCTACGGGCGCAATTGCGCTGACGACGTGACCGCCGATGCCGCCCTTTTGTCGCGCGCAGTCGGCCGGCCGGTGCGCGTGCAGCTCACCCGCGAACAGGAGCATGGCTGGGAACCGAAGGGCGCCGCGCAGGTGATCGATGTGCGCGGCGGGCTCGATTTCGAAGGCGGGCCGGCGGCCTATGATTTCGAGACGCGCTATCCGTCGAACCTGTCGCCGACGCTTGCCCTGATCCTGACCGGCAAAGCCTCGAACATCGCGGCAACATCGGATATGGGCGACCGCACGGCGATCCCGCCCTATGCTTTCAGCAATATGCGCATCGCCGTGCAGGACATGCCGCCGATCGCGCGGGCGTCGTGGTTTCGCGGCGTCTCAGCCATGCCGAACAGCTTCGCGCATGAAAGCTATATCGACGAACTCGCCTTCGCGGCCAAAGTCGATCCAATCGAATACCGGCTGCGCTACCTGAAGGATCCAAGAGCGGTCGATCTGGTCTATGCGGTGAGCGCGCGCGCCGGCTGGACGCCGCGCACTGAGCCGGGAACGATGGGCGGCGAAGGCGACCTGCTCTATGGCCGGGGCTTTGCTTACGCGCTCTATGTCCACGGCAAGTTTCCGGGAACGCCGGCCGCCTGGTCGGCCTGGGTCGCCGATGTCGCCGTCAACCGCAAGACCGGCGAAATCGCGGTCACGCGCGTGACGGTCGGCCAGGATTCCGGCATGATGATCAATCCGGATGGCGTGCGTCACCAGATCCACGGCAATGTCATCCAGTCCACCAGCCGCGTCTTGAAGGAGAAGGTGGATTTCTCCAGCACCGCGGTCGAGAGCGCGGAGTGGGGCGGCTATCCGATCATCACCTTCCCGGAAGTGCCTGAGATCGACGTGCTGATGCTTTTGCGGCAGGACGAAGAACCGCGTGGCGCCGGTGAATCCGCGTCGGTCCCATCGGCTGCAGCCATCGTCAACGCCGTCTTCGACGCCACCGGCATTCGATTCCGCGAACTGCCGCTGACACCGGAGCGCGTGCTAGCAGCCCTTGGCGAAACACATCCTGCACTCGCTCCGCCGACACCGGTCAAGAAACCATGGTGGCGGCGCGGATCGACGCTCGCTGGCGCAGGCGGCATCGTCGCAGGTGTGCTTGCCGGCGGCATTCTCGCCGCCTCGCCTTGGCGCGGGGCCTATCCCGAGATCACGCGACCGGACCCCGGCACCTACAGCGCCGCCACGATCGAACGCGGACGGCTGGCGGCGGCGGTCGGTGCCTGCAATGTCTGTCACACCGGACCGGACGGAACACCCTTTGCCGGCGGCCGCGCCTTCGACACGCCGTTTGGCGTGGTCCATGCCACGAACATCACGCCCGACGCCAAAAGCGGCATCGGCGCCTGGTCCTATCCAGCCTTCGAACGGGCGATGCGACAAGGCGTGCGCCGTGATGGAAAACATCTCTATCCCGTGCATCCCTATCCGTCCTTTGCCGGTGCCACCGATGCGGATCTTCAGGCGCTCTATGCCTTCCTGATGACGCAGGCACCTTCTGCCACAAAGACCAAGGACAATGCCTTGCGCTTTCCCTTCAACATCCGGCCATTGCTGGCCGGCTGGAACATGCTCTTTATGAGCGGAAAGACGGTGCCGGCGGACGCAACGAAAGGTGAAGCCTGGAGCCGCGGCGCCTATCTCGTCGAAACCCTCGGCCATTGCGGCGCCTGCCATACGCCGCGCAACGTGCTCGGCGCCGAGAAGAAGGGCGAGTTCCATCTTGCGGGCGGTGTCGCGGAGGGCTGGAATGCACCGGCGCTGAACGGTGCCGGTCTTGCCCCCGTCGGCTGGAGCCAAACCGCTCTCTACGACTATCTGCGCACCGGCACCGCCAAGGGCCATGGCAGCGCCGGCGGGCCGATGGGCGCGGTCGTCAAGGCGCTTGCTCCCCTTCCCGACAGCGATATCCAGGCCATGGCGACGTATCTGGCAAGTTTCTCTGGCCAAACCGAAGACGGTGCGGCCGCGCAGCAAACGACCGCGCTCGCTGCCACAAAGGCGGCCGAGGCGATGGCGGCACGCATCGCGCCGGTGGGAGCAAGGCTATTCGAGGGTGCCTGTTCAGCCTGTCACACCGAAACTTCACCGCTCGGATCGCTCACCTTCAATAGCAACCTGCACGCTGACCGACCCGACAATGTCCTGCTGACGATGATGCACGGGGCGGAAGCTCCGGCGCTGCTTGCCCAGAAGGCAGGTGCCGATGCCGCCGAGATCATGTCCATGCCAGCTTATGGCGAAAGCCTGAGTGATCGCCAACTGACCGACCTCGCCACCTATCTACGCGCCCGCTTCGCCCCCGATAGACCCGCCTGGCAGGAGCTTGGTGCCGCCATCGAACGCGCTCGCGCCGCCCAGCCGATGGATTGAGGTGGGAGCGAATGCGCACGATGGAGGAGGCCGGAAAAATGGAAAGGACTGAGCAGACAGCGCCGGACTGGTTTGCAGCTCCGCAATCCCGTTTCCGTCCAGCCGCCTACTGGTTCTGGCACAGTCTGCCGTCTCCAGACGAGATGAGGGCGCAACTGACGGACTTTCGCGACAAGGGTTACGGCACGATCCTCATCCAGGCGCGCCTTGCGCTCCCGCGCTCGGTCTACCTCTCGCCTGCCTTTCTGCAGGCCTATGCGCAGGCAGTCGCGATTATGGGCGACCTCGGCCTCACCGCCGGGCTGTACGATGACTACAACTGGACGAGCGGTCAGGCCGGCGGGCGCACGGTCGAAGGCGCGGACCACTTGCGCGAACGGCATCTCTTCTGGGCAGCCGTGGAGACGCCCACAGGCGAAATCGACGGGATCGAGGCGCCATTCGCGGCCGCATTAGGTCCGGATATTGCCGATTGGCTATATGACGGCGGTGTGCCGTGCTTCGGTGACTGGCAGCGCGTCGCCGCCTTACTGCATCCCGTCGATGCGCCGTCTCCGGACCTGATCCTGGACGTGAGCGATCGGGTTCGCATTGTCGGGACAGACGAGGGCTGCCGCTTCTCTTACGATGGCCAAATTCCGAAGGGATGGAGGCTGACAGTGTTCGCCTCGGCGCGTTGCCTAACCTCTCGCCTCATCAACTATCTTCTGCCGGAAGCCGGCCAACGGTTCGTGGACGTCGGCCTCCAACCCTATGCGGATGCGCTCGGCAGACTGATGCCGAAGCCGCTTGAATTCCTGTTCTTCGACCAGCCGGGTCCCGGCTTCTATCGCTGGCGACAGCAGACCGGCAACCTTGGCAACAGCCCGCTCTATGCGCCGCTGCTGGAAGCCGCGGTCGAGACGGCAAGCGGAACCGCGTTCGGCACTGTGTTGCTGTCGTTGGTGACGGACCTGGGTCCGTCGACCGCACGGCTGCGCTGTCTCTTCTATGAGACCTATACCCGGCTAATGTATGATGGCTTTTTCCAGCCGCTGAAGGCGTTTGCGCGAAGGCATGGCCTGTCCCTGACCGGACATGAGATTCTGCCGCATGTCGGCAGCTTCGCGCTCAATGGCGGCTTCTCCTCGATCGACCCGCGGGCCACCCCTGCTGTCGACTTTTTCGGCCTCGACGCATTGCGTGACGAGACTGCCGTCGATGCCAATAATTTCGCGGCACAACTCGCGCCGAAGCTCGGCGATTCCGTTGCTCGCGCCCACGGACGTTCGCGGACGATCGTCGAACTCTACACGACCGCCACCCGCACCGAGCGACGCGGTGCCGGGCAATGGGAGCTGACGCCGGCAACGCTGCGCGCGCAATCGATACGGCTGCATCTGCTTGGCGCCCGCCAGGTGCTGATGCACGCGCTCTACCAGACCGACGGCCACGATGATGACGACAGGCTGTTCGTCAATCCGCGTTTCGACTTCGCGCCCGGCCTGAATTTCGAACCCTGGTGGCCGCATCATGCCGCCATTGCTGACGAGACCGCACGGCTCTCGGCTTTCCTCGAGGATACGACACCGCTTGCGCCCATCGCACTCTTCTACCCGCTCCACACGGCATGGGCGGAAGGGCCGCGCCATGCACACGCCCGGCATTTCGGCAGATGGTGCGAGGCTCTTGCCGAAAACGGCTGCGACTACATGGTGATCGACGAAAAGAGCCTGATAGATGCCGAGATCCGTGACGGGCGGCTGCATGTCAACGGTCTCCGTTTTGCAGCCCTCGCCCTGCCGGCGGTCAGAATTCTCGGGAGCGTTCGGACCACCCGCATACTCGGCGAGTTTGTTGCCGCGGGTGGCGAGCTGTGGACTTCGGGCGACGCTCCGAAATGCGCATGTGACGGAAGCTTGTCAATCAGCTCGACAGCCCATCTCGACACCGAACCGGATGCGCAGATGATCACCCAACTGCTGAGCAGATTGCCGGCGCAAGGTCCGACAATATCCTTCTCCGACAAAATAAACCGCCACATCGCGAGTGATCGCGAGGATTTTTGGCGCATTGTGCTCTTCAACGAAGGAAACGACGCGGACGACCTGCTGATATCGCTTGGCGCTGGCGTGGAATACGAAATCTGGGACGCGGCTAAGGGGACGCACACGCCGATCGTAACGGCGAAATCCTTGGGCATCACCCTCGAGCCGCAACAACTCGTGTGTCTTCGCCTACGCGAAAATCCGGCAGCATCCGGAGCAATCGCGCCCCTGTTCAAACAACCGAATCCATCGCGTGCGGTGGCTCTCGATCGCGGCTGGACGTTCAAGACATCGGAAGGCGGCGATGCCCTCGCGATCAATGTCGATGAAGGCTGGCAGGTGCAGGGTTTTGCGAATTTCTCCGGCACCGGCCTCTATCGCCTTACATTCGATCTCGACGCCGCCGCCGATATTATCCTGGATCTCCCCTCGGTGGCGACGGCCGTCACGGTTCGCATCGATGGGCGTGATGCCGACATGCGCTGCTTTCCGCCCTTTCGGATTGCTCTCGGCTGCCTGTCCGCGGGGCCGCACGATCTTGAACTTGCGGTCAGCAACACGGCTGCCAATCGCTATTATGCCGGAACGCCCTATGCCGGCTCGGTCTGGCCCGATGAAAGCGGCTTGACGGCAGCGCCGAGGCTGCTCTTCTACGACCCGTTCAGTGTGAAGGAATGAATGTAATGCCCGGCCATGTCACGATCCCACTTGCCCGCGCCTGGAACAGCTGGTCGTCCCGCCCGGCGGAATTGACCTTTCTTCCGCTTGGCCTTCGCATTACGCCGGTGCTCTATTCGACCCGCGCGCGACGGGCGAGCGCCATCGAACCGCGCCACGATCCCGTCCGTTTCGGCCGCCACACGATCGACAATAGTCTGATCGAGCTCGAAACGGAGCTTGGCGGAACGTCGATACGGTTTCAGGCGAGTGCGTCGGATCCTTTCGCCATCCGGGGACAATGGGAAGCGCCTCAGCTCGGTGAGTGGGGGACGCGGTTCTGGTTGACGCTGGCCATATCGTCCGATGGCGGCGAAGTGGTTCGCTACGACGCGGAAAAGGGCGCCGCCATCATCAAGATCGACCGCCGCTTCGCGGCCATCGTCACCCGCGCACCGGCAATCCAGGTGACAGGTCACGACAGCATCGATGCCCTGCGCGCCGACTTCGAGACCAACGGCTATTTCTATACCGCGACCCGCAGCGACAGCGCACCGGTACTCGGTCTTCGCTTCAACATGGAAATGATGCGCGAAGGCGCCTACGCCGCTGCGGTCGCCGACAGCGAGGACCTAGCGGTCCTGAATGCGCGTGCCTGCCTCGAAGCGGCCTCCCGACCGGCGCCTTCTCCGCATGACGGACAATTTGCCGGCGCGCTCGATGCCGTGCGCGATGTCGTCGGCTGGAACACGATCTGGGACAAGGTCAACCACCGTCCCTACACCGCCGTCACCCGCATCTGGAACCTCGGCGAGTTCGCCGTCTGGTACAATGATCAGACATTCGCGGCCTTGCTGGCCGGTGTTTTCGACACCGATATCGCCCGCGAGAACATGGCGGCGGCGCTCGCCGGCGCCACACCGCAGGGCAATATCGCCTGCATCGTCACCTCGAACGACGCCTGGGTCGACCGCAGCCAGCCGCCGCATGGCAGCCTTGTTGCCTGGCTGCTGTATCTGAGAAATGGCGAGCGCTCGATGATCGAGGCGAGCTATGAGGCGCTCGCGAGAAATCAGCGCTGGTGGCGAAGCCATCGCGATCCCGATGATTTCGGACTTATCTCCTGCGGCACCAGCGATGTCGGTGAAGGGCTCTATAAAGGGACGATTTTCGGCGCCCGCAACGAGACTGGAATGGACAATTCCGCGACGCATGACGAGGCCGTCTACGATCCCGTCACCCGAACCCTCTCGACCTACGATCTCGGATTGAACTGCGCCCTGGCGCTCGACGCGGAAATGTTGTCGCACATGGCCGCCCTTCTCGGCCGCGCCGAAGAGGCCGATGAGTTCGCGGCACTCGCAGACCGGAGCCGGCGATTGATCCGAGAGCATCTCTGGGATGCCGATCGCGGCATCTTCGCCAATCGCCAGCGCAAGGGCGGCTTCGTCCGCTCGCTGTCGCCGACAAGTTTCTATCCCCTGATGTGCGGCGCGGCGAACGCTGAACAGGCCTCGCACCTCCTGGCACATCTTGCAGATCCCGCGACCTTCGGCGGTGCCTTCGTGCTGCCGAATGCCACACGCAACGATCCGGCCTTTGCCGAAAACGTCTATTGGCGCGGCCGCATCTGGCCGAATGTCAACTTCATGGTATGGCTCGGGCTCAAGCGTTATCGCTTCGATGCCGAGGCCAGCCATCTGGCGAAGCAAAGCTACGATCTCTTCATGCAGTGCTGGCGGGACCGGCGCATCGCCGCCGAGAACTACAATGCCACGACTGGCGAGGCGATGGACCAGGGCGATACCGATCCGTTCTACATCTGGGCGGCGCTGCTTCCCTTGATGGCGGTCGAGGAGCTCTGCGGCTTCGACCCATGGAACGGCTGGAGCCTTTGCAACAACGGTGCTGACGCAAATTTCGGTCCGCTGTTGTCACCCGCAGGACGTATCCATGTCAGCTCGGAAAACGGCGCGCTGACGGTGACGCGCGATGGTGTGCCGTTCCTGTCGACAAATAATCTTGGGCGGTTCACCCATCTCGTCGTCGGGGATGGCTACATTTCCTGCCGCATCGAAAGCGCATCGCTGAGTGCGGCGGAACTGCATCTCGCCGGGATCGATGCAGGCGAGGTCGTGGCGGTGAAACTTGGCGAGATGGATGCCCAATGGCGCGCGGCCGACATCGGTATTGTCGTTGCTCTTCCCACAGCGGACAAGACCCGGGAATTTCACCTATGGCATCGCCGGCAAGTAAAATGAAGCCTAGATCACATCAACGCGTTGCCCGTGCTTGACAAGACAATATCTCCGCATTAATCGTTTGTGTACAAACAAAAAAGAATAGGGAACGACCGAAGAACTTATTTCGCGCCAGATGCGAAAACCTTGGAATTGGCGATCAATTCCGGGATGTATTCTTTCGCTCAAGAAACTATACGGAAATCGGCCGCGTTCCGAGAAAGCCGGCGATTTCCACTTCACTGATACGTATCCATTTCGATATCCGCTAGGACTGCAAGCAAGACGAAGCCTTCACCACCATCGGCAAATGGACCAAAAATCAGACAAAAGGGGAACATCAGGATGAACACCACACGACGTCAAACTCTGGGCCTGATCGGCACCGGCGCCCTCGCCGCCGCCACATCGTCCCTGTTGCCGCGCCAGGCGCGCGCCGCCACCAAGATCACCGTTCTCAACTGGCAGGGCTACGGCACCGACGAAGCCTGGGCTCTCAAAGCCTTCACCGAAAAGACCGGCATCGAGGTCGTTCACGACTATTTCAGCTCTGAGCCGGAAATGCTGACGAAGCTCAGGACCAATCCCGGCGTCTACGATGTGGTGCTGATCAACAGCGCCCGTTCGCAGCAAGCGGCGAGCGAAGGTCTCATCTCTCCCATCGACTTCTCCAAGGTGCCGAATGCAACGGGCCTGTCGCCCGAACTGAAGAACCATGCGAACCTCCAGCTTGACGGCAAGACCAACGGCGTCTCCTGGGTCTGGGGCATCACTTCGCTTGCCATCACCGAGGGGTCGCCCAAGCCGGACAGCTATGCAGCGCTTGGCGATCCCGCCCATAAGGGCCGAGTCGCCCTGTTCGACGATGCCGTCACCGGCGTTGCGATCGGCGCACTGTTGTCCGGCCAGGACATGAACAATCCGAAGGACCTCGCCGTCGTCACCGAGAAGCTGAAGGCATTCAAGCCGAACATCAAGCTGCTCTGGTCGAGCGAAGACGAATGGAACAAGGCATTCGCCGCCAAGGAATTCGACCTTTCGATCTTCTGGTCGGGTGCGGCCGTCCGCTCCAAGCGCAACAGCAAGCTGCCGGTCGAATTCGTGGTTCCGAAGGAAGGCGGCATCGGCTGGCTGGACAGCCTGTCTGTCCCGGCGACGAGCACCAATCCGGATGCTGGCCTTGCCTTCATCAACTACATGATCGACCCTGACTTCTATTTCCAATGGGCAACCAAGGTCGGGGCGCCGGCTTCGGCCAATGCTGCCGCCATGGAAAAACTGCCGGCCGACGATCTCAACCGGGTGATCCACAAGCCGGAATATCTGAAGACGATGACGATTCAGTCGGCCCTGCCCGACGATCGCCGCGAAGCTTTCAATAACCTCTGGCAGGAAGTGAAAGCCTTCTATGCAGCCTGAGGCAGTTTCTGCATCGACGACGCGCGGACCGGAAGGTTCGCGCGCCCGGCCAGGCATCCCCGGTTGGCTCGCGACGCTGGTGCTGCTGCTGCCCACCTATGGATGGCTCTTCATCGCGGTTCTCCTGCCGCTTTGCACGATGTTCGTGTTCAGCTTCATGAATGCGACACCGATGGGCAAGGCCCCCATCGTCTTCACGCTCAGGCAATACCAGGTCTTCTCCACACAGCCCTATCTCCTGGGCATCGCCTGGACGTCGCTGCTGATGGGTTTCTGGACGACATTTGCCTGTGCTGTCCTTGGTTTCTTCGCGGCGCTGGCGCTGGCGCGCGCCACCATCGGCCGTACGCGCGAAACCCTGCTGATCCTCATCCTGCTGCCGTTCTGGACGAATGGTCTCGTGCGCATCTTCTCCTGGACGATGGTGCTGCGCGAAGGCGGCTTTCTCGACGATGTGCTGCACTGGGTCTGGCCGGGAGCCGGTTCGATCGGCTTTCTCTACACCAGATCGGCAATCGTGGTCGGCCTCGTGCACGGTTATCTGCCCTACATGATCCTGACCTGCTATATAGCACTGGTCACGATCGACGATGCGATCATCGAGGCCGCCGCAAGCCTCGGCGCCCGCTGGTGGACGATCCTCTTCCGCATCCTCATACCGATGGCGGCACCCGGCCTGATCTCCGGCGCCGTGCTGACTTTCGTGCCGGTGCTGGGCTCCTTCATGGAGCCGCGCATTCTCGGCGGCCGTGTCGGCGTCACCATGGGTACGGTCATCGAGGACCAGTTCACCCAAGCCTTCAACTGGCCGCTGGGTGCAGCACTATCCTTCACGATGCTCGCTGTCGTGCTTGCGATCTTCGCGACGTTTTCGGGCGTGCTTCGGCGCGGCAGCGGGGCTGTCGCATGATCGGTCTTGCGCGCTTCTATCTCGCTGCCATCCTGGTCTTCCTCTATCTGCCGATCGTGGTGATGATGGCTATGGGCTTCAACGAGTCCTCGCTCTATGAGCTGCCGTTTCACTTCTCGACCAAATGGTATGTGGCTCTTGCAGGCAACGACCAGCTGATTTCAGCCGGGATCAACAGCATCGTCATTGCCGTCATCACCGCTGTCGTCTCGACAATCCTCGGAACGATGGCCTCGGTGGCGCTTGCCCGGCGAACATTCAAAGGGAAAACGCTGTTACAGCTCATGCTGCTGCCGCCGATCGCCATTCCCTGGCTGATCACCGGAACGGCCATGCTCGTCTTCTTCTTCTGGACCGGTATCGGACGCGGCATGCATGCACTGCTGATCGGCCATGTGGCGCTCGCCATTCCCTACGTGGTTCTCGTCGTCGGAACCGGCTTCCAGACGATCCGGGCCGATCTTGAAGAGGCGGCCACGAGCCTGGGTTCGACACCGATCCATGCATTCTTTTCGGTGACGCTGCCGCTTCTCGCCCCGAGCATCCTTGGCGCGGCCCTCTTTGCTTTCGCCGTTTCGCTCGACCAATTCGTCATTTCCTATTTCCTCGCAACGCCCGGCTTCACCACCTTGCCGGTGCAAATCTATTCGGCGATCCGCAAGGGCTTCACGCCAGAGATCAACGCCATCTCGACGATCCTCTTGATCGGTTCGATGGCCGCCATCCTCGTCTTTGCGATCTTTGCCAGGCCCGGAGGCGTCAGTGACAAACGTTGAAGTATCATCGGTCGCCAAGACCTACGGCCGGACACCGGTGCTGGCCGACATCTCGACGGATTTCACGGAAGGATCCTTCACCAGCCTGCTCGGTCCCTCCGGCTCCGGCAAGACGACGCTTCTGCGCATCATCGCCGGCTTCATCACACCCGATAGCGGCAAGGTCGCGATCGGCGGCCAGGACGTGACAGAGACACCGGTCTGGGCGCGCAATATCGGCATGGTCTTCCAGTCCTATGCGTTGTTCCCGCATATGACGGTCGCCGAAAACGTCGCCTTCGGCCTGGCGCGGCGCGGTATTCGCGGTGCGGAGGCCAGACAACAGGTCGATCGCGCCCTGGAAATGGTGCGGCTGCCGGGCTTCGGCGATCGCAAACCGAAGCAGCTCTCCGGCGGGCAGCAGCAACGCGTGGCGCTTGCCCGTGCCATGGTCATCAAGCCGAGCGTCCTGCTGCTGGATGAACCGCTCTCGGCGCTCGACCGGCGACTGCGGCAGGAGATGCAGGTCGAACTGCTTCGCATCCAGCGCGAGACCGGGCTGACAACGATCTTCGTCACCCATGACCAGGAAGAGGCGCTGACGCTCTCCGACAAGGTCGCGATCCTCGATCGTGGTCGTATTGTCCAGATCGGCGCTCCTGCGGAGGTCTATGAGCGCCCGAAAACGCGCTTTGCAGCGCAGTTCCTCGGTGATTCCAATTTTCTGAACGGCACGATTGCCAATGGTGGTGTCAGGCTTGCGGATGGCACGCTGGTGCGCTGCCATGGCCCGCTTTCGTCTACAGGCAACAGCGCGACGCTCGCCGTGCGGCCGGAAAAGATGTCGATCCTCCCAGCAGGTACATCGCCCGAAGCGGGCCTCAACGCCTTGGTGGCTCGCATCGAGACTGTGATCTATGCCGGCCCGGCGCTCACCTATGTGCTGGTAACGCCGGATGGAACTTCGCTGAAACTCTTCGCGCAAAATCGCGATGGCACCGTGCTCGCAAGCGGAACGGACGTGACCCTTGCCTGGTCGCCGGACCACACCATTGCCGTCGAGGATTGAAGATGACAGCGCCGTCGCTCACCAATTCCCGCCATATCGTCATCGACATGCAGCGGCTTTTTGCCGAAGAAACGGTCTGGCACACGCCGGCGGTAACCGAGATCCTACCGAACGTGCTTGATCTGACGCACGCCTTTGCCGACCGGACGCTGTTTGCCAAATTCATGGTGCCTGCCGCACCAAGCCATGCAACGGGTCGGTGGCGAACCTATTACGAGCGCTGGTCGATGCTGACGACGGGAACGATGGATCCGGCGATGCAGGATCTGGTCGCCCCGCTCGCGGCCTTGGCTGAGCCTCGAAACGTGATCGAGAAGACCACCTATTCCATTTTCGGCGCGCCGGGTTTTCATGAGCGGATGATCGCAGAGGGTGTCGATACGCTAATTTTCAGCGGCGTGGAGACGGATGTCTGCGTTCTGGCGAGCCTGTTTCACGCGATCGATGCCGGCTTTCATGTCATCGTCGCGAGCGATGCGATCGGCAGTTCGACGCCGCTGTCACATGCGGCAACCCTCGAACATATATTGTCGCGCATGCCCGAGCAGGTCGAATTTCGGACCACGGTCGAGCTGGTCACTGCCGCATCCCACGCTTGAATAGGAAATACTCGAAACCGCTTCTACGGTTTCGAGCCTGATCGATGCGCTCAGCCGACGAAGGCGCGCTCGATGACGAAGGTGGCCGGGGCATTGTTGGCGCCTTCGACGAGACCGAAGGATTCCAGAACAGCCTTGGTATCCTTCAGCATCGCCGCCGAGCCGCAGATCATGCCGCGATCCTCGTCCGGATTGATGCGCGGCAGGCCAGTCTGTTCGAAGAATTCGCCGCTGGTCAGAAGGTCGGTGATGCGGCCCATGCGCGCAAAGGGCTCACGCGTCGTTGTCGTATGCAGGCGAAGGCGATCGCCGACGAGTTCGCCGATCAGCGGATCGTCCTTCAGCGCCTCGACCATCTCCGTGATGTAAGTGAGTTCGTCTACGTCCCGGCAGGTCTGGACGAGAACAATCTCCTCGAATTTCTCGTAGGTCTCCGGATCGCGGATCAGGCTTGCGAAAGGCGCGACACCGGTACCGGTCGACAGGAGGTAGAGCCGCTTGCCTGGGATCAGCGCGTCGAGCACCAGCGTGCCGGTCGGCTTCTTGCGCATCAGCACAGTGTCGCCGGGCACGATCTTCTGGAGATGCTCCGTCAGCGGGCCGCCCGGAACCTTGATGGAATAGAATTCGATCTCCTCGTCCCAGAAGGGGCTGGCGATCGAGTAGGCACGGAAAACAGGACGATCGGCATTCGGCAGGCCGATCATGATGAATTCGCCGGAACGGAAACGGAATTCCGCCGGGCGCGTGATGCGGAACTTGAAGAGCCGGTCGGTGAAATGCCGTACCTCGGTCACCGTCTGCACAAAGACATTCGCGGGCACCGGAAACGCCGGCGCGGTACCCGCCTGCTGACCGTCGGTGATGACTGCTTCTTCCGCTGACAAGCTCATCCGTTTTCCCTCGTCTTATTTATTTATTTCATTTGTACACGAATGAATTTTGTCGCGCAATCCATTCCTTCCGCCGAGAACGCAATGTTTTGTCACAATCGAAGACGTAAGGATGAGATCGACGGTTTGACGGCAGCCGCTCAGCAGATTTTCTGCAGCAGTTCGAGGAACATCATCCGCTCGCCGGAGGTGAGCGGCGCCAATGTCTCCTCGGTCGCCGCGACCGCCGCGCCGACATTCGCGGCGATGACCGCGAGGCCATCTTCGGTCAGCGACAGGACGACCCGGCGCCCATCATTTTGGTCCGGCGCGGTGGCAACGAAACCGCGCTTCACCAGGCGGTCTACGACCCCTTTGACGGTCGCGACATCCATCGCCGTTTCGCGCCCGAGCTGGTTTTGCGAGCAGGGTTGGATTTCCTTAAGCTTCGAAAGCGCCGACCATTGCGTCGTCGTCAACTTGTCGCCGATGGCATTGGCGAAGATCGCGACATGCCGCTGGTTCGCCTGCCGGAGAAAGAACCCGACCTGCCGATCGACATGGTATGCGGGTGCGGCGGATTGTCTGTCTTCATGAGATTTCTGCATTTGTCCCGCCCCGGATCTGCGCATATGGTTGCGATGTGGATAAGCTGTTCCAGATTCAAAAGATTAGAGCGTCATTGTCGGTTGATGTAAACGCTCGAGGTCCCAAGCCTCTACTTTGAACACCATATTTGTCAACGCCATAGCCCGGCCGATAACAGGGCTGGTCGCAGGCGGCGGCAAAGTCCATCCAGGCGGACGGCAGCATTTTTGCCAGGGCTCCCCACCGTCGCTTGACAGGACGGAAAGACCGGCTGATACTCATTCGCATACAAATGAAAAATTGGGAACAATGACGGTCAAATATCCGTCCATGGGCTAATGGCAGCACCACCGGACAAGCGGCCGTGTTAAAAGGAGAGTGCCATGGTCAAGCAACGCGTGGAAAGCGTCGCAAACGGCAAGATACGCTGCGATGCCTGTCCCGTCATGTGCTACATCTCCGACGGCCGGTCCGGCGCCTGCGATCGCTATGCCAATGTCGGCGGCGAGCTGATCCGCGTCGATCCGCTGACGATCATCGAGAACACCATTTCCGAAGGCGGCAATGTCGTGCCGTTCCTGGCCCAGCCGGGCGAGAGCGAATGGGACGGCGACATCGTCCACGCCACCAGAAGCTTCATCACCGCCGTCGGCGCCGGAACGACCTATCCCGATTATAAGCCAGCACCCTTCATCGTGTCGCAGCAGGAAAACGGCGTCGACATGGTGACCGTCGTCACCGAAGGCATCTTCAGCTATTGCGGCGCCAAGGTGAAGATCGACACCGACCGCTTTCTCGGCCCCGAAGCCGCAACCGTGTTGGTCGACGGCGAAGCCATCGGTCACGTCACAACAGGCGAATACGGCTCGCAGATGCTGTCGCTCGGCGGTGTGCACCACCTGACCGGCGGTTCGAAGAAGGAAGGCCGCGTTACCTGCGACGCGCTCTTGAAGCTCTGTAATGGCGAAGCCGTCGACATGCAGGTCGATGGCGGGGTCAGCCTGACCATCAAGGCAGGCGCTGCTCCCGTTATCAACGACGTCGAGGAAAGCCGCATGCGCGTCGGCTGCGGCTCGGCGACCATCGGCATGTTCGCCAAGCAGTGGATGGGCCATGTCGATGAGGTGGTCGTTGTCGACGACCATATCACCGGCGTGCTCTCTGAACACCAGGCCGGACGCCTGCTCGACGTGCCAGCCACCGGCATTCGCATCAAGGGCCGGCGCTCGACGCCCGGCCGTTACTTCCAGGTCGCCGAGCCCGGCATCGGCTGGGGCGGCACCAACATCTCCGACCCCCTGACGATCCTCGGCGATTTCGACCCCAAGACGGCCTGGCCGGGCATGCGCATGCTGATGGTATCGACCACCGGCGAGCAGTACGGCTATTATATTCTCGACGACAATCTGCGACCGGAACTGCAGACAATCCTTCCCGCAGCCTTGCAGGAATCGGTCGAGATCATCGCCGAAAATTGCGAACCGGCACTCACCTCGGTCCTGTTCATCGGCGGTGCCGGCGGCAGCCTGCGGGCTGGTGTCACCACGAACCCCGTCCGCCTGACGCGCTCCGTCAAGGAAGCGCTGACCCATGTTTCCTGCGGCGGCGTTCCGGCCTATGTTTGGCCGGGCGGCGGTATCACCGTCATGGCCGATGTGACGCAGATGCCGAGCAATGCCTTCGGCTACGTGCCGACGCCCGCGCTCGTCGCGCCGATCGAATTCACCATGCGGCTCGATGATTACCGCGCGCTCGGCGGCCATATGGACGCCGTCATCCCGATCGAGCAGGCGCTGGAAATGGCCGAGCGTAGGGTCACACCGATCGGACGCGGCCCCTGGCCGACGGAAAGCAGAAATTTCCGGTGGGGCGGCTGACGACAAAGGGAGCGATAGCATGTCGCGGCCTGTTGCCCGATATCTCGATGGCGATCCAAACGGCCGGCTGCATTTGCAGCACGGGCCGATCGACCTCGTCATTGGCGTCGATGACGGCAGAGCTGAACGCAGGGACGAAGCCGAACGGCGCGCCCGTGCCTTCACTGCTGCCATCGCCCGTTTCCAGACCGTCCTTGACGAACTGGTGAGCGAACTGCCCCTGCTTCGCACGGCAGCCGAACTTGCCGGCCCGATGCCCGAGGGCTCGGTTGCCCAACGCATGGTCACCGCGGTCCGGCCGTTTGCCGCTGACCATTTCATCACGCCGATGGCGGCAGTTGCCGGTGCCGTCGCGGACGAAATCCTGGCGGCGATGTTGGCCGCGTTCGACAAGGACGACCGCCCTGCCCGCGCCTATGTCAACAATGGCGGCGACATTGCCGTGCATCTTGAAAGTGACGCGGAGTTTCATGTCCGTATGGCGCGCGAAGACGGAATTTCGCTCGGCGATTTCGCGCTCCATGCTTCCAGCCCCACACGCGGCATCGCCACCAGCGGACGCGGCGGACGCAGCCTGTCGATGGGCATTGCCGACTCGGTGACCGTATTGGCAGCGAATGCGGCGGCGGCCGACGCGGCGGTCACGATTGTTGCCAATGCCGTCGATCTCCCCGGCCATGCCGCCATCAGCCGGGCACGCGCCATCGATGTCGTCGACGACAGCGATCTCGGTGAGCGCCTGGTCGTCACCGGCTGCGGCCCCCTGACCGATGCGGAAATCGACATGGCACTTTCCTGTGGCCTTGCCAGAGGAGAGCGCTTCATCGCACTCGGCCTCATCGATCGCGCCGGCCTCTTTCTCAGGAACCAGGGCCTGCTCGCCATGCCGACCGCGGCCCGGCCATTTACAGCCTCACCTCTTTCAATCGATCAATCCATGGAGCGGTTTTCCAATGCCTGACGTCAAGATCCGCAAGTTCCTCACCATCGTAGAGGAGATTTATCACGAAGGCGGCAAGCCCGTCGCAAAGCCGCTGAAGCGGGGGGCGATCGTCGCGGTCATCGAGAACCCCTTCGCGGGCAGCTATCATGAGGAAATCACCGGTTTCATGAAGGATCTGGAGCCGCTCGGCCTCGATATGGCAAAACGGCTGGTCGCCGCGCTCGGCGGAAATGTTGCTGACGTCGAAGGATACGGCAAGGGCATCATCGTCGGTCAGGCCGGCGAGCTGGAGCACGGCGCCCTCTGGCACGCGCCGGGCGGCTACGCCATGCGTGAAGTGCTGGGCGGCGCCAAGGCGATCGTGCCTTCCTCGAAGAAGGTCGGCGGCCCCGGCACGCGGCTCGACGTGCCGGTTACCCATATCAACGCCTCCTATGTGCGAAGCCATTTCGACTCGATAGAAGTCGGCGTGCCGGACGGCCCGCGCGCCAATGAGATGGCGGTCGTGCTTGTCATGACCACCGGTCCGCGCGTCCATGCCCGCAGCGGCGGCCTTAAGGCCGAGGACATCAAGGGCGAGGACGGCCTGCGTTGAGCGCTGAGATCCGCCAGATCACCGTCTTCGTCGAGGAGACACTGACCGAGATGGGTCAAACCATCTCGCCACCGACGCGCAAGGCTGCTGCGGTCGCCGTCATCGCCAATCCCTTCGCCGGCCGTTATGTCGAGGATCTGACGCCGCTGATCGAGATCGGCGCGGAACTCGGCGGCCTGCTTGGCCGCAAATGCGTCGAGGTGCTCGGAATTTCGCCGGCGCAGGTCGAAAGCTATGGCAAGGCGGCGCTGGTCGGTGAGGATGGCGAGCTGGAACATGCGGCCGCCCTGCTGCATCCATCGCTCGGCAAGCCGCTGCGCGAGGCGGTGGAAAAAGGCGCCGCACTTGTGCCCTCCTCGAAAAAGCGCGGCGGCCCCGGCCGGCCCCTCGATATTCCGCTCGGGCACAAGGATGCCGCCTATGTGCGGTCGCATTTCGACGGGATGGAGGTGAGCCTCGCCGACGCGCCGCGTCCGGCGGAAATCATGGTGGCCGTCGCCCTTACCGATAGCGGCCGGCCGCTTGCCCGCGTCGGTGGGCTGAAGGCGTCGGATATCGAAGGCAAGGATGGTCTGCGCTAGGGGCATGCTCGAAGATCGCGGCGCTTGACAGCGGTTCGATCTCGTCCATAAATTCATTTGTATACAAACAATAATGGGAACAGTCGTGACTCAGTCTTTTCCGAATGAACCATCGGGCCCGACACCTGAACAATCGCAGGTCGCGGGCATCGATGTCGGCGGCACGTTCACCGATCTCGTGCTCTTCGACACGGTCTCCGGCAAGGTCCGTCTCGCCAAGACGCCGACCACGCTCGACAATCAGGCTTTCGGCGTTCTCAACGCACTGGATGCGGCTGAGGCCGATGTTGCGGCGCTCGACCTCATCGTGCACGGCACCACCACCACCACGAATGCCGTTCTGGAGCGCAACCTCTGCCGCACAGGTCTCATCACCACACGCGGCTTTCGCGACGTGCTGGAGCTCGGTCGGCGCACGCGCCCGAACCCCTACGGCATGAAGGGCGAGTTTCGCCCGATCATCCCGCGCGACCTCAGGCTCGAAGTTCCCGAACGCATGGATGCCGCCGGCAACGTGCTGATCCCCCTCGACGAGGAAGCGCTCCGCATTGCGCTCAAAGCCCTGGTGGATACAGGTTGCGAGTCGTTGGTCATCCACTTCCTGCATGCCTATGCCAATCCGGCGCATGAGTTGCGCGCCGGCGAGATCGCCGCCGAGATCTGGCCGAACGGCAATATCACGCTCGGCCATGCGCTTCTGTCCGAAAGCCGTGAGTTCGAGCGCGGCGTCACGGCGGCCGTCAATGCATCCGTGCAGCCGCTCCTGGCGCGCTACATCGAGCGCCTCGCCGATCAACTCGCCACCAAGGGCTACAGGCACGACGTTCTCGTCATGAACGGCAATGGCGGCATGGTGTCTGCGCGCCACGTCGCCAAGGAGGCCGCAAAGACCGTCATGTCCGGTCCCGCCTCCGGCGTCATGGCAGCGGCCTATACCGGCCGGCGCGCCGGCATCCCCAACCTCATCACCTATGATATGGGCGGCACGTCGACCGACGTTGCCCTCATCCGCAACGCCGAACCGGCTGTTTCCAACGAGATCGAGATCGAATATGCCATGCCGATCCATGTGCCGATGGTCGATGTGCGCACCGTCGGCGCCGGCGGCGGTTCGATCGCCAAGATCACCGCCGCGGGCCTGCTCCAGGTCGGCCCGGAAAGCGCCGGCGCCATGCCGGGGCCGATCTGCTACGGCCGCGGCGGCACGACGCCGACCATCTCCGACGCCAACCTGCTGCTCGGCCGCCTCAACCCCTCCAGACTCAACTCGGTTCCCGGCAGCATTTCCATCGACGACATTCGTGACCTGTTCGAGGAAAAGCTCGGCCGTCCGCTCGGGCTCGACGCCACGGCGGCGGCGGCGGCCGTCATCCGTATCGCCAATGCCCGCATGGCGGACGCCGTGCGCATGGTCTCGGTCAGCCTCGGCGAGGATCCACGCGATTTCGCGCTGTTCTCCTTCGGCGGAGCAGGCCCCCTGCACGCGACCGCGATCGCGCGGGAGCTCGGCATTCCAAGGGTGCTGACACCGTCCCGTCCGGGGATCACCAACGCGCTCGGCTGCGTCGTTGCCGATCTTCGGCACGATTTCGTCAATACGGTCAACCGCCCGCTCGATGTCGCCGATATGGACGCGGTGCACGCACTCTTCGAAAGGCAGTCGGCGGAAGGACGCCGCCTGATCGGCAAGGAAGCGGTCGCCATTCGCGAGATCCGTGAGATTTACTCCGTCGATATGCAATTCATCGGCCAGACGCATCTGCTGCGCGTGCCGCTGCCGAGCGCAATGCCGACCAGGGCCGAACTGCAGGCACGGTTCGAGGAGGCTTATTTCAACCGCTTCCATGTCGAACTTCCGGAAATCCGCGCCAGCCTCGTCAACGTCAACACCTCGGTCATCGGCCGGCGCACCGAGATCGATCTGTCCATGCTGATCGATGCTGCCGGTCGCAAGGCGACACTCGCCGAAGCGCAGACCGGCATGCGGCCGGTCTGGTTCGACGGCTGGCGGGAAACGCCGATCTACTGGCGCGATCATCTGCCGCTCAAGGCAACCATATCCGGACCGGCGATCATCGAGCAGATGGACACGACCATCATCCTCGAGCCCGGCGACGTCGCCACACAGGACGACGACGGCAATATCATCATCACGATCGGAGCCGGCCAATGAGCATCGACCCCATCACGCTGAGCGTCATCCAATCCGGCCTGCAGCAGGTCTGCGATGAGATGGACCTGACCTTCTCCCGAGCCGCCTTCTCGCCCGTCATCGCCGAGGCCAACGACCGTTCGGACGGCATCTATTCGGCCGAGGACGGCTCGCTGATCGCCCAGGGGGCCGGCGGCCTGCCGGTCTTTGTCGGCACCATGCAATATTCGACCCGCACGCTGATCGAGATGATCGCCTCCGGCAAGGCAGCGGCGCCGAAGCCGGGTGACATCTATATCGTCAACGACCCCTATCTCGGCGGCACGCATCTGATGGATGTGCGTTTTGCGATGCCCGTTTATCGCGATGGCAAGATCTTTTGCTGGTTATCGAACACCGGTCACTGGCCGGATACGGGCGGCGCTGTCCCCGGCGGTTTCTCGGCGTCGGCCACCTCCGTCGAACAGGAGGGCCTGCGCCTGCCGCCGGTCCGGCTTTTCAAGGAAGGCAAGCTCGACACCGAGATCTATGCGATCATCTGCTCGAACATCCGTGTCTCCGAACAACGCATCGGTGACGTAAAGGCACAGGCGGCCGCCCTTCTTGTGGGGCAGGAACGGCTGGTGCGCATTCTCGAACGCTACGGCGACGATACGGTCGCCCAAGCGATCGGCGAGTTGCGCCGCCGAGCGGCCGAGCAGATGCGCGCCAATATCCGGCTGATCCCGGAAGGTACTTATCGTTCCGTCGCCTATATCGACAGTGACGGCGTCGTCAACGAGCCACTCGAAATCCGTCTGACGATCATCGCGACAGGCGATGAACTCTCCTTCGATTTCGAGGGATCGTCGAAGCCCTGCGCCGGACCGATGAATTCGGTGCTGGCAACGACGCTATCCTCCGTCTACCTCGCCATGCGCCATATCTTTCCTGATGTCCCGATCAGCGCCGGTGCCTTCGAGCCGTTGAAGGTGAAGACGCCAGAGGGAACCTTCCTCGACGCCCATTATCCGCGCCCGGTTTCCGGCTGCGCTGCGGAAGTCAGCCAGCGGATCGCCGAGGCGGTCTTTGCGGCATTGGTCGAGGCACTGCCCGATCGTGTGACGGCCTCGCCCGCCGGAAGTTCGGGCAATTTCGCGCTCGGCGGCCACGATCCGGAGCGCGGGCGCGGCTACGTCATGTACCAGATTTCCGGCGGCGGCTACGGCGGCAACAGCGATCACGACGGGCTTGCCAACGGCTGTTCGACCATCGGCATTTCCAAGGCACCGCCGGTCGAGATCATGGAACAGCAATTCCCCGTCCTCTACCATCGCTATGCCCTTCGCGAGGGGTCCGGCGGTGCCGGCAAGCATCGCGGCGGCTTCGGTCTCGACTACGAGATCGAACTCAGGCGCGGTGCTGCCACCGCAAGCTTCGTCATGGATCACGGTCGTTTCGGACCGCAGGGCGCGCTTGGCGGCAGCGACGGGCGGACGAACAGCGTCACGGTCTGGCGCGACGGCGAAGCGATGACGCCCGAGCATCTGTCGAAGGCGCAGGATATTGCGCTGAAACCCGGTGATCGCGTTCGCGTCGGCACACCGGGCGGCGGCGGCTACGGCGATCCACTGACACGCGATCTGAAAGCGGTGAGCGAGGATGTGCGGCTCGGTCGTTATACGACGGCAGAAGCGCTCGATCTTTTCGGCGTTGTCGTGACGGCGGATTGCCATTCGGATACGACCGCCACCGAACGAGCCCGCGCCAGCCGCAAGGCGTAGACTGACAGCGATCGAGAAAAGAAAGATCTGGGAGACGACAGCATGAGCCGCGAGATTTTCGACTGGGCCGATCCGTTCCGGCTGGTGGAGCAGCTGAGCGATGAAGAACGCATGGTGCTGGACACCGCGCATGCCTATGCGCAGGAGAAGCTCGCCCCCCGCGTGCTCGAAGCCTTCCGCCATGAAAAGACCGATCCGACGATCTTTCGCGAGATGGGCGAACTCGGCCTGCTCGGACCGACGATTGCGCCGGAATATGGCGGCGCCGGCCTCGGCTATGTCGCTTATGGCCTGATCGCCCGCGAGGTCGAGCGCGTCGACAGCGGCTACCGCTCGATGATGAGCGTGCAGTCCTCGCTGGTCATGGTGCCGATCGATGCTTTCGGCTCCGAAGCCCAGAAGCAGAAATATCTGCCGAAGCTTGCCACTGGCGAATGGATCGGCTGCTTCGGCCTCACCGAGCCGAACCATGGCTCCGATCCCGGCTCGATGGTGACGCGGGCAAAGAAGGTCGATGGCGGCTATAGCCTGACCGGCGCCAAGACCTGGATCTCCAACGCACCGATCGCCGATGTCTTCGTCGTCTGGGCGAAGACCGAGGATGGCATCATCCGCGGCTTCATCCTTGAAAAGGGCTGGAAGGGACTGTCGGCGCCCGCCATCCACGGCAAGGTCGGCCTGCGCGCCTCGATCACGGGCGAAGTGGTCATGGACAATGTCTTCGTGCCGGAAGAGAACCTGCTGCCGAATGTTTCCGGCCTCAAGGGTCCGTTCACCTGCCTCAACTCCGCCCGCTTCGGCATTGCCTGGGGTGCATTGGGTGCGGCCGAGGATTGCTATGCCAAGGCGCGGCAATATGTGCTCGACCGCAAGCAGTTCGACCGGCCGCTTGCCGCCAACCAGCTGATCCAGAAGAAGCTCGCCGACATGGTGACCGAGATCACGCTTGGCCTGCAGGGCTGCCTGCGTCTCGGCCGCATGAAGGAAGACGGCCATCCGCCGGTCGAACTGACGTCGATCCTCAAGCGCAACAGCTGCGGCAAGGCGCTGGATATCGCCCGCGCCGCGCGCGACATGCTCGGCGGCAACGGCATTTCCGACGAGTTCGGCATTGCCCGCCATCTCGTCAACCTCGAGGTGGTCAACACCTACGAGGGAACCCACGACATCCACGCCCTCATCCTCGGCCGCGCCATCACAGGCATCGCCGCTTTTGCGAATTGAGGCCTGCTTTGCGGTCACGATTGACCTGAAAAAAGGCGATGCCGTCGAGCGATGGCATTTCCTGCCGGTCTATTTCTCCGTCGCGTTCGATGATTTGTCATCATGATAGTTCAGGATGCGGCGCAGCAGATAAAGCAGGGCCACTCGTTCGGCGGGATTGAGGTCGGCCATCGTCAACTCGCTGATGAGGCGGGCGGCCGGTATCATTTCCTCCAACAGGTGCTCGGCGGCCGGCGTCAGGGACATGATGATCTTGCGTCCGTCCTGCTCATCCCCGGAAGTCGTGATTAGTCCTCGTGCGGACAGTCGTTCGATGATGCCCCTGATCGTGCCCTGATCGACGGCCGTTGCCTTGACGAGTTCGGTCTGGGAACTTGGCCCATGATCGCGCAGCGCGCAGAGGGTGACGAACTGCACGGAGGTCAGATTGGGATCGGAGGCGTTTTCCTGGAAGATGGAGAGATGACGTTGATACACTCTGCGCAACAGGTGGCCCACCTGCTGCGTGACATCATAGTCGTCCGAATCCGGCCTATCGTGCTTCACATCAGCCATCCGCTGCCAAGATTAGTGTGTACACGCGAATTTCCACATTCTTCGAACGATTGGCAAGCTGGAAATACGGGATTTTCGCGCAATTTGCCTAAAAAATGCACAGAGAAAGATCTTGCATTTATAGTGAACACACCAGATCATACCTTCAGGCGACAAGCTATGGATCGCGATTGCACGCGCTCGAAATTCGATGCCGCCGATGACGTGCCGTAATAACAAGAATCAAAACAGATCAATCCAGAGAGGACGGAAATGAGAGGACTTTTTGCGATTATGGGTACGGCCCTTTGTCTGGCGGCCGGGACACAAGCGATGGCCGGTGAGATCAAGGTCGGCGAGATCAACAGCTATTCCGCGCTACCTGCGTTTACCGACCCTTACAAGAAGGGCTGGCAACTGGCGCTTGACGAGGTCAATGCGGCGGGCGGCATCAACGGCGACAAGCTCGTAATCATTTCCAAGGATGATGGTGGCAAGCCCGGCGACGCGCTGACGGCCGCAAACGAATTGGTCGCAAAGGAAGGGGTGGTGATGATCTCCGGCTCCTTCTTCTCGAATGTCGGCATGGCGGTTGCCGATTTCGCCAAGCAAAAGAAGGTTTTTTACCTGGCCGGAGAACCTCTGACTGACGCGATGATCTGGTCGAAGGGGAACGACTATACTTTCCGGCTGCGCCCGCCAAACTACGTGCAGGCCGCCATGCTGGCGCAGGAAGCCGCCAAGCTGCCGGCGAAGCGCTGGGCGACCATCGCGCCAAACTATGAATACGGACAAAGCGCCGTGGCTGTGTTCAAGGAATTGCTCCAGAAGGCCCGACCCGACGTGGAGTTCGTCGGCGAGCAATGGCCGCCGCAAGGCAAGATCGATGCCGGCTCCGTGGCGCAGGCCATCGAGGCCGCCAAGCCGGATGCGATCCTCAATGTCGAGTTCGGCGCCGATCTGGTGAAGCTGGTGCGCGAGGGCTCGACCCGCGATCTCTTCAAGGGCCGCTCGGTCGTTTCCTTCCTGACCGGCGAGCCGGAATATCTCGATCCGCTGAAGACCGATACGCCGGAAGGGTGGATCGTGACGGGCTACCCCTGGTATTCCGTCGACACATCAGCGCACAAGGCCTTTCTCGACGCTTACCAGAAGCGCTACAACGACTATCCTCGCCTCGGCTCGGTGGTCGGCTATTCGCTGGTCAAGTCCATGGCCGCCATTCTGACCAAGGCCAAGTCGACCGACACGGACGCGCTGATTGCCGCCGCCAAGGGTATTTCGGTCGACACGCCGTTTGGCCCGATCACCTATCGTGCCGCGGATCATCAATCGACGCTCGGCGCCTTCATCGGCAAGACCGCCCTCAAGGATGGAAAAGGCGTGATGGTCGATTTCCAGTACCATAGCGGCAACGACTTCCTGCCGAGCGAGGCCGACGCCGCCAAGCTCCGCCCCTAGCGGAACCGTCAAAGGCCGGCGGTTGTGGCGTCATGCCCTCCCGCCGGCAAACATGCTCGCATTCCGTCATAACGCATCGCGCCGGCGTTCGCTCCGTGGATCGAATGCCACCCTTGTTAAATGGGCAGGGAGCCTCCGTTGGACCTTTATCTTCTGCAGTTCCTGACCGGGCTTTCCAATGCCGCCTCGCTGTTCCTGGTCGCCTCCGGACTATCGCTGATCTTCGGCGTGACGCGCATCGTCAATTTCGCTCATGGCGCCTTTTACATGTTGGGCGCCTATCTGGCCTACAGCCTGACGACCCGTTGGGAAAGCGCCTTCGGCTTCTGGGCAGCACTGCTTGTCTCCGCCGCCATCGTCGCAGCCTGCGGTGCTCTGCTGGAAATTCTGCTGCTGCGCCGTATCTACCGTGCTCCCGAACTGTTGCAGCTTCTGGCCACATTCGGCGTTACGCTCGTCGTCGAGGACGGCGTGCGGCTGATCTGGGGACCGGAGGACCTCGTCGGGCCACGGGCACCCGGATTGTCCGGCGCCGTCCAGATTCTCGGCCGACCCTTTCCAGCCTATGATCTCGTGCTCATCGCTCTCGGACCCGCCGTTCTCGGCATGCTGTGGCTGCTGCTGCACCGCTCGCGCTGGGGCATCCTGGTGCGCGCTGCTACCCAGGACCGCGACATGGTCAGCGCGCTCGGCGTGAACCAGAAATGGCTTTTCACCGGGGTCTTTGCTCTCGGCGTCTTCCTGGCAGCCTTCGGCGGCGGCCTGCAAATCCCGCGCGATGCCGTCACGCACTTCATGGATCTGTCCGTCATCACCGAGGTATTTGTCGTGGTGGTAATCGGCGGGCTGGGCAGCATCGGCGGCGCCTTCCTGGCCGCCATCGTCGTCTCCGAGCTGAACGCCTTCGGCATCCTGGTGTTTCCAGGCATTTCCCTCGTGCTGATGTTCGTGGTCATGGCGGTCGTCCTTGTCCTGCGTCCCTGGGGCTTCTTCGGCAAGCCCCTGCCCGCCTCCCGCGCCGGCTATGCGGCAAGGACGACGTGGCGGCCGCTGGGCCCACGCAGCCGTGCTACCACCGTCGTGCTCATCCTTGGCGCTGTCCTGCTGCCGCTGGTGCTCGGCAATTACGGCCTCGGTGTCGCGAGCGAAGTCCTGATCGCCGTTATCTTCGCCACCAGTCTTCAGTTCATGATGTCGGTGGGCGGGCTGGACTCCTTCGGCCATGCGGCGAGCCTCGGCTTAGGTGCCTATGGGGCTGCGCTATCGGTCCAGTGGTTTGGCGCGCCGATGGAGCTTGCCGTCCTCATCGGGCCCCTCGTCGCGGCTGCCATATCCCTCGTCTCGGGTTGGTTCTGCGTCCGGCTGTCCAACATCTATTTTGCCATGCTCACCTTGGCCTTCGCGCAGATCTTCTGGTCGATCGCCTACCAGTGGGTCGACGTGACAGGTGGCGACAATGGCATCGTCGGCGTCTGGCCGTCCGAATGGGCAAGCGGACCCAAGGCCTTCTATTGGCTGACGCTCGCGGTGGCCGTCCTATCGGTCGGCTGTATCCGCTATCTGACCTTCGCGCCGTTCGGTCATGCCCTGAGGGCGCTTCGGGATTCACCGCAGCGCGCGGCGGCAACCGGCATTCCGCGCCGCACCGTCCAGCATACCGCATTCGTCGTGTCGGCTTTCTTTGCTGGCCTTGCCGGCTCGCTTCTGGCCTTTCAGAAGGGAAGCATCTTTCCTGAGGTGCTTGGTATTCCGATGTCGATCGACGGGCTCGTCATGGTCCTGCTCGGCGGTTTCGGTACGGTATCGGGCGGCATCGTCGGTGCAATCGTCTACAAGACCGCCTCGATCTGGCTGATGAGCAATACCGATCTCTCCCGCATGATCCTCGGCGGCCTCATCATTCTCCTGGTCGTCGCATTTCCGGAAGGGATCGTCGGGACGCTGGGCCGAATATTGGGGACTCGCAAGCGACGGCTCCAGATCCTGCCGCAAACCCTTTCGCAACCGGCCGCCAAAATGGGGGATGCGCCATGACCCCACCGCTTCTGTCGGTATCGCATCTAAGCAAGAGTTATCAGGGCGTCAAAGCGGTCACCGACGTCTCCTTTTCGCTTACCCGTGGTGAACTGATGGCGCTTATCGGACCGAACGGCGCCGGGAAAAGCACTTGCTTCAACATGCTGAACGGCCAGATCAGGCCCGATGCCGGATCGGTGATCCTCGATGGGGTCAAGACATCGGGCCTCTCGCCTGCCAGGATCTTCCGCCTCGGCGTCGGCCGTACATTCCAGATCGCGGAAGTCTACCTGTCCATGACGGTTCGCGAGAATGTGCAGGTGGCGATCCTGTCCCATGCCGGACATCTTTCCGGTTGGACCGGCTTCTTCGGGCGGCTGGACCGCAAATTTCGCCGCGAGGCCGAAGAGCTGATCGGCCTGATCGGTCTTGGCGACCAGGCCGATCGCGCCTGTCGCGAGCTTCCTTACGGCGACGTCAAGCGCCTCGAGCTTGCCATCGCGCTGGCCGGCGATCCGAAGCTGCTGCTGATGGATGAGCCGGCCGCCGGAATGGCCCCGCGGGAGCGCATCGAACTGATGAAACTGACCGCCAGGATTGTCGAGGAAAGACAGATCGGCGTTCTCTTCACCGAGCATGATATGGATATCGTCTTCGAGCATGCGTCGCGGATTCTCGTGCTCAATCGCGGCACGATCATCGCGGAAGGAGCCCCAGAGGCGATCCGGGCCAATCCCGACGTCCAAGCCGTCTATCTCGGCTCCGGCTTGCTTTACGCCAACAGATCGGAGGGCTGATGCTGGAAGTATCCCGTCTCAATAGCTGGTACGGACCCGCCCATATCCTGTTCGACGTGGAATTGCAGGTCGCCGAGGGCGAGGTGATCGCCCTGCTTGGCCGCAACGGCGCCGGCAAATCGACAACCTTCAAATCGATCATGAGCCTTCTCCTGTCGAAACAGGGGGAGATCCGGTTTCGAGGAGAGGATATTTCCAGGCTTCCTCCGTTCGACATCGCCCGCCGGGGGCTCGGCTATGTGCCGGAAGACCGGCGCATCTTCACCGCCCTCACGGTGGAGGAAAATCTCGAAGTCGGACGACAGGCGGGCCGAGACCGGCGCGCGGTGTGGACGCCCGAGCGCATCTACGAGATCTTCCCGAACCTCGGCAACATGCGCAGGAGACCGGCCGGCAACATGAGCGGCGGCGAGCAGCAGATGCTGACAATCGGCCGAACCCTCATGGGCAATCCCCATCTGATCCTGCTTGACGAACCATCCGAAGGGCTGGCGCCCAAGATCGTCGAGCAGATGGCCGATGCGATCCTCACGATGAAGCGCGAGGGGCTGTCCATCCTCTTGTCGGAACAGAACCTGCATTTCGCCCGGCTGATATCCGACCGCGCCTATATTCTGGAAAAAGGCGCAATCCGATATTCCGGCACCATTGTAGAACTCGAAAGCCGGGAGGATATCCGGCAGGCCTATCTCGCAATGTAATGGGCGAATGCGGGTCGAAAGAGAGGATCCGGCGCGCGTCTCAACGAAGGTTGAGCAACTCGCGTGCGCGAATGAGCTCACGGGCTCTTTGGACCTCGCCGTTCGCGATCCAGATCTGAGCGAGTTGCAATGCTGCTCTCAATTCATATGAAAGTGCCGATTGCTTCCGGGCCAAGATCCATCGATCTCATAAGGTCGACCCGTGGCGTGCTCACGCCGATCGTGGCCGCCGCATTGTCCCGGCAAGCCCACCGGCGGCAAGGCGTCGGCTCATTCCAGGCGTTGAGCATCAGGCCCCACAAAGGCCTGAACAATCGACCGCGCGCGCATCTGCCGTTTCGAAAACGGGAGAGAATGCGCCGGGGCTTTCGCTCAATAGACGTTTACAGCATTTCGTTTCGCTGTTTTCCGCCGCTCGCGCCCACATCGTCTGAAACCGTCCGCACCGGACTTAGCGCGCTTGTCATTCAAACACGATGACAACACCGCCCGCGGGAAAGGGATATCTCAAGCACGAGAAAGTCATTTTCTCGACAGCCGAAACATCCGCCACTCGATCTCCGCTAGCGAGCGGAAGCTCTTGCCTTCTTGGGGCTCGAAATACCGCTTTCCCGCTCAAGCTTTTTGCGAGCGAGTTTGCGGACACGCCTGATACCCTCAGCCTTTTCGCGAGCACGCTTTTCGGAGGGCTTTTCAAAACGCTCCCGAAGTCGGGCCTCGCGGAAAACGCCCTCGCGCTGCAACTTCTTTTTCAAAAAACGGAGCGCTTGCTCAACGTTGTTGTCACGTACCAAAACCTGCATTCTAAACTCCTAGGATCACTCACGCGCCTCATTAGATCTATGTGCCTTGATGATCAAGGCCTGGAAGACAGTTTGCCTAGATTCTCTGTCGCCACTGATTTCATGCGCATGATCGCGAATGGGGCTAGAGGTAAGCTCCGAATGCGATTAGTGGGTCAGAAGTTCATATCCTTCCGAGAGCAAAGGCCCCCAAAACCCACCTGACGATGGTTCCTGTCATTGGCAACGGGCTGGCTCACGTCAATGATCAATACCGACAATTCACCAGGTGCAGCCTTACGAACCGGCAGCCACTGCGCTTTTAGTCGTGGGTTGGACATCGAAGAGCATCGGCTTGCCCTTTATCTCTGCTTTCCGCTCAACGAAAAGCTCTCCGGCAGCTTGGTTTCCGCGATGAATTTCCAGCCCCAATCCGATCGATGCAAGCAGGGTGCGGCCGGGGTCTGCGCGTCGGTGGGGACGATCACCCTTCTGGACCAACGGAGATTGTCGTGAGGCTCCGTTCAGATGGCTAGCGCATATGGCGGCTGCTCCGCTCGCAGATTCTCCAGTGTCCGCGCGATGCCCTCTTCCAGACTGACCAGCGGCTTCAGTCCGTAGGAGCGTTGCAGCACCGTATCACCGCAGCGGTAGAAAACACCTTCGGGATGGTTCGATCGGCCTGTGACGACCGGCTGCCAACCGATCTGCCGACTGATGGTCTCCGCCAATTCGATGAAGGACATGGCGATGCCGGTCGAGAGATTGAGGCTGGCGCCATCTGGAAGCAAGTCCTTCGTCTGCCAGATGAATTCGATGCAATCGGAAATATGGATGAAATCACGGCACTGACGGCCTGTGCCCCAAACGAAAACCTCTGCCGCACCTTTTTCCGCAAGCAACCGGCGACAGATCGCCGGGAAAGGATAGGCCAAATCCTGACCCTCGCCGTAACCGCTGAACGGTCTGTAGGCGATGGCCCGTTGGCCATAGCGCTCGACATAGAGCTTCATCAGATATTCACCGGTCAGTTTCGCCCAGCCATAGCTGAGGTCGGGCATGCCGACAGAGGTATCGAAATTGATCATGTCCTCCGATAGCAGCCAATGATTTTCAACCGTCTGAAGTGACACTGGATAGGCCGCGCTGGAGCTGAAGAATACCACGGTGCCAGGCTTGGCGCGTGAGGCCCACTGCCATAGCTTCGCATCGACAGCCAGATCCTCGGCGACATCGAGCGCCCGTGTCTCCAGCGTCACGCGGCCGCCGACCAGCGCGGCTAGATGGAAGACATAGTCAAAATGCTCCGGCGGGCGGGCGAAGAAAGTGCGACAATCCTCCTGGAGAAAGGTGAAGCGGGAGCGCGTAAAACACTGCCACAGATCAGCATGAAGCGCGCCCGTCCCCATGACCAGCGGATCGACGCAGACGACATCCAGCCCTTCGGCAAGGAGTCGCCGGATAAGATGTCGGCCAACGAAACCGCAGCCGCCCGTCACCAAAGCACGTGCCATTGTCCCCCCCACTAATGCGCAAGAAAATCGCTGCGCCCCATATAGATGTCCACCATTCGGCGTCCCCATTCCGCTCTGCTCGGCGCGATGCGTTGGCCAAGGGCAAACGCACCCTCGCTCAGCCTTCGCATCAGGTTGTCGTCATCGGTCGCCGCCAATTTCTCGGCCAGCGAATCCGCATTGCCGCTCTCGAAGACCAGACCGGCGCCGTTGTTCTCGACTTCCGTCGCAATCAATGCATTGCTGCTGACAATGACCGGTATGCCGGACATCAACGCTTCGGCCGCGACCAGACCGTAAGGCTCGGGCATGCGCGACGGCATGACGAAAACGCGCGCTTCGCCCGCGAGCCTCGCTACCTCCTCATCGCTCAGCCAGCCGGGCACGAAGCAATGCGGCAACGCGTGCTGCATCTCCTCAAGCAACGGTCCGCGCCCGATGAGCGTCGCCGTCCTTCCCGTTTTGTTGAGCGCATCCGCCAGCGTCCGTACCCCCTTTTCCCAGCACATGCGGCCGAGAAAAACGGTGCGGTGGTTGCGCCATGCTTCTACCGGCCCGGGCGTCAATGGCTCCGTGGGCGTGCGCAGCGTCGTGAAATGTCGTAAAGGACCGGAGCGGAGATGCGCCTCCATGTTTTCATGCGCCAGCACGATGCCGATGCGACCCCAGAATTCCTCGCCGACGCCCCGTTGGGTTAAGGTTCGGCGGAAACGCCAGAGCTTATGGAAATAATTGCGCTTGTCGCAATTGGTTGTCAGACATGCGGCGGACAGCGGCTTGATATGGCAGACTTCGCCGCTATGGAAATTGATGAGGCCCCCGTTGGGGCAATTCAGGAAAAAATCATGCGCCGTGACGATGACTTTGGCCTCATGCTTGGCAAGCGCGTAGAAGATCGACGGCGACAGGATCTGCGACCAGCCATGCACATGCACGACGGTCTCCTCCTCCGATTCCTTAAGCAACCCCTCCAAGGCCTCATAGGCGCGCCAATTATAGTTCTTCGCGAAGACATCGGTGAAGGTCGGACCTTCCCGAAGGGGACGCTCGCCAAGCGCAACTGTCCGGATGCCGGCAAACCGCGACTTGAGGCCTTCGCCATCATCGCCGACCAGTATGGCGCAAGTCAGACCCGCATCCCTGCTTGCCTCAAGACACTGCAACGCCACCTTGGTCGCGCCGCCGCGAACGGTTGAAACATCATTGACGAGTATGAGACGCATAAGATTAGAAACTCGCCCCCTTGTGTCTTCAGGCCGGACGAAAGAAATTGGTCTCTTCTGTCACACGCCTGACACATATAAAGCGGTCTAACGCAGCGGCATTTCAATTCATCCATTCGCACGAAGGCATCCCGCTTTCAGATTGAATCGACAGGATCCTATAGATTCAAAGGACTAGAACGCTTTTTGCGCGTGCATAATATGGTCGTTACTCTAGGGTAGGTTGATTGAGCCGATGCGGAAAATAGCAACATCGATTGACATCCGACGCGAGGCACCGGCAGCGCATTCGAGCTTTGAGGGGTCCCCCGCCGGTTCGGATCGGGCGCCGTAGGGTTAAGATAGCGCTTTTTCTATCCAGCACAGCGCTTCAATTGTAACCGGGAGGTGAAAGCGGCTTCGACACCCCTTATCCAAAATCGACACCGAGTTTTCCAGATACTCAGCGTATCAACCGTATGAATTAAGCGCAGAGTTTCCGGATATTGAAATTAAACCGCCTTTAGCTTCCGTCATCCATACGGCTCCCAACCGCGCCTATCACTATCGATAGTACCAGCTGTCGGCACTTAGCCCCTAGCCGTGCCTCCGATAGCAGAGCGGATCGTGAGATCCATGGAGTTCGCGCGTTGCTGACCGCTTCCCTGCAACGAACACAGCAGGCAGCCAAAGCGTCACGATAGAAGGGGTCAATTCGCCTGGAGTTTCTTCATGGCTTCGAGATCTTCGTGCGTTACGAATTCACACGCAAGCAGTGTTTTGCCGGGAAAGGCCGCCGACTCGCGGGCCACGATCGACACGACCCCCATTTCCCTGGTGGGCTGATCGGCCTTCACCAATGCACGCGCATACGACTTTGAAGCCGCCCCCAAAAGACTGCCAAGATTGTCCGATTTCAGATGATAGGTCTTGGCGAGTTCATCCGCCCGCAAGCCTTCGATCAGCACGCCGATGCTCGAGCCGGCGAAAATAAGTTCATTTGTCTTGAAGCCCTGCTTGCCGAAGTCCGCGGACAATTTGTAAACGGCAGCCGTCAGGAGAGATGTATCGGCCTTTGCGAGTTTTTCGGCCTCATTGTACATTTCCGTTGCCGAGGTTGTCGTGTACGGCGGCTTGCAGAGCGCGGCATCAAAGAAGGCTGACTTATCGAACGCCAGGGCAGACGAAACAAGCGAGAGCGAGAAAACGACACTCAGCGACAAGAACGCTTTCATACTCAAGATGCTTCTCTCCAGAAGATAGATAAGCCATTCGGTCTTTGGCTTTGCGGGTTGCGGCGCCATCTGTATCGCAACAGCAGCCACCAGCCAAGGCGGGTTTCGCAAGGGCAAGCTAGCCATGCCGATGTCTTCACATTTTTCGACGGAACATGTCGTCACTTGCGATGCAAACCGGCTCACCGACATCCGCGAGCATGCGATGGGCCAACCTTGGCCCAGCGGCCGGCGGCGACGGAGTTCGCGAATTTGCGCGTCGAGCATTTCATGGACAAAGACCCCGCGCGGGATAAGCCACAGGATGGCACCTCCCCTGCCCCGCTTCCCATTCGAGAATCAACGTCGGCGGCACCGACTATCCCTGCCTGGATCGTCGCAAAAGCCTTTAGCACAGGAAGAGCACATCGGCGGGCATACCCTGCGGAAACACCATCCCTATCCAAATCGCTGTATCGGTTCGATCCCGGTGCGACAATGTGTGCTCTCCATCTCGCAACACATGAACCGACCACGATATTTAAAGCGTGAGATGCGCGCGTGGCCATGGCTCGGCACGCGCTATCAATATCGGCAGTTGGGGGGGAGGCCCGTCAGTCCGGAAGGCGGGTTCGAAAATGCCCCGGTCGACATGCTTGGCGTCGGCGGGCGGTGAGGCGCTCGGCAGGCGAGGAATCCGCGGTAAAACTCCGGCAGTTCGCGCGACTTTGGAAAGAAAGACGCGCCGCGTACACAATACCCTTCGCGGCTGGGTGCAAGCTATCCGCCAAACTATAAAAATCCTGTTAACGCAAAAGCTTGCAGCGCGCTTTGCGCTTCCATATATGGTCATTGGCTTTGCATGGTGGCCATGTTCGAGAGCAAGCTTGTTCGCCGCCCCGTCAAAATCACTTCACAATCGATCCGTAATGGATTTCGATACAAAGGAGCGATTTCATGGAAGAACCCTGGACGATCACTCGAGACCCGATTGTTGCAACGGAACTCGACGTTAGAAAAGCAAAGGCGATTAACGCCCTCCTGGTCCGTCCGATCGATATCTTGCCTTCCAAGCCCGGCGAGATCATTCGTCCCTTTGCGCTTGGTCTCTGGAACGAGATACGCCCGCTTCTGAAGCCCGACACCCCGGTCATGGCGCTCCGCCGCGCCACGAGTGCATTTCTCCACTCGAAGCAATATTACTTTGCAAGCGCCCAACCCGACTCGATGCGCCACGATATCGACGGCAACCCGATCGAGCCGCTGTCGCCGGAAGACAGGCTTGCCGCGAGGCAGCGCCTCACGACGTTGAAACAGACGCCCGTCAAAACAGCCGAACCTCAGGAGCAACCCGCTCCGCCGCCGCCAGCGTTGAGCAAATCGGAACTGATCCGCGCCGCACTTCTTCGCGGCGGCAAGCGCTCCGATCGCCTGGTGCGCTAGCACGCATCGCCATCCGCGCTGACACCGTCAGCCCCACGCTGAATTCCTTCTCGCGCACCTCCCAGTGGAAAGCCGCAGGGAGGTTTTGCGTTTCTTTGGTATGCAGGTGCTAGCGATTGAGACCTCATTCGCCTACCAATCGATTGATCCCACCTTTGGAAGAATCAAAGGAACGAAGCGCTGCTCAGCCAATAAATCTCTTCGCCGCGGTCGTTTTTCCAAACGCGGATCAGGTAGTCCGCGGACAACCGGCTGCGCTCTGCCGGGACGCCACAGCTGAAAATATCTGAACACTCGCCGACCCGACAAATCCTCGCGCCCTGCCAAGCGCCCATCGACCGGGAGTAGTCCGCGGACTACTCCCGGTCGATGGGGCTCTGCCCAATGGGCCAGCCCGGCTTGATGAAACACAGAGCAAACCGGATGCCGCCAGGCATAGAATCCACCTCAAGGAACGGGCATTGAGTATGCCGAATGAGTAAAAAACCGCCAAAAGTCGCTATTTGTTTAAGCAATTGTAAAACTGCAACGAATCGGGGCATATTGTAACTGCGTAGTTAAGCAGCTTTCTGTAACAATTGCGCAGTTAATTGGGAAAACCGCCATGCAGCCGAGTCTCGTACTCCAAGACGACCAAGAGCATCTTCCGACGCTTCTGGCAACAGACGCGCTGGAGCTGTCTTACCAGCTCCAGCAACACCAGGCAAAACTCTTTCCGCCTCAGTCGCAAAAGACGATGCGGACATTTTCGCCGGCTGAAGCTGCCGCCTTTATCGGCATTGGAGAAGGCTATCTTCGCCAGATCGCTGCCGATGGCCATGGACCGGATCCGCTTGCAAATGGACGCCGGCTTTATACCGCCGAGGATATGGATCGAATCCGTAAAGTTCTCGATGAACGGAATGGCACCCCGAAATATGTGCCCTGGCGCCGGGGAGCCGAAAAACTCCAGATCATCTCGGTGATGAATTTCAAGGGCGGTTCCGGCAAGACGACGACAGCCGCCCATCTCGCGCAATATCTGGCGCTGAGAGGCTATCGAGTGCTGGCCATCGATCTCGATCCGCAGGCTTCGCTCTCAGCGTTGTTCGGACATCAGCCTGAGCTCGATGTCGGCGAAGGCGAGACGCTTTATGGCGCCATTCGCTACGAGGAGCCCCGGCCGATTGCCGACATCGTTCGGTCGACCTATACGCCGAACCTGCACCTGATCCCCGGCAATCTCGAACTCATGGAGTTCGAGCACGAAACACCGCGAGCAATGGCGGCTGGCAGAGCCGAGACGATGTTCTTCGCGCGCATCGGCGAGGCTCTAACCGAAATCGAAAGCTTCTACGATGTCGTGGTCATTGATTGCCCGCCGCAGCTCGGTTTTCTGACAATGTCGGCGCTCTGCGCCGCGACGTCGATATTGATTACCGTTCATCCGCAGATGCTCGATGTGATGTCCATGTCTCAGTTCCTGACCATGACAAGCGAACTCATGACCGTCGTCGAAAGGGCAGGCGGGCGTACCAGCTACGACTGGATGCGCTATCTCGTCACCCGCTTTGAGCCCAATGACGGGCCGCAAAGCCAGATGACCGGCTTCATGAAGGCGATCTTCGGCAATCGCATGCTCCACAACGCCATGGTCAAATCGACGGCTGTCGCCGATGCCGGCGTCACAAAACAAACCCTTTACGAAGTCGAACGAGCCCAGTTCACAAGGGGCACCTACGACCGCGCTCTGGATTCCCTCAATCTCGTGAACGGCGAGATCGAGACGCACATCCGTTCAACATGGGGAAGGAAATAGATAGATGGCGCGCAAGAATCTGATTGAGATTTCAGCTCCGAATACGGGGCGCGCCGATGCCGTTGCAGCGAAAGACAATCGCCCCATCGCCGGCTTCCTGCCGCAGCAGAGAAGCGGCGGTCCGGTGGGCGGCATCACCAGGACGCTCGGAAACATCACGGAAAAGATGGAGCGGGCCAGCGACCTCGAACGGCAGCTGGCGGAGGGTCAAACGATCATTGATATCGATCCTGACCTTATCGACGGATCGTTCGTCACCGATCGCCTTGAGATAGATCCTGTTGAACTTGGCCAACTCGTGGAGCAGATCCGCGAACACGGCCAACAGGTTCCCATCCTCGTGCGCCCGCATCTGGAAGCCAAGGGACGTTATCAGGTCGCATACGGGCATCGCCGGCTGGCGGCAACGAAGGCGCTCGGCATCAAGGTGCGCGCCGTCGTGCGGCAGCTCACCGACGATCAGCTTGTCGTGAGCCAGGGCCAGGAAAACAGTGCGCGCACGAACCTGTCCTATGTTGAGCGCGCTTTGTTTGCGCTGCGGCTCGAGCAGCGCGGTTTTGGCAGGGATATCATCATGGCCGCGCTGGGCGTGGACAAGGCCGCGCTTTCCAAGATGCTGATCGTTACCAGGCAGGTGCCTTTGGCACTTATCAGCGCGATCGGACCAGCTCCCGAGATTGGCCGGCGACGGTGGCTGGAGCTCGGAGAACGTCTCGAAAGCGTTGCATCTGAACCGATCGTCGCCGAGTTGTCCGCGGACAACTGCCGAAAGCTATCGAGCGATGAACGCTTCCAGCAGGCAATGGCGCTGGTTATCAGCAAGCCTGTGTCTGCCAAGCCACCTGCGGCGCCATCAGAGATAACCGGCGTGCCTGTGACGCTTAAGAGAACACCGGCGCGGGCAACCTTCGTCTTCGACAGCAAGGCAGCACCCGGTTTCGATCAATTCGTACAGGAGAGGCTACAGGCTCTCTTCAATGAGTTTCAGCAAGGAAAGGAAACGTAACCGCAAAAGAAAAAGGCCCCCAAACGACGCCGTCGTGGAAGCCCTTCTCTGATCTTAAGCAAATCAAGAATCGCATTTCCCCGAATCACAGTCAAGAGTCTTTGGCATCGTTTTGATGAGCGGATTTCTTTTGCCTCAACGTAGGTGAAGGAAAAATGGAAGCTGAATACGTAACGACGCCTTTCGGGCGGCGGTCGATGACGCTTGGCATGTTGTTAGCTCAGAAAAGAGCCTGCAATGTCGAGCCCACCAAGTCCGTCGACAAATGGAAAATCTATCGCGCGCTCTGCGAAGCCAAGCCCCTGCTCGGCATAACGGATAGAGCGCTTGCCGTTCTCAATGCGCTCTTGAGCTTCTACCCGAAGAATGAGCTTTCGGATGAAGCCGGTCTGGTCGTGTTCCCTTCGAATGCGCAATTGTCTCTGCGCGCCCATGGCATGGCCGAGCAAACGATCCGACGTCACCTCGCTGCGCTCATCGATGCCGGCCTCCTCGTGCGCAGGGACAGCCCCAATGGCAAGCGCTATGCCCGCAGAAGCAGGGCAGGGGACGTCAATGAGGCCTACGGCTTCTCACTGGCGCCTCTTCTCCATCGTTCCGAGGAGATCGAACATCTTGCTGCCGCAGTCGTCGCCGAGCGGCTCCACACCCAGGGTCTACGCGAACGCATCAGCCTCTACAGACGCGACATCACAAAGCTGATCCAGACGGCGCTCATCGAGCAGGTCGACGGCGACTGGGAAGCCGCACATTCCAGCTTTCGCGACCTCATCGAGAGCCTTCCGCGCTCGCCCAGCGCAGCAGAATTGGAAGCCCTGCTCCAAAAGCTTGGCCCTCTGCACGGCGAAATCGTCAACCGATTGGAAAAACACGTAAAAGCCATAGAACTAAGCGGCAATCCCTATCAAAATGAGCGCCACATACAGAATTCAGACTCCGAATCTTCAACTGAATCTGAAGCACCACAAACCGCTCGCACAAACGAACCCGATACACAGCCGCAACCAGCCTCCACCAGGGCTGCCGCCCCCACTGCCGTTCGCCAAACAAGACCCCCAATGCCCCCACGCCATGGTTCTGAAAGCGTAGGCGTCGCTTGTACAGAGTTGAAATCATTTCCGCTCGACCTCGTTCTACGAGCCTGCCCCGAAATTGCCGCCTATAGTCCGGCCGGACAGATCAACGGCTGGCGCGATTTGCTGGCCGCCTCTGTGATCGTGAAATCGATGCTTGATATCAGCCCCACCGCCCACCAGGAGGCATGTGCCGTCATGGGGCTTGAAAACACCGCCACCGTGATCGCCTGCATCCTCCAACGTGCTTCCCATATAAAGTCGGCTGGCGCCTATCTACGAGATTTGACGCGGCGAACGCAAAGAGGAGAGTTCGCGATCGGTCCTATGTTAATGAGCCTTCTACGCGCAAATGCAGCTTCAGCCACACAGAAGGTGGCTTAGCCATGCCCCGTCTTCAATGCCGCAAGTCTCTCCCGCGGCGGATCTGGGGATCCGTTTTCACACAAAGAGGGCGCGCGAAATGTCTACCTGATCCGCGAAGTTGGTCAGCCCGGCAGACAAGCCTGTATGGACTATGCGGACGTGGCGGTAAGAAAGGAAGTTATAGCTTCTACTTGGAGGATTTGTTTCAATAAAATCAATTGACTATCAAGTGGGCCAAATACAGTAGCGGAGACCAATTACGGGCGAGAAAGGCTACATGCACTGACCAATTCCTGCACTTTTATGCCGTTTTTGCCGGCAAATGTCCACACATTTTCAACTGCGAGCACATTGCCAACTATGACTCGCCCCCAAAACCAACCAGGATGTCAGGATGCAGAGAAAATCCATGCCTCAAGCACCGCACGGTCGGTTCCGGGCAGTTCAGGAGCAGGAGAGGGAGGTCTGCTTGCGCATCGAAGCAGACGCATCCAATTGCCAGGTTTGCCACGGGACAAACGTCAGCGCTATTGGCAGATCGGTATTGGTCGGGACGGCGGCGCCGGGTGATCCTGTTTATACTGAGCGATGATCGGCTCCAGGGTTTCCTTTGGCCAAAATTTCGGAGCGCCGATTGCCTTCAGGCAGGAATCGTTCCAGTACAATCCAGCCTTCGATGGTGAACGACCGGCAGCCACGGCTTTGGCAACGGCGTTTATATCGGCTGACTCAGGATAGATGTAGAGCGTCGTCGGATTGTCCTTTACCATGGAGATGATCTGGTTCGCGTCCGACGCTGCCCAGCTCGTGCAGCCATCGCTGCGGCCGCCGGCATACTCGACCAGCTTTCCAAGGGGGACGTATCCGTCACGGTTGGCATAGGGGCTTTGCGGATCTCTCTTCATGCATATGCCGGCCACCTTTGCGGCTGCATGTCCTCCGATCGCGCGTTGCCGCGCATTGGCGGTCTCGCCCTCGCCATCGAACTGGAGGAAGGTGCGAAGATATGCAGCATCCTTCGTCTGGGAGATTGGATAGTAGCCCTTGAAGGTCGTTTTCGTTTCCTCGGTCATGTAGGAGCCGCCGGCAGTCAGGTTCGAATCCATCGCATTGCCGAAGTTCCTGGCGCACATCCGCCCGTTGCCGAAATCCACGACGCCCTTCAAATCACGGCCGCTGCCGTGTCCGGACGAAACCACACGGAACGTTTGGGTGGCTTCACAGACGATGTAGAAGCGGCCTCCCGATTTGCCGTCGCCGGCATCGTTCGGGCGCGTGGCATCCATAGCAAAGTAGCAGGGATTCCTGACCTTGCCTTCGCTCACCTTTCGCATGTAAAGCGCTCGCGCCCTTTGCAGGATCGGTTGCGCGATTTGGCCGTCACCTTCGCCCACATAGGCGCCCAACCATTCCGGAATGTCCGACTGTCGCTGGGCTGCGATTGATGGCGTCGATGCCGAGAAGGCGAGCAAGCAGAAGCCGAGTGATTTGGCAACGCTTCGAAGGGCAGTTCTCAACCGCACTGGATCAGATCTCCTGTTAAAACCTTTTGAACTTGCTTGTCTCGCCGCCGGCCAGAGGCAGCAGCGACGATCGAACCATTGCAGCCATCTCGCAGAGCACAGGGCGCCATCGCCAGCTGCTTTCCCGCAAGTCCGGCTGCTATGACTTAAGATTCGGTATTCACAATTGTGCATCGCTTTGTTGAAGAGAGACCTAACAAGAATCGAAAATATCAGCGGTCATCACAGGCCCGTCATCAAATCTGCTCCGTGCATTTCCGTGCCACAATTCGTTGCCCAAAAAGGCGCAAATAAGACCAGCTGAATCCGGCAGGCCACTTACGGCTGAAGGGCATCTTGCCTTAGCGAGCGTTGCAGCGACGCAGCCTGCTATCGTCGCCAAAGAGACGGCGCCGGCATCGGGACAGCCGACGCTTTTTTCCGCTTCATCGGCCATGAAGGTCCGGAAAATGGGCGGTGGCCGTCGCCGACCACGAGGAAATGACAGCCGCGTTGGAAGCAGGCGACGAGGCGCGGCTTTCCGAGGTTCTCGGCCGTCATCTCGCCAACGCCTGGGAGCGGATGCCCAGCGCGATCTGATTGCTGTCGTAAGAACGGTCTGCAAAATGCTGGCGCATCTTTACAGAGACGCATTCCTATCACTGCGCTTGCAGCGGCGTCGTCTTGTCGCGATGCGAGGTTCCCAACAGGACGTCGACCACGTCTCGATGATGCACATTTCTGTCGAAACGGCTGTCGGCTGCCAGTTGCATGAGAGCGGCAAAAGCCGCCTTGGCCGGAGGCTTCTCGCCTTCTCCACGAAGATAGGCGGACAAGCGGCGGTAGCCCGCCCCAGCCTCGATTTCAAGCGGGTTGCCAGCTCCAATCTTTTTCAACGGCCACCAGGCCCAGCCGATGCCATTTTTTTCCTGTAGCGCGACGGCGCGTGCATACCAGCCATTGTTATTTTCGCCGGATTCGCCGTTCCACAACGGCATGTCGTATTGTTCACGCAGCCTCAGGAAAGGTTCGATCGACTCTTGCGTCGTCGGGGTCCAGTATTTGTGAAAGCTCAGTGTCGTATTGCGATCGGCAACAGGCAACAGGCCGGCGTAGTTGTTGCCCCAGCAATTGCCTTCGATGATCAGCATATGATTGGCATCGATCGCCCGGATCGCATGGATGGTGCGTTCGTAGAGGTCGCGCAGCGGCTCGTTGCCGGTTTCGCGGCAGCCGCCTTTATCGGTCTTGTCCTGAAATCCCCAATTTGGCTCGTTGAGCAGGTCGTAGCCGGCAATAGTCGGTTCATCCTTATAGCGCCGGGCGATCTCACTCCAGAGCGCGATCATTTTCCTCTGGTCTTCGGGACTGTCCCAGAGCGAGGGCTTGCGCGGGTTGCGATCGGAAATCGCGATGTCATGGCCCTGCCCGCCGGGAGCTGCATGCAGATCGAGGATCAACACCATGTCGTTGGCCTTCAGCCAGGAGATCAGCGCGTCGACGCGCCGGAAGCCTTCTTCGTTCCAGACGATCCCGCCCTTTGCAGCCTTGCCGGGGGTATCTTTGATAAACAGATTCCAATGCATCGGCAGGCGCACGCTGTTGAAGCCCCACTTGGCCATCGCGTCGATGTCTGCTCTCGTCACGGCGTTGTCGCGCCAGGACTGATAGAATATCTCGGTCTTCCGCTCACCGATGATCTGCGCAATGCGGCCACGGATGACATGTTGCGCCTTCAGATTGGACAGCTCCATCATATAGCCCTCCTGGACCATCCAGCCACCTAGGTTCAGGCCACGCAGGATCAACGGATTGCCCCGAGCGTCCACGATCTGTTGATGGTCGGCATGAACAAATCCCTGCGCGCGCGCAGGTGATGCAGACGGGGCCAAGCAAACGACAAGCAGGATGGTCAGCAAACGTGGAAGATGTCTCATGAACTTCCAGTCCCTCAAAAGTTTGACGCTATGTGGGCGCGATATGGCGTGAATGATCAACATAACGCGGGCGCGGCTTTTGGGCAGGCACCGAAGCAACGGATGCACATGAAGCATTGCGCTGTCATCGATAGTCGAGCGGGTCACGTCAATATTCCGTGTGAATATCCCGCGGATATGACATTAGCCGGCTGCGCTGCGGATCTCACTCTGTCCAGCTGGCGGCCGTATCCTGCACGAAATGTCCGGGCGATATTTCCTGGTAGCTCCGCTTCGGCGGCACATAGTCGTGGGGCCTGATCGCGCTCCTGATCTCCTCGCGTTGCGACGGTGGCTGCAAGCCGCGCCGCGTGGGGTCCGGGATCGGCACGGCCGAAATCAGGCGGCGGGTATAGGGATGCTGCGGATTGTCGAAAATAGCGGCGCGAGGGCCGATCTCGACGATTTCGCCAAGATACATCACGGCGACGCGATGGCTCATCCGTTCGACGACGGCCATGTCGTGCGAGATGAACAGATAGGCAAGGCCGTGCTTCTCCTGCAGGTCGAGCAGCAGGTTGGAGACTTGCGCCTTGACCGAAACGTCGAGTGCCGACACCGCTTCGTCGGCAATGATGAATCGCGGGTTGAGTGCGAGTGCCCTGGCGATGGAGATGCGCTGCCGCTGGCCGCCGGAAAATTCATGCGGGTATCGGCTGGCGACGGCTGCCGACAGGCCGACCTGATCGAGTAGTTCGGCGACGCGCTCCTTCGCTTCCCGTCGGTCCATCAACCGGTGCGACAGCATGGGTTCGATGATCGCTGCGCCGACCGTCATGCGTGGGTTGAGCGAGGCGAAAGGATCCTGGAAGATGATCTGCGCCATGCGGCGCATCGCCCGCAGCTCTTTCGTTCCCGCCTTGGTCACGTCCTTGCCGTCAATGGCGACAGAACCTGCCGTTGCTTCGATGAGGCGCATGATCGTGCGCCCGGTCGTGGACTTGCCGCAGCCGGATTCGCCGACGAGCGAGAGTGTTTCGCCAGGCCGAAGATCAAACGAGACGTCCTCGACAGCATGAACGCGGCCATTCGGCAGATCGAAACGGACGGCGAGATTGTCCACCTTGAGGATCGGCGCAATGCTCTGCGCCACCGGCTTCATCTCCCGGCCTTCCGTGACCTCGCCGGTCTTGGCGTCGACTTCCGGAAAGCGCCGCGGAGACTCGGTCTCGCTCATGGTGCCGAGGCGCGGGATCGAGGCAAGCAGCGACTTCGTGTAGATTTCCTTCGGTGCCGCGAAAATATCCGTCGTGACGCCGGTCTCGATCATGTCGCCGCGGAACATGACGACCGTGCGATCGGCCACTTCCGCCACCACGCCCATGTCGTGCGTGATGAAGAGGACGGCCATGTTCTCCTCACGCTGCAGCTCGCGGATGAGGTGGAGGATTTCGGCCTGGATGGTGACGTCGAGTGCCGTCGTCGGTTCGTCCGCGATCAGGAGCTTGGGTCGGCAGGCGAGCGCCATGGCGATCATCACGCGCTGGCGCATGCCGCCGGAAAATTTATGCGGATATTCATTAAGCCGCGACTTTGCCGCCGGAATGCGCACGCGCTCCATCAGCTGCAAGGCTTCGGCCTCGGCCGCCTTCCAGGAAAGCTTCTGGTGCAGTACCAGCGCCTCGGCGATCTGGTTGCCAATGGTGAAGACCGGGTTGAGCGAGGTCATCGGCTCCTGGAAGATCATGCCGATAGAGCCGCCGCGAACGGAGCGCATCTCCGCTTCCGAAACGGCGAGGAGATCTCTGCCCAAAAGCTGGATCTTGCCTTCGCAGCGCGCCTTGCCCGGAGGCAGCAGGCGCATGGTCGACAGCGCTGTGACGCTCTTGCCCGATCCTGATTCGCCGACGATGGCGACCGTTTCTCCGGCAGAGACCTGCAGATTGATGTTGCGGATGACGGCGCGCCAGCCTTCGGCCGTCTTGAACGAGGTCGTCAGGTTTTCGATCGAGAGAACCGGTTGGATCGTGTCCGCCATGGTCAGCTCTCCTTTGCAAGGCGCGGATCGACCAGATCGCGCAGGCCGTCACCCAGCAATTGCAGCGACAGGACCGAGAAGACGATAGCAAGGCCCGGAAAGACCATGAGCCAGGGTGCGTTGTTCATGAATTCCCGGCCGGAAGCGAGCATGGTTCCCCAGGTCGGCATGTCTGAGGAGACGCCGACGCCGAGGAAGGAAAGGCTTGCTTCGGCAAGCATGGCGGAGGCGAAGACGAAGGTCGCCTGCACCAGAATGGGCGATGCCAGATTGAGCAGGATGTGGCGGCCAAGGATCTGCCAGGTCGGCAGGCCCATCGAGATCGCCGCTTCGATATAGGGCAGTTCGCGCAGAACGAGCGTCGAACCGCGAACGATGCGGGCGAGACGCGGCGCATAGGTGATGCCGAGCGCCAGGATGACCGTGACCAGCGATGGTCCCAGCGCCGCGACGAGCGCGATGGCAAGAAGAATGTCGGGAAAGGACATCATGGCATCGAGCAGGCGTGAGATTGGCGCATCGAGCCTGGGAAAATATCCGGCGATAACGCCGAGAAATACGCCGATAACGGTGGAGATGCAGACCACGCCGAGGCTGACGAGCAGCGAGATACGGCCCGCGAAGATCGCGCGGGATAAGATGTCACGGCCGAATTCGTCGGTGCCGAAGATATGGGCCATGGACGGTCCCTTCAGCTTGTTGACGATGGAAAGCTTGTTTGGGGCGTAAGGCGCGATCCAGGGCGCCAGGATGGCGGCGAGGATGACGACAAGCAGAATGATGGCGCCGAACAGCATGGCGCGATTGCCGAAAAGGCGCCGCAGGCTCGAGGCGAATGGAAGGGTGAAGGAGCCGGCCATCATAGTCGGACCCTCGGATCGACGAGAATATAGAGCATGTCGACGACGAAATTGATGAGGACATAGATAGCCGCCACGACCAGAAGCGCGCCCTGGATCACCGGATAGTCGCGCCGCAGAACGGCGGAGACGACGAGATTGCCGACGCCGGGCAGGCCGAATACGGTTTCGGTCACGACAGCGCCGGCAACGAGCATGGCGACGGAGAGGCCGATGACGGTGATGATCGGGATCATCGCATTTTTGAGCGCATGCTTCAGGATGACGCGGCTTTCGCTCGCCCCTTTGGCGCGGGCGGTGCGCACGTAGTCGTCGCCGAGCACGTCGAGCATGGCGGCCCGGGTGAAGCGCGTGATCATCGCCGAATTGACGACGCCCAAGGTGATCGCCGGCAGGATGAGATGGTGCAGCCGTTCGAGGAAGTCCGTGTCAGGACCGCCATAGCCGGAGGCCGGAAACCAGCCTTGTCCGACGGCCAGGATCTGGATCAGCATCAGGCCAAGCCAGAAGCTAGGAACGCTTGCAGCGACCATGGTGAGAACAACGACGACCTGATCGAAAATCGTTCCCCGCTTGACCGCCGAGATGATGCCAACGGGAAGCGCGATCGCAATGGCGATCAGAATGGAGAACAGCGTCAGGAAAAAGGTTGGCTCGGCGCGAGCTGCCAGCGCCTGCGTGACCGGCTGGTTGAGAAAGATCGATTGCCCGAGGTCGCCCTTCAGCAGGCCCAATATGAACTGGACATATTGGACAAGCAGCGGCGCATCGAGCCCCATCTTTGCCCGCAATTGCGCAATGTCCTGCGGCGTGGCGTCGGCCCCGAGCATGACGGCCGCCGGATCGCCCGGGGTGACCCGGACGATGACGAAGACAACAGTCACGACAAGCGCGAGCACGATCACCATGCCTCCAAGACGTCGCAAAAGCGCCTGGGCGATCTTTGCCATGTGCTTTAAGCCTTACTTCTTCGGGCTGACGTTCCAGAAATGCGGCCAATAGGTCGGCGTATAGCCTGATATCGACGCGGAAATACCGGAAAGTGCGTTGAAGTTGCCGACTTTGTAGAGAGGCGCATCGTCGTAGATCACGGTCTGGATGCCTTCCCATGCCTTTTGTTTCGCGTCGTCGCTCGTCGCGTCCATATAGGCTGAAACGGCCTTGGTCTTCTGGTCGGAGACATACCAGCCCGGATAGCTGTCGGTAATCGTGTTGATCGTCGTCGGATCGCCGGGGAAGTTGGAATGGGTGATGAAGATATCCCATTCCTTCGGGTCGGCGCGGCGGGTCGTCAGCGTTGCCCAGTCGACGACCTGCATGTCGACCTTGAAGCCGGCGGCTTCCAGATAGGCCTTGGCGACTTCGCCGATCTTATAGTGGAATTCATACTGGCGGCTGGTCAAAAGCCGCAGCGGCGTGCCGTCATAGCCAGCATCCTTCAGCAGCTTTGCCGCCGTGTCGGGATCGCCTTCACCATAACGGACAACACCGGCGTCGGTGTGCCAGAACGATCCCTTCGGGAAGAAGGCGCCGTCGACGCTGAAGAAGCGCTGGTCGTTGAAGGCGGCAAGCATCATGTCAGAGGAGTTCAGCGCTGCCTGCACCGCCTGGCGCAGCGGCTTCTTCACCAGCAGACCTTGCTTCATGTTCATGTTGAGCGATACCCAGCCGGCATCCTTGAAGATGACGGGCTTGGCGTTGCCGCTCTTTTCGATGCGCTCATAGGCGCTGACGGGCAGGGAGTCGGCGAAATCGAACTGTCCGGAAATCAGGCCTTCGACGCGGGTATTGGCGTCGGGCACGGGCACGAAGCGGATTTCCTTGGCGACGGCCTCGCGCTTGCCGGCGTAGTTATTCGGCTCGCCTTCGGGCGATCTGTAGCCATCGAAGCGCACGAGCTGCGTATACTGGTCGGGCTTGCGCTCCTTGAGCATATAGGGGCCGGTACCGATGAAATCGGTAAGGGTATCGGCGACCTTTTCGGAAGGGAGAATGATCGACGACTGGGACAGGGTTGCCAGCAGCGGCGCATAGCGCGACTTGAGCTTGATGATCACGGCGTGATCGCCGTCGACCGTCAGACTGTCGACGATCGTGGCAACCTGCTTGCCCTTGGAATTGACGTTCATCCAGCGCTTCAGCGAGGCAACGACATCCTTGGAGTCGAAGTCGCTGCCATCGTGGAACTTGACGCCTTCGCGCAGCGGAATGCGGTAGGTGAGACCATCGTCGGAAATCTTGGGCATGGCGGCCGCCAGCAGCGGAACGGACTTCCACTGGGCGTCATAGGTATAGAGCGTCTCGAAAATATGCTGGTCGACCGTGAGCACGATGTCGGTCGGCGTCTGCATGGCATCGAGGGTCGGCAACTCGCCGATGGTGGCGACGGTCAAGACCCCGTCCGAGGTCTGGGCGATCGCCAGATTGCTGGTGCCGGCAAGCATGGCCAGCGTGATCAGAACAAATGCGCTTTTCATCATCATCCTCTTTTTGGCCGCCCTTCGGGCGTGTTCCCTATGTTCGTTAGTCGGCATGTCTGCGGCCGGTCTCGTCCGGCTCGATTTCAACTTTCGAGGCCCAACGGATCGGCGACGCGTGGCCAAAGCTCGAGGCTCGCCTTGCGGTAGGGCGTCGTTGCTGGATCCGTCGGGTAAGAGGTCGGTGCGGCGATGTAGACGATCTCTGAAGCGATCGGCTGGAATCCCGCGTGAAAATGATTGGTAGATTTCACAAGCAGGAAAGATTTGCCGGAGAAATCGATGCCCTGATTGGAAAAAATGTCCGGCTCATAAGTCTGCGTCCGGCTGGAAATCAGTATAATGTCGATCGAGGTGCCGACGGGGCGCACGACAGCCGCGCTGCCGAGCGTGACGCGGCTGTTGCGAAAGCTCTGCCAGCCGGCGTCGAACAGGCGCAAGACCGTGACATCGAGGTCGAGCGGCTCACCGCCCTGCGGGCCGGATTTACCGCCGACGCGAAGATCGAGCTGCGCCCCTTCGCCGGCCGCATGGCAGAACGATACGGCGATCGGATCCCAGATCGTCGCGACACCGATATTGTCGAAGCCGCGCTCGATCATCCGGCGCAGAATGTGGGTGGCATCGCCGGCAACACCGCCGCCGGGATTGTCCCAGACATCGGCGACAACGACGGGCGTTTCCGGGTGGGCCGCGCGCAGCTCGACGCTGCGGTCGAGCCCGGTCTCGGTGTCGAACATCGGCATCGCGACGTGTTTGCGCAGACCGTAAAGCTCATGACCGAGCGATTGCGCAAGCGCATTACCTTTGGCCTTGTCATCGTCGGTGACGACGACAATGCGCGTGCCCATATCGGGCACGTCGCCGGCCATGAAGCCGTGAATGACGGAGATGGATAGGATGCCATCCTTGCCTTCCATCGCCTTCAGGCGATCGACGAAGGAGCGCATCGGCTCCTGGCTGGTCGGATAAATGGTGATCATGCGGCAGTCGAAGGTCGAGATTGCCGGCTTGATCTCGCCGCGTAGCGTCCGCAGGGCCAGTTCGACGACATGCTCGCCGCGTTGCTCGAAATCCGTGTGCGGGAATTCCAGAAAGGTGGCCATGATGTCGAGATTGGCGACGCGCTGCGCGGTCAGATGGCTATGCGGATCGAATTCGGCAGCGACAAGCACATCCGGTCCGACGATGGCACGCACCCGCGACAGGAAATCACCTTCCGGGTCGTCATAGCCTTGCGCGACCATGGCGCCGTGTAGTCCGAGGACAACGGCGTCGACGGGCAGCGCCGCCTTCAGTTCGCCAAGAATCTGATCACGCAGCGTCTCATAGGTCTGTCGCTGGATGAGGCCCGCCGGTTCGGCCCAGCAGGAGGTGCCTTCGATGACGGTGAAGCCTTCCGCGCGGCCACGGCGGCGCAGGATCGGAACGACGGAGGAACACAGGGTTGGGGTTTCGGGATGCTCGCCCGGCCCGGCATAAAAGGCCGCCTTGAAGGCGTGCATGTCCGTCGGGACAGGCGAAAAGGTGTTTGTCTCGGTGGCAAGCGAGGCCGTGAAAATGCGCATTATTGACGATCCGAACTCGTTTGCGTTTTGGGGCGCGAGGGCAGGCAACGGCCCGATCTCGCATGCGGCATATCGCGACGCCCCAAGATTGATTGTGTGGTCATGGCTGACATGCTCCGCGACGTCCGCCTGTGTTTTGTAAGGAGCTTGTAGCTGTGCTGTTCACCCGGTCCGCTATTCAAAGTGTAATTTATTTTCTTAATGATGCGGTTTTTGCCACCGATGTCAACGTGGCGCGTGTAAAATCACGCCTATTCATGTAAATTATTTTCGCAATCCGATGTTTATGAAAACGCTTTTCAGCATGTAAATCTTTCCTCGGGAAGCTTGGCGACGTTCATCAGCGACATGACCTTGAATAGTGGACCTGCCATCATCACCCGGAATTGGTGAGCGTCTTCAATGTGAAGCGGGGATCGGAGTGCTCGCTTCGGTCCAAGTGTGGCGCGGTTGTTGTTGCCTTTATCGGGCACGCTTTTTCAGCCGCCGCCTCATCGTATCCGGCCGGGGAATCCGTTCATAAATGCCCGGGATCAGCTTCTATTTACATCGATGCGATGGCTGAAAATTCGTGTAAACCGATGAACGCAGGCTGCATGGGCGTCGCGGCATCGGCGACGTGCCCATAGCTTCGCTTCAAAGCGAAGCAGGATCCATGGCATGGCCGAGCAATCTCTTGCAAGTTCAACGTCTGACAGAGCCGCGGATCTCAGTGGCGGGTCTTCAGCCGGGCATGGCTCCGGAATAGGCGGCCAGGATAAATCGTTCTGCCTGATATAAATACGTCTCCAGCTTTCGGCGGCGCTCGCTGCCGCTATGACCAACAAAAGTACCGCCTCTGCCATGGGAGATGACGACAAGCGGCAGCTTGTCGCCCGAGATCGGACAATCCTTGGCGACAGACATGACGAAGGGGCCGAGTTTCACCTCGCTTGCCGGTCGAGTGCACGGAGACCAGATCCCTGCCTTCAGCGCCGTGAGCGGCCCATCGGCCGGAACCTCGATGAATTGGAAGCCGGCGGCATGCGCCAGCGGGGTCGTAAAACATAGGAAGACGGCAAGGATGAAGCTCAGGCGGATCATATGATTGCTCCGTCAGCGAGAAGTGCTCGTCGTGAGCCTCGGTATCGCATCCGCGGCAATCGGGGGCTGACATGAGCGACCACCACCGAATTCCGCGCGGCCATATCGCGAAATCACCTACTACCTTGCATAAACAGATAGCTTGTTATATGCATGCGGTAAATCCGAGGCATTCATGACCGACTCGATCCAAGTTCAATTGCGAAAAGGCGCCCTTGATCTATGCGTCCTCGCCGTGCTGTCGCGGGGTGAAAGCTATGGCTATGAAATCGCCAGCACCCTGGTCGCCGCCGTCGGCATGGGGGAAGGCACGATCTATCCGCTGATGCGCCGGATGCAGAATGACGGCCTGGTGGCCACCCGAATCGTCGAGTCGAGCAACGGGCCGCCCCGAAAATATTACCGGCTCACGCCGCTGGGCCAGACGGTTTTCGAAGCTCACCGCCGCGACTGGCGCTCCTTTGCGGATGCAGTCGACAAACTTCTTGAGGATTTGCCATGACCAGGGACGCCTTCTTGCGCACGCTGAGACTGGGGCTTGCCGGTATGCCGCCTCAGGAGATCGAGGACATCATCGCAGACTATGCCGCCCATTTCGCCGAATCCGATGCTTCGGGCCGCAGCGAGCAGGACGTCGCGGCTGCGTTGGGCGATCCGGCTAGGATCGCCAGGGAGCTGCGCGCCGAAGCCGGGCTGCGTCGTTTCGAGGCCCATTGGAGCGTGTCGAATCTGCTGGCGGCCGCGATGGCGCTGGCCGGCCTTGCAATCGTCGACGTCCTTTTCCTGCTGCCGCTGCTGATATTGGCGATCTTCGTTGCGCTCGGGCTGGCGATCGCCTTGGCGGCCATCGGCGCGGTCGGTGTGGAGATCATCTTCACCACATTGCTGTTCCATCTTGGGGGGCCGGTGATTGGAACAATAGCGCGCTTGCTCATCGGGGCCGGACTTGTGAGTTGCCTGCTCGGCGGCGGCGCTTTGCTGATGATGGGACTGGGCGCGAGCATACGAATGCTCGGCCATTATGCCCGGCTGCATTTCCGTCTGGCTCAACCGGACCAAAACGGCTTTTGAACATTTCATCACACTGCGTTGAAGGAACGACAATGACTGGCAAGTTGGCATTCGTCGCGACAGCGGGATCGATCAGTGCAATCGTCCTTCTGGCGCTGGGTATCGGGCTTTCCGGGCGGGATTGGGCCGACGCAAGACATTTGTGGGGTGCGAGGCAATCCAGCTGCGGATCAGCCACAGCTACCAGCCAGCAGGTTACCCTGCCCTTCACCGCCACCGACAATCTGACGATCGATCTGCCGGCTTCGGTCCGCTATCAGCCGGGGGATAAGGCGGAAGCTGTGGTCAGCGGCGATCCAGCACTTATCGACCATGTGCGGATGGAAGGCGGCAAGTTGAGCTTGGATTGCGATCCGGGCTGGCTCGACTCCCGGCTCGATGTCAGTCTCTCGGGGCCGGCGATATCAAACTGGAAACTGCTCGGCAGCGGCGATCTCACCTTGTCGCAGATCAATCAGCCGCAGCTGCGGCTGAGCATTCGGGGAAGCGGCAGCGTAGCCGCCACCGGAGCCGCCGATACCGTGGGGCTGAACATTTCCGGCTCGGGCGCGGCGCGGCTCAAGGACCTGGCTGCCAAATCCGTGCAGATAGACATTCGCGGCAGCGGCGACGCACAACTGTCCGCGCAGGCGGATGCGGACATCTCGATTTCCGGAAGTGGCAATGTCGAGCTGTTCGGTCGCCCGATCCTGCGGCGCTCGGAAATCAGGGGCAGTGGCCGCATCGTCCAGGTGCCGTAGCCTCGGCTGTTCGTGATCATCGGAAGTGTGCGAGGTTCTTCATGAAACGGCTGTTGAAATTTCTGGCGATCATGTTCCCGTTTTTCGTCGCCGGATCCGCAAGCGCCGTTGGCTTTCAATACCTGTCCATTCCGGACGATATAGGCAGACCGATCGAATTGGGTATCTGGTACCCAAGCAACTCCGTCGCGACGCCGACAACTCTAGGGGATGTCGCGCAAACCGTTGCCGTCAACGGTGAAATCACGGGTGATCACCTACCCACGGTCATCTTTTCCCATGGCAGCGCGGGGCACTTTAGCGATCGGTCGGAATCGGCCCTTGTCCTTGCAAAGGCAGGATTTGTCGCTGTCTCCCTGACATATCCAGGAGACAACTACAAAGACAGTGGCGACAAGGTCGTGCAAATTCTGCTGAATCGTCCCCGCCAAACAAGCCGGGTTCTGGACTACATGATGCAAACATGGCCAGGACGCGAGCATCTGGAGAAATCCGAGATCGGTTTTTATGGTTTTTCAGCTGGCGGCTTCACCGGCTTGGTGGCAATCGGCGGCATTCCCGATTGGAAGCTTTTCACGCTTCATTGCGCCGCCGACCCGATGGAAGCTGTGTGCCAACAGGGCAGCGCGGCGGTCCTGTCGCGACCGCAGGTAGCGGCGCGGATGGCGTCGGAATGGCGGCATGACGCTCGCATCAAGGCGGCGGTACTTGTATCGCCCGGCTGGGCGTTCTCCTTCGATCCGAGCTCGCTCAGCAAGATCAAAATCCCCGTCGAGCTTTGGGGCGGCAGTGAGGATCATGTCGTTCCCTTCGAAAGCAACGTCGGATATCTGCAACGATACCTCCCTCGTGTGATCGCTGTTCATGATGTCAGGGACGCCAGGCACTACTCATTTCTAAAGCCTTGTAGCAAAGCTGCTGGGGCTCTCAATCTGGAGATCTGCTTGGATCAGCCCGGATTTGATCGAGCCTCTTTTCAGGAGAGCTTAAATCAAGAGTTGGTACGGTTTTTCCGCTCCGAATTGGCTGAATGAAACGCCTGGCGTTCCCTCCGCATTTTTATGCCAGGCTTCTCCGGGCCTCCCACCCAGCAATCTGCGTCTACGCATCATTGGCGCCGAGCCGCGATCGCCGGGTTGAAGGCATCCGACGGGACTATCCAATCAGCGCATTGCTATCCGCCAAGCGACAGAAAAGCCGGAATATTCGGTAATGGCGCTCGCTTTGGCGCAATCTCATCCCAGCTTCCGAGGGCCGCAGCTACCGCGAGGCGCCGTGATCACGCGGCTTTCAAGCGAGACCTGGGGATACATATGCGCGTTTTTTACTCGATTGATCGGCGCCAAGGGGTGCACGGCAAGCGAGTGGCAGCGTGACAGAAACCAGCGGGGTTTTGGATTTTGGAGTCGAGTGTTCGAAAATTTGTGTTTCGCGATCTTCAGAGAATCGATGGTTATATCGATCCGCCCGACGCCCTTGTCTTCCTGTCGTTGATCGGAAGGCAAAGGCAAGAGAATCTGCTCGGCGGTCTCGCGGAAATCGGCGTCTATTATGGGCGCTCCTATTTTCTGCTGCGCAAGATCAGTGCGCCTGACAGCAACGTACTTGCCATCGACCTCTTCGACATCGAAGAGAATGATGCGCAATATCAGCGCTTTCTCGATAATGGCAGGTCGCTGGGCATCCCTGTCGACGAGGAACTCGTCATCTCCGGCGACAGCACCAGGCTCGATCCGCAAGCCATCATCGACAAGATTGGCCATGTCCGCTTCTTCAGCATCGACGGCGGTCATCTGCTCCGCCACGTGCTTGCCGACAGCCATCTGGCCGAAAGCGTGCTGGCCGATCACGGCATCATCGCCTTCGACGACACGTTCAACCCCGCCTGGCCGGAGGTGACGATCGGCGTCTCGGATTTCCTGCGAAGAAACAGCGACACATTTTCAGCCTTCTGCATGACGAAGTACAAGACCTATGTCTGTCGGCGGGACTTTCATGATTTCTACCGGGCCGCAATCAGCGAGGCGCTGCATCTCAGGCCCTTCGAGCACGCCGAGATGGATTTTCTCGGCTCGAAGGTGATCCGGTTGCACAATCCCCTCAACCGCCGGGTTGCCTACGAGCTCCTGCAGCGACTGGGCATGAGCGCGCTATCCGAATGGGCCTATCGCCACGGCTGACTGCTGCTAGCCGTCCCGCAGCAGCGCGAACAAGATTGCGATCTCGGTGCCATCTGGGCGCAGCAGACGGCAGGCGATGCCGGTATCGCCAGGCTTTACGACGCTCAACTCGATGGTAACTGCGTCCTGGGCTCCGATATTCCCTTTGAGGAAAACGTCCCGCCGCACGACGTCAAGGCGTTGCTCTGGAAACCACGCTTCCAGCGCGCGCGTCATGAGCGCCTGGAATTCCGCGAAATAGAAGAGCCCCGCGCCGTTGAACTCCTCTGCCATGGATGGCTTGAACCTGAAACTCTTCAGGTACCGCCCGATCGCAGGCGTCATGCCGAGATGTGTCTGTGCCGTGCCGCGACGAAGGGCGGCGGCCGTGGCGGCGAGCTCGCTTGTCGCAAGTATTTCGCCCTTGCTGCGAGCATGTTCGACGCGCACCAGCGAGCGATTGTCGCCTTCTATGTCGCGCCGGACGAAGGCGGAGATCAGTTCGACGTCGGCGATGCTGGTGCCACCGATGCTCAGATGATGCCGGCTCGAATATTGCGTCCGCGAGATCCGATGCAGGGAAGAGCGAATGGCCAGCACATCGTTGGCGCGGGCAAGCTGAAGCTTCGTGCCGGTCATAGATGTCGCGCAGATCGAGGCATAGACCTCGCGGCCGTCAGCGGTGCGGAAATCCGCATTGTCCATGCCGAGATGCCGCGCCAGCATCAGCCAGTGCCGGTGGCCGAGTTCCTTCATGAGCCAGGTCTCGGACAGTCCGACAGGGCTCAGATGCGGCATGCCGAGAAGGATATATGGATCAAGCGCACGCTCCATCAGCGCGCGTGCTGAGGGCGTCTGTGGCTGGGCATCGAGGACGGCAATGGTCATGATCAGCGCCCAACCGCCTGTCTGAGGACCGGCTGGCTGCCCTCGAGGTATCCGGCGAGATGATCGACGACATGCTCCGCATCCTTGCCGACGGCAAGAAGGCGCCCGGAGCCCCAGGTCCAGAGCCAGGGCAGGCCGAGCACATAGACGCCGCCGATGCCGGTGACGCCGCGCCGCTGCACGGGATAACCCGTGCCGTCGAAGATCGGCAGACCGACATAGGACCAATCGGGGTCGAAGCCCGTCGCCCAGATGACCGACGTCACCCCCTCGGCCGCAAGATCCAGTTCGCTCGGTTCGATCGGCGGCTCCCAGAGCGGCGTGTAGACACTGGCCGGCGGCGCATCGATGCCTTTTTCGGCGATGTACCGATCGATCAGCCCGTTGATGCCGTTATAGACCCGGTCGGCATTATTCAGATTGGCCTTCAGGTTCGGCGCAAAGAGCATTTTCCCGCCGGAAATACCGTCCATCCGGCCGTAGAGCGACATGCCCTCCAGCGCGAATTTCCGCAGATCGATATCCCGTCCGCCGTCTCGGCCGGTCAGGTAGTGGTTGGTATCGTGCTTCTTCTTGGTCATTCCGTCATGTTCGACCGTAATGTCGTATTGGCCGACATCCGCGAGCCAGTCCACCACGTCACGGCCGCGATAGAAGCGGGCGCAGCGCGGGGCGTTGCCCGTCACCATATGCACCTTCCGGCCGGCCAGATGCAGGTCTTCGGCGATCTGGCAACCGGATTGGCCGGAGCCGACGACGACGACGGAGCCCGCCGGCAATTGCAGGGGATTGCGATAGTCGACGGTATGGATCTGCAGGATATCGTCCGGGAGGCGTTCGGCGGCTCGGGGAATCGACGGCCGGCTGTAAAGGCTGGTCGCGAGCACGACGCAATCCGCGGTGACCGTGCCGGCAGAGCTTTCCACCTTGAAGACGCCATCGACCTTTTCGAGCAGGCTGACCGTCGTGCCTTCAAGCACCGGCGCATCCACCTTTTTGATGAAGCGGTCGACATAGGCGATGATCTCGTCCTTGATCATGAAGCCGTGCGGGTCGTCGCCGTCGTAGGGATGGTCGGGAAGCTGGCATTGCCAGTTTGGCGTCACCAGGCAGAAAGCGTCCCAGCGCTCATCCTTCCATTTGTGGGCGACGGTCTTCTTCTCGAAAACGACGTGATCGATGCCGTGCTTTTTCAGATAATGGCTGGCCGAAAGTCCGGCTTGGCCGCCACCGATGACGACGGCGCTATAATGCGGCTTGAGCGATAAGGTCATGGCTGGTTCCTTTCAGAGAATGAAGTTTTGGCAGCGGACGCGCGCATCGGCCTCGTCGAGAAAAAGCGCTCCGGCCGCCTCGAGGCGGGCAAGCTGGTTGCGTGCGAGCGAACATGGATAGCCGTATTTCGCCTCGACCCGATCGCTGGCGATCGTCAGCGCCTTGCGGCTGCGGTCGAGGAAATCGCGGATCGGATAGGCCTCGCCTTCCGCGAAAAAATCCCGGATGATCAGCGAGGGCGAATAGCAGGTCTCTTCGCGGCCGTCCGGCCAGGCAATGACGAAACGCATCTCAGGCATGGGCGCTCTCCTTCAATGCCGCATAGGCGGCAAGATGCGCTTCTCCAACGCGCCGCCAGCTGAAGCGACCGGCGACTTCCAGGCCGCGCGCGATGACGCGGTTGCGGATCTCGGGGATCAGAGCGAGCGCCATGGCTTCGGCGATCGACGCCGAATGCTTGGGATCACACCAGATCGCGTCATCGCCCGAGAGATATTCCGTAAATGGGGGGATCGAGGAGACGACGACCGGTACGCCGCTTGCCATCGCCTCCAGCACGACCAGTCCGAACCCCTCCTTCAGCGAGGGAAAGACAAGCGCGTCGGCCAGCCTGTAGAGATTGGGCATGTCCTCGTCGGTGACCGGGCCGATCACATGGACGGCGGCGGCGTGATCGCGCAGCAGGGCGAGCTCGGAGCGGAACTCCTCCTGATAGCCGCTGTGGTCGAGCAGCGAGACGCCTCCTGCGATGACCAGCCGCGCATCGGGCTGGACGGCGCGAAGCTGCCGGAAGGCGTCGAGGATGCCGATCGCATTCTTGCGCGCCTCGATGCCGCCGATGCTGAGGAAGGTCGGACCGGGCGGCAGGCTCAGGCGATCGCGCAGGGCCGCCTGTTCGCCGCTCCAGCCCGGGGTGAAGCGTTCGCTATCGACGCCGTTGCCGACAACAGTCGCTTCGATCCCGCGACCCTTGAGAATGCGCTGCCATGTGGCGCTGACGGTGAAGAAGAGGCAGGCCTTGTCGATGGAGCGATCCTGCAGCGCCATCAAACGTGGATCGGCGAACTGGTCGATGTGGTGAACGGTCCGGGCAAAGGCGGGGATCAATCCACGCTCGTTCAACGTCGCCAGCGCATTGCCGGAAATGCCGTCATGGGCGTGGAATATATCGAAATGGCGGGCCGCCGGCTTTTCGAAATAGCTGACATAGTCGGCGATCCTTTGCTCCACCATGCTTGTCATGTCGCCCGGCGCCGGGGCGACGGGGATGCATGCCGCGCCGCAGGCCGGCTTGCGAAAGAAACCGGTGCCTTTGGCATCCGGCGCATGCAGGACGACCTCGTGACCAAGCGCGGTCAGCGCTTCGGAAAGCTGCATCGCATGCACCACGCCGCCGCGCGGATTGGTGGAGTGTGACAGCATGGCGATCCGCAGCGGGCGTATCATGCGGCGTCCTCCCGTCGTCCAAGCTTCAGCAACGGCGTTTCGGCGTGGTCGCGAATGACGGCGCGCTCCGTGCCGTCGGTGATCGCCACTTCGCTGCCGGCGAGAACCTTGCCAATGGCGGCGGCGCTGATGCCGCGCTCGGTAAAGCGGCGGATCGCGCCCTCAGCCTTTCCGGGTGCGACCGAAAGCAGATAGCCGAAGCTCGGAAAGGTCGCGAGCCATCGCTCCAGCGTCACCTCGGCCGGCAGCGGAATGGTTGACACGTCGATCTCGATCCCGACGCCGGAACATTCCGCCAGCATGATCGCCGTGCCGATGATACCGCCCTGGCTGATGTCCTTGGCGGCGAGCGCCAATCCCGCCTCGGCAATTTGCGGCAGGATTTCCAGGTCGCCGCGAAGGCGCTGAGGCGGCGCATCTGTCGCCGCTTCCCAGTTGTTGAACGGTTCGCGGTAACGGCCGCGATGGTCGACGGCGGCGATGAGCACGTCGCCTGCCTTCGCGTCGAAGCTTGTCAGCAGCTTTTTAGCCCGCCCGAGAATGGCGGCGGACAGCTGGCTGCGGTCGGTGCGGATATTCGTATGACCGCCGACGATCGGCACGCCGAAGGCTCCGGCCGCGGCGCGCATGCCCTCCAGCACCGGGGCGACACTTCGCTCGCCATCGGCCCAAACAGCGTCGACGACCGCGATCGGACGTCCGCCCATCGAGGCGACATCGGAGATATTGACCATCACGCTGCACCAGCCGGCAAACCAGGGGTCGGCAGCAACGAATTCGTTCATGAAGCCTTCGATGGCGAACAGCAGATATCCGTCGCCATCCTGCAGCGCGGCACAGTCATCACCGACGGCGACAGGCTGGCCGGCAAGCCCGAGACTGGCGGCGACCGCGCCGATATCCGCCTTGGCGGCAATGCCGTTCGATTCGGCAAGCCGAACAGTGAGTGACTTGATGTCGATCGCCACCATGATCAGGCCGCCTTCTTCGGCAGCGCGACGAATCCCGTTTCCGGCGTCGGGCATGGGGGGTACCAGGCAAGGTCAGCTTTCATTCTGAGATGCGGCTTGCCGTAGATCTCGAACTCCTCGATCACGTCCCAATGCAGGCGGCGGAACAGCAGGCCGTTCTGCTCCTGCACATTGGCGAGGAAGGTGTGGCAGCCCATCGCATTGGCGGAGGAGACGGCGAGCCGGATGAGCGTTGCGCCGAGCGCGCCGATCTTGCGGAAATCCTCATGAACCGCGAGCCGCGAGCCCCACCACAGGCCGGGCTCGGCCTGATGAATGCGCACCGTGCCGACCAGCCTGTCGGCGACCGGCCCCATCATGGAGAGTGCTACGATCGGAATCGCATGGTCGTCGATCGCGTCGCGATCGTCGCCTTCGAAAATTTTCTGCTCCTCGCAGAAGACGGAGCGGCGCAGCGCATGCGCTTCCCGCCGCTCCCATGCGGATGTTGCGAACTTCACCTGGAATTCGCCGGCCTGATAGGGTGCGAAGGGCTCGAAGATCATCTGGTCAGCATCCTTTCATAGGTGGAAAGGGCCGAGCAGGCGCCGCATTTGCCGCAGCCGGCCTTGATGTCGGTCGCCTTCAACCCGCTTTCGACCAGCATTTTCGAGAGAGGACCGAGGATCGAATGCATGAAATCCGGCTTCGGGGCCGGATGGCTTTCGAGCGGCGTTCCCGAAATCGGCACGAACGGAACCACGAAGGGATAGACGCCGATTGCGACCAGTCTTTCGCAGATATCGAGAATGGCCTGGCTTGTATCCCCGAGGCCGGCGAGGATGTAGGTCGAGACCTGCCCACGCCCGAAGACCTCTACCGCCGCCTTGAAGGAGGTCATGTATTTGCTGATCGGCACCTGCGCCTTGCCCGGCATGATGCGGGCGCGGATTTCGGGCGTCACTACTTCCAGATGCATGCCGAGCGCATCGACGCCGGCCTCCTTCATACGGGCAAACCAGGCGTCGTCTTCGGGTGGTTCGCATTGCGCCTGGATCGGCAGGTCGACGGCGGCCTTGATGGCGCGGGCGCTGTCGGCAAGGATTGCCGCGCCGCGATCCGGCCCTTTTGGCGTGCCTGTCGTCATGACCATGTGCTTGACGCCGTCCAGCTCGACGGCCGCCTTGGCCACTTCCGCGAGCTGTTCCGGGGTCTTGTGGGCAATCGTGCGGCCGGCGGCCAGCGACTGGCCGATGGCGCAGAACTGACAGGTCTTCGTGCGGCTTTGGTAGCGGATGCAGGTCTGCAGCACCGTGGTCGCCAGCACGTCGCGGCCGTGCAGGACGGCTATCTGCGAATAGGGAACGCCGCCGGCCGTCGTTCGCTCGTAGAAGCGCGGGCGCAGCGGAAAGGAGACCTCACCCAGCACGCGGCCGTCCCGGCTGATGCGGCTCCTGCCGCTCTCGTCCGGCCTCTCGACGAGATAGGGGCTTTCGAAGGCCGGCGCCGTATGCACTGGCACCATGACCGTCATGCCGTCGATCGTTATCGGCTTGTGATCGGACGGGCCGGCGCCGCCACGGCGGCTCTCATGGCCCGCTTTCGGATCAACCAGCCTGGCTCCGAACGACTGCAATTCGTTGATCAGGATTTCGGTCGGAAGACGCGTCGTCGTGTCCATCGGTGTTGTTCCTTGCGGGTGCGATTTCGAAAGAATTGGGGGAGGTGATCATCGGCGCCGTGGCGCGGCCGTCGATGGCGAGATGCAGAAGTTCGGGGCGTGCGTAGTGACCGACGGAATCCATCATCCGCTTGCGCTTGACGATCAGGCTCATGTCGAGATCGGCGATCAATATGCCTTCGCCCTCGGTGAGCGGCGGGGCGAGGTGCCTGCCTTCGGGCGAGATGATCGCCGTCATGCAGCCGCCGCGCAGCGCCTTTTGCAGGGTCTGGTCGGGTGTGATCGAAACGATCTGCTCGTCGGTCAGCCAACCCGTCGCATTGACCACGAAGCATCCGCTTTCCAGCGCATGATGGCGGATCGTCACTTCCATCTGCTCGGCAAAGATCGGCCCGACCATCGAGCCCGGAAACTGGGCGATGTGGATTTCCTCGTGCTGGGCCATCAGCGCGTAGCGGGCGAGCGGATTGTAATGCTCCCAGCAGGCAAGCGCGCCGAGCCGCCCGATGCGGCTGTCGACGACCGCAAGGCCCGAGCCGTCGCCCTGGCCCCAGATCATCCGCTCGTGGAAGGTCGGCGTGATCTTGCGGCGCTTCAGGATGAGCGTGCCGTCGGCATCGAAGAGGAGCTGGCCGTTATAGAGCGAGCCATGGTCGCGCTCGTTGATGCCGAGCGCGACGACGATACCGTGCTCGCGGGCCGCAGCGGCGACCGCATCCGTGGCGGCACTGGGCACGGTGACCGCCTCTTCATAGAGACGCAGGTGCTCCTTGCCGGAGAGAACCGGCGGCAGCACGAATGAGAAATAGGGGTACCAGGGGACGAACGTCTCCGGAAAGACGATGAGATCCGCACCCTTCGATGCAGCCTCCCGGATCGCTTCCAGGACCCGCGCGAGCGTTTTCTCACGCGAGGTCAGGTCCGGGGCGATTTGCGCAGCGGCGGCGCGGACGATCGGTTTCTTCTCCATGGCGGGCTCCATCGGTTGGGACGAGGGAGGCGAAGCGGCGCTCCGCCTCCGGCGGGTCAGAGCGTCCAGGTGTCGAGGATGAAGGCGCCGTCGCGACGATGGATCAGGATGAGGTCGAGAACATCGAGCGGGCTGATCGGCCTGATTCCTGGAATAAGCGAGGATTCGCCGTGGCCGTAGAGCGCCTGGAGAGCGAACCGGCATGCATAGACCTTGCCGCCTTCCTCCATGAAGCCCTTGATCTGGTTGTTGAAGTTGAGATGACCCGGGAAGGCCTCGGCTCCGAGCCTGGGAAAGCCGCGCTGCACGCCAAGCGTAACGCCCGGGCCGTAGAGAAGAACGGATGTTTCGAAGCCCTTTCGCTTCAGGCGCTTTGCCTGGAGCAGGTTCACAAGGCCGATCGAACCTTCGAAGGCAACGGTGTGGAAGGTGATAAGGGCTTTCTCACCCTCTTTGGCCTGAACGTCCTCGAAGACCTTCTCTTCGTAGTCGACGAGAAAGTCTCCGTCAGCATGGGCGGGTGCGGTAATTGTGGGCATGAATGGCTCCTGTGTTTGAAGTCAGGCCCCGTCGCGGGGAGTACAGCCATTCAATTGCAAGCACCGTGCCAATATCGATTTTGCCTAAATTACAACCAAAGGAATGAATTATGCAGTCAATTATGCTATCAATAATTTGATATATCTGCTGTTGGACGGAATTTGACAAAATATAGGGCAAAATCATGCCAAAAATGAAAGCCATCATGCATCCAATTAATGCATTCAATATACATTCATTTGATGCGCCAAACGCATCCCCGTTCGGGAGAAATTTCGGCATGATGCTGGCTCTCCGGGTAGCGATCGGCCGGCATGAGGCAGGCCAAGGCCTGCGCGCTACACCCCCCAGACGACGGATTCCTCATGGCGCTTGATGAGATGCCTCAGTGTCTCGAAACCCGAGCGGACAAAGTCCGCGAACTGGTCGACTGCGGGAGAGCGTGGCGCATCGATGCGTTTCAGGATGGAAAGCGCGCGCTCGGGATGGGGAATGTTGATCGGCAGCGCGGTGATGCTCTTATCCTTGCGTTGGGCGAATACCACGCTGTGCGGCATGACTGTCAGAGCGTCCGCAGCTTTCAGATAGTTGATCACGCCCATCAGCGACCCGCCGGAATAGCGGATCTTGATCTCGGTCGCGCCGAACGACAGGAGCAGCGCGCGCAGGTCGGCCAGCAGCGGGCTGCCCGGCGGCGGCGCGACCCAGGGATAGTCCAGAAGCTGGGCTGGCTGCAGCTTTCTTTTCAGCAGCAGAGGGTGGGTCACCCTGCAGGCGATGACGTTGCGGCCGGGCAAGATCTGTTGGAATTCCAGCCCCGAGCCCTCGTCAAGAATATCGATGGGGCAGATGGCGAGGTCTATCTGGTCGGCCTTGAGGGCGGCTCTGAGATCGGAAAAATAGCCGTAGGACTGCTCGATGCGCACATCCGGATGCGTCGCCTGGAATTCGGCGCATAGCCCGGCGATCAGCCCATCCATGAAGAAAGGGGTTCCTCCGACACGGACGACGCCGCTCTTGCCGACGCGGAAGCTCTCCACCAGATCCGTTGCCTTGCGGGAGGCCGCCAGCATCACCAGGCCATATTCGGCGAGCGACGATCCAAGCGCCGTCGGCTGCAGCGGCCGCCTGCCCTTGATGAAGAGCGGCTCGCCCAATCGTTGCTCCAGCATCGAAAGCGTGCGCGACACCGCCGGTTGGGCAAGGCCCAGAAGGGCCGCACCTTCGGTGACACCGCCGGTTTTAACCACAGCCGCAAGCTGAATAAGATGGCGTTCGTCGATCTTCATAACAATCCGTTATATTATGGCGGAAAGAAATCATCAACGCTCCCACCTCTTGCTGCTACCTTGTTGTCGATCAGGCTTGCGTATGTGGGAGGAGATGCATGTCGCCAGGTGTCGATATGCCGATTTTTAGCGAGGCGACCTCATCGGAGGTCTTCGCCGGGCGCCTTCCTCAACAAAAAGGCAATCAGCTGGCGCAGCTGATGGTGGCTGTCGTGGAGCATGTCCACGATCTCATCAGGGAATTCCGGCCGACACAGGACGAGTGGCGCAAGGTGATCGCCTTCCTGACCGAGGTCGGCCACGCAAGCGACGAGCGCCGACAGGAATGGGTGCTGCTGTCAGATCTCCTGGGTGCTTCGGCGCTGGTTGAGGAAATCAACTCGAAGCGGCCGAAGGGCGCGACCCCGAATACGGTGCGGGGGCCGTTCTTCCGCGATGATGCACCGGAGCGCGCGCTTGGCGCATCGATCTCGCTCGATGGTGTGGGTGAGCCTCTTTCCGTGTCCGCACGTGTGCAGGATCTTGACGGCCAGCCTGTCGCCGGCGCCGAAGTCATCACCTGGCAGGCGAATGCTCAAGGGTTCTACGAGAACCAGCAGCCCGACCTGCAGCCTGAGTATAATCTGCGTGGCCTGTTTCGCACCGATCCTGATGGCCGCATCCGCTATCGAACCATCGTGCCGAAGGGATATGGCGTGCCGGATGACGGGCCGGTGGGCAGATTGCTCGCCAATGCCGGCTATCCCTTGCGCCGGCCCGCGCACCTGCATTTCGTCGTTCGCGCCGAGGGGTTCGATACGATCACAACGCATGTCTACGATCGCAACGATCCGCATCTGGGCGAGGATGCCCTGTTCGGCGTGAAGCCCGAATTGCTGCGGGACTTCCGGGTCACCGGTACGGATAACGCGTCGACGAAGACGCTCGACTTCACCTTCGTCATGGTCAGGGCAAAACCAGGGAGGCCGCGATGATCAGCGAATTTTCCTATGCCGGAAGTGCAGCCAGGATCGTTTTCGGCGAAGGAAAGAGCAATAGCGTGGCCGAATGGGTGGAGAAATCCGGCCGTCAGCGTGCACTGGTCCTGTCCACGCCGCATCAGCGCGCCGACGCGGAGGCTCTTGCGAAGAGCTTGGGGCAGCTTTCGGCCGGGGTGTTTGCCGGCGCAGTCATGCATACACCGATCGATGTGACGGAGAGGGCGATGGAAGCCGTTGCCGAAGCCAAGGCGGATTGCGTGGTCTCGCTCGGCGGCGGCTCGACGACCGGTCTCGGAAAGGCCATCGCCTATCGCACGGATCTGCTCCAGATCGTGGTGCCGACGACCTATGCCGGCTCCGAGGTCACCCCCATCCTCGGCCAGACCGAGCGAGGGGTGAAGACGACGGTACGGCATGAGAGGATATTGCCGGAGATCGTCATTTACGATCCGCTGCTGACCCATGGATTGCCGGTCACCATGAGCGTGACGAGCGGGCTGAACGCCATGGCGCATGCCGTCGAGGGACTCTATGCGCAGGATCGCAATCCGATTTCGAGCCTGATGGCGATCGAGGGGCTGAGGGCTTTCAAATCCAGCCTGCCTGCTATCGTTGATGATCCGAGGAATGCTTCTGCGCGTAGCGAAGCGCTCTATGCCGCATGGCTGTGCGGTTCGGTTCTCGGGGCTGTCGGCATGGCCCTACACCATAAGATCTGCCACACGCTGGGCGGCCTGTTCGATACGCCGCATGCCGAGACGCATGCTGTCATGCTGCCGCATACGGCAGCCTTCAATGCGCATGCCGCACGCAGCGAGCTTGCTCCGGCGGCGGAGCTCTTCGGCGGTTCCATCGGCGGCGGCCTCTGGGACTTCGCCAAATCGATCGGCGCGCCCTTGAGCCTGCAGACTGTCGGTCTCAGCGAGGAAGATCTCGACAGGGCCACGGCAGTCGCAATGGAAAATCCCTACTGGAATCCGAGGCCGGTCGATCGTGCCTCGATCCGTCAGATGCTGCAGGAAGCCTGGGAAGGCAAACGCCCGGGGTAGGAAACGACCCGCGCCGCAGGCGCGCTCTTTGGGAGGAGAGGGGATTATGGGAGGAAACATGTTTACCAGACGCGATTTTCTGAAAACCACGGCCGCCGGCGGCACCGCGATTGCGGTATCCGCTTTCGCAGCACCGGCGATTGCCCAGAAGAAACCGATCAAGCTCGGCTATGTCAGCCCGCAAACCGGGCCGCTTGCCGGCTTCGGCGAGGCCGACAAGTTCGTCATCGACAACTTTATCGCGACGACCAAGAAGCTCGGCCTCAGCTACGAGGTCGTGGTCAAGGACAGCCAGTCCAATCCCAACCGGGCGGCTGCCGTTGCGAAGGAACTGATCGTCACCGACGAGGTCAACCTGGTGCTGGTCTCGTCGACTCCGGAGACCACCAATCCGGTGTCCACCACTTGCGAGGCGGAGGAGATGCCCTGCATTTCCACGGTGGCGCCCTGGCAGCCCTGGTTCATCGGCCAGCAGGGCAATCCCGGCGACCCGTCGAGCTGGAAGCCGTTCAACTATGCCTATCACTTCTTCTGGGGGCTTGAGGACATCATTGCCGTCTTTACCGGCATGTGGAGCCAGATCGAGACCAACAAGAAGGTCGGCGGCCTCTTCCCCAATGATGGCGACGGCAACGCCTGGGGCGACAAGGTCGTGGGCTTCCCGCCCGTGCTGGAGAAGCTCGGCTACAGTCTCACCGATACCGGCCGCTTCCAGAACCTGACGGATGATTTTTCCGCGCAGATCAATGCCTTCAAGCAGGGCCAGACCGATATTCTGACCGGCGTGCTCATTCCGCCCGACCTGACCACCTTCTGGAACCAGGCCAAGCAGCAGGGTCTCAAGCCAAAGATCGCGTCGATCGGCAAGGCGCTCCTGTTCCCGCAAACGGTGGCGGCGCTGGGCAATGCCGGCCATAACCTGTCGACCGAGGTCTGGTGGACGCCGAGCCACCCGTTCAAATCGTCGCTGACGGGGCAAACGGCCGCCGACGTGGCTGCAGCCTTCACGCAGGCGACCGGCCGTCCCTGGACGCAGCCGATCGGCTTTGCCCATGCGCTCTTCGAACTTGCTGTCGATGTGATGAAGCGCGCCGAGGATGTGGGTGAGGGCGACGCCGTTGCCAAAGCCATCGGCCAGACTAAGCTGGACACGCTCGTCGGGCCGATCGCCTGGGGGAGCGACAAGCTGCCGCCGTTCGCTCAGAAGAATGTCGCCAAGACACCCCTGGTCGGCGGTCAATGGCGGCTGAAGACCGATGGCGGCTATGACCTCGTCGTGGTCGAAAACCGCCTGGCGCCCAACGTGCCGCTTGGCGGCAAGCTGGAAGCCCTGACGTGATCTCGCGCCGCCATCAAATCCGTTGCCCCGCGCTCGACGTGGTGGAGCAACAGCAATCGGGAGGAGCGCCATGCCCCTGCTTGAACTGAACGAGGTATCCAAGTCTTTCGGTGCGCTCGTGGTCGCCGAGAATATCGGCTTTTCGGTCGAGGCAGGCGAGGCATTGGGCGTCATCGGACCGAACGGCGCGGGCAAGTCGACACTCTTCAATCTGATCACCGGCAATCTTGCGGTCGATCGCGGATCGATCGAATTTAATGGTCGCGATGTGACGCGCGATCCTCCCATGCAGCGATGCTTTGCCGGCATGGGGCGCACGTTTCAGATCCCGCAGCCCTTCGAGCGGCTGACGGTCTATGAAAACCTGCTGGTCGCCGGCGCTTTCGGCTCGCGAACGTCCGAGCGCGAGGTGGAAGCCTATTGCGCCGATGTCCTCGTCGAAACGGGCCTCATCGGCAGGGCCAATAATCTTGCCGGCTCTCTGTCGCTGCTGGAACGAAAGAGACTGGAGCTGGCGCGGGCCCTGGCGACCAAGCCCAAGCTTCTCCTGCTCGATGAAATCGCCGGCGGCCTGACCGACGGCGAATGCCGGCAACTGATCGCCACGATCAAACGCGTTCATCGGCGGGGTGTGACGATCATCTGGATCGAGCACGTGCTGCATGCGCTGACGGCGGTGGCCGAGCGCCTGCTCGTGCTCAACTTCGGGCGGGTGATCGGCATCGGCAAGCCCGACGCCATCATGAACTCGCGCGACGTCCGCGAAATCTATCTCGGCATGGAGGTCTGATGGCAAACCTTCTGCAGATAGCCGGCCTCAAGGCCTTTTACCGCGATTTCCAGGCTCTCTTCGGCGTCGATCTGTACCTCGATGCCGGTGAAACGGTCGCGGTCATCGGCGCCAACGGCGCCGGCAAATCGACGTTGATGCGATCGGTCGCCGGTGTTCTCAGCAACCAGCCTGAGATGGTGGTCTACAAAGGCGAGCCGATCGGGGCGCTTTCGGCGCCTGACGTCATGGCTCGCGGCATCGCTCTCGTTCCGGAAGGGCGCAAGCTGTTTGCCTCCATGACCGTGGAGGAGAACCTGCTGATCGGAACATACGGCCGCAAGGTCGACGGACCGTGGACGCTGCGCGGCGTCTACGAGCTTTTTCCCATTCTCCAGGAGCGCCGGCACAATCCTTCCACGGCACTTTCCGGCGGCCAGCAGCAGATGGTGGCGATCGGTCGGGCGCTGATGTCCAATCCGCAGGTTCTGCTGTGCGATGAGCTGAGCCTCGGTCTGGCGCCCGTCGTCATCAAGGATATTTATGCGGCCTTCCCCCGCATCCGCGCCACGGGCGCCGCCATAATCATCGTCGAGCAGGATATCGGCCAGGCGCTTGCCGTGTCCGACCGTGTCTATTGCATGATGGAAGGCCGGATCACCTTGACCGGCCGCCCCGGAGAGCTCGACCGCGCGCAGATCCACGCCGCCTATTTCGGAGCTGATCAACATGAACTGGGTTGATACGATCCTCCAAGGCGTTCTGCTCGGCGGGCTCTACGCCCTGTTCGCCGCCGGCCTCAGCCTCGTGTTCGGCATCATGCGGCTGGTCAATCTGGCGCATGGCGACCTTATAGTCTTTGCGGCCTTTCTCATCCTGGTGCTGGTGTCGACGCTTGGCGTCAATCCGTTCCTTGCCGCCGCGATTGCCGCACCGCTGATGTTCGCGATCGGCTGGCTGGTGCAATTCATTCTTCTCAATCGCACTCTCGGCAAGGATATCCTGCCGCCGCTGCTCGTCACCTTCGGCCTCTCGATCGTCATTCAAAACGGGCTCATGGAAGGCTTCAGTGCCGACAGCCGCCGTGTGTCGGCTGGCGCACTGGAGACGGCCTCCATCCCGCTTGCCGGCCTCAATATCGGCCTCATGCCTCTGTTGACGTTCGCCTCGGCAATTCTTGTCATCCTCGTGCTGAACAGGCTGATCTACAGCACTTCGATCGGCCGCGCGTTCCGAGCCACTTCCGATGATCCCGTGACGGCAGGGTTGATGGGCATCCGCCCCGAGCGAATTTTTGCCATGGCGACCGGGATCGCCATGGTCGTCGTCACGATCGCCGCCCTTTATCTTGGAACCCGCGCGAATTTCGATCCGAGCGCCGGACCGTCGCGATTGATCTATGCTTTCGAGGCCGTGATCATCGGCGGTCTCGGCTCGCTTTGGGGCACGCTGGCGGGCGGTATTATCCTTGGCGTTGCGCAGACCTTCGGCGCCGCCATCAATCCGGAGTGGCAGATCCTGGCGGGTCACATCGCCTTCCTCCTCGTACTCGTCTGCAAGCCGCGTGGTCTTTTCCCGCGAGCGATCGATTGAGGGTCCCATGACGTCAGGTTTCGAAACAATGATGGCAGAAGACGGGTCGCAAACCCCTTGGCGCACCGAAATAGGAACGCGGCTTTCGACAGGCTTTGCAGGCGTGGCTCTCCTCGTGCTGGCGGGCTTGGCTTTCGCGCCTTTCGTGGTCTCGCGCGGTGTGCTGCAGGACCTGTTCTTCATTCTGACCATGCTGGCGCTCGCACAAAGCTGGAACCTTCTTGCCGGCTATGCCGGGCTGATCTCCGTCGGGCAGCAGCTTTTCGTCGGCTGCGGCGCCTATGCTCTCTTCGGACTGGTCACCCTTCTCGGCATGGACCCGATCCTCGCGGTGCTGCTGGCCGGCGTGGTTGCGGCACTTCTCGCGGTCCCCACCGCCTTCTTCGTGTTTCGCTTGCACGGACCCTATTTCGCCATCGGCACCTGGGTGATCGCGGAAGTCGGCCGGCTGGTGCTTGCCCAGTGGAAGATGCTCGGCGGCGGCACGGGAACCTCCCTGCCGCGTGAGGCGGCCAGGGACATGGCCGGCATCGCGCTGCTCAAGGATTGGTTTGGCATGAAGGCAGCGCTTGCCGCCGATGCTCTCACCTTCTGGCTGGCGCTGATCATGGTCGCGGTTACCATCGGCTTTGTCTATCGCCTGCTCAAAAGCAAGCAGGGCCTCGGCCTGGCGGCTGTGCGCGACAACGAAACCGCCGCCCGCGCGCTGGGTGTGGATGCCAGGCGCATGAAGGTGACGGTCTATCTCGCCACGGCCTTTCTGACAGGCATCGTCGGTGCCCTGATCTATCTGCAGAAGGGCCGGATCTCCCCGGATGCCGCCTTCTCGCTCACGGACTGGACAGCCTATGTGCTTTTCATCGTTGTCATCGGCGGCATCGGAACGATCGAAGGGCCGATCGTCGGTGTGATCCTGTTCTTTTTCCTGCAGAATGCGCTCGCAAGCTACGGGTCCTGGTACCTGCTGCTGCTCGGTGCACTGGCGATCGCCACCATGCTGTTTGCGCCGCGCGGCCTTTGGGGCTTGGTCAGCGAGCGCACCGGCATCGAACTCTTTCCGGTCCGCCGTGTCTTGAAGGGCAGACCGCTCGCACAAACAGCAAAGGGAGGGCCAAATGGCTGACATCACGACCGACGTTCTCATCATTGGCACAGGGCCTGCCGGCTCGGCGACGGCCGCATTGCTGGCCAGCTACGGGTTGGAGCCTCTGGTGATCAACCGCTATCGCTGGCTGGCCACCACACCGCGGGCGCACATCACCAACCAGCGTACGATGGAGGTTCTGCGCGATCTCGGCCGCGATGTGGAGGACGAAGCCTATATGTTCGCGACCGAGCAGGAGCTCATGGGCGAAAACGTCTTCTGCACGGCGATCAACGGCGAGGAGATCGGCCGCATGAAGAGCTGGGGCACGCATCCGCTCTCGCAGGCGGAACACCAGCTGTCATCGCCGAGCCATATGAACGATCTGCCCCAGACGTTCATGGAGCCGCTGCTCTTCAAGACCGCCTGTTCGCGTGGCGCGCAGGCGCGCATGTCGACGGAATATCTGAGCCACGTGCAGGACGAGGACGGCGTGACCACGACATGCCTTGATCGGCTGACTGGCAAGGAAGTCACTGTGCGCTCGAAATTTCTGATCGGCGCCGATGGCGGCAATTCCAAAGTTGCCGAGCATGCCGGTCTCAGCTTCGAGGGAAAGATGGGGGTCGCGGGCTCGATGAACATCCTTTTCGAGGCGGATCTCTCGCCCTATGTTTCGCGCCGTCCCTCTGTGCTCTATTGGGTGCTGCAGCCGGGAGCCGATGTCGGCGGCATCGGCATGGGCCTCGTGCGCATGGTGCGGCCCTGGCATGAGTGGCTGATCGTCTGGGGCTATGACATCAACGAACCGCCTCCGGCCGTCGACGACGCATTTGCGATCAGGGTGGTGCGGGACCTCACCGGCGTTGCCGACCTGCAGCCGAAGATAAAATCGGTGTCGACCTGGACCGTCAACAACATGTACGCCACCACTATGTCCAACGGCCGGGTGTTCTGCATGGGCGATGCCGCCCATCGCCATCCCCCCTCGAACGGCCTTGGCTCCAACACGTCCATTCAGGACGGTTTCAATCTCGCCTGGAAGCTGGCGATGGTGATCAGGGGGCAGGCGGGCCGCGGTCTTCTCGACAGCTATCAGGCGGAGCGGGCGCCGGTCGCCAAGCAGATCGTTACCCGCGCCAACAAGTCGATCGAGGAGTTCGGGCCGATCTTCAGGGCGTGCGGCCTTCTGGACTCCGTCGATCCGGTGAAGATGCAGCAGAACATGGATGCCCGCTGTGATGACACGCCCGACGCCGAACGGCAGCGCAAGGAGATCCGCGAGGCGATTGCGGCCAAGGTCTATGAGTTCGATGCGCATGGCGTTGAAATGAACCAGCGTTACCGGTCGGATGCCATCGTCACCGACGGGCAACCGGAGCCCGGTTTCGAGACGGATGCGGAGTTGCATTATCAGCCGACGACATGGCCCGGCGCACGCCTGCCGCATACCTGGCTCTTCGGCCCCGACGGGGGAAAGGTGTCGACGCTCGACATTACCGGCCATGGACGGTTTACCGTGCTGACCGGCATCGGCGGCGATGCCTGGCTTGCGGCGGCAAGGGCGCTTGCTAAGGAATTCGGCATCGAGCTCATTGCGCACAAGATCGGTCCGCGGCAGCAATGGCAGGACTACACCGGCGATTGGGCGCGGGCGCGTGAAATCCGGGATTCCGGCGCGATCCTCGTTCGCCCGGACCATCATGTCGCCTGGCGCTGTGACGGTACCATCGCCGATCCCGTCGGGGAACTGCGCCGCGTGTTGAACACCATTTTGGATCGGTGACTGATCATGGAAGCGCATGAAAAAGGATATTTCACAGAGGAAAACTCGGTCGAGGTCGTGACCGGCCGCAACGCCAACGCCAAGAGCGAACGGCTGAAGGAGATCATGTCGGTCATTACGCTCAAACTACATGAGGCGGTGAAGCAGATCGAGCCGACCCAGGAGGAGTGGATGGAGGCGATCCTCTTCCTCACCCGGACAGGCGGGATGTGCAACGAATGGCGTCAGGAATTCATCCTGCTTTCGGATGTGCTTGGCGTATCGATGCTGGTCGACGCCATCAACAACCGCAAGCCTTCAGGCGCATCCGAGAGCACGGTGTTGGGTCCGTTCCATGTCGCCGACGCGCCGGAATTGCCGATGGGCGCCAACATCTGCCTCGACAGCAAGGGCGAGGATATGGTGATCTCCGGCCGCATCCTTGATATCGAGGGCAACCCTATCAAGGATGCGGTCATCGATGTCTGGCAGGCCAATGACGAGGGCTTCTACGACGTCCAGCAGAAAGGTCTTCAGCCTGATTTTAATCTGCGCGGGATATTCCGCACTGGGGCAGACGGAAGCTACTGGTTCCGGGCGGTCAAGCCGAAATACTATCCGATCCCGGATGATGGACCTGTCGGCCAGTTGCTGGCCCAGCTCGGCCGCCACCCGTACCGGCCGGCGCACCTGCACTACATCATCTCGGCCGATGGTTTTGAAACGCTGACGACCCACATCTTCGATCCGGACGATCCCTACATCCATTCGGATGCTGTCTTCGGCGTGAAGGAGAGCCTGCTTGCCAAGTTCAGGCTGACTGAAGATCAGGCGAGGGCAAGGCAGCTCGAGTTTTCAGGCAAGTTCTGGGAGGTTAACCACGACTTCGTTCTCGCCTATAAGCGACAAGTCTAGGACATGGTTGACGATGCGTATCGGATAATCGGCAGCCGGAACGTGGGCTGCCGATCCTTGTCGTCAGCGGCTCACGAGGCCTTGGCTTCGAAGGCGGGCGGGAAATCGCCCAGCGACTTTGCCTTGAGGATCAGGCCTTCGATATCCTCATCGACGATCGCTTCAAGGTCGCTGAAGCTATCGATAACATAGTAGATCGGCTGGACGATATCGATCCGGTAGGGCGTCCTGAGCACGCTCAGTAGATCGAACGGCCGAAACTCGCACGCCTTGCCTTCCATCGCCGCCTTCGCTTCGCTTGGCGAGGAGACGATGCCCGCGCCGAAGCAGCGGCGGCCCTCCGGCGTATTGATCAGGCCGAACTCGACGGTGAACCAGAAGATGCGGAACAGGTGCCAGGAATAGCCCTTGCCGAGGCGTACGGCGGTTTCGCCGAAATGCCGTACGAAATTGGCATAGCTCTGATTGGTCAGCAGCGGGCAATGGCCGAAGACTTCGTGGAACAGGTCCGGTTCCTCGATATAGTCGATATGCTCGCGACGGCGCAGGAAGGTGGCGAGCGGAAACTTGCCTTGCGACAGGAGCTCGTAGAAGCGGGAAGGCGGAATGAGCGCCGGCACGCCTTCCACCCCGAAGCCCGTCGTTTCGTTCAGGCGGCGGTTGACGTCGCGCAGCTGAGGCACCTTGTCCGGCTTCAGCCCCAGTGTTTTGACGCCGTCCAGATATTCGCGGCAGGCCATATTGGCGAGCAGCTTCAACTGACGCCGATAGAGTTCGCCCCATATCGCATCTTCTTCGGCGGTATAGGCGTATAAGCCATCCGGGCCTGGCAATTTGGCGGTGTAGCTGCTTTCCTTGACCATAGCTCGATCCTCCCAGATGCTGCGGTATCTTTCCAATTATGAACCGAGTTCGCGGGAAATTCTTTCCTTTTCCGGTAAAAATGGACGTGGTATTGGTAAATCTTCTCAAAAATGGTGCAGAAGATGAAAGAATCTGGGAATCCTCACCGCAAGCTTCTGCAATCGATCCAGGCCGATGGCAGTCTTTCGCTGGCAGACCTGTCGGAAAAGGCCGGTATGTCGCAGAGTTCGACCTGGCGGAAGATCCAGGAACTGGAATCGGAGGGTGTCATCCGCAAGCGTGTGACGCTGCTCGATCCCGGCAAACTCGATCTCAAGCTTTGTGTGATCGCGCATGTAACACTGGAGGACCACCACGAGGAGACAGTGGCGTCTTTCGCATCGGTGGTATCGGAGCGGCCGGAGATCATGGAATGCTATGCCCTGTCCGGCGCCTTCGACTACATGCTGAAGATCAGGGCGAAGGACGTGGAAAGCTACGAGGCGTTCATGACCCATTACCTGCTGCGCAACCGGCGTGTTCGCACGGTCGTTTCGAGCTTTGTGCTGCGCGAGCTGAAATTCTCGACCGAATTGCCGATCTAGCGTCTGTCAGGCCGGATGCGCGCCACCATGTCAGCTGTGCGGCATGAGCACCGGGAACCCTTCGAATGTCTTGAGCGTATCGAGCACAATGGAAGTCTTTACGTGTTGCACCGACTCGTGCGGCAACAGGATGTCGTTGACGAATCTCGAGAGGTCAGCGAGCCCGCGTGTCGCGACCTTCAGGTGGTAGTCCATCTCACCCGTCAGCGCATAGGCTTCGAGAACTTCCGGCAGCCCGTTGATCAGCTGGGAAAATCGGCGAGCGTTGTCCCTGTTATGGGTCGCAAGCGTCACCGAGATAACCACCAGCATATCCAGACCGAGCTTCTGCCGATCGAGGTTTGCCTGGTAGCTGCGAATATATCCTTCGGCTTCCAGCCTCGTTCGCCGGCGCGAGCATTGCGAGGGTGAAAGCGCGATCCGCTCGCCCAGTTCGTTGTTCGTCAGCCGGCCGTCTTTCTGGAGCTCCTGCAGCAGGCGCAGATCCAATTTGTCGAGTTGTTCATCCATTGCGCAAAACTTCCAAAATCCTCACAGATCGTGTATAATATTTTCGCTTCGCATGAAGAATGCAAGAACTTTGCATGCGTTTTGGGCCACACTTTGCATAGACAGAGTCCAATCTTCCGAGGAGGAGAAAATGGGTCCTTTTCCGCATGACGCGCCGCCGTCGGAAATTACCGCCGACAATCCGGCCGGCACCGACGGCTTCGAATTCGTTGAATTCGCTCATCCCGAGCCCGAGAAGCTGTGTGAGCTCTTCACGCGCATGGGCTATACTCCTGTTGCCAAGCACAAGACGAAGGACATCACCGTCTGGCGTCAAGGCGATATCAATTATGTGCTGAATGCCGAGCCGGGCAGTCATGCCGCCCGATTCGCGGCAGAACACGGCCCCGCTGCTCCGTCGATGGCCTGGCGGGTCGTTGACGCCAAGCACGCCTTCGACCATGCCGTGTCAAAAGGTGCTGTTCCCTATGAAGGGAATGACAAGGCGCTCGATGTCCCGGCAATTGTCGGCATCGGCGGTTCGCTGCTCTATTTCGTCGAAACCTATAGAAAAAAGGGATCGGCTTACGATGTCGAGTTCGATTGGCTGGGCGAGCGCGACCCGCATCCCGAAGGTGTCGGCTTCTATTATCTCGACCATCTGACGCACAACGTCTTTCGCGGCAACATGGACAAGTGGTGGGCATTTTATCGCGAACTGTTCAATTTCAAGCAGATTCACTTCTTCGATATCGACGGGCGCATCACCGGTCTGGTGAGCCGCGCGATCACGTCTCCCTGCGGCAAGATCCGCATTCCGCTGAATGAATCGAAGGACGACACAAGCCAGATCGAGGAGTTCCTGAAGAAGTACAAGGGCGAGGGCATCCAGCACATCGCCGTCGGAACTGAAGACATCTACGAAGGCACCGACAGGCTTGCCGATAATGGCCTGCGCTTCATGCCAGGTCCGCCGGAGACCTACTACGATATGTCCTATAAGCGTGTGAACGGCCACGACGAGCCCATCGACCGCATGAAGAAGCATGGTATCCTCATTGACGGCGAAGGCGTGGTGAATGGCGGCCTGACGAAGATCCTGCTGCAGATCTTCTCCAAGACGGTCATCGGCCCGATCTTCTTCGAATTCATTCAGCGCAAAGGCGACGAGGGCTTCGGCGAAGGCAATTTCCGTGCTCTCTTCGAGTCGATCGAGGCAGATCAGATCAAGCGCGGCGTCATCGGCACGGCGGCCGAATGATCTCTAGGCGACCCGGTGATTGCATGGGGTCGCCCTCAGTTTTCGGGAGGAATTGAGCGATGGACCAGACGATATCTAAGACTTCCGACCATGAGGCGCTGGCGGCAAGTAATCTCAAATACATGCCCGGATTCGGCAACGATTTCGAAAGCGAGTCGCTTCCCGGCGCTTTGCCGCAAGGCCAGAACAGTCCCCAGAAATGCAACTACGGTCTTTATGCCGAGCAGCTTTCCGGCTCGCCTTTCACGGCACCGCGCGGGACGAACGAACGGTCCTGGCTCTATCGCATCCGTCCGAGCGTGCGCCATACCCGGCGCTTTTCGAACACCTCCTACCCGCTCTGGAAATCCGCGCCCTGTCTGGACGACCATTCGCTTCCGCTCGGCCAACTCCGCTGGGGTCCCGTGCCGGTGCCCGACGAGAAGCTGAGCTTCCTCAAGGGAGTGCGGACGATCACGGCGGCGGGCGATGTCCTGACCCAGACAGGGATGGCCGCTCATGCCTATGTCTTAAACGAGGACATGGTGGACGATTACGTCTTCAATGCCGATGGCGAATTGCTGGTCGTCCCGCAGATCGGCGCCATTCGAATATTCACTGAAATGGGCGTCATCGATGTCGAGCCCTTGGAAATATGCATCATCCCGCGCGGCATGATGTTCAAGGTGTTGCGCATCGGCGACCAGAAGGTCTGGCGCGGATATATCTGCGAGAACTACGGCGCGAAATTCACGCTGCCGGATCGCGGGCCGATCGGCGCGAACTGCCTGGCAAATCCGCGAGACTTCAAGACACCGGTCGCGGCGTTCGAGGACAAGGAAACGCCTTGCCGCGTGCATGTCAAATGGTGCGGGAAATTCTACGTGACGGACATTGGCCACTCGCCCCTCGATGTGGTGGCCTGGCACGGCAATTATGCGCCTTACAAATACGACCTGCGGACATTCTCCCCGGTCGGCGCGATCCTGTTCGACCACCCCGATCCGTCGATTTTCACGGTGCTGACCGCCCCGACCGAAGCAGCGGGCACGGCGAATGTCGATTTCGTGATCTTTCCGCCGCGCTGGCTGGTCGCCGAACACACCTTCCGTCCGCCCTGGTACCACCGCAACATCATGAGCGAATTCATGGGGCTGATCCACGGTCAATACGACGCGAAGGAAGAGGGATTCGTGCCTGGTGGTATAAGCTTGCACAACATGATGCTTCCCCACGGACCGGATGCGTCGGGCTTCGAAAAGGCATCCAATGCGGAACTCAAGCCCGTGAAGCTCGACAATACCATGGCCTTCATGTTCGAGACCCGGTACCCGCAGCAGGTGACGAAATATGCGGCGGAACTGGAAACGTTGCAGGACAATTACCTGGAGTGCTGGGATGGCCTGGAGCGCAGGTTCGACGGCACGCCCGGCATCAAGTGAAGATCGGCCACGCATCCTCTTACGGTGGAACCAGCACATGAAGCTTGCGACTTTGAAAGACTCCACGAGGGACGGCCGGCTCGTCGTCGTCTCCCGCGACCTGACCCGCTGCTCCGAGGTCGGTCATATCGCCCGCACCTTGCAGGCTGCCCTCGACGATTGGGAGCATGTGGCGCCCAGACTCGCGCAGGTTGCCGAAGGTATCGAGACGGGTGCCCAGCCGACGCTGAGGTTCCATGAGCATGACGCCGCATCGCCTTTGCCACGGGCCTACCAGTGGGCTGACGGCTCTGCCTATGTCAATCATGTCGAGTTGGTGCGCAAGGCGCGCGGTGCCGAGTTGCCGACAAGCTTCTGGACCGATCCGCTGATGTACCAGGGCGGCTCGGATAGTTTCCTCGCACCGCGCGATCCGATCGTGGCGGCCGACGAGGCCCATGGGATCGACATGGAGGGCGAGGTCGCCGTCATCGTCGGCGACGTCGCCATGGGTTCGGGTTCGGACATTGCCCGGAGCGCCATCCGCCTGGTGATGCTCGTCAATGACGTGTCGTTGCGCGGCCTCATTCCGCAAGAGCTGGCAAAAGGGTTCGGCTTCTTTCAGTCCAAGCCGGCATCGGCATTTTCTCCGGTCGCGGTCACGCCCGACGAACTGGGTGAGGCGTGGGATGGCGGCAAACTGCATCTCCCCTTGCTCGTGACCTTGAACGGCAAGCCATTCGGCAAGGCGAATGCCGGTGTCGACATGACGTTCGATTTTGGCCAGCTGATCGCCCATGCCGCCAAGACCCGTGACCTTGTGGCCGGAACGATCATCGGCTCGGGAACGGTGTCCAACAAGCTCGACGGCGGTCCGGGCAAGCCGGTCGAGAGCGGCGGTGCCGGCTACTCCTGCATCGCCGAGATCCGGATGATCGAGACCATCGAAAGCGGAGCGCCGAAGACTCCCTTCCTGCGGTTCGGTGACCAGGTCCGCATCGAGATGCACGACCGGTCAGGGCATTCGATCTTCGGGGCAATCGAGCAGAGCGTCGAAAGACATGGGGGATCGGAGCTGCAATGAATGAGGTCGTTCTCTACGACTATTGGCGATCGTCGGCGAGCTATCGCGTCCGCATCGCGCTCAATATGCTTGAGATCGACCATAAGACCGTGTCGATCAACTTGCTGGAAGGTGAACAGAGAGGCCCGGACTATCTGGCGCTCAACCCGCAGGGGCTCGTACCGGCGCTGGTGATCGATGGGAGAACGTTGACGCAGTCGCTGTCCATCATCGAATATCTGGCGGAGCTTCGGCCGGAGTGCGGTTTGATGCCGGCGGATACTGCAGGCCGCCAGCACGTGCGGGCACTTGCCTACGCGATCGCCATGGACATCCATCCGATATGCAACACGCATGTCGCAGCCTATGTCATGACCATAACGGACAAGGCCGAAGCCCGCGAAGAATGGATGAAGCATTTCATTGCGGATGGACTTCGCAAGCTGGAAGCGATGCTTGGCGAATTCAACGGGGATTTTAGCTTTGGAGATCGGCCGACAATGGCGGACCTCTGCCTTGTCCCGCAAGTCTACAATGCCCGTCGCTGGGGAGTTGATATGACCGACCTCAAGCGCATCGTTGAAATCGATGGCCGGTGCGCCAAACTGTCTGCCTTCCAGGCAGCGCATCCGGACCGCGTGAAACCATAACGTCAGAGCTGTAACGGCGAGAATTCGCCCAGGCTTTTGCGTAGGTCTCGAAATCAAATCGATGGTGGTGTCCGCAGCCAAGGCAGACACCGATCGCCGGCGCGAGAAAAAGAGCCGGGGAGGATGAGCTTCCCGGCCGTCAATGACAATAATCTTCTTTTCCACCCCCAGGGCATTGCTCAAAGCGAAACTATTTCCGGTTTCGTCTGAACCTGCGAGCCGGTGCAGCCGTATAATGCGTGCAGGCGCCATATGCTGGATCCGGCACCGGCGGTTTCACGTCGGGGTCACGTTATGTTGTGGGACCACCAGCTTGATCCTGCTCGAATTCAGGACTTGAAATGGGGCGCAGGAATCGTTCGCCCGCAGGCGAACCGGACTTGCCTGGGATGAACGAGGAGTATGAGTATATCATGCACATTCTATATTTTCGCAGATCTGGCGTCGCCACAATCCGGCTCGGTAAGCGACTTCGAAGGATGAAGCTTCTTTCCATCGGCCTATTCGTGCCTTGTCTGGCATTCGCAGCATCTATTTCGGCCAACTCTCAGCGAGCCAACGCTGCCGACCTCCCCGCGAATATAGAGGTCAAGGACGCAACGTCAGTTGCAACCGTGCATGCCGAAGGCGTTCAGATCTACGAGTGCAAAACCGGCTCGGACAATAAGATGAGCTGGCAGTTCCGCGAGCCGCTGGCAACGTTGCTGCAGGACGGCACGACCGTCGGGCGCCATTTTGCGGGTCCCGGTTGGGAGTTTGCCGATGGCAGCTCCATCAAAGGCAAGGTCGCGAGCCAGGCTCCAGGTGCCACAAAGAACGACATCGCCATTCTGAGGCTCGATGTCGTCGAACATCGGGGTGATGGAGCGTTGTCGAAGGTGACGGCGGTGCAGCGTCTGGACACGAAGGGCGGCGTATTCTCCGGCGCTTGCGACCAACCGGGCGCGATGCATCTTGAACCCTATACAGCCCGCTACGTTTTCCTTGCGAACTGATCGCGTCCGTCAGGCAGCGCCCCGGCATCGGAGCCGGGTGCACAAGAGCCGCCAATTGCCATCGGGTCCCTGGCGAGGCGTCCTTCCATCCGGCTTCCGATACGCAGCATCGCCAGTGCAGCCAATATTTATTTTTGCACGTTTCCGTCGGGCTCAAACCTGCTAAAAGCCGCTCACCCGCAAGACGGGTGATTTGACAGACCTTCGACACAACCGATGACCCGCCTCATTCCCGAAGTATTCCGCGACCCGACGATCCGGGTGAGCATGCTTGCCATCTTTGCCTTCGGCTTTGCCGGAGCCGCGACATCGCCTTATCAGTCCGTCGTGGGTATTCGCGAACTCGGCCTGAGCAATGGGCTATATTCGGCACTGATCTTCTGTGCGGCTGCGGTCAACGTCATCGTCAGCATTCTGCTGGGAAACCTGGCGGACAGGATCGGTGAATATCGCACGATGATGCTGACGGTCGCGCTCTTCGGCATCCTGGGTTATGGCGCGGTCTACGTCGTTCCCACGCAGGCGACCTTCATTCTCGCCGCATTGTTTCTCCTTCCGATCTACGGTTCCCTCAATTCACTGCTGTTTGCCAATGTCAGGGTCGCGACCAATGGGATGGAGCGCAACAACGTGGCGACCGTAAATTCGGGCGTCAGGGCGATGATTTCGCTATCCTGGGTTCTCGTGCCTGGTATCACCGGGGCGCTGCTCGCAAACTCCGCAAGCATGTTACCCGCCTATCTTTTCGCCGGTTTGGCCTGTGCGGTTTGTTTCGGATTGATTGCGGTTTTCCTTCCCCGCCAGAGCGGCACCGACAAGGCGGCAACGCGCCATCTCTCCTATCTCGCGGCACTCGGCGAGGTCATCTCGCCGCCGGTTTTTGTGCGGGTGATCGCGGTGGCTTTGATCAGCAGCACGCTTCATGTCAATGGTGCCATTCTGCCTCTCATCGTCACCGGTGCCGCCCACGGCTCCGTCGCCGATATCGGCGTGCTCGTCGGGATCGTTGCGCTTCTGGAAGTCATATTCATCGTCGTGTGGGGACGCGCCCAACGGATCATGAGCCATGTGACAGCGCTGGCCCTCGGCACGGTCATCTATGTCGTTTACCTGCTGTTGCTCGGGTTGGCATCGGCGCCCTGGCACGTCTATGCGCTGACCCTTATCAGCGGCATCGGAGCGGCTGCCCTCATCAGCATTCCCATCACCTATCTGCAGGATCTGATCGCCGAGCGTCCGGGGCTCGGCAGCGCCCTCATATCGGTCAATATTTTCCTCAGCGCCGGCCTGAGCGCCCTCCTGTTTGCGCTCGGAACCGCTACGAGCAGCTATTCGGGAACGGCAGTCATCGGAGCGGTTGCCGGCGTGGTCGGACTTGCCATGCTGCTCTTCTTTGATGGCGCCAGGCGGCGCGGATAGGCGCAGGCGCGCTTCCCTTGTTCGACCTGGCAGCAGCCAGGACATTTGTTGACGACACCTCGTCATTCGATTAGTCATCAAGTCATCTGATGACTTGATGAGATGTGATCATGCGCGCCCTGACCAAAACCACGCTCGCTGAAACAGCGGTCGAAGCAATCCGCGGCGAAATCATTGCAGGGCGATGGCATGTCGGCGAGAAATTGCCCAATGAGGCTTCTCTCTCATCCATGCTTTCCGTCAGCCGTGGCACCATCCGCGAGGCAGTCCGGGTGCTGGCGTCTCAAGGCTATATCGAGACACGACAGGGATCCGGCACCTACGTGCGCTCGACGACCAACCTCGGCCGCCCTTTCGACATGGCGCGCCGGGCCGGGCTCCGGGACCAGTTCGAAGCGCGTTTGGCGCTCGACGTCGAGGCTGCACGCCTGGCCGCTCTGCGACAGACGCCGGAGGTGATTTTGCAATTGCGTGCGCTGCTGAAGGCGCGAGGAAACTATGATGGCGGAGACAAGACCGCATTTATCGAGCGAGACCTCGCCTTCCACAAGGCGGTGATCGCGGCGTCGCAGAACAGGGCGATGATCGAGATCTACGAATTCTTTTCCGTGTCGATCGCCGAGACCATCGAGGCGACGCTCGGCGAGGATCTTCCCGAGCCGGATATGCAAGCGCATGTCGCAATCGTCGACGCCATTGAAACAGGTGATCCGGAAGCGGCAGGCTCTGCCGTGCGCCGCTTCATGGCTCCGGTTGTCGCCACCCTCGATCGGTTGCTGATGTCATGAACACACCTTCGCAGAATGCCGCTTCTCTTGAACTGATCGATGCCGAGGCCGATGAAATCCCGCCACCGCAGCCGCATCGGGGCAAATCGCCAATCGGCAGATTTCTTCTCGGCGCAAGCCTTGTGCTGATTGCGTTCAATCTCCGGCCGGTCTTCTCGAGCGCCTCGGCGTTATTGCCCGAAATCCGAAGCGGGCTTGGCCTTACCGTATTCGGTACGAGCATCCTCACCACATTGCCTGTCGTCTGCATGGGCCTGTTTTCACCGCTCGCGCCAAGACTGGCGCAGCGATTGGGGACGGAGCGCGTGCTGCTCGGCGTGATTCTCTTCCTTGCGCTCGGCACGGCGTTACGCGGCATTTCCTCTATCTCCCTGCTGTTCTTCGGGACGGCCTTGACCGGCGCCTGCATAGCGATCGGCAATGTTCTCTTGCCGGGCGTGGTCAAGCGTGATTTTCCGGACAAGGCGGCCCTGATGACGGGCTGCTACACAATGGCTCTGTGCGCGGGCGCGGCGAGTGCAGCCGGACTCACGCTTCCGATCGAGCATAGTCTTGGCGGGTCGCTCGGCGGCGCGCTTGCGGCCTGGGCCTTGCCGGCCCTCGTGGTCGGGCTTCTGTGGCTGCCGCAGGTGATTGGATCGGGCACCCAAGCGCGGCGCACCGGCTTCCGCGTCATGGGCCTATGGACTGATGCCGTCGCCTGGCAGGTAACGCTCTTCATGGGGCTACAATCGGCGCTTGCCTATTGCGTCTTCGGCTGGCTGGTCCCAATTCTGCGCGAGCGTGGCCTCGATGGCGTGACGGCCGGCGCAATCGTGTCGGTTTCAGTCATGGTGCAGGCGGCTTCGTGTCTTGTGGCACCTCACATCGCCGTCAGGGGCAAGGACCAGCGGGCCATCAACGTCATTCTTTGTGCGGTCGCGGTCACGGCGCTGCTGGGCCTGCTCTTCGCGCCGCTCTGGACGGTATGGTTCTGGGCCGTGCTCCAGGGTATCGGGCAGGGAGGGCTGATCGCGGTGGCGCTGACCGTGATCGTGCTGCGCTCGCCCGACCCGCACGTCGCCGCGCATCTGTCCGGCATGGCGCAGTTCATAGGCTACCTGCTTGCCGCAATCGGGCCGCTCGTCGTCGGCATGATCCACGGTTGGACGGGAAGTTTCGCCTGGTGTTCGGTTCTGTTCGTCCTGCTTGGTCTCGGCGCCGCCATCAATGGCTGGTTTGCCGGCCGCGCCATCAACGTCAATGCCACGACGATAGAAACCGGCACGTAATTCGGACTACGTGCTGACCCGACTGGAACGAGGGGCGGTTTCGCCGGCCGGCAGGTCTCATATGGAGCGGGTTAGTCCGCCATCGACCTTGAGGTTCTGGCCGGTGATGTAGCCTGCGCCATCGGATGCGAGGAACGCGATCGTGGCGGCAATCTCCGAACTCGTGCCGTAGCGCTTCATCGGCACGCCGTCGCGGCGCTCTTCGGTTGCCGGCAAGCTGTCGATCCAGCCCGGCAGTACATTGTTCATGCGGACATTATCGGCCGCATAGGTATCCGCGAAAATCTTGGTATAGGCGGCAAGGCCGGCACGGAAAACGGCTGATGTCGGAAACATCGCCGATGGTTCGAAGGCCCAGGCCGTGGAGATGTTGATGATCGCACCCGACTTTTGCGCCTGCATGATCGGGGTGACCAGACGAACGGCGCGGACTACGTTCATCAGATAGACGTCAAGGCCTGTGTGCCATTGCTCGTCGGTGATCTCGATGATCGGCGCTCTTGGTCCGTGGCCGGCACTATTGACCAGTACGTCGATGCGACCCCACTTCTCCATCGTCGCATCGGTCAGGCGTTTGAGATCGTCGTTCGACTGATTCGAACCGGTGATGCCGATGCCGCCGAGCGACGCCGCAAGGGCCTCTCCCTTGCCGGAGGATGAAAGGATCGCAACCCTGAATCCATCGGCGGCAAGGCGCTTGGCGGCTTCCGCACCCATGCCGCTGCCGCCCGCCGTGATGATTGCTACTTTTTCTATCGACATGCCGTGAGCCTCTCTCTGTTCGTTTGCGGGCAAGGAAAGATTGCCTGACTTTTATGAGTCAAATAGCATTTCAGGCGCGCTGGCACCAACCAGTTGCGTTTTTATTTGAGATGAAGATCCGTTTTGCGGGTGCCCATCCTGACCGCGGTCAAGGTTCCGCCCAACTACCAAAAGGGCGGCCGTGACGATCGTCCGTTACAATTGCTCATGGACGAACGGGCGGCCGTCGAAAGCGCTGCCAAAGCATCTTCCCATACCCGGCCGCGTCCGCAGCAAACTGATATGCGAAGCACCGATCGATATTTATCTTGGAGAAAATCCGGTTAGTTGAAATAAAAACTCATTCGTCATTACAATGGAGCCGGTAATTTTCATCAGAATTGCCCATACAATTCTATGGAATCATGGACGCCATTCTCGTATGATTTTATTCTCCAAATAATATTCGTTGGCACTCCTATCAATCGAGTGCCAAGAATGTTATTTTATGGTTGCAGCCGCCCTATGCGCCGGCCGCAGAAAGATCTTTATGCTATTTCGCCCGCTGCACGACCGCGTCGTCATCCGACGCGCCGAAGGTGATATCAAATCCAAGGGCGGGATCATCATTCCCGATACCGCCAAGGAAAAGCCGCAGGAAGGTGAAGTGATCGCCGTCGGTCCCGGTTCCCGCGACGAAAATGGAAGGCTGATCCCGCTCGACGTCAAGACTGGCGATACGATCCTGTTCGGCAAATGGTCGGGAACCGAGGTCAAGATCAATGGTGAAGACCTTCTGATCATGAAGGAGGCCGACATTATGGGCATCATCGAGAACGCCGTCGACAAGGCTGCCTGATCCACCGAATTTAGCTCCTTTATCTCAAGACTGAACAGGGCAAAGACAATGTCTGCCAAGCAAATCATTTTTTCTACCGACGTCCGCGACCGATTGCTTCGTGGCGTGGAATTGCTGAACAATGCCGTCAAGGTGACGCTCGGTCCCAAGGGCCGCAACGTCGTCATCGACAGACCCTATGGCGCTCCGCGCATCACCAAGGATGGCGTATCGGTCGCCAAGGAAATCGAGCTTGAAGACAAGTTCGAGAACATGGGCGCGCAGCTGGTGCGCGAGGTGGCTTCAAAAACCAACGACCTTGCCGGCGATGGTACCACGACGGCGACCGTGCTCGCCGCGTCCATCTTTCGCGAGGGTGCCAAGCTGGTTGCCGCCGGGATGAACCCCATGGACCTCAAGCGCGGCATCGATCTCGGCGTTACCGCCGTGCTTGCGGAAATCAAGGCGCGCGCCACCAAGGTCAAGTCCTCAAGCGAGATCGCGCAGGTCGGCACGATCGCCGCCAATGGCGATGCCAGCGTTGGCGAGATGATCGCCAAGGCCATGGAAAAGGTCGGCAACGAAGGTGTCATCACCGTCGAGGAGGCCAAGACGGCTGAGAACGAACTCGATGTCGTCGAGGGCATGCAGTTCGACCGCGGCTATCTCTCGCCCTATTTCGTCACCAATGCCGAAAAGATGCGCGTGGAACTGGAGAACCCCTATATTCTCATTCACGAAAAGAAGCTCGGCAATCTGCAGGCGATGCTTCCGATCCTCGAGGGTGTGGTGCAGAGCGGCACACCGTTGCTGATCATCTCGGAAGATGTCGAAGGCGAAGCGCTGGCGACATTGGTCGTCAACAAGTTGCGGGGCGGCCTCAAGGTCGCTGCCGTCAAGGCGCCGGGTTTCGGCGACCGCCGCAAGGCCATGCTGGAAGACATCGCCGTCCTGACGGCCGGACAGATGATCTCCGAGGATCTCGGCATCAAACTGGAGAACGTCACACTCGATATGCTCGGCCGTGCCAGGCGCGTGCTGATCGAGAAGGATACCACGACGATCATCGATGGCTCTGGCGATAAAGCCGCCATCGAGGCACGTATCAAGCAGATCAAGGCGCAGATCGCGGAGACGACCTCAGACTACGACAAGGAAAAGCTGCAGGAGCGGCTGGCAAAGCTCACCGGCGGCGTTGCGGTGATCCGCGTCGGTGGCTCGACCGAGATCGAAGTCAAGGAAAAGAAGGACCGCATCGACGATGCCCTGAATGCCACCCGTGCGGCGGTCGAGGAAGGCATCGTGGCCGGCGGCGGCGTTGCGCTCTTGCGTGCGAAAGCGGTCCTCATTGGGCTCACCGGCGAAAACGCCGACGTGACGGCGGGCATCGCGATCGTGCGCAGAGCACTGGAAGCGCCGATCCGGCAGATCGCCGACAATGCCGGTGTCGAAGGTTCGATCGTCATCGGAAAACTTGACGACAGCAAGGATCCTAATGAGGGCTTCGACGCGCAGACGGAAACCTATGTCGATATGATCGAAGCCGGCATCATCGATCCAGCCAAGGTCGTGCGGACCGCGTTGCAGGACGCCGGCTCGATTGCGGCGCTTCTGATCACCGCCGAAGCCATGATCGCCGATATTCCCGCCAAAGAACTTGCCCAAAACACCGGAAATGGCGCCATGGGCAATATGGGATATTGAGAGCAGTGCCTGAAGCGCTCGGCCAGTTTGGCCGGGCGGTATTTTCGCCATTTTGAGTGGTAATATCACTCCGTTGAGCGAACAGGCATTATGTGGTTGCTCGCAATGCGGGCCTCCAAATACTCTGGGGTAGTCGTTCGAGGATATCACATTCGAGCGGCTGCCGTTCCACTAGCTGATATCAACCTCAAGAAGGATCGCATCGATGGCCAAGGGACAAGTGAGAGGCAACCGCGAGGTTCGCAAACCGAAACAGGAAAAGCCTGCCGCAAAGGTAGAGAGTACGTTCGCGAGTCAGATCAAGGTCGCGACAAAGAACAATCCGCCGAGCGGTAAAGGCAAGAGCTGAGCTCGATCGGGAATGATTGTCAGGTGCCGGCAGCCAGGCACCACGTGAACGGCCATGCGAGGACGTGGTCGAGAAACTCAGGAGACACGACAACGATGAATGTTCTTCAGGCGATCTATCGCTTCGATTATTTGCTGCTCCCAATCGGTTCAGCTGCTGTGATAGCTCTTGCCTTGTTGGCATTCATTGCGGCTCGGGGAGTTATCTTTTGAGCGAGGCCATCGACCACGACCCATCTGCGCCTCTTTTCGACGAAAAAGCATGGCTCAAAATCCTCGCCCGGTATCGCCAGCCACGTGCCAGACGCAGCCTTATCGAACTCGCGGTGACGGCCATCCCATTTGCGCTGTTGTGGGCCGGGACATGGGCAGCCGTTTACTTTGGCTTCTGGTTGGGCCTTATCCTCATCATTCCCGCGTCTGCGTTTCTTCTGCGTCTGTTCATGATCCAGCATGATTGTGGCCACGGTTCTTTCTTTGCGCGCCGGCGTATCGATGACTGGACCGGCCGCGCTATCGGCGTCCTGACGTTTACACCCTATGACTATTGGCGCAGGGCGCATGCGGAGCATCATGCCTCGGCGGGGAACCTCGACGAACGCGGCGTCGGCGACATAACCACGCTGACCGTTGAGGAATACAGTAGCCGGCCATGGCGCGGGCGGCTTGCCTACCGTCTTTACAGGCACCCGGCGATCATGTTCGGCATAGGCCCGGCATGGCTGTTCCTGTTCAAGCAACGGTTGCCTTTCGGCATGATGCGATCCGGCCTTTTGCCCTGGGTATCCACCATGGCGACAAACCTGGCCATCGCCATCGCCTCCGCGTTGCTCATCTGGGCAATCGGCATCCTGCCCTTCCTCTTGGTGCATCTGCCGATCGTCCTGCTGGCGGGAGCCGCCGGCATATGGCTCTTCTATGTGCAGCATCAGTTCGAAGAAACCCATTGGTCGAAAGAGCCTGAATGGCGGTTTCAACACGCGGCGCTTCATGGCGCGTCGTACTATGATCTGCCGCTGATCCTGCGCTGGATCACCGGCAACATCGGCATTCATCACATTCATCATCTGTCGAGCAGGATACCCTACTACAGGCTTCCGGAAGTGCTCAAAGACCATCCGGAACTGGCTGATATAGGCCGGATCACCATGATGGAGAGCCTGCGCTGCGTAAAACTGGTTCTCTGGGATGAACAGAACCAGCGCCTCATTTCGTTTCGCGATGCGACAAAGCTGCGACGCTCCAGATAGGCGCGGGGCAGGTCCACACGAAGCTTGACGCAGTCTCAAACTGGCCAGCGTTACGCCTTGATTTCAGATTCAGTCATTCGGCAATCGATCCACACCAGCCCGGCAGGTAATCCGCCTCCCTGCCTTTGGCGAGCGCGAGCGACCTTTCCAGGGCGTCGTCGAAATCTCGGTCGACGTCCTTCCGCTTCAGGCGGCGGCGCAGGAAATCCGCCCAGAGAAATTCGCTGAAAGGGGTCGTGTCCTTGGCGTAGCCGCCATGCCGGCGCAGTTCGCCCGCCAGCGAACGATAAGGGTCATCGACCAGATCCTTGATGCTTTTCGGGATGGCTTCGTAGCCGCGTCGTTTGCCGTCTTCGTCGAACGGATGCATCCAGTCATGGCAATCCATCACGAACCAGAAGGAATCCTGATCAAGCCGTGAGAGATCGGCCACCGTCGTGACCAGAATGTCCCTCACGCCCTCCTCATGGAGCGCAAGCGACAGGTGATGATGGTCAATGACATAATATCGCCCGCGTGGCCCACGGATTGCCGGCACCATGTGGTTTCCCAGGAACTCTCCGGCCTTTTCATCTTCAGCCTCTGCTTTCGCGCGCCAAGCCTTTCGCTTGGCCTTCACCTCGCGCATGCCGACGGTGATCTGGGTAGGCCGCAGCTCCTCGATCGGAACTGGATGCAGGATCGGTTCACGCAGCATAACCATTTGGAAGTTCTCCGCGAAGGTGGCATCAGCGGAGCGTAGCATGAGCCGCGAGTTGGACAAATTGGTCCTGATAATAGCGATCAGAAGCTTGGGGGCGTGCACGCGCTGATGACGTCGCAGGGGACCGGGCCGACGCAGCGGAAGCGATGCGGCCGGCGGCTTTCGAAATAATAAGCGTCGCCCGGTCCAAGAACGCGCCGCTCGTCATCGACGGTCACCTCCAGGCGGCCTGATAGCACGATGCCGCCTTCTTCTCCGTCATGGACCAGCGGCACTTTGCCGGTGTCAGCTCCCGGCTGGTAGCATTCTTTCAGGATTTGGAGACTACGTCCGAACAGGTTTTCGCCGACCTGGCGATAGGAGATCGGGCCTTTGCCGATCTCGACCAGTTCCTCGGCGGCATAGAAAGCCTGCTTCGGCCTATCCGGCTCGAAGGCAAAGAACTCGGCAAGGCCGATCGGGATGCCATCCAGAATGCGCTTGAGGGCGCCGACCGAAGGGTTGGCCGAGTTGGACTCGATCAACGAAATGGTCGAATTGGTCACGCCGGCGCGCTTGGCGAGCTCGCGCTGGGAAAGATTGCGTGCGAGACGCAGATGGCGAAGGCGGTTGCCGATGTCGACGGACATAGTTTCACCTTTTCGGATGTTCGAAATATCGCAAACTTTACTATTCACTCCAATAAAATCAATGCGTTGTAGTCATAAAGAAAAGGGCTTGTTCGAAACAGGGAAATCGCTGATGTCAATGTCAGCGCAATGGAGGCGACGATGGATAAGATCACTCACCCCAATACTCCGGTTCTTGACAATTTCTGGATGCCGTTCACGGCGAACCGCCAGTTCAAGGCGGCACCTCGGCTGTTGGCCGCGGCAGACGGCATGTATTACACCGATGTCGACGGCAACAAGGTGCTTGACGGCACCGCCGGCCTCTGGTGCGTGAATGCGGGTCACGGCCGCAAGAAGATTGCCCATGCGGTGGAACGCCAGCTTGCCACCATGGATTTCGCACCGACCTTCCAGATGGGGCACCCGATCGCCTTCGACTTTGCCGCCAAACTGGCCCAGCATGCGCCGGGCGGCCCGACCGCGAAGCTTGACCGCATCTTCTTTACCGGTTCCGGTTCAGAATCCGTCGATACCGCGCTCAAGATCGCCATCGCCTATCAACGCGCCATCGGTCAGGGGACGCGTACGCGCATTATCGGTCGCGAAAAAGGCTATCACGGCGTCGGCTTCGGCGGCATCTCGGTCGGCGGCCTGGTCAACAACCGCCGCGTCTTTCCTCAGATCCCCGCCGATCACATGCGCCACACGCTCGATACCGAGCGCAACGCCTTCAGCAAGGGTCTGCCGGCCCATGGCATCGAACTGGCCGAGGATCTGGAGCGGCTGGTCGCGCTGCATGGCGCTGAGACTATCGCCGCCGTCATCGTCGAGCCGATGTCCGGCTCGGCGGGTGTCATTTTGCCGCCGAAGGGCTATCTGGAGCGACTCCGGGCGATCGCCGACAAGCATGGCATCCTGCTGATCTTCGACGAGGTGATCACCGGCTTCGGTCGCCTGGGCACGCCCTTTGCGACCGACTATTTCGGCGTCGTTCCCGATCTCATCACGACAGCCAAGGGCATCACCAACGGCACGATACCGATGGGCGCGGTCTTTGCGAGCCGCAAGGTCCATGATGGTTTGATGATCGGTCCGGACAATCAGATCGAACTCTTCCACGGCTACACCTATTCGGGGCATCCAGTCGCCTGCGCGGCCGGTCTCGCAACCATGGAAATCTATGAGGAAGAGGGGCTGCTCACCCGCGCCAGCGAGTTGGCGGACGACTGGCAGAATGCGCTGCATTCGCTGAAGGGTCTGCCGCATGTCGTGGATATCCGCAATCTCGGCCTCGTCGGCGCAGTGGAACTCGCATCGCGTGAAGGTGCGCCGGGCGCCCGTGCCTATGATGTCTTTGTCGACTGCTTCCAGAAGGGGCTTTTGATTCGAGTGACCGGCGACATCATCGCATTGTCTCCGCCGCTGATCATCGAACGCGGTGAGATCGGCACCATTGTCTCGATGCTCGGCGACGCGCTGAAGCGAGCCGCCTGACGTTCAATGGGCGGACCGCGGCCGGCCGCTTGATGTGGCCGGCTGCCTATTTGTGGCAGCGCAATCCGTCCATCAACAATCCGATCAGCCGGTGGGAGCGATCGCGCCAATCGGCTGCATCGGGGATGGAATAGATGCTGGAGAGTGCGTGCAGCACATCCATGGTTTCCATGTCCTTCCGGATCAGGCCCTGTTCGGCTGCCTTCTCCAGAAGGCTGCCCAAAGCGCCGCGCAGCAGGCCGGAGCTGTCCGCGAACAATGACGAATTCGACGTCATCAGGATGCGCAGGCTGTTCGACATCCCCCGCTTCGTGGCGATATAGTTCACGAACCGCCGCATCCATTCTTCCAGTGCCGCGTCCGGCGCATATTTTTGGGAAAGCTCGATGGCCGCAGCAGCAAGGCCTTCGAGTTCGCGTCGATAGACGACCTCAACCAGATGTTCCCGCGTCGGGAAATGCCGATAAAGCGTGCCGATGCCGACGCCGGCCTGCCGGGCTATATATTCCAGCGAGGCTTCCGCTCCTTTTTGCGCGAAGGCGTCGGCAGCGACTTCTATCAACCTGTCGCGGTTGCGGCGAGCATCCGCACGCAGCTTGGTCGGCGCCAACGATATTGTCCTCTGCTCGGCCAAGGCTAGGTGAAGCTCCCATCGCATCAGGGCTTGACGAAAACAAACAAGCCGCTAGTTTAATCGGAGGCGCCTCCGTTTATCTGGAGCGCCTTCCACTTCTTAATCTAGATGAGTGCCAGATGTCATGCCGAAATGCATCGGCGTCGTTTTCCATGAAAATGATGGAGTAGCTGGCCGACCGGACTCGTCTAGATTTCGAACGTCTCATTCTCGTGACGATGGCAGGAGCTTATCATGACACGATCCATTCATATTGCGCTCGATATTAACGGGCAGCGACACGAGCTCGACGTCGAGCCGCGCGTCACGCTGCTTGACGCGCTGCGTGAGCATCTGACGCTGACGGGCACCAAGAAGGGCTGCGACCAGGGCCAGTGCGGGGCCTGCACCTGCCATGTCGATGGCAGGCGTGTTCTCTCCTGTCTGACGCTTGCCGCACAGGTGGAGGGGCGCCAGATCACCACGATCGAGGGTCTGGCCGGTGAAGCCGGCGATCTGCATCCGATGCAGGCGGCATTCATCGAGCATGATGCCTTCCAGTGCGGCTACTGCACGCCGGGCCAGATCATGTCGGCAGTTGCCTGCATCCGCGAGGGTCATGCGGGCTCCGACGCCGAAATCCGCGAATACATGTCCGGCAATCTCTGTCGGTGCGGGGCCTACAACAGCATCGTCGCGGCGGTGCGCCAAGCAGCGGTGGAGGCAGCGTAATGCGGGATTTCTCCTATATTCGCGCGACATCCGCCAGCCAGGCCCGGAGTGCCGCGCAGCAGGCGGGTGCCATGTTGCTCGCCGGCGGGACGACGTTGCTCGATCTTGCCAAATGCGGTGTGAGCGAGCCTGAAACGGTCATCGATATCACCCATCTTTCCGGCATGAGCGGCATCGCCGTCGATACGGCCGGTGCCAGGATCGGCGCGCTCGCCAGGATGAGCGAAGTGGCCGACCACGGGGATATTCAGGCAGCATTCCCCGCGGTTTCGCAATCGCTTTCGCTTGCCGCCTCCGCCCAGCTCCGCAACATGGCGACGATCGGCGGCAACCTTTTGCAGCGGACCCGCTGTTCCTATTTCCGTGATCCCGGCGCCTTTCCGGCTTGCAACAAACGCAATCCCGGTTCCGGCTGCGCGGCGATCGGCGGTATCACGCGCAATCATGCCGTGCTCGGCGCGAGCGAGGCCTGCATCGCTTCCTATCCCGGCGATCTTGCGGTCGCTCTGGTTGCCTTCGATGCGGTTGTCGAGCTCGATGGCCGCAAGGTGGCCGTCGACGATTTCTTCCTTGCGCCCGGCAATACGCCGGATAGGGAGACCGTATTGCAACGCGGCGAAATGATCACCGCCATCACCATTCCGGCCTCCGCTGCCGCCGTGAATTCGACCTACATCAAGGTCCGCGACCGCCAGTCTTATGAATTCGCCGCCGCGAGCGCTGCCGTCGGCCTCGAACTGGAGGCGGATGGCAAGACCGTCCGCGATATCCGCGTAGCACTCGGCGGCGTCGCTACCAAGCCGTGGCGCGCGCGCTCCGTGGAACAGGCGCTCATCGGCAAGGCTCTCGATGTTGATACCGTCGAGAAGGCAAGCCGGCTCGCCATGGAGGGTGCCGTCTCGCATGGCGGCAACCACTACAAGATCGAACTCGCGCCGCGCGTCGTTACCCGCGCCATTTTGAAAATGGGAGGTCTTGCATGACCATGATGGAACCTCGCAAACACGGCGATGCCTCAGACGGCACCGTCGGCGGCCGTCAGTCACGTTTCGAAGGCAGCATGAAGGTCACGGGTACTGCGACCTACGCGCTGGAATACCCGTTCGAGAACCTGGCCTATGCCGTTCTCATCCAGAGCACGATCCCGGCCGGTCGTGTCCTGAAGGTCGACATTGCGGATGCGCTTGCGATACCGGGCGTGCTCCTGGTGCTGACGCCGGAGGATGATCTGGGTCTCAAGCTCGGGGCAGACTGGGGCGGTAACAAGCCCGCGGAAGGACCATACTATCCGCTGCCGCGTGAGGTGCAGTTCAATGGCCAGTCGATTGCCGCCGTCGTGGCCGAGAGCCGTGAACAGGCAACGGAAGCAGCCAGGCTTGTGCGGGTCACCTACGAGGAAAGCAAATACGTCGCCAACCTCAACGACCCGAATGCCGGCGAGGGCAAGCTCATGGACGCGCTCTCCTCCGCCTGGGGCGATGCCGAGGCGGCGCTTGCCGCATCCCCGGTCCGGATCGAGGCCGAATATTCCACGCCGCGCGAATATCACGTCGCGATGGAGCCGCACGGCCTGACGGCCAAATGGGATGGCGAGCAGCTGACCATCTGGGAGCCGAGCCAATGGTCGCACGGCATGGCGCGCATGTATTCCGAATGGTTCGACATGCCCTATGAAAATGTGCGGATCATCTCACCCTTCATCGGCGGCGGCTTCGGATCGAAGGGGCAGCCGCTTGCCTATGGCGCTGTCGCGGTCGCGGCTGCAAGAAAGCTCGGCCGGCCGGTGAAGCTCGCGGTTACGCGTCCGCAGAATTTCACCAGCTATGGCGGCCGTGCTGGGACGAAACAGAAGATCGCACTTGGCGCCACCGAAGATGGTATCCTGCAGGCGATCGTTCATCGCGGCGCCAGCGAGACGTCCGTCTACGCGGACTGGCCGGAGCAGACGGGGGCGGCAACCTCGATCCTCTACAAGGTCGAGAATTTCTCCTCGCAGCATCGCATCGTGCCGGTCAACAGCGTGACGCCAGGCGCCCTGCGCGGGCCGGGCAAGAATCCGAGTGCCTACGGCATCGAATGCGCGATCGAGGAGCTTGCCTACAAGCTCGGTATGGACCCGCTTGAACTCCGGCTGAAGAACTATGCCGACCACGACTACCAGTCCGGCAAGCCGTGGTCGACGCGGCAGCTGCGTGAGGCATTGACCAAAGGAGCTGAGGCCTTCGGCTGGTCGCGGCGCAGCCATGCGCCACGGTCCATGCGCGACGGCAAGACCCTGATCGGCTGGGGTATCGGCTGCGGAACCTTCCCCGTCATTCGGGCACCGAGCGAGGCGATGATCCGCATTCTTTCCAGCGGCAAGGTCGAGGTCATCAGCGGCGCCATCGATATGGGGCAGGGGACCTATACGATCCTTGCCCAGAGTGCGGCTGAAGTCTTCGGCATTCCGGTGGATCAGGTCGAAGTCCATCTCGGCGATTCACGGCTGCCGGGTTCGGCAATTGCCGGTGGCTCGATGCTGGCCGGCTCGATCATGGGGGCCGTCCATAAGGCCGCAGTTGCCGCGCGCGACGAGCTTATCGGCCTTGCGCTCAGCGATGCCAATTCGCCGTTCCGTGATACGGGGGCGAATACGCTGAACTTCGTCGAAGGTCGCATCGCCGCGCCGCGCGGCGAAGCCCCTTCACTCACGCTGGCGGAACTGATGTCCGCGCTCAAGCGCGAGGAGATCGAGGTTCGTCGCAATACCTTGCCTGAAGGCGCGAGCGCCCAGGAGCAGGTGCAGGCCTGGACGACCATGGCCAAGGTGCAGGGACCGACGATGGGCGATTATTCCATGCACAGCTGGTGCGCCCATTTTGCCGAGGTGCGGGTCGACGAGGATTTCGGCACGGTGCGGGTGTCCCGCATGGTATCGGCCTTCGATTGCGGCCGGCTCTACAATCCGCGGCTGGTCGAGAGCCAGTGGCGGGGCGGCATCATCATGGGCATCGGTCAGGCACTCCTCGAGGAGGGATTGGTCGACATGCGCAACGGGCGAACCGTCAACAACAATGTGGGCGATTACCTCGTGCCGACGAATTCGGACATACCGGATCTGCAGGTGATCTCGGTCGGTGTACCTGACCACAATGCCTCGGCGCTCGGCGGCAAGGGTGTGGGCGAAGTCGGCATTGTCGGAGTCGCGCCTGCCATCGCCAATGCGGTGTTCCATGCGACCGGCAAGCGGATCCGCGACCTGCCCATTACGCTGGAAAAACTTCTCTAGAGGCGGGTTGATATAGGGCTGCAAGGGCGGAGCCTGGGCTCCGCCCGCTATACGGTATGATCGCCGGATACCCTCAATATCTGCTCCTCGATGCCGAAATGCTTTTTCAGCCCTATCCATCCCATAGGCGTGACCTCGACGGCGCGGGACGACTTTGCGCGTCGTATCCACCCTTTGCTGCAAAGAAGATCGGTGAATCGAACGCCGAGCGGGCCGGCGAGATGGTATTGCCGCTCCGTCCAATCGAGGCATTGCCGGGCGAGACCGCGCCGGCCCGGCTTGACCGCCGCGACCTCGAGGCCAACGCATGCAAACCAATCCGCGCCGGCTTGCGTTACCTCGAATTGTTTATCGGATGCCGCAACGAGAAAGCCTCGCTCTTGCAGCCCGCAGGCGACCGCCACGCCGACGCGGCCGGCCAGATGGTCGTAGCAGCAGCGCGCAAACTGGAGTTTTTGTGCGTCATGCGTGAGCGCTCTTCGGCGAACAGGTTCCCTCGGTCCTATGGAGGCGAGGTTTTCGAGAACAAGGGCCACATGAGAGCCGGCCAGGCGATAGTAACGGTGACGCCCTTCCGTTTCGACCGTTAGCATGCCGCCCGCCAGCAGTTTGCCCAGATGCGAGCTGGCCGTCTGCGCGGTCACGCCGGCGCAATAGGCGAGCTCACCGGCCGGCCGCGCGCGTCCGTCGAGCAATGCGGTGAGCATGACGGCGCGAGCGGAATCAGCAATCAGAAAGGCTGCGGCGGCAATATTCGGCTGTTGGTTCATCATCATGGCTCCTGAGGTCAGCCGCCATCTTAGCAGGAAAGATGTTCCCACGCTTCGACACGGGTCGAAGCATCGAGTCGGGTCGGCATCATAGGTTGCGGTGTTAGATCACGACTCTGAACACCACAGCATCTTCTCGAATTGAGGTCCGGCAATGACCAGAACTGTTATCGCTCACTTAACCGACGCTCACCTCGGCCAGAAACTGACGATGGGAGCCGAAATGGCCGGCACCAAAATGCGCTATCTCGACGAGCCTCGAGAGCATGAGGACCATCTTCGGCTAGTTCTCGACGATATCGTCGGCAAGGGCATCTCTGATGTCGTATTTGGTGGCGATATCGGGACGCAGGAATCGGTTCGGGGCTTTTTCGAGATTCTGGGCGGCTATGATTTCAAAGTGTCCATCATCCTCGGCAACCACGATACCTATCCCAACGTCGTGCAACATTGTCGCATGGACGATGGTGCCGTCGAAGGAAAGATGTGCTTTTCACACAATAACGGACATCTGAAACGCATCTTTCTTGATTCGTCCGATAACGTGCTGGGCGACGATCAGCGCGCCTGGCTTGCCCGTGAACTCGATGGCGTAAGCAAGGCAGCGCTCTTTGTGCATCATCCGGTCCTTGCGATCGATACGCCCCTGGAGCAGGCTGGCGTCGCCTTGCGTGACCGGGATGAGGTCAAGACGCTGCTTCTTTCCCGCACCGATTGCGAGCTATCGGTATTTTGCGGTCATTACCACATGATAGACGAGGTCCGCCAAGCGAATATCAGCCAGTTCGCCACGCCGGCTGTTTCCTATCAAATCATTAGGCATTCCGACCCGCTTCGGGTGGATACCGACGCGTTCGGCTATCGGATCGTGGAAATCGATGACGCCCGGATCAGAACGGAAGTCGTGATGCTCACGAGCGCATAGGCACCAAAACGGTGCCGTCTCAGACCGGGTCTTCGCGATGCAGGTCGTGGATCGCAACGGCGTCGTCGCTGAGGGGCGGCAGCAGCCATTCGGTATGGCGCAGTGTGCGCTTGGTGTCCTCGAGGCCCATGTCCCAATGTTCGCGCATCGAGGTGCCGGAGAATTCATAGTCCTTGGCGTGGCCCTCGTAGTTCTTGTGCTGATAGATCAGGTGGACGATGTTGACGACGCCGGCATCGGAATAGTCGATGATCAACTCTTCCTCTTCCGGGGTCAGCTGGTCCTTCGGGACGCGCTTCAGAGCGCCGAGCAGCTTCATCTTCAGCCCGTGGATACGCTTGAAATTGTCGGTGTTCTGCCGGGTGCGGCTTGAATACATGATGTCCTTGTGGCGCGACAGCACGTCCGGCATGCTGCGCGGCAACACGCCGCGCGCGCTGAACAGATCGACCTGGAATACCAGCGAGCTGCGATCCTCCTCCTGGTCGAGCAGATATTGCAGCGGAGTATTGGAGACGATGCCGCCGTCCCAATAATATTCACCTTCTATGCGGACGGCCGGCAAGGCGGGCGGCAGCGCGCCGCTCGCCATGATGTGTTCCGGTTCGATGCGCAGATTGTCGGTGTCGAAATAGACGAAGTTGCCCGTCCTGACATTGACCGCGCCGACGCTGAAGCGCTTCTTGCCGTCGTTCAGCACGTCGAAATCGATCAGCATCTCCAGCGTTTTCTTCAGTTCGGCGGAATCATAGAAGCTTGTAGCGCCCTCTGCGCCCGGCAGTTCGAGCCATGGATTGGGGAAGCGCGGCTTGAAGAAGCCGGGCTGCCCCATCGTCATGGTCATCCATGAGCTGGTGCGGTTGCGGATGTCGCGGAAGACGTCGCCTTCCGGCGTGTAGGCCCAGATCTTGCGGCCGGAAATGATCTGCCAGAACTGTTCGAGGCGCTGCAGGCGGTGGCGCGGCTCGTTGCCGGCGATGATGGCCGCGTTGACGGCGCCGATGGACACGCCGGAAAGCCATGTTGGCTCGCATCCCGCCTCCGCCAGAGCCTGGTAGACGCCAGCCTGATAGGCACCGAGTGCGCCGCCGCCCTGAAATACCAGGGCGACACGATCATACTGCGCGGCAATTTCGGGGATCGTCGGCACTGCGGCTTTGGCGTTTCGTTCGAGCACGGTGCATCTCCAGCAAAGGGAAAGGTAAGGCTTTGTTACCTGCGCTCGGCGAGATAGTCGTGAACGACTTCGCCGAGCCCGAGCGTCAGATCCGCGGTGAAATGGACGGCCGAGACCACTTCCAGAACCGGCAGCCGCGCCACGTCCGCCATCACATGCGGCCTGAGATCGAGGGCGGCGGGCGAGGTCCAGGCTTCCTTGATGGTGATATCGGTCAGGTAGTAGCGCACGAGCTCGCAGATGCGCGGCCTGGCGTCGACATGCGGCACGATCTTGATCAGGAAATTGGGCTCGGACAGAGCGGCAAGCAACGGTGCCTGCTCTACCGGCTTGTGCTTGTAGCCCATCGTTCCCGTCGCGCACAGCACGCTGCCGTAATGCAGCGTGCCGACGATGACCTCGCCTTCGTTGACGATCTTTGGATTGGCGAGTTTCTTCGGGAAGCCCCAGATCTCGCGGCCGCCGGTGATCGGCGCATCGTCGTCCAGATACATGGAATGGACGTAGCCGCCAGCCTGGCCCCGATATCTGACCGGGATGACCTGCCCGGTCTCCGTATAGTCGCCGAAGCCGGTGGAGTCGGGCATGCGGATGAATTCGTATTTCACCAGCGGCTCGTCGATTTCGAGCGGCTCCGGCACCACGGCCTGCAGTGCCTCGCGCGTGGTGCGATAGGTTATGATGATGTATTCGCGATTGAAGAACCGATAGGGTCCGGGAGGATAGGAAGGATTGGTCAACGGCATCGCATAGGCATGCTTCAGAATGTCTTCGACCTTCATCGCATTTTTCCACAGTTGGAGAAAACCGCCGGGCGCAGCGGCGAAAACTTGCATGGTTGCATGACAGTGAAATGTCAGTTGCCGGATAGTTGCCGCCGACTGGCCGTCGGATCTGTTATCAAAGCGACATATGACACTGGCAGTGTGCGCTCATCTCGGCATTTTCCATTTGCTCAACCATGTCATAGAGATTGCGGGAGTTGCATTATGGGTTCGTTGACTTCGAAGAATGCGCTGGTCACTGGTTCGACGAGCGGCATCGGGCTTGCGATTGCGCGCGCCTTTGCCGCCGAAGGTGCGAACGTTACGATCAACGGTCTCGGCGATGCCGACGCGATCGAGAGGGAACGCGCAGCGATCGAAGCCGATTTCGGCGTGAAGTGCCGCTATTCCGGCGCCAACATGATGAACGGCGAGGAAGTGACCTCAATGGTGCGCGATGCCGAGAAAGCCTTCGGCAGCCTCGATGTTCTCGTCAACAATGCCGGCATCCAGTTTGTCGCCCCGATCGAGGAATTCCCGGATGACAAATGGGAAGCGATCATCCGCATCAATCTTCTGGCCGCCTTCTATGCGATCAAGGCCGCCATTCCCGGCATGAAGGCCCGCAAGTGGGGCCGCATCATCAACACGTCCTCGGCGCATGCGCTGGTCGCCTCGCCTTTCAAGTCGGCCTATGTATCGGCCAAGCACGGGATCACCGGCCTGACCAAGACGATCGCCTTGGAAGCTGCGCAGGATGGCGTCACCGTCAATGCGATCGCGCCGGGTTACGTCTGGACGCCGCTGGTCGAAAAGCAGATCCCAGAGACGATGAAGGCACGCAACATGACGGAAGAGCAGGTCAAGCACGACGTGCTGCTCGCCGCCCAACCGACGAAGGAATTCGTCACCGTGGATGAAATTGCCGCTGTCGCCGTATTTCTGTGCAGCGACGCGGCCAAGCAGATCACCGGCACGACGCTTTCCGTCGATGGCGGCTGGACTGCCGAGTAATACCGCGACTTGAGTGAGCGCGAGCGCGCTGGCTCCTTCCGGTCGAATATTTCAACATCAATAGGAAAACAGAGCAGGAAGCGCGCAATGACCGAAGAGACCCAGGATCGGCTCAACCGCATCAAGGACGAGATTGTCGATAGCTTCGACGAAGAACTGGAGATGCAGCTCGAGGAAGATCGCCTGGACGAGCTGGTTGCCGAGGGGATGGGTGACGAGACCGGCCCCTCGCTCGACCGCAGGATCTATTTCCGCGAGCTCTTTCGCCTCCAGCACGAACTCGTGCGCCTGCAGGACTGGGTGCAATACAAGAAGCTGAAGGTTGTCGTGCTGTTCGAGGGCCGCGATTCCGCCGGCAAGGGCGGCGCCATCAAGCGGGTCACGCAGCGCCTCAATCCGCGCGTCTGCCGCGTGGTCGCGCTGCCGGCGCCGTCGGAGCGCGAGCGTCATCAATGGTATTTCCAGCGCTACACGGCCCATCTGCCGACCGCCGGCGAAATGGTGCTGTTCGACCGCAGCTGGTATAACCGCGCCGGCGTCGAGCGCGTCATGGGTTTCTGCACATCGGAGGAGCTCGAAGAATTTTTCCGCTCTGTTCCCGATTTCGAGCGCATGCTGGTGCGCTCTGGCATCATCCTCATCAAATACTGGTTCTCGATCACCGACGAGGAGCAGGAATTCCGTTTCGGCATGCGCATTCAGGATCCGCTGAAACAATGGAAACTGTCGCCGATGGACCTCCAGAGCCGCGTGCACTGGGAGGAATATACCAAGGCCAAGGAAGAGATGCTGGAACGTACTCACATTCCGGAAGCGCCGTGGTGGGTCGTGCACGCCGTCGACAAGAAGAAGGCGCGCCTCAACTGCATCGCGCATCTCCTCACCCAGATCCCCTATGAAAATGTGCCGAAGCCGGAAATCATCCTGCCCGAGCGCATGCGCAATGCCGACTATCATCGCACGCCGGTGCCGCTGGAAATGTACGTGCCGGAGATCTATTGATACGATGAAGCGATGACGGTCCCGTTTCGGCGGGTCCGCCATCGAAGCCCGCTGTGTGGTAAGCGAGACCGATCTCTGTCGGTCGTCTTCCTCGAAGCATGCGCAATGACTGAAATCGTTTCCAGATTTGCCCCACAGGGGACAACTAAGAGACGAGGTTTAGCTTGACTTGCCAAGAGCCTGCCAAGTCCGCATCATCGCGCCCCATGAGTGGACAGAACCGATTTGCTCCTCCAACAAGCGGACAGCAAACCATCAAGCGCGGCGATCTGTTGCGGCAGCTTCAGCGCGCCGGACTGCGTCGGCTGACGACCATCGTGGCGCCTGCCGGTTACGGCAAGACCTCGCTTGCGGCGCAATGGTACGAGCTGCTGAAGGAGGAAGGTGTCAGTCTCTGCTGGGCCTCGCTTGATGCCGAGCATATGGATCAGGCCACCTTTCTTCTTGCCCTCATCGATGCGCTGGAGCCGCTTCTGGCCGAGGACGGCGGCGACGCCGGCAATCTGCCGGCAAGCGCGCTTCTTTCCGTTCTTGCGACGCGCCTGCGCAAGCTCGAGGGCCCCGTCATCGTCTTCCTCGACGATTATCATTTCGCTCAGACGGATGCGACCGAGGCGCTGATGGCGAAGATCCTCGCCGATCCCTCGCTCAGCCACGTCAAACTGGTGCTGGTGACCCGCAGCCCGCCGCGCTTTCCCCTTTCTGCGTTGCGGCTCAGCGGCGAATTCAAGCAGTTTGGTATTGCCGAACTCGGCTTTTCCGATTCCGAGGCGCGGGAATTCTTTGCCGGCAAGGGTATCCATCTGACCGAAGAGCAGGTCGGCTCCTTCAATCGCCGGACGGAGGGCTGGGCCGTGGCGCTGCAGATGGTGAGCCTGCTGGTTTCGGAAGCGGACGAAGGTTATTCCATTCTGGCCTCGTTCGACGGCGGGAGTGCCGACATGGGCTCCTATCTCTCGGAGCAGGTGTTTGAACATTTGCCTGAGGACATCCGTCTGTTTCTGATCGAGACCGCCGCCTTGCCTGCCTTCAATCGTGGTCTGCTCGAGGCGGTGTTGGAAGGGGGAGCGCGCGCGGGCATCATCGAACGGCTGAACCAGCACGCCCTTCCCGTCACCCTGCTTGCCGGACCCGGCAACTGGATGCGTTATCATCCGGTCTTCAACGCGTTCCTGAAGGAAACCGCCAGCCGCAGGGGTGTTGACGCCAAGCGCACGCTGAACCGGGCGGCGCGCTGGTTCGAAGCTCAGGGTGATATCGAGCGGGCGGTCCAGCACGCGCTTCTCGCGGATGACGCCAATCTCGCGGCGCGCATCGTCGAAACTGCCGGCGGCTGGCGGCGCATCTACGCCACCACACGCGGCGGCGCAACGCTCTTCCAGGCGCTGAGCGGGCGCGCTGCCGAGATCGATCTTGGTCGCTTTCCGCTTGCGACCCTTGGGCTTGCGATTTTCTGCGCCAAGGCGGCGCAGCTCGACGCCGCCAACCATTATATCGCCATAGCGGAGCGTGCTGTTGCCGCTGACGAGACGCTGGCGAAGGATCTCCGTGTCGTGCGCATTCTCATGGCGCTCTACATGGATCGTTGGGCAAGTGCGGCCGATCTTTCGGCACTCGAGGACGACTTGCAGCGGCCGGACGGCGTGGAGCTTATCCATCGGGCGCTCGCGCTGAACATGCTCTCATACAATTTCCTGATCCGCAGCGAGCTCGACCGCGCATTGCACTATGGTCAGCTTGCCATCCGCGCCTTTCGCGACGGCGGTGCCGATTTCGGCGCGATGCATCTCTATACCCATGTCGGTCAGGCCTCCTTCCTCTCGGGAGATTGCGCGAGCGCGATTTCGGCCTATGACCAGCTGATCCGCGAAGCGCAGACCAATATCGGCCCCGGTAGCGACCTCGATGCCGTCGGCCAGGTGCTGAAGGCCGAGCTTCTTTCCATCCGCGGCGACACGGAAGCGGCAGCGGAAACGCTGGGCTGGGCGCTGCCGCATCTTGAACGTCACGACACCTGGTTTGATCTTCTTGCCGCCGGCTTCATGGCTGAACAGCGGATCCTCCGCATGCGCGGGGACCATCTTGCCGCCCATGCCGCCATGGATCGCGTTCGCGCGGTTGCACGCCGCCGTGGCTTCGATAGGCTCATCCGCTTGGTCGATGGCGAGCGGGCCCTGCTTTTGTTGGCGTCGGGCGATCTGGCTCAGGCGATCCGCCATGCCGAGGCCAACGGCTTCGGCGCGCAGGCTGAGGCCTCGGATCGTGCCAATGCATTGTCAATCCATCTGCGTGGCGTGACCCCATCGCTCTTCTGGACACGCGCGTACCTGGCGCTCGGCGAACCTTCGAAGGCACGCGACGTTTTCAATCGGCTGATCACGCGCCAGGCTCAGCGCCCGCATACCCTGCGCGCCATTGAGCTCGAGCTCATCGAGATCGGGCTTCTCACAGCCGAGGGCCGTGCCGATCTGGCCGCGACCCGCCTTTCCGATCTCGTGTTGACGATGCCGCTTGCTGATTACCGCACGCTCCTCCATCTCGAGCACGCGGTGCGGCTCGCCGATCTTCGTGTGCTCGCCGATCATCCGGCCGTCGCGGATATTACCCGCAAACGGCTCGAATCCTTGCTTGTGGTCGCCGATGAGGCGCAGCACGCATCGGCCGGCGAGGATATGTCCGGCTTTACCAGCCGCGAGCGCAAGGTGATGGAACTGCTGAGCGCCGGACTTTCCAACAAGGAAATCGGCCGCGCCCTTAAGCTCTCCGACAACACGATCAAGTTCCATCTGCGCAATATCTTCGCCAAGCTCAATGTCTCGACCCGGACTGCGGCGGTGTCCGTGGCGCGTGACAAAGGTATCCTAAGTCGTTAACCCACCTGAATGGGTAGGATATGGATTGCGGCTCGCCCACCCATCAGGAAGGCTATCGAGGTGATCAATTCATCCCTAATCTATGTTTTAATAACATAGCGTTGAGGGGTGCTTCGTGACCACTGTCGATCCCGTGACCCAGGAGATCATCGAAGGCAAGCTGACTGCAACCGTCGATGAGATGGGCGTGGTGATGGCCAGAACTTCGATGAGCCCGGTAATCTACGAGGTGCTCGATTTCGCCTGCGGTCTCCTGACGCACACCGGGGAACTGGTCGCGCAGATGAACGGCATCACGCTGTTCACCGGTACTTTCGGCATGCAGGTCAAATCTCTGATCGCACTCTATGGCGAGGATCTCGAGGACGGGGACATCCTGCTCACGAACGATCCCTATTCCGGCGGCACGCATGCCTGCGATTTTGCCATCGTCAAGCCGATCTTCTTCGATGGTCGGATTTTGGCTTATGCCATCAATGTTGCCCATTATCTCGATGTCGGCGGCTCGGTTCCCGGCTCGCTTGCGCCCAATGCCGTCTCGGTCTTTCAGGAAGGGCTGAGATTGCCCGGCGTCAAGGTGGTGCGTAGCGACCGCTTCTCCGGCGAAATCCTCCGCATCATCCGTGAAAACGTCCGCCTGCCCGACATTGCCATCGGCGATCTGACGGCACAGGTGGCAACTGTTCGGGTCGCTGCGCGCCGGATGGATGAACTTGCCCGGAAATATGGCGTCGATGTCGTCGAGGCCGCGTTCGATCATCTCCTGACGGTGAGCGAAAAGCAGGCGCGCGCCGCCATTGCCGCCTTGCCTGACGGGACCTATGAAGCCGAGGATATCATCGATGGGGATGGCGTGACCACCGATCCCATCGCAGTCAGGGTTGCGGTGACGATTGCAGGCGACCAACTGACCGCTGACTTCACCGGTTGCCCGCCGGCCGTTGCCGGTCCGATCAATTGTGCGGCGGGCGCGCTGCAGTCGGCTGTGCGCACCATATTCAAGGCATTGGTGGCGCCGCAGGCCCCCTCCAACGAAGGCTGGTTTCGGCCTCTCACCGTCGTTGCGCCACGGGGGTCGGTTTTTACGGCGGAAAAGCCGTCGCCGACCGGCTGGTATTACGAAGGCTCGGTTCATGCCTCCGAACTTGTGTGGAAGGCCCTTGCCGGGCTCATGCCGGAACGGTTTTCGGCGGGGTCCTACACAAGCCTCTGCGTTGTCTATCTCGCCGGCAAGGATGCGGCGGGCCAACCCTTCATCCATATCGAGCCGCAGCATGGCGGCTGGGGCGCGAGCGAGGATGCGGACGGTGCAAATGCCTTGATCGCCCTCACCGACGGCGATACCTACAATTACTCGGTCGAGGTCATCGAGGCGCGTTTCCCGCTGCTCGTGCGCCGCTATGCCCTCAATGTCGAGGGTGGCTCAGGCGCGGGCCGCCGTCGCGGCGGCTTCGGAGTCATCCGCGACTATGAAGTGCTCGAAGACGGCGCATCCGCCTATTGCAGCTTCGGGCGGACACAAACTCCCCCCTGGGGAGTTGAAGGAGGCGCACCCGGCACTCCCAATCTCCTGCAGGTGGAGGATCGCGACGGGCTGACACGCAATTTTGGCCGCGAGCCGGATATCGCGCTCAAGCGTGGCGATCTCGTGCGCATCATCACCGGCGGCGGCGGCGGCTGGGGCGAGGCAGGCGCTCGTGAGGCCGAGAGCGTCCGGCGCGATGTCGAGAACGGCTACATCACGAAGGAGGAGGCGAAAAGCCGGTACGGATTTGAAGAGAGGGTGGCGGTATGATCAGATTGGCGACGGATGTGGGAGGTACCTTTACCGACCTCGTCGGCTACGACGAGCGCACCGGCGAGGTTTTCACCGCCAAGAGCCTGACAACTATTCCCGATCAGTCCGAAGGGGTGCTCTCGGCCATCGAGCTTGCCGAACAGAAGGACGGGCTTTCCACCCGCGACGTGATTTTCTTCGCCCATGGCGGGACGACGGTCATCAATGCGATCACTGAGCGCAAGGGCGTCAAGACGGCGCTTGTGACGACAGCCGGTTTTCGCGATGTGCTGGAAATCGGCCGTGGAAATCGGCCCGATCTCTATAATCTGCATTTCAAGAGCCCGGAGCCCTTCGTGCCGCGCAGCCTGCGCTTCGAAGTCCGTGAGCGCCTGGATGCCAAGGGCCGGGTATTGACCCCGATCGTGCTTGACGATCTCGAGCCCATCATCCGCGAATGCCGCGCCCGTAATGTGGAGGCGGTGGCGGTCGTCTTCCTGCATAGCTATGTCAATCCCGAACACGAGATCCTTTGTGCCAGGGCACTGGCCGACGCCCTGCCGGATGCGACCGTCTGCGCGAGCCATGAGGTTTCCCGTCAGTGGCGTGAGTATGAGCGCTCCAATACGACTGTGCTGAACGCCTATGTGCAGCCGATCATCAAGCGCTACTTCGCGCGCCTCGAAAGCGCATTGACCGAGCGCGATCTCACCTGCCCCTATTACGCCATGCAATCCAACGGAGGCATCTCGACATTCGATCAGGCGCAGATGAGCCCGTTGACGCTCGTCGAATCCGGCCCGGCCGGCGGGGTGGCTGGAGCGGCGCGCATCGGCGCGGTGCTTGGCGAATCGGAAATACTTTCGCTCGATGTCGGCGGCACGACGGCAAAATGCTCATTGATCCATGACAGCCGCCCGACGCTCGATAGCGAATACAAGCTCGAGCATACCCGCATTGCACCCGGCTACCCCGTGCAGGTGCCGGTCGTCGATATCGTCGAAATCGGCGCAGGCGGTGGCTCCATCGCCCGTATCGACGAGCGCGGCGCGCTTTGCGTGGGGCCGGAAAGCGCAGGCTCGATGCCTGGGCCCGCCTGTTACGGTCGGGGCGGAGATAAGCCGACCCTCTCCGATGCCCTGCTCACGCTTGGCATTTTCGATCCGGCAAGCTTTGCGGATGGGCAGATGCAGCTCGACAAGGACAAGGCGGTCGCGGCAATCGCAACCGTGGCTGAGCCGCTTGGGTTATCCGTGGAGGATGCAGCGCTCGCCATCGTCGAGATCGCCCACGCTTCGATGATCAATGCGCTCAAACTCGTGACGGTCCAACGCGGACATGATCCGCGCGACGCTGCCTTTGTGATTTCCGGCGGCGCCGGACCCGCGCTTGCCTCCCGCCTCGGGCGCGATCTCGGGGTGAAAGTGACGGTGGTGCCGCCGCATCCCGGCATCTTCTCGGCCTGGGGAATGCTGGCGGCCGAACCGCGCGCCGATTTCCGCGGTACCTGGTTCTCGCCCCTTGAACCGGAGGCGATCAATGAGCTGAAGCGCCGTTTCGATGGATTGAAGCGTGAGGCGGTCACCTACTTCGCCAAGGGCGCTGCGGCCGACATACGGTACACCTGCCGCGTCGAAGCCCGCTATCGTGGCCAGGAGCACGGCGTCTTCGCCCTGTTCGAACCCGGCGATGACACTGAAAGTTTTGCCGAGCGGTATCATGCCGCTCATGAGCGCGCTTATGCCTTCCGCCTTCCGGCCTCGGCGATCGAGATCACCATGATCCATCTTGAGGCGGTGTTGCGCGGCCCGGTCATCGCCATTCCGAAATTGAAGCCTGACGGCCGCTCGCTGGACGCTGCCTTAAAGGGCCAGCGAGAGGTCTATTTCGGCGGAGCGATCGGATGGACGCCTTGCCCGGTCTACGAGCGCACAAAATTGCCGTATCTGGAGAAGATCTCAGGCCCGCTCCTCGTCGAGGAACCGACCTCGACGTCGCTGGTGGTCGCCGGGCAGGAGCTCGAGGTGAGCGAGGAGGGCCTGCTCCTCATTCGTGAACGCGATGGGGGAGGTATCTGACGTGGCGATAGCGATCGGTCTTGACCATATCGTCAGAAGCTACGGTCCGGTTCGCGCCGTCGATGACGTGACGCTCGACGTGAACGCAGGGGAGTTCTTCACCCTGCTTGGCTCGTCAGGCTGCGGCAAGAGTTCGCTGTTGAAACTGATCGGTGGCTTCGACGAGCCGACATCAGGCCGCGTCCTTTTCGATGGCAAGGACATGGCCGGCGTCCCGGCCAATCGCCGGCCGGTCAACACCGTCTTCCAGTCGCTTGGGCTGTTTCCGCATATGAATGTCGCGCAGAATATCGGCTACGGGCTGAAATTGCGGGGGCTGTCCGGTTCTGCGCTGAAGACCAAGGTCGAGGGGGCTCTGGACCTTGTCGAACTCTCCGGTTTCGCGGATCGCGACGTCAATCTCCTTTCCGGCGGTCAGCGTCAGCGCGTGGCGCTTGCCCGCGCGCTTGTCATGGAACCCGGCATCCTGTTGCTCGACGAGCCCCTGACCGGGCTTGACGAGCGCTTGCGCCAACAGATGCGGGACGAATTCGGGCGGCTCCACAAGCGCACCGGCGCGACATTCATTCTCGTCACCCACAATCAGGATGAGGCGCTCAGCCTCTCGGATCGCATGGCGGTGATGCACAGCGGCCGCATCGAACAGATCGACACGCCGGCACGCTTCTTCGAGGCTCCGGCCAATGCTTTCGTCGCACGTTTCGTCGGCATCGATACATTGTTGAAGCCGGAGAGCATCTCGATTTCGGACAACCGGGCGGTGGTTGTCATCGCAGGTCAAAAACTGACCGCTACGTTTGCCGGGACCAAGCCCGCCGATGCCTTCGTGGCGATTCGACCAGACCGAATAGAACTTCTCGCGAGCGTTGAAAGCGAGCCCGATACAATTGAACTTAAAGTAGTAGAAAGCGTCTATCGCGGGCTCAGCCATGACGTTGCCCTTGCCTTCGCCGACAGCCAGCGCATGGTGGTGACGACAAGTGCGGATACCACCCCCCCCATGCCGGGCGAGTGGGTGCGCGTGCGGCTGAAGCCGGGTGCAGCACTTCTGATTGACCGCTCCGGAATGCCGGCGCTGGCTGGAGGCGATGAGTAGAACCTAAATGGCTGAAATACTCGGAAAAAAGGGAAGGGAATAACACGATGAACAAAGGCAGTAATTCCGCCTCCTCCGCCTTGAGGAGCAATCTGCAACGCCGCGACATGCTGAAGCTCATGGGCGCGGGTGCGGCCGCGCTTTCCGTTGGTGGGCTCGGTGCCAACAGCGCCATGGCTGATGAGGCGTCGGTTGCATTCTGGGCCACCGCGACGCTCGACATCGGCGACAAATGGCAAGAATTTGCAAGCCAGAGTGGTGTTTCGCCCGAATTCACCGATAATGGCAACGATGTCGGTCCCGTCGTCGCCCGTCTTGCCGCCGGCAACGCCAACGATCTTTTCGATGTCGGTGGCTTTCAGGGCGGCGCCGAACGCGAGCTCGCCAAGCAGGGGCTGATCGCTCCGTGGGATCTCTCCAAGATCCCGAACTTTGCCGGCATCTGGCAGTGGGCGAAGGATATTCCGACACTGACCTACGAGGGAAAGCAATACGGCATTCCGACCGTGGTAAACGCCGACTCCATCATCTATCGCCCCGATAAGCTCGGCAAGGTCGACAGCTATGGCGTGATCTTCGATCCCAAGCTCAAGGGCCGGGTCGCCATGGAAGACGCCTGGATCAACAGCGCCATCTTCACCGCCATCTACCTCAAGGGTGCAGAAAACAAGCCGATCAAGGATCCCGGCAACCTTTCGGAATCCGAGCTCGGCCTCGTCATGGAATTCCTGATCAAGCACAAGAAGGACGGCCAGTTCCGCACCTTCTGGAACGGTTGGGAACAGGGCGTACAGCTGGTGGCCAACGAGGAAGTCGACGCGATGACCGGCTGGGAGCCGATCGTCTACGAGGGCCGCAAGCGCGGACTTCAGGTGGAATATGCCGCTCCGGTGGAAGGCTATGAAGGCTGGGGCAACAACACGGTGCTACTCAAGGGTGCCGCGGGGCGCGGCAAGGCCGACGTTGCCCATAAGTTCGTCGATGGTCTGCTCGCCGGTCTCTACGGCTGCGAATTGGGCAAGGCGCGCGGCTACCTCGTGCCGACCGACAATAACCTTGCCTACGCCAAGGCCCATCCGGACGAATACAAGGCGGACGATGTGGCCAAGCTTGCCGACCATGTGAAGGCCAAGTTCTCCGGGAAGGTCTACTGGCAGAATTGCCGCCCGGATAATTTCCAACTCTACGAAGAATGGTGGCAGAAGCTGCGCAACGCCTGATGTGATGCGATGGACCGGGGCTGGCCTGTCTTTCCAAAGAGGACGACCGGCCCCGAGCCGACGGGGATCAAAGCCGATGGATGCTCTTAGAAGCGGACCGAGGATATGAAGACACCGAGTCTATTGCTGGCAGCACCGCTCGCAGCCATCCTTGTGCTTGGCCTTGCGCCACTGATCCTGGTCGTGGTTTGGAGCTTCTGTGCCTGGGATTCCGCAACCTATTGGATCAAGCCGGAATTCAGCGTTGCCGCTTATGGCTCTATTCTGGAGGCGGGGCGCTGGAGTGTATTCCTCTCCACGCTCGGGAAGGCGTTTTTGACGGCCAGCATTTGCCTTGTGATCGCCTACCCCACTGCCTATGCGATGTATTTCCTCGCCGGGCCCAGACTGTCGATCGCGCTCGCGGCGCTTCTGACGATCCCGTTCTTCACCTCTTATCTCATTCGCTCCTTCTCCTGGCGGCTCCTGCTTGGTCGCACCGGCGTCATCAATACGCTCCTTCAGCAGGCTGGGATAACGGATGCGCCGCTCGACTGGCTGCTGTTCAGCGACTTCGCCGTGATTGTCGGGCTGATCGCGTCCTATCTGCCGTTTGCGGCCTTCCCCATCCTGCTCTCCATGCGCCGCGTCGATCCGGTTGCGATGGCGGCGGCGAGGGACCTCGGCGCCGGTTTCTGGACCATGGCGCGCACGGTGTTGCTGCCGCTGACCTATTCCGGCGTCTTTGCTGGATTTTTGTTTGTTTTTGTCATGGTCGCGGGCTCTTCGACCGAGGTGCAGATGCTCGGTGGCGCCGGTGCTTCCATCGTCTCGGTCATGATCAATGACGTGATGCGCGTTGCCAATTTCCCGCTCGCCTTCGCTATCTCGACGCTCATGCTGGTCGTCGTCTTCGGGCTGGTCCTGATCGGGGACGCCGTATTCGGCCTGGCCTCGCTGTTTGAGGATCGCGGCCAATGATCGTCAGGGAAGGAACGACTCCTCGCATCGTCATCTGGACGCTGACCGTGGTCGGCCTTGCGGTGATCTATGCCCCGCCGCTCTATCTGCTTGGCGTCTCGTTCAATCCGTCGCTGCAGCCGGGATTGCCGCGTCTCTCCGACGTAACCTTGAAGTGGTACGAAGCGCTCGGTTCGGAGCATGCGCTCATCGCCGCGCTCGGCCAATCGCTCATCATCGCACTTGCGACGGCGGTCATCGCGACGGCCCTGTCGCTGGCCGCAGCACTTGCTTACCGCCAGCTTCATCGCGGCCGCACCGCATGGTTTCTGACGGTGCTTTTGCCGATGTTCGTGCCGGGTGTCATACAGGGACTGGCGCTTTCGACGGTCCTCAGCCGGGCCGGCGTGAAAGCATCGGCATTGACTGTGATCGCCGGCCATCTGCTCTGGGCGATGCCGTTCGCCTTCATCGTCATTCTGACGAGCTTCGCCGCCGTCAAGCGCACCTATCTGATGGCGGCGGATGATCTCGGCGCAAGCCGTTTCCGGCAATTCTACGATATCACCCTGCCGCTTGTCCGGCCGGGTCTCATAAGCGCGTTCATCTTTTCGTTCCTGCTGTCGCTCAACGAGTTTACACGCGCCTTCTATCTCGCAGGCCGACAAAACACGCTGCCGGTCGTGCTGTTCGGCAAGATGAATGCTGGTGCCTCCCCGACGATTTACGCGATGTCGGGCGCCATTTTCCTGGTTTCAAGTGCTTGCGTGGTGGTTGTGGCACTGCGTTCGCTGTTCATGCAACGCCGTACTGGCTGATCAATATGTAGAGACGACTGACCGCCTAATTCGTCGGTCCCCAGTCCTCCATGAATAGGAGTATAAGGATGGAATACAAGTCAAAGCTGATGACGCTCATCGAAGCAGGCAAGCGGGAAGAGGCATTTGAGCTGGTCGAACGGCTGAAGGCGGCGGCCCAGCCGCTGCCAACCGCGATCAAGGTCGATCGGACGGGCGCCGTGACGTTCTACAAAGGAGATCGTCGCTTCGTGAAGAACGCCCAGGGCAAGTGGGAACTGGCACCGAAGAAGAAATAGGAAGAATGCGGTGCCGACGCATGTATGGAGGAGGCACACAGGGCCAATCAGCTATCCTCCAATATGGTCACCGGTCGGTCCCATTGGATGAGCACGACGCAGCCCGTATCGCTCCAAACCGAATGCTCGGTACCCGCAGCATTCACGATATAGCAGCCCCTGGCGTAGTCGCCGGCTTCATCCGATTGTATGCCTTCGAGCACGAGAATGGTTTCAAGCCCTTCATGCCTGTGGCGGGGCACGGAAGCGCCGGCTTCGTATTTCAAAAGGGCAACGCCGGGCTGGTCTCCTTCGAAAGGCTGGATCCAATGAATGGTGACGTCCTCGCGAAAGGGACCAAAGGCCAGATCCTTCCAGCCACCCGTCGTCAGGGTTTCGCGCGTCGTCCTAGGCATGATTGATGGTCTCCAGAATGTCATCGACATGCGCTGTCCAGCCGACGATCGCGCCTTGTGCGCGGATCATCGCGATGGCGGCGGCCTTGAACTCAGGGAAATAGCTTTCGGTGGCCTCTTCGGCGAGCAGGCATTCATAGCCGCGGTCGTTCGCCTCGCGCATGGTGGTCTGGACGCAGACCTCTGTCGTCACTCCCGCAAAGACGAGCTGCCGTATGCCCCTATCCCCAAGGATATCGCCGAGTTCGGTCGCGTAGAAAGCACCCTTGCCCGGCTTTTCGATGACGGTCTCGCCGTCGATCGGTGCGAGCTCGGGCAGGATCGCGGTGCCGGGTTCGCCGACAATAAGAATGCGCCCCATCGGGCCTTCGTCACCGATCCTGAGCGTGGGATTGCCACGGTTTCGTTTGGCAGCGGGCAGATCCGAAAGGTCTGGCCTGTGGCATTCCATCGTGTGGATGACCGGCAGGCCGGCCTTGCGGAAGCCTTCGATCAGCCGCTTCACATCCGGGACGATCCTGGTGATGCGGCTGACATCATTGCCAAGACTTGCTCCGAAGCCGCCCGGCTCGGCGAAATCGCGCTGCATGTCGATGACTACAAGCGCGACAGCATCGCGTTGCAGGGGGAAGGCGAAGGGTTGGGCGGGGATCTCTCTCATCAGTGATGCCCCGCCATATGTGCGCCGATCACCGAAATATCGGCGCTTCGCGCCGCGGTCTCATAGACGAGCTTGCCCTCGGAGATCACCATGATCCGGTCGGACATTTCCATCAGCTCATCCAGATCCTCCGACAGCAGCAACACGGCAGCCCCCGCATTGCGGGCGCGCATGATACGGGCCCGGATTTCGGCGACGGCGGAAAAGTCGAGGCCGAAACAGGGGTTGGAGACGATCAGGAGATCGACCTCACCCGTCAGCTCCCGCGCCAGCACGGCGCGCTGGACATTGCCGCCGGACAGGGCCGCGATCGGCGAGGACTGCGAAGCCGTCTTGACCTTGAAATCGGCTATGAGCGCAGTTGCGCCCTTCCTGATCTTGTTCCTGTTGAGCCAGATCGCATCCGCACCGCTCTCCTTGAGATCGAAGGTCCGAAAGGCCAGATTTTCGCTGACGCTCATGCGCGGCGCGCAGGCATTCTGCAACGGCTCCTCTGGAATGAAGCGGACATTGTTGCGGCGCGTCTCCGGTCGCGTGGCACCATAGGCGGCCCCCTTGACGGTGACGGAGCCGGCTTGTGTCGTCCGCTGACCGGCAAGGATCTCGGTGAGTTCCTTCTGGCCATTGCCGGATATGCCCGCAATGCCGACGATCTCGCCAGCATGCACCGTCAGGCTGTCGATCTCTATGGTCTTCAGGCCGGAGCGGTCCGGGGCCTTGACCTGTTCGATGCGCAGCACCGGCTTCGCCGCTTCGGTCACGGGGATGCGGGTATCGAGTTCGGCGAGCTTGACGTCCCCGATCATCATCGCGGCCATCTCTGCTGTTGATAATTCCCCCACCTTGCCACCGCCGATCAACTTGCCGCGGCGCAGGATCGATACCGCGTCGGCGAACTTGGTCACCTCGTGGAATTTGTGGGAAATCATCAATACGGTAAGCTCGCCGCGCTCGGTCATGCCACGCACCAGACCGAGCATCTCGTCGGCTTCGGCCGGCGTCAGCACCGAGGTCGGCTCGTCGAGAACGAGGAAGCTGCGGCCGAGATAGAGCTGCTTGACGATCTCCAGCTTCTGCTTTTCGCCGGCGGCCAGTTGGCTGACAGGCCGGTCCAGCGGAATCTGAAAGGGCATGCGCTCCATGAACGCGGCGAGCGCCTTGCGCTCCCTGGGCCAGTTGATGACGGCGGGCACTTCCGTGCGGCTGATGACGAGGTTTTCAGCGCCCGTCAGCGACGGCACGAGCGTAAAATGCTGATAGACCATGCCGAGCCCATAGGCGGCGGCATCCTTCGGCGAGGTGATCGTCACTTCGCGGCCGTCGACCGACAGCGAGCCGGATGTCTGGTGGTAGAAGCCCATGATGCATTTGACCAGGGTCGATTTGCCCGCGCCGTTTTCGCCGAGCAGGGCGTGGAAGCTGCCGGCCGGAATGCTGACCGACACATGGTCGAGCGCGGTAAAGCTGCCGAAGCGCATGGTCATATCAAGCGTTTCGATGCCGACGGCTTTGCCCGCCTGGGGCAGGGGCGTGTCGCGGATGACGCTCATGGCAGCTGGCTCACGAGGGACGTGGAATTGGAGACGGAGCCGAAGACGCCGCCCTGCATCTTCACCATCTTGATGGCGGCCAGATGATTGCCGTAGTCGGTCGCGCCGCAGCAGTCTTCGAGGAGCAGGCATTCGAAGCCGCGGTCGTTGGCCTCGCGCATGGTGGTATGGACGCAGACATCGGTGGTGATGCCGGTCAGGATGATGTTTTCGATGCGCTTCTGATTGAGGATGAGTTCCAGATCGGTGGCGCAGAACGAACCCTTGCCCGGCTTGTCGATGATCGTCTCGCCCTCGATCGGCTTCAGCTCATCGATGATGTCCCAGCCCGGTTCGCCACGCACGAGGATGCGGCCGCAGGGGCCGGGATCGCCGATGCCGGCATTGATGCGCTGCGACCGCCACCGCTTGTTGGCCGGAAGGTCGGCCAGATCCGGGCGATGGCCCTCGCGGGTGTGAATGATGTGATAGCCCTTGGCGCGCATGGCGGCCAAAACTCTCTTGATCGGCTCGATCGGCGCGCGCACCAGCGACAGATCGTAGCCCATGTGGTCGACATAGCCGCCCGGCCCGCAGAAATCCGTCTGCATGTCGATGATGATGAGGGCGGTATTGTCGGGTCGCAAGGCGCCGTTATAGGGCCAAACATAGGGGTCGGCATCGATATAGGCCAGCGTCTGGTCTGCGGTGGCGGTCGCGGGATGGTTCATGGCTGATCTCCCTATTTGGTGAGCGAGAGTGCGCCCGGAGCGCCGGCAAGCGCGCGCGTGGGCGAGGAAGTGATGATCATGATGACGAGCGTGAGCACGTAGGGAGCGGCGTAGAAAAGATAATATCCCTGGGTCACGCCGACCGATTGCAGGGCCGGACCGAGTGCGCCGGCGCCGCCGAAGAGAAGTGCCGCGACGAAACAGCCAATCGGGTTCCAGCGGGCGAAGATCACCAGCGCCACGGCCATCAGGCCCTGGCCCGACGAGATGCGTTCGTTCCAGGAGCCCGGATAGTAGAGTGAGAGATAGGCGCCGCCGATTGCCGCCAGCGAACCGCCGACGGCCGTTGCCAGCAGCCGGACGCGGTCGGGATTGATGCCCATGGCGCGCGCCGCATCCGTGCTGTCGCCGACGACGCGCAGCACAAGGCCGATCCGGGTGTTCTTCAGCGCCCACCATAAGACGACGGCAAGCACTGCCCCGAGGATGAAGAGGATATTGATATTGAGCGCGGCCTCTACCGGCGGCAGGCTCGACCAGAAGCCGAAGGGGATTGCCGGCAGATGCGGCGCGACGGGCTGGATGAAGGGCTTGCCGAGAAAGAAGGCAAGGCCGAGACCGAACTGCATCATCGCGATGCCGATGGCGATGTCATTGACCTTCGGCCACTTGCATATCCAGCCGTGCACTGCGCCGAAGACAGCGCCGGTCGCCATGGCAGCCAGAACGCCGAGCCAGGCCGAACCGCTGAGGACCGCGATGGCATAGGCGATCATGGCGCCGAAGACGAGCGTGCCTTCGAGCCCAAGATTGATGCGACCGGAGCGTTCGGTGATCGTCTCGCCGAGGCTGACGAAGATGAAGGGGGTCGACACGCGGATTGCGCCGGCGAAGATGGCAAGGGGCACGCCCCAAAGACCGATGGCAGTGTCGTCCATCATGCGCTCCTTTTCCAGAGGTCGGGATTGAAGATCTTGAAACGGCCGTAGAAGGTTTCGCAAAACAGAATGACGATGAAGAGCGTGCCCTGCAGGACCAGAACAGTCGCGTCGGGCAGGCCCATGCGGCGCTGGATGAGCCCGCCGGAGGCATCGATGCCGCCGAGCAAAATGGCGACCGGGATGATCGCCAGCGGATTGTGCCGGGCGAGGAAGGCGACGAGGATGCCGGTGTAGCCGTAGCCGGCGGCGAGCGACGCATTGGCGCTGCCCTGGACGGCGGCGACCTCGATCATGCCGGCCAGACCCGCGAAGCTGCCGGCGATCGCCGTGAAACCGGCGATGAGGCGGCCGACGGGCAAGCCCTGGATCTGCGCGGCCCGGACATTGCCGCCGGCGATGCGTGCGGCAAATCCATAGCTGGTCATCTCGATCAGGATCCAGGAGAGGATGCAGGCGACGATGCCGATGACGAGGCCCCAATGCACATCCATGCCCGGAATGTTGCCGAGCATATAGTCGTGCGGCAGCGGTTTGGTGGAGGGTTTGTTGAGGCTTGCCGGATCGCGCAGGGGCCCTTCGACGAATTGGTTCATCAGGGCGATGGCGATATAGGCGAGCAGAAGCGATGAAATGGTTTCGTTGACGCCGCGATAGTGGCGCAAGAAGCCGGAAAGACCGATCCAGATGCCGCCGATCACCATGGCGGCAAGCGCCATCAGGGCGAGAGTGACGATCGGCGGCAGCAGGCCGACGATCGGCAGCGCGATCGCCGCCGCCGCGACGCCGCCGAGAACGACTGCACCCTCACCGCCGATGATGACGAGACCGAGCCTTGCCGGCAGTGCGACGCAAAGCGCCGTGAGCAGCAGGGGAGAGGCGCGGCTCAGGCTGTTCTGGACGGAAAACCAGCTGCCGAAACCGCCGGTATACATGAAGCGATAGAGGTCGGCCGGCGATTTGCCGACCGAAAGGATGAACAGGGAGAAGAGCGCCGTGCCTGCCAATATGGCGCCAAGCGTGATTGCCACCGGCTCGGCTTTTCGCGCGAGCCACTCGAGCGCCGGGCGCAGGAGAGCCTGCCTTTCGGCCGGAATGGACAGGGTGCGGTCGTCAATTTCTGCCGTCATGACGCTTCTCCCCTTGTGATCAGGCGGTCGATCCGACGACACCCTCGACCAGATAGCTCATGCTCTCGAGCTCGATCGCATCTTCGGCGTAGCTCTTGTCCGCGGTGATGACGACATTGCCCTTGTTGTCCTTGAGCGCGCCCTTGAAGACCGAGAAGCTGCCGGCCATCATCTGAGCGAGCGTCGCCTCGAACTTCTTGCGGGATTCATCGGAAACGCCGGGACCGAGCGGGCTCATCTTGACGAAGCCGTCCTTCAGGCCGCCGCGCACGAAATTGCCGAGCTTTTCGCCGGCCTGCGCCTTCTTGACGAAATCCGAATAGACATTCCCCCAGGCCCATTCGGCACCGGTCAGGTATTTCGCCGGCGCAAGCGGGCTCTGATTTGCATGATAGCCGCAGACGAAAGCGCCGCGTCCGGAGGCTGTCTCGACAACCACCTTCGGACTGTCGACATGGCAGGTGATGACATCCGCGCCCTGGTCGATGAGCGCATTGGTGGCCTCGGCTTCCTTGACGGCCAGCGACCATTCGCCCGTGAAGATCACCTGGCAGGTGATGGCGGGATCGACCGAGCGGGCGCCGAGGAGGAACGCGTTGATGTTCTGCAGAACCTGCGGGATGGGTTTGGCGGCCACGAAGCCGATCTTCTTGCTTTTGGTTGCATAGCCGGCCGCGACGCCGTTCAGATACTGGCCCTGGAAGATGTAGCCGAAATAGGAGCCGGTATTCGCCGGATGCTTGCCGGCCTGCCAGAGGCCGCCGCAATGGCGGAACTGCACCTCCGGATATTTGGCGGCCATCGCGAGCATATGCGGATCGAAATAGCCGAAGGAGGTCGGAAACAGCAGCGCCGCTCCATCGAGATTGATCATCGATTCCATCGTTTTCTGCACGTCGACGGTCTCGGGAACGTTCTCCTCCTCGACAACAGTCACTCCGGCGAGCTTCTTGACGGCGGCCGCGCCCTCGGCATGGGACTGGTTGTAGCCATAGTCGTCCTTGGGGCCGACATAGATGAAGCCGACGGTGAGCGCGCTCTGGGCAAAGGCGCGGGAGGACAGGAGGCCCGGCACGGCGCCGACGAGAGCGCCGGCTGCGGAGGTGCGGAGAAAATTGCGGCGATTCATGGAAAGGAGGCTGGTCATGGGCATGCTCCTTGGGGCGGTAGCCGGTTCGTAAAAAGGGTTACGAAAAAGTGTATGCAATCACCATGCCAGATTTTAAAATATTGATTTTTATGACATAAATTCCTGCAGCAAAAAGGCGTGCGAAAAGTGTATGCAGATTTCTGCTGCAAAATAGGCTTTCCGGAAAGTGATGCTCTTTTTTTAATCTTTAGAAAGAGAGACTAAGCCGATATCCCGCTTCTCTAGCGGCGGAAAGCGTATAAATACTATTTAAAAACATATGTTTAATTCAACAATTGACTTTGAGGACCGCTGGCATAAATCTGTATGCAAGAATTGGAAGGCAGATTCGTCCCCTTGAAGCAAGTCAAGCGCAGAGAAGTGATCAGAGCCGGAACGACCGTCGAGCAGATGGTGCGTTCCATTGCGGATATGATTGTAACGGGCGTGCTTCTGCCGGGGGAGAAGCTCGACGAAATATCGTTGGCAGGCCGTTTCGAGGTGTCGCGCACGCCGGTGCGGGAAGCCTTGCGGGAGCTTGGCGCCATGGGCCTGGTCGGACGGGAGCCGAACCGCAGCGCCGTGGTGACGAATGTCAGTGGCACCTATCTGCATTCGATGTTCGAGGCGATGGCGGAGCTTGAGGCGATCTGCGCGCGCCTGTCCGCCGAGCGGATGACGGTTGATGAGCGCCGCACACTGGAGCTCGATCACCGTGCGTCGGCGCGGCTCGTGCGTACCGGCGCCGAGGAGGACTACGCCACCTACAATACCGAGTTCCACAGCCAGCTCTATCGCGGCGCTCACAACGATCATATTTTCGAGCTGGTAACGCAGACCCGCGCCAGGCTGGCACCTTTCCGTCGTGCCCAGTTTCGTCTGCCGGGCCGCCTTGCCAAATCCTTCAGCGAGCATGATGTCATCGTGACCGCAATCATGCGTGCGGATGCTGCAGCTGCCAGCCAGGCCGCTTATTCGCATGTCGCTATCGTCAGCGACGCCAGCATCGTTTTTGCCGGAGACTGATAGTTTCTCCGTGACCCGGCCGCTCTTGCGGTCACAGTCGTGCCGCTAGCTCTGCTTTCCCACACAATCGATATGGCTGGACCGCCGCCCGGTCGTCCCGCGCCTGGCGATCCGTCGCAACACCGCATCTTTGGGATTCCATGTTGACAGATCTCAACGACAGCGCGAGGAGATTCAGCATTGGGCCTACTGCAGGCAAGCGTGTATCGGGAGCGAAGCCGCCTGCAATGTCAGCAAATCTCCCGGCCGTCGAACATATTGTGACGAACGCGAACGAGACCTTCCTGTGGCGTGCGGACGATTATCCCTGGGAGCGAAACGCCTGGAACTATCACTCCGAAATCGAAATTCATCTTTCTGGAATTGCTGTCCTCTTCCGCTGAGTTCGAAGTGCGGCAACGAAGTCCGTGCTCTCGTCAAGGCGGCAGGTAGCCCGAAGGCGGGGGATCTCGTTCGGTTTTCACTTGCCGAGCCCCGGATCCACCTGCTTGAGGCAGGCACAGAGATGACGTCACGCCGGGACGAACAGGTTTCGGCTCGACCCGATCTGCGACATGCAAAGAGACGACGCGAGCGGCCCTTCGCCGCCTATTGACCCTGCTTCAGCCGATGCCGATGGGCCGTCTGCTTGGCGCGATTGCCGCACATGGCCATGCTGCACCAACGCCTGCGGTGGCCGCGCGTATGGTCGGCGAAGAGCAGGGTGCAGGCATGCCCCTCGCAGGCCTTCACGTCTGAAAAATCCTCCGTGCAGACGAAGCGCCCGAGCGCTTCGCCGATCGGCAGAAGCAGCGCCTCCGGCGAGCGCCACTTGCGCATCGACTGAAAATCAAGGCCACCGCCTTCGCCCGGCTGTTTTGCCGTGATCCGGCTGAAGCCTTCGTCACGCTCCAGCAAGCGGTTCAGCGGCTCAAGTTCGTCCAGCGCTGCGGCTGTCAGCGGCCGCCCCCTATGTGCATGCACGAAGGTTCTGAACCACTCGCGCAGGCTCCTTGCCTGATCGGCGATCTTGTCGAGTTCGCCCGGCAGGGCTTGGCTGCGTATCACTTCCAGCGTCTCGCGCGGCACCAGCCCCGCCTGCGCCAGCCAGCGAAGCAGGCCTTCGCCGTCCTCGATCCAGTCGACCTGGACATCGAGGGGTGTCGCCACCGAATTCAGAAAATCCAGCCCCAGCGTGTCGCCGACGAAAATGGCGGGAGAGTGGTTGTCCATTGCGGCTCCTGTTTTGGTGGCCGGGCATGGACGCCAGGCTGCCTCTCGAAAACATGAATAGCATATAACCTGCTAAAAGGCTCTTGACAAGTTACGCACATCGAGCGTAACCCTACTGGAGCAGCTTAAGTGGTTACTCGATTTCAGGTCACAGGGAGAAGGCCGATGTCACCGCAGAAGATATCCTCGCAGAATGTCGATATTGTCCTCGTCCACGGTGCGTGGGGCGATGGTTCGGGTTGGGCAAAGGTCATTGCTCCGCTTTCGGCCAGCGGTTTTGCGGTGACTGCCGCCCCGCTGCCGCTGACCTCGTTTGCTGATGATATCGCCGCCCTGGAGCGCGCCTTGGAGCGTGTGACGGGTCCGGTCGTTCTGGTCGGCCACGCCTATGCCGGAGCGGTCATCGCCAGCGTGCGGAGCGAGAAGGTCAAGGCGCTGGTCTATGTTGCCGCGCTTGCACCGGAAGAGGGCGAGACTGTGGCCGATGTGTTTTATCGCGGCGAACCTCATCCGCAGGCGCCGAAGCTGGCACCCGATAGCCACGGCTTCATCTACCTTCCCCATGAGGCCTTTGCAGCGGCCTATGCCCAGAATGCGAGGGGCGAGGAACTGGCCGTTCTCGCCGCCGCCCAGCGGCCGATATCGCCCGCCTGCATTACCGTTCCTGGGCCGCGCCCGCTCTGGAAGAGCCGTCCGGCCTGGTTCCTGATCGCCGAAGAGGATCGAATGATCAGCGCTGCCAATCAACACTTCATGGCCGAGCGCATGCAGGCCACGCAGCGCTCGTTTCCGGTCGATCATACGCCGATGACGACAGCACCCGAGGTTGTCGTCGAGGTCATCCGCGATGCTGCCGCCGCAGTGGCCGACGCGTGAACGCGGGAAAAGTAACCGGTAAAAATTGAATTAGAAGGTTAACGAAAGGACCTTGTCATGACCAACGTCGGCTATCGCACCATCAACGTCGACGGCGTCAAAGTCTTCTACCGCGAGGCGGGTTCGCCCGATAAGCCGAAGCTCCTGCTGCTGCACGGCTTCCCGAGCTCCGGCCACATGTTCCGCGATCTCATCCCCCTGCTCGCCGATCGCTATCACATCATGGCGCCGGACCTTCCAGGTTTCGGCCAGTCCGACCTGCCGGGACGTGGCCACAGCTTCGACAGCATCGCCGAAACGATCGATCGCTTTACCGAGATCGTCGGTTTCGATCGCTATGCCGTCTATGTCTTCGACTACGGCGCGCCGACCGGTTTCCGCTTGGCGGTAAAGCATCCGGAGCGGATTACGGCGATCATTTCGCAGAACGGCAATGCCTATGAAGAGGGCCTGAGCGAAGGCTGGAACCCGATCCAGGCCTATTGGCAGGATGCGTCGGAAGAAAATCGCAATGCGCTGAAGCCTTTCCTCGAACCGGAATCGATAGCGTGGCAGTACACGCATGGTGCCCCGGATATCGCCAAGGTCTCTCCTGACGGCTATTCACTCGACAGTTTCTATATAACGCGGCCGGGTGCGGTGGATGTGCAGCTCGATCTCTTCGGCGACTACAAGAGCAATGTGGCACTCTATCCCACCTTTCAGACCTATTTCCGCACCCACAAGCCACGTTTCCTGGCGGTCTGGGGCAAGAACGATCCGTTCTTCCTGCCGCCTGGAGCGGAAGCCTTCCGCCGGGATATTCCGGACGCCACCGTCAAATTCTTCGACACCGGCCACTTCGCGCTCGAAACCCATGCGGTCGAGATTGCCGCCGCTATCCGCGATTTCCTCGGCTGAGATCTGAACGATCACCCGCCGGCGCGCTGCCGGCGGGTGATCGCGTGCGTCCAGCCTTCGTTTATAGGGAACGATGACATGTCTCATTCAGTCGCTATCATCTCGGACGCGAGCCAGGGCATTGGCCAGGCAAGCGCCGTCCGTCTCGCGAGAGACTTTCCGCGCTGGTGCTTGTCGCGCAGACGGCCAAGGCCGTCATGACCGGCCGGCGCCGGTCCTATCTCGAGCATTGAGCGCCTTTGCACGCTATTACCCTTGAGGAGGCAACCACCAGGTTTCCGCAGGAGGCGGGCATCGCTCGTTATGGCGAACCAGAGGAGATTGCCGAACTGATGGCCTTTCTGGTCTCGCCGGCTGCGCGTTGGATGACCAGCTTGACCTTGCGCATGGATGGCGGCGAGGTGAAGTCCATCTGAAGACCGATCGCCGCCTGGCGTCAGCGCGCTTTGTAGCTGACCGAAATCTTTGCACTTGCCAAAGCGGTCTGGGCCAGTTGTGTGGCGTCGAGACCGAGCGAGCCGATTTGCAAGGGTTTGTCGAAGGCGAGATCGAGGGTAAAGAAGCCCGTCGGATGCGGTAGATCCTGCACGAAGCGAAGTAGGGCCTTTTTTGATTCCGCGTCGATCTGGTTGTCTGGAAGAATCTGTAGGGCTGCCACCGCGTTGCCGCGCAATTGGTTGATGCCCTGCTCGGGATCGTCCGCGCCCGTCAGCTGCTGTTGAAATGCAGCAAGTGACGGGACGGCCATTCCCTCGAACAGACCCTGATTATCGAGCCGGAAGCGCAGATGCGTCAGGCCGACAGAACCGCCTTGGGTCAATGCCTGCACATTCGTGTCTTTGGGCAGGGTGAGCTCAGCCGATAGCGACGCTTTGCCGAGGCGTAGATTGGTGAGTTCCAACTCCTGAATGTCCAGATAGCCGTCCTTGGGGTCGAAGCGAAATGCGCCCGAAATATCCATCGGCCATTGCTGGGCCGTGGCGATGTAGTTGGCAAGCGCATTGTCCAACAGCGGTGTAAAGCGCATGCCTTCGACGGAGAATCGTCCCCAGGTGGGAACATGGTCGGGCTTGCTGGCGATGGTCTTGAGGAAAGCGACAAGGTCGTCGCCCTTCAATTCCGCGCGATCGAAGGTCCATCCCATTCTGTTGCCGGACTTGAAAAGTCCGTTTGTCACCGCACAGCCATCGTGCAGTTCGGAGATGGCAAAGCCATCCCTATGTTGGACGACTGCGCTGCTGTCGACAAGCTCGGCACATGGGGTTCCGGCGGCTACAGCGGAAAGAGGGGCGAAAGAGAAGAGGAGAGGCAACAGCAGGAAGGAGCGCATCTTTACGGTTCTCTGATTGAGGAGATCGGCAAATACAAAGTCGCGCCATGTTCTCGGCCGTGCTGCTTATGTCAAGCGATGTAGCTTGCTCCTCATGGTATTCCTCCGGCCGGCAGCCGTGTCCTAAGGTTCCAGGACACGGGGTCTTTGCCTTGCCTATGCGGCGGCGCGGTCGGTCATAGACCTGCGGCGCAACGCCGCCTTCAAAATCGCCGGCGGATTGTAGTTCGCCTCAAGCGGCCCGATATCGGTGCCGGGTGGGACGATCGCGTCGATCTGATCAAGGATCTCGTCGGTCAATCGGACCTCAGAGGCCGCGAGCAGATCGTCGAAGTGCTCCATCTTGCGAGGACCGATGATTGCGGATGTGACGCCGGGATGTGCCATCACGAAAGCCAAGGCCATATGCGCCAGCGGCAGCCCTGCTTCCTGCGCCAGGGGAATAAGCTGCTCGACCGCGTCCAGCCTGCGTTCGTCGGACATCTGCTTCGGAAAACGTCTGGCGCGTCCGCTATCGGGCTGTGGTTCGCCCTTGCGGTAGCGGCCGGTGAGCATGCCCATCGCCAGCGGGCTCCAGACCATCGCACCCATTCCATAGCGCTCACAGGCAGGTAGTACCTCGCGTTCGATGCCGCGGTTCAGGATGGAATAGGGCGGCTGTTCGGTGCGGAAGCGCGCCAGCCCGCGCCGTTCCGCGATCCACTGCGCTTCGATGATCTCCGAGACCGGGAATGTCGAAGAGCCGATGGCGCGCACTTTCCCCGCCCGCATCAGGTCGGTGAGGGCGGAAAGGGTTTCCTCGATGTCGGTATCCGGTGCCGGCCGATGGATCTGGAAGAGGTCGATGTGGTCGGTCTGCAACCGGCGCAAGGAGTCCTCCACGGCGCGCATGAGCCAGCGCCGCGAATTGCCCTGTTGGTTAGGATCGTCACCCATCGGGATATGCGCCTTCGTGGCCAGCACGATATTATCGCGCCTGCCCTTGAGCGCCTTGCCCACGATCTCTTCCGATTCACCTCGGCTATACGCATCGGCGGTGTCGATGAAGTTGATGCCTGCATCCAGGGCCTTGTGGATGATCCGGATGCCTTCGTCGTGATCGGGATTGCCGGCGGCGCCGAACATCATCGCGCCGAGGCAATAAGGGCTGACTTTGATGCCGGTTTTTCCCAGCGTGCGATATTGCATGGTCTATTCCTTCTTCTGTTCAGTGATCCGGGGCGGTGCCCACCTGCTGCGTCAAATTTCCCGCGCGCGCATCACCAAGGGAGCGGGCCGTCCGCGCTCGTAAACGTGCCCGTCGGGCCGTTCACGTCGAGGGCGACGCGCACGGGGTTGCGGGCACCCTGTTCGACCGTCTCGATGCCCTCGAAGTTGTTGAGGGCCGTTGCGGTGAAGCCCGGACCTGCGGCATTGACCTTGATGTTTGTCGATTCGAGTTCAATCGCGAAGGAAAGCGTGATCGCATTGAGGGCAGTCTTCGATGCGGCGTAGACGACGCCGAATCCCGAGCGATAGGGAAAGTTCGGGTCAGCGTTCAACGTCAGCGAGCCGACGCCGCTCGTTACATTGACGATGCGCCCTGCAGGTGCTTCACGCAGCAAAGGAAGTATCGCCTGTGTGACGGCAATGACCCCGAACACATTCGTCTCGAAAACAGCGCGCACCTCGTCGAGTGACGCAACGCTGGCGCGGCTCGACTGCAGTATCTCGGCGAGCGATCTGCCCGGCCTTCCCGCATGCGAGATGGCCGCGTTGTTGACAAGCAGGTCAAGGCGGCCAAGCTCGATCCGGATGCGCTCCGCTACTGCGGCGATGGAGGCCTGATCGGTGACATCGAGCTGGAGGGCACGGGCATCCGCTCCGATGCTTTTGGCTGCCTCTTCACCACGCTCGAGGTTTCGCGATCCGACGAGCACAGTGTAGCCGTTAGCCGCGAGTTCCCTGGCGATTTGAAGACCGATCCCTTGGTTGGCCCCGGTGACGAGGGCGACGGGTTTGTCCTGCACAATCATTCTCCTTTGGCGCAGCGATCTGTGGCAAGCGCCACTGTCCTGTGTTAGAAAGATAAACGGAACGCTATTCCGGTTTATACGGAACAATGTTCCGTTTAGCAAATGGAAAAATGCATGAGCGATAAAATCGACGAGCGGGATGATGTCGGGGAGCCAACGGGCTCGACAGATCGGCGCGTACGCGCTGACGCCCAGCGCAATCTCGACGGGCTGCTGCGGGCGGCCATGGCGGTGTTCGCAGCTTCCGGGGTGGACGCTCCCGTGCGTGAAATCGCAAAGACTGCCGGCGTCGGCGTCGGCACGGTCTATCGCCACTTTCCGCAGCGCTCCGACCTCATCAAGGCGGTCTTCCGTCGCGAGATCGATGCCTGTGCGGACGCGGCATCCGTTTTGGCCGGGGAGTACGATCCCGGCGAAGCGCTGGCGCGGTGGATGCAGCGTTTTGTCGACTTCATCTCGGCCAAGCGTGGATTGGCCGCTGCACTTCATTCCGGCGATCCGGCCTACGAAGCCTTGCCGGCCTATTTCGACAAGCGGCTGCGTCCAGCGCTGGAATCATTGCTGGATGCCGCCGCTGCGGCGGGCGAGATACGGGCCGGGGTCGAGCCGAACGACCTGCTGCATGCGGTCGCAAGGCTCTGCACGCCAGCCCATAATGTCGGGCCTGATCACGCGCGGCGGATGGTAGCGCTGCTCATCGATGGCCTGCGTTACGGAGCGGGCGCGAACAATCCTAGGTAACGTGCCGCATGTTTACTGTGCGTCATGTGTTGAGCAAGCGCCGCAGCGGTTCCTATGCTCTTCCGGGCAACGGCTTTGATGTCGAAAACATCAGAAGCGAGAAAAATATACGAAGTTCAAAAAACTGTCTCGATAATAAAACCAGTTGCGTTATTGCATCAGATATGCGACATCATAGCCAGTTGCGAAATGCAATCAGATGGAGGACGTCATGAGCAAGGTGCGAGTTGCAGCATTTTCCCTCTCCGTTGACGGTTTTGGTGCGGGACCCGAGCAGAGCCTCAATGATCCGTTGGGCAAGCGTGGAATGGAGCTTCACAACTGGTTTTTCCGCACGCGTACGTTCCAGCAGATGTTCGGGAAGGAGGAGGGCTCGACCGATGTGGACGATGACTATGCGGCGCGGGGGATGGCCAATTTCGGCGCCTTCATTCTTGGCCGAAACATGTTTGGCCCGATCCGCGGCGAATGGCCGGATGATAGCTGGAAGGGATGGTGGGGAAACAATCCTCCATACCATACCCCAACCTACATCCTGACGCATTATCCTCGCCCATCCATCGAGATGGAGGGCGGCACGACATTCCATTTCGTCACGGGCGGCATTGAGGCGGCGCTTGCGCAAGCAAAGGCTGCTGCCGGTGGCAAGGATGTCAAGATCGGCGGCGGCGTCAGCACAGTGCGCCAATATCTGAATGCCGGTCTGATTGACGAGGTCCATTTTGCAATCTCGCCGGTCGTGCTTGGCAAGGGTGAGGCAATGTTCGAGGGAATTGATCTGCCTGCCCTCGGCTTCCGCGTCAGCGAGCATGTCGCAACTGCTCATGCGACCCATGTCGTCCTGACCAAATAGTCAGTCCAAGTTGACGCGGAAATCCGGATGCCAACCTGTCCAGTTCATTCGGAAGGAGTGAGCCCGATATTGAAGCGCCATGGTGTTATCCGGCGCTTCTCGATCGATCACTCCATGCACTTAGGCCCTATCACTTTGACCGGTAGCGCTCGGCCTGAACAGCGCTTGAAAGATGCGGCAGCATAATCTGTCGTGTCGCTTCCCAGGCATCGTATTCTGCCGCGTCCATCAGTGAGGGTATCGTTGCAAACTCGGCCCGGTCGAGGCCCACGAGGGCCGCATCGACGAGATCCTCGGTCGACATGACCCACTCGCTCGGCAAATTGCTGGACGGCAAGCCGGCAACATCCCAGAATTCAGTCGCCGTTGCGCCGGGCATCACGACCTGCACATGAACGCCGGTGTCTTTGAGTTCCTTGCGCAGCGAATGGCTGAAGGACAATACGAATGCCTTCGTCCCTCCGTAAACACCGTTCAGCAACTCCGGCGCAATGGCGACGATGGAGGAGATGTTGATGATGGTGCCTTTGCCACGCGCAACGAACCCTGGTACGGCGGCATAGGTCAATCGTGTGAGTGCCGTAACATTGATGTCGATCATGCTTTGCATGTCGTCGACCGATGCCGAGACGAGCGGTGCGGCGCTGCCGAAGCCGGCATTGTTGACGAGATGGGTGATCGTATCGTCCGTTTTCAGGGTCGCTTCGACTTGGTCGCGCTGGGCGCCATCGGTCAGGTCGGCGACGATCGTGCGAACCTTCACTCCGTACCGGCCGGCAAGCCTGTCGGCGACGGCGTCGAGCTTTTGCCTATTGCGTGCGACGAGGATGAGATCGTGGCCGCGTGCTGCGAATCTGTCAGCATAGACGGCGCCGATGCCAGACGATGCGCCGGTGATGAGAACGGTTCCATGGGAGGTAGTCATTGTACTGTCCTTGTCCTGCTTCGAAGGGTTTTTGTTTTCAAGAATGACAGAATGGTAACGCTGGACGGCAATGTCTCAAATGTCATATAACCGGCAAAAACGGACAAACGTCTGGAGATGCGCATGAGACAGATCGGCTTCATCATGGAAGACGGGTTTCAAGTGATGGGGATGGCGGCGCTGACGGCGTTTGAATTTGCCAATGCCGATCTCGGCCATGAAGCTTATCGATTGAGCGTCATGTCGGAGAGGGGAGGCACGATCCGCTCTTCGCTCGGTATAGGTATCGAGACACAGGCGCTGGGCGACTTCCCCGATACGCTCATGGTGATCGGGGAAATGGTGCCTCGTCCCATCACTCCCGCCCTTCGGAATTACATTGCGGCTGCGGGCCTGGAGTCGCGCCGTGTCGCCGGCGTATGTACCGGCGCATTCCTTCTGGCGGAGGCCGGGCTTCTCGACGGCAGGACTGCCACCACGCACTGGATACATGCCCGCACTCTCCAGGAGCGCTTCCCCTCGATCAAAGTGGATGAAGACCGGATCTTCGTTGTCGATGGCAATATCTGGACCTCGGCCGGCATGAGCTCCGCCATCGATCTGACGCTGGCACTGATCGAAGACGACCATGGGGTAGAACTCGCCCGCGCGATCGCCCGCAAAATGGTTGTTTATCATCGGCGCCCCGGCGGGCAGTCGCAGTTCTCGGCCCTGTTGGAACTGGAGCCGCGTTCGGATCGGGTTCGTCGCGCCCTGGTCCATGCCAAGGAGCATCTCCGCAATCCGCTGACGGTCGAGGAACTGGCCGAGGCGGCAAGCCTTAGCGCGCGTCAGTTCAGCCGCATCTTTCGCGAGGAAACCGGCCAGTCGCCCGCCAAGGCCGTCGAACGGCTGAGGCTGGAGGCGGCCAAGATCATGCTCGAAGAAGGCCGTCACTCCATGGATGTCGTGGCGCGCGATACTGGTTTTGCCGATCGCGACCGCATGCGTCGCGCATTCCTTCGCTTCTTTGGCCAACCGCCGCAGAGCTTGCGGCGCAGCCTCAGGCTGATCGAAGGCGAGGAGGAGGTATTACTTCCCGGGTCGATGAAAGATGAACTCATGCCTGTGGATTGAGCGGACGCTTGCGTGGAAGCCTCCATATCGGGGCAGGCTGCTGCAGGCGAGGCGAATGCCTGGTCCGTGCGTTTCGACGCGGAGGAAACACCTCCCGGCTGATTGCCGTCGAGGAGGGGTATGTCCTTGAAGTTGCAATTCGTTCTGAAACACAGCCGCGGTCGCCGTGCATTCCGTGGCCCATGCGAATCCACTGCTGAAGCTAATGTCATAAGGAAGTGAACGCGAAGCTTGACCACCGCGCCAGACGGGAAACATAGATAGCAAACAGGTCGGTTTTGGCTGGAAATCAATATTGTGGAAATCGAGTCGCATTTTGCCTCTTTCGTGCGTGTCCTGGGCCAAGTGGCTGTCATCGTCTACGCCTTTTCCTGGGTCATCCGGACGGTCGAACGCGGCGTTTTGAAATCCGTCGCTGTCGGGTTGCTGTTCGGCGTGGGCGGCATCCTGTCGATGAGCGATCCCATTCGTTGGATGCCTGGCGTCTTTCAGGACGGCCGCTCGGTTCTGCTCGTCCTTACGCCGATCTATGGCGGTCCGGTCGGAACTGTGGTGGCGGTGATCATGATGGCCTTGTTTCGTTTCGCAGCCGGCGGTATCGGGGCTGTCGGCGGCGTGGTGGGTATCATGGCCGTTGCGACCACCGGATATGTCTTGACGCTGCTGCCGCGCCAATGGATCGGGACTGGCTGGAAACGATCTGCCTTGTTTGGCCTGGCGACCGGCGCATCGCTTATTGTTCTCGCTTTCCTGCCTTCGCCGCTCGCGCATCAGCTCCTCGTTTCGGCGACGCTTCCGGCGATGGCGACCAATTTCCTCGGCGTCCTCCTGCTGTCGGATCTGCTTGAGCGGGAGTGGTATCGTATCGGCATTCAACGCGTGCTCGAGAACGAAGCCAGCGTCGATCCGCTGACAAGGCTGCCAAATCGCCGCGTGCTGCAGCGTGAAGGCGATCGCTGCAGCAAGGAAGCGGGAACCCGACGTATCCCTTTTTCGATCATCATGCTCGATATCGATCACTTCAAGAAGATCAACGACAGCTACGGGCACTCCTTTGGCGATACGGTCCTTGCGCGGGTGGCGGACATAATACGGCAGACCGTGCGCAAGACCGATATCGCTGCCCGCTACGGCGGCGAGGAGATCGTCGTCCTCTTACCAAATACAGACACAAGGGCTGCTGCCATCGTTGCCGAAAAGATCCGCAAGGATATCGAAGCGACGGTTCTGACGTTCGATAACAATGCCATCAATGTTACCGTAAGCATCGGCGTTGCGTGTTCGGATGAACCCGCCACTGACTTCAAACATGTGCTGGAGGCTGCCGACAAGGCGCTCTATCGTGCAAAGGCCGGCGGGAGAAATCGTGTGGAGCAGGCGAATGCCGCCTGAAGACGATCGGCAAGAGACGACTGGACGCGGGTCGTTGCGGCCACGAGGCCGCATGAGATGATGTGCTCGCCCGGGCTCACGACCTCCTCGTGATCTATCTTCCCAATTGGTGTTGATCTGCTGTTCGTCAGAACAGCGCGCAGATCACGCTGTCCACGGGCACGACCATCAAACCGCCCGAAAACATTGAGGTTGAGACCTTCAACGTCGGCGAGCGGGTTTCGGTGAAATACACCATACAGAATCCGCCTCTCCCAGGCCGCGCGAAATATATTCGGCGGTCTTTTGATCGTCTTCCACGACGAGAATTTTCATGCTTCGGCAGCGCTCCCAGAGCCTGGCTGAACAAGGTGTCAGCGGCCTGAACGGCAACCTACAAATCCGTAAGATCGGCTGTGGAGGCAAGGCTGCGTTTCTGGGCAGGCGCCGATTGGAAGATCGTGTTTCGCGGGAGGACCGTCATTGCCTGATACGGACGACCAGAAAGGCAACGGCCTGACGATGCCCGCGGCCAACGCCAGCGTACTGTCCATACGTGCCGATCTTTCCGGCACGGCCATGGGGCTAGCCACCGCGATGAGGATTGCCGGTGGAGCGCTCATAGCTTCTGCTGCCGGCTTGTTGCTCGATCGCTCGGGCGCGACCTATGTGCTTCTCGGAACAATGCTGGCATCCGCGTCGCTCGCGTTGTTGGCGGCACTTGGCGCAGCCGTGATCGAGAGACGCATAACCAAGCTCGTGTCAGCGTGATGGCGATCCTTCATTGCCACTGTCATAAACCTGGCCGATCTGGCGTTGGCTGCATGTCGTCATCCGTTCGCTCACGTCGGGCTTGTCGCATCATGGCGTAAAGTCCGACGATAGCGGCGGCAAAGCCTGAAGCGGCACCGATGCCGAGCGCCCAGCGAGGGCCGTAATGATCGGCCACCCAGCCGACGATCGGGGCGCCGATCGGCGTACCCCCGAGTGCAATGCTGACGCGCAGCGCCATTACTCTTCCGCGCATGGCCGGCGCTGTTGAAAGCTGCATGAGGCTGTTCGTGGTATTGGTGAAGGTGAGCGCCGCAATGCCGGTGACGATGAGAGCGGCGGCAAATGGCCAATAGCCGGGAGCAAACGCCGCCAGCGTGCAGCCGATCCCGAAAACACCGGCGCCGACAGGAAGGCCCTGGAAGCGTACCTTTTCACGGCCGGCGTTCAGGAGGGCGCCGGTAATCGTTCCAATCGCCATCATCGATGACAGGAGGCCGTATCCCGCAGCGTCGGCGTGGAAGATGCCGACCGCCATCGCGGATATGAAGATCGGGAAATTCAGGCCGAAGGTTCCGATCAGAAACAGCATGAGCAACATCGCCCTGAGGTCCGCCCGGCTCCGGACGTAGCGGAGCCCTTCGACGAAATTTCCCCTGGCGCGGATCACCCTGGCATTCGAGCGCAATTGGTCGACGCGCAGGAAGGCGAGCGAGACGAGCACCGCCACGAAGGACACGCCGTTGGTCAGGAAGGCCCAGCCCGTACCGATCGCTGCGATGACAACGCCGGAGACAGCTGGACCGACCATGCGCGCGACGTTGAAGGAGGTCGAATTGAGCGCAACCGCATTTGACAGGTTCTCGTCGCCGACGAGTTCGGCGACGAAGGTCTGGCGAACGGGAGCATCGAGGGCAGCCGCGCTGCCGAATAGGAAGGCGAAGATGTAGACGTGCCACAGCTGCACGATGCCGAGGACGGTTAGGGCGCCGAGCGCCAGGGAGAGGCCGCCCATCGTGGCCTGGGTGGCGATGAGGAGTTTGCGCTGGTTGAAACGGTCCGCCGCATATCCCGTCCAGGGCAACAGCAGCAGCTGCGGCGCGAATTGCAGCGCCATGACGGTGCCGACGGCCGAGGCATCATGATGGGTGAGCTCTGCAAAGACCAGCCAGTCCTGGGCCGTGCGCTGAACCCAGGTGCCGATATTGGAGACCAGCGAGCCCGCTGCCCAGACGCGATAGTTGAAATGCCGCATCGACCGGAAGGTGGCGGCGAGCGGGCTCTTCTTCATGGACGGCTGGGCGTATTGCCGCCGTTGAAGCGACCGAAATGCCACGCCATCATCACTGCGAGCAGGAAGGCGCCCACGCTGGCAACGGCGGCATCTCCCACATCATCGAGTGCGAAACCGCCGATATGTACGAGGAGCAGATAAGCAATGAAGAGATTGAAGAAGCCCCAGACCACGTTCGTCGTCGAGGACGAGTGTCCTTCACCCCGCGGCCTGGCGAAGGGGGTTTGGAACGGCTTGCCCATGACGCCGCTGACGACATGCGGCACAGCGTTCATCAGGAAAGCGCCGCCGAAAAAATAGGATATGAGATGAGAGATCGACATATTATTCGCCCCGGCTTGCAAGCAGTTGCATGACGTCGTGGGCAGTCCCGGTCTCGCCGAGCCGCGGGAAGATCTGGTTGATGCTGTATTCGTGCGCCTCGGTGCGCGCGTCCGTCATTGCATCGATGGCAAGCGTCACATTGAAGCCCTGTTCGTAGGCCTGTCGAGCTGTCGACTCGACGCCCGTGCCGGTCGCGACGCCGGTGATGACGACCTGTGTGACGCCCCGCGACTTCAACTGCCTATCCAGATCGGTACTGGCAAAAGCACCCCAAGTTCGCTTTGTCACGACGATGTCATCGGGCTGTCGATCGATCTGCGGAATGAAATCGGTGAAGTCCTCGGAAAGGACGCTTGCATGTTGTCGTTGCTGTTCCGTGCGGCCGGGCGCCACGCCGGCAACATTGACGAGCACGATGGGAAGCCGATGCTTGCGGAATGCACCGATCAACTCGACCGTCCTATCCACGACCGGGCCGATGGCGTGGATGAAGCGTGAGCCGATGATGCCCTTCTGGAGATCGACAACGATAAGTGCGGTCTTTGCGTCAAGCGCGGTCAGCGCCATGGGATTTCCTTTTTCGGATTGTTCGCAGATTTCGGGGGAGGAACCGTTGATGTCGATTGTCAATCGTCGACCAGCCGCCGCAGCAGCTCGAGGGATGTCCGGAGTTGCTCTTGCTCCTCCAGGGAAAGTCGCGCTTCGATCTTGCGATGCAGCCAATCCTGCCGCGCGGCACGGCCCTCCTGAATCAATCGAAGGCAGGTGTCGGTGAGCGACAGGATGGTTTGCCGCCCATCCGCCGGGTCCGGCACGCCATCGACAAGCCCGGCCGCCTCCAGCGCACTGACGACCGCCCCCATCGACTGCGGCCGCATGACTTCGGCGCGCGCGAGGTTTGATGTCGTCGCCGGACCGTCCTTATCGAGGCGCAGAAGCACAGATATCTGCGTCGGCGTCAGGTCTCCGACATTAGCCTGTTCACGCAGCCGGCGTTTGAGCTTGCTCATGATGCCGCGGAGATCTTGTGCGAGGGCGGCGGCATCCGCCATGTGAGGTTTATCCGATTGATCACTCATACGCACTTCATACCATATATGAAGGCAAACTGTAAAGATTATCTTCTAAGATAGGCTTATCATATGTACGCGAACTAGCGAAGCTCGCATTCTAACCAGCGGTCCTCGCCAATAATTTTGATTGACGCTTCAAGTCCTCTTGTAGCGTGCTCGGAATTCGCGCGGCGTGCAGCCTTCCCTTTCATGAAACAGCCGCGAAAAGTAAAAGGCGTCGCCGATCCCGACCCCAGCGGCAATGATCTCGATCTTGTCGTCGGTGGTTGCCAGCAACTCCTTGGCGTGATCCATGCGCACCCGAAGCTGGAAGCCCTTTGGCGACAGTCCGATTTCTGTCGTGACCTTTCGGCGCAGCGTGGCAGCCGACATTCCATGTTCGGCGGCGAATGCGGCCATGTCGAGTGGTTGCATGGCTCTTTTGCGAAGCGCTTCGACGATCGCGGCGATATCAGATCCGTCACGGCGTGACGGTGTCGCATGGCTTGCCTGCCGGGCCGCCGACACGACGATCTGGTGAAGAATTGCGGCGGCAGAGGCTCTGGCGAGGTTCGTATCGTCGAGCAGATCGGCGTGGAGACTGGTGAAGAGGCGCTGCACCCGGTCGAGATTGCGCAGGGCCACGATTGGGGATTGTTCGCTAATGAGCCGCAGTCGCACGAAGTCGCGCACGAGTGAACCTTCGAAAAGCGCCCACCGTTCGCTCCAGCCTGAAGCATCCGGCCCATATGAATGCTGTCGGCCCGGAAAAAGCCAGAAAAGCGCCGGCCCCTCCACGCTCTGCCGGCCACAGGCAACGGTCTCGAGAAAGCCCTGGCCTTGCTCCACCAGAACCACCGCATAACTTGGCAGCTTCCGGTCCCTGACCGCGTGCCTCACCTGCTGTTTTCCACTACCGGTGACTGCAAGGCCGCCGGCTGCTGCGAGAGGGGATCGATAGACTGCTTCGGCTGTTCTCATCTGAGCGAAAAGTCCAGTATGGCTTTCCTCTATGTAGGAGAGTGTCCTTATCCGCTACATTCTGGACACTATCAACGCAAGCTTCGGACGAGTGAAATGTCGGTTTCCGCACAGGCGACGCAATCCAGCGAGGAGAGGCCCGCCCTTACTGCTAACGGAAAGATCCTGTCGACGGCACCGGATCGGTTCGGATATCTGACGCCGACCGATCCGGCGATCGGTGTCGGGGCCATCCGCCGTCTTTACGAGGAGAACGGCTACGTATGGCTGAAGGGCTTTTTGCCGCGCAACGACGTCATCGAATTCCGCGGCTGGGTTTTCGGCCATCTGGCCAGCGTTGGACTGATCGAGCAGGGAACGGATCCGCGAGAAGGGATCGCAGCCGCGGCTGTGACGGACAACAGGGCAGTGGACCGATATCTCATGTCTCTGGTCCGGTCGGTTGCATATGAAGGCTTCTGCGCGCAGCCACGCATGGCGCGTTTCATGGACGAATTTCTGTCGGGCATCTCCTATTTGCACAAGCGCAAGATCATGCGCTATGTCCGGCCCGGCACGACAACCGTGACGCCGGCGCATTACGATCTCGTCTATCTCCGCGGCGGCACGAGCCGGGTTGTGACTACATGGATTCCCCTTGGCGATATTCCGGTCGAAATGGGCGGCCTGGTCTATCTCGAAGGATCGCACGCGATCGGCCTCAGGATGGAACGTGAATTCAGCGAGCAGAACGGGGATCTGAGCCCTGAGGAACGCATAAGCGCCTACAATCGAAACATGACGGAAGGCGGATGGGTTTCAAAGGACTTGCCCGACATGGCGGAGCGTTTCAATACGCGTTGGTTGGCCGCGGACTACCAGGCGGGAGACATTATGCTCCACTCGCCCTTTATGATCCACGCGTCGACGATCAATCAGGACAGGAGTCAGCGGTTGCGCCTGTCCACCGATATCAGGTACCAGAACGTCAATGACGAAATCGACGCACGATGGAACAACCATTGGAGCCTGGACGATATGCTTTAGTGTTGAGCGCGGATGACCTGACCTCCTGATCTGCTTGGCGCGGAGAAACGCATGCCATAGAATTGGAGAGGCATTGGCGGCGTCGGGCTCGGCCTGTCGATTGCCCGGGCCGTTGCCCGGCATCATGGTGGCGAGATCCTCCTTCAGCCAAACAATCCCGGCCTCAGGGCAATCATCTTATTGCCGCAGGAGGGGCCATGTGAAGGCGTCCTCCAGGGTGAGCAGACGAATGAGGCGAGCGCGGCCTGCCAAGCTTGCGGAGCAGCAATATGAGGCGGAAAGTTCATCGGACCTTTTCGCCCAACCTTGTTTGAGGGCTCGGCGGCAGATCTATCGCATTTGGAGCACGATGGGACTGCTGCTTGCCGGATCGGTGTGCGTGCGCAGGGCTTTCACGTCGTTGGCCACAACCGGTCCCCCTTGATTTCCCCAGGAGGAGCGCACGAAAGTCAGGACATCGGCGATCTGTTGATCCGAAAGCTGCTGTCTGAACGGAGGCATGCGATAGGCGTCCGGAATGCCATTCGCCACGACGCGGCCGGAGCCGTTCAGGGTGACATTGATCTGGGACGCGTTTTCCTTCGCAAGCGACGAGGTCGATCCGGCCAGAGGTGGAATCCACGGCGCCTTTCCGCGGCCGTCGACACCATGACAGAAGCTGCATTTCGCCACGAATGTCTGGGCGCCGGGGTTGTCCTGATGGGCAGGAAGGGAAGCGCTATCCGCGGCGGCCTTGACATATTGCCAGGGCGTCCCGTCGCGGGCAGGATCCCCAGGCAATGATTTTAGATAATGGCTGATCGCCCTCAGGTCGTCGTCGGTCATGAACTGCGTCGAATTGTTGAAAGCATCCGCCATCGAGCCGAAGACGACGCCGTGCTCGTTCCTGCCGTTCTTGAGAAATGCGTAGATGTCCTCCTCGGTCCACCGGCCGAGACCGGTATTGGGATCGCCCCGCAGGCTCGGGGCATACCAGCCGTCGAGAAGAGCGCCGGAAAGGTAGAGCGGGCTGCTTTCATCGAGCGCCTTTTCCGCCATGGTTATTGCACGCGGCGTATGACAGCTTCCACAATGCCCCGGCCCTTGGACGAGATAGGCACCCCGGTTCCAGCTGTTATCGCCGGCGGTCTTGGGTTGATAGGTTCCGCCCTCTGTGAAAACCGCGTTCCACAGAGCCAACGGCCAACGCATGTTCAGCGGCCATTTTATGTCCGAAAGCCTGCTTGCCTGATGAACCGGCTCGACCCGGTTCATGAAGTAGGCATAGAGCGCTCGAATATCGTCGTCGCTCATCTTCACGTAAGACGGGTAGGGCATCGCCGGATAGAGACGCTGTCCATCGCGCGCCACGCCCTGGCGAACGGCGCGGTCGAAATCGGCGAGCGTATAGTTGCCGATGCCGGTTTCCTTGTCCGGCGTTATATTCGTGGTGAAGATGGAGCCTAGCGGCGTCCCCATCTCGAGGCCTCCGGCAAAGGGGGCGCTTTTCGGCGTGCTGTGACAGGCAACGCAGTCACCCAGACGCGCGACATATTCGCCCTGTTGAAGCAGCTGCTCCGATGGAGCCTGCGCCTCGGCGATATTGTCGAAGGGGGAGGCCGGTTTGCGGGTGACGAACCAGGTGAGGCCGCCAGCGACAAGCACGACGATCAAAAGAAGAACCAGAAGAAATTTCCGCAAGGGCGCCTCACGTCTTTGCTAGAGGGTTTCGTATTCGGCTATTCGGCTATTCGGGAGCCAGTCGCGATTGACTGCTTTGCCGAACAGACCGGATCAGCTTGCTGATTTCCGGCTCCCCGTCCGATAAATGGACCGGGAGCCGGAAACGTGCGCTGCGCAGCGAGAGCTGCGCTCTAGCTTTCGAACGTGTAGTTGGAGAGCGGCATGCTGCGGATCCGCTTGCCGGTCAGCGTCGAAACCGCATTGGCGACCGCCGGAGGAATGGCGGGAAGACCCGGCTCGCCGATGCCGCCCATCTCGGCCCCGCTTTCGATGATGCGAACATGCACGCGGGCCATGCGATCGGGCGGCAGGATCGGATAGAGATCATAGTTGCGCGCCACGGGCTCGCCGTTCTTGTAAACGGCTTCCTCCATCAGCACCTGCGATAATCCGAGAGCGGTTGCCGAGTTGATCTGTGCTTCGATGATTGCCGGATTGACGATGCTGCCGGGGTCGATTGCCTCCCAGACGTCGTGAACGACGACCTGCCCGTTGCGGATGGAGACTTCAGCTATCGCCGCCGTATGGCTGCCGAAAGGAGACGCCATTGCGAGGCCGCGCGCTCGGCGCGAGCCATCTTCCGCGGTGAACGGTCCCCGCTTCCAGCCGCCGGAGAGATCGCCGACAGCCTTCAGCAGATTGCTCAGCCGCTCATTCTTCTGCAGCAGCTTTAGGCGCAGTTCGTATGGATCCTGCCCGCCCTTGTCGGCCAGTTCGTCCAGAAATGTCTCATAGAAGAAGTCATTCATGGAATTGCCGACCGAACGCCAATAGGCGAGCATCGTCGGATTTTTCACGTAGATCTGGGCGATGCGGTAGTTGGGGATGGCATAGGACTTGCCGGTCAGGCCCTCCAGGGCTGTCGGATCCAGCGAGTCCTCCTTATGGCCGAAAACGCCTTCCGTCGGCCCTTCGCAAGCGCTGATGGCTTCGAGCGCGACGGGCATGCCGCTGGCGTCGAGCGCGCCCCGGAAACGCACCGCGGCCATCGGGCGCAGCGGGTCGCGCAGAAATTCCTCCTCGCGGCTCCAGATGAGCTTGACCGGGCGCCCGACCGTCTTGGCAAGTTGGATGGCCTGGGGATAGGGGTTGGCGGATGGATAGAGAAAATGGCGCCCGAAGAAGCCGCCGAGAAGCGGGCTATGGACCGTGATTTTCGATGCATCGAGCCCGGTCAGCTTGGCAATGTCGGCCTGGAATTGCTCCGGCGCCTGGTTGGGCATCCAGACTTCCAGAGTGCCGTCCGGGTTGAAGCGTGCCAAGGTCGAGGGCGGCTCCAGTTGTGCGTGATGCACATACTGGCTCTTGTAGGTGGCCGAAACGACGGTCTTAGCGCTCGAGAGAGTCCCGGGGGTATCGCCGACATTCTCCGCGTCCTTGCCGGTGCCCGGCTCGTTTGCCAGCCGATCGCTGAAGGCTGCGGTAGAGAAATCCGCCGGCATCTGGCGAAACGCGGGATCGGCATCCGGGCCGGGCTCTTTCCAATCGACCTGAGCCGCTTCGGCGGCGCGCTTGGCATTCCACCACCGCTCGGCAACGACGCCAACAGCGCCTTGCAGGTTATGAACGGAGTGGACGCCCGGCATCGCGCGAAGCTGGTCTTCGTTGCGGATACGGCCGACGATCAGGCCTAGGCGCGGGGCGTGCTGGACGGCGGCATGCAGCATGCCGTCGACCTTGCAGTCCATCGCGTAGACCGCCTTGCCCGTCGATTTGTCATAGACATCAAGCCGCTCGACCGGCTTGCCGATCCAGCGGAACTGGCTCGGGTCCCTGAGCACTACGCTCGCGGGGTCCGGCACGGGAAGATCCAGTGCCTCTGTTGCGACCTCGCCATAGGCGAGGGAGCGTCCGGACGCGGCGTGGATCACCCAGCCCGGCTCTGTCGTCAGTTCGCCGATCGGCGCATCCAGGCGCTTGGCGGCGGCCTGCAGGATCATGTTGCGTGCGAGCGCACCGAGCTTGCGCATGGTCTCATAGCTCGTGCGCACGGACATGCTGCCGCCGGTGATACGCATCTTGCCGTGCACGACCAGATAGTCGTTACCCGTCGGTGCGTTCTCGACCACGAACATTTTCGGATCGACATCGAGCTCTTCGCCGACGATCTGGGCCATCGCCGTGAAGACGCCCTGGCCGCCTTCGGCGAATGGGCTCATGAAGCGGACCGTGTTGTCGGGGCGGATTTCCAGAAACGCAGGGACGCGCGTGCCCGGAGGCATGGGGCCGGCGGCCTGCTGCGCTCGTGCGGTGCCGATCGGAACGCCGAAGCCGAGGACAAATGCGCCCGTTGCAGCCCCGGCGGAGGCAAGGAGAAAGCGCCGCCGCGAGATGTTGACCGGAGATCCGGTCGGGAATTCATCTTCGGGAACAAGATTGCGGTTGGACTCGGTCATAGCGTTTCTCCTTCTTTCGAGGAGAGGTCTTTGACGGCCGCCTTGATCGCGTTGTACGTCCCGCATCGACAGAGATTGATCATCGCCGCGGCGATCTCTTCGTCAGAGGGATTGGGTGTCTCCTTGAGGAGCGACGTCGCGGCGACGACCTGACCCGATTGACAGTAGCCGCATTGTGGAACCTGGTGCTTGACCCAGGCGGTGACCACCCGTTTGCCGACGGGATCGTTTTCGATGGCCTCGATCGTGGTGATCTGGCGACCAACGACGCTGTCCAGTGGCGTCACGCATGAGCGCACCACTTCTCCATCCACAAGGACGGAACAGGCGCCGCATTGCGCCAGCCCGCAGCCGTATTTCGTGCCTGTCAGGCCCAGTTCATCGCGGATGATCCAAAGGAGCGGCGTATCTCCGTCCGAGGTGACTTGGTACGACTGACTATTGATCTGAAGATTCATGAAATGCCTCCTGCGGCTTTCGATTGCGAACCTTCAACGCCGTGCGTCGTTTGATGATCTGAATGCTCAACAACCGGATGACGCATAGCTCAGGCTCACAACCCCAGACTACAATATTTAAGCTGTCTCATCAAAAAGATTAGTATGTGAATCGCGATAGAAGTTAGAAGCCAGATTCATAAATCATTGGCTGAGCAACACGACGATAGCGGCTTCGCATCATATATCGCCGAAGGCCGCCAGGATGCGCACCCAGGATCGGATCCCCTTGTGAAAGCTCGAGAGATCGTATTTCTCGTTCGGGCTGTGGACGCGGTTGTCGAAGCGGGCAAAGCCGACCAATAGCGCATCGCAGCCAAGCCGCCGCTTGAATTCGCCGATGATCGGGATCGATCCGCCAGTTCCCGCCAGCGCTGCCTCGCGCTGCCATTCCGTAGTCAAAGCTTCCAGTGTCTTGCGCAGAAACGGGCTGTCGAGCGGCATCGTCGTTGCGGGTGCCAAGCCATGGTCCTTGAAGCTGACCGAGCAGTCGGCCGGAATACGAGCACGCACATGCGCCTGGAATGCGTCACGGATGGCGATCGGATCCTGGCCCTCGACCAGGCGAAAGGAGATCTTGGCGCTCGCCTTTGCCGGGATGACCGTTTTGAAACCAGCGCTTGTATAACCTCCACTCATGCCGTTGATCTCGCAGCTCGGACGCGCCCAGATCTGCTCGAGGATCGAGCGGTTCTTCTCGCCTGCGGGGATGCTGAGGCCGATATCGCGAAGGAAGCCTTCTTCATCGAAGGGTAGCGCCTGCCACTGCTTGCGAACCGCATCCGGCAATTCCCGCGTACCGTCATAAAAGCCGGCGATGGCCACGCCGCCATCCGGCGTGCGCAGACTGGAAACGACATCCGCAAGGACTTGCAATGCATTGCGCGCGGCATTGCCGAACATGCCGGAATGCAGATCGCGATCGGCGCAGGTCACCTCGACTTCCTGGCTGACCAGGCCGCGCAGCATGGTTGTGACGGCCGGGGTGTCATGGTCCCACATGTCGGTATCGCAGACGAGAACCGTATCCGCGGCAAGCTCGGCTGCCGTCTTGTCGAGAAATGGAGCCAGGCTCGGGCTGCCTGCCTCTTCCTCGCCCTCGAACAGCATGCTGACCTGGATGGGCAGGGCGCCTGTCACGGCTTTCCAGGCGCGACAGGCTTCCACGAAGGTCAGCAGCTGTCCCTTGTCATCCGATGCGCCGCGCGCAACGATGGCGGTGTCGCCGTTTTCGAGCGGCTGCAATACCGGTTCGAAGGGATCGGTGTTCCAGAGCGCCAGGGGATCGACGGGCTGCACATCGTAGTGGCCGTAAAAGAGCACATGCGCCCCGGATGCCGCCTTGTCGTGAGCGACCACCATGGGGTGGCCGGTGGTATCCCGGACGGACGCATCGAAGCCCATGGCCGTCAGGTCTGCGGAAAGCCATTCCGCGGCCCGGCGGCAATGATCGCCATAGGCAGGATCGGTGGAGATGCTGGGAATGCGGATAAGGTCGAAGAGCCGACCCAGGCTTTGATCGATGGTGCGGTCGACATGGGCAAGAACGGCATCGATCTGATCGGCGGTAGGCTTCGGCATGGGCTCGTTTCCAGGCTGTGGGTTTCGCATCCTGCCACCGGCAGGCAACGGATCATGCAAGGAAACGGCCCATGTTTCAAATCTTTAGCGTTGCCGCGCAGAGGTCATCCGCTATCGTCATCAATGCTCGATGGCGCAGCTGTGATCCTGCACATCCTCGCCGCCCATGCCGGGTTTAGCGACGTCAGTCAGAACGATGAAGCCGGGGCCTTCGGCGAAGTTGGCGCCGACAACGACGAGATTGTGACCGCCCATGTCCTTTGCCGGGTCCTTCAGGGTCTTGGCAAGCGCCAGGAATGGATTGAAGTCGCCCAGTGTTTCGCCCTTGACGCGGATCGCGGTGAACTGATGACCGGCAATAGCATCCGGCAGCGGCGCCCAATCGGTCCCGACGCGATCGGCATCGGCCTTCAGGACAGCGCGGGCATCCGTGCTGAGGCAGTCGATGTGGATGTGAAGCTGGTTCTGCGAGCGGGCCTGCTGCGCGTTGACGGCCAAGCTCAGACCGTCGCGAGGGATCGCATGCGGCAATCTGGAATCGACATCACCTTGTTCGGCCCAGGCATCGGCAAAGAAGTTGTGCGTCGCCGGATTGAGGAGATCGGGGCTTTCGATGCCGGTGATCTTGTCGGTGGGGATCAGAAGAAACTGCGCGATACCATTCAGGTCCTTCAGCATCGCATAGTGTTCGGCGGTGTTTACCGAGAGGCACGGAGCGGTTTGCACCGCGCATCTGTCATGAACGATCTTCCACAGCACATCCGAGTCGGCAAAGGCCGGAGCGAAAAGAAGGGGAAGGAATGAGGCGGCAAGAGCCGTGACGCGGCGAGGAGGTGTCATGGCAGGAAATTCCCTTGTTCAAACGGTGGGGCATTCTTCGAAATTGTGCAGGCTTAGCATGGAGCTGTGAGAGCGTTGTGACGGACATAATTGCCGCAAACCGCTCCTCACGATCGCTCCATCTTGGCCGCTACGCAATGTTTTATGTCCTGATGTCGTCACCAGGACATCGGTTGTAAGCTAGGGCACGACGTGATTCGTGCGCATTAAGATCAGTGCTATGATGATATTCAGTCACTGTAAGCGCCCTGCAACTATGGGAGCAATACGCGATGAAAGGAATGGCATCGAATGGCTTTCGATACGCGGCTTCTGACCGGCGTCGGCGTCCTCGCGGCGGTTACCGAAGCGGGAAACTTTGCGCGCGCCGCCGAGATCCTCGGCCTGACGCCATCGGGCGTGAGCCGGGCGGTAGCGCGCCTGGAGGCGCGGGTCGGCGTGCGCCTCTTCGATCGCAATCCCCGCGAGGTCAGCCTTACCGAAGAGGGACGACGCTTTCACGAACGGGTCATGCCGCTGCTGACGGGGCTGGACGAGGCCGCCGCCGAGGCGGCAGACGCGGCTGCGGTCGTAGGCGGCCGGTTACGCGTTTCGGTGGATCCATGGTTTGCGCGCATGGCGCTTGCCTGCGAGCTGCATCGGTTCCTGAGCCGCTATCCCCTGCTGTCGGTGGATTTCTCGACCAGCAACTACCGCGAGGAGATGATGGCGAGTGTCGATGTGGCGGTGCGCTTCGGGCCGCCGGACGCATCGTCTCTGATCGTGCGCAAGCTGCTGGAAACCCGCGTCGTGACGGTTGCTTCGCCGGCCTATCTCGAAAGGCAGGGCGAACCGCGCTCGCCGCACGATCTTGCCCATCACGAGGCGCTTCTCTTTCGCGATCCGCAAACCGGCGTTCCCTTCCCTTGGGAATTCCAGCGAGGAGGCGAGTTGGTTGAGATCAGGTTGCGCAGTCGCCTGGTGTTGGACGACCCTTCGGTTGCCATTTCCGCATGCCTGGCGGGCAACGGCATTTTTCAAAGTCTGGCGATCGGCCTGGCGCCCTTCCTGTCACGGGGCGAACTCGTGCCGATCCTGTCTGAATGGTCGGAAGAGCTCTTTCCGCTCTATGCCTATCACCCCTCCCGCCATCTTCCGCCGGCGAAGGTCAGGGCCTTTCTGGATTTCGTCCAGGAAGTGGCTGCCGGATTGTGATCCTTTCCAGCGTGCGAGGGCGCCGTTCGCAGACTCGCTTCATACCGAAATTGAACCGGCGAGGAAGGCCCGACTTGGGGTGGAGGTCGGGCCTTCTTTTATTGCTCTCCGTGCTGCTACTTGATGGCGTTGAGATCGACGCCCTTGCTTTCGCGGATAAAGATAACGCCGATGACCAAGGTCATCGCGGCGATCGCGATCGGATACCACAGCCCATAGTAGATATCGCCCTTGGCCGCGCTCATCGCAAAGACCGTTGCCGGAAGCAGGCCGCCGAACCAGCCGTTGCCTATATGATAGGGCAATGACATGCCGGTATAGCGGATGCGGGTCGGGAACATCTCCACCAGGATTGCGGCGATCGGGCCGTAGACCATGGTCACGTAGATGACGAGAACGGTCAGAATGGCGATGGTCAGAGGCCAGTTGATCGCCGAGGGATCGGCGACCATCTTGAAGGCACCGCCATTGGGTACGGTGTAGACCGGCATCTCGGTTGCGCCGGCGGCCTGGTCCGCCGTCAGAAGCTTCGCCTTGACGAGATCGGCAACGGGCGTGACGGTCTTGTCGCCAGCCCGAACCGTTGCCGCATTGAGCCCGAGTTCGGGGTTTGCGGCAATGAAGCCATCGAGCTTGGCATCCGGCACCTTGGCGGGATCGCGTGCCAGCGGGAAACCGGCCTTCTGCAAGGCAAGGTTCATATCGTGTGCGAATGAGGCGCTCTTGGCCGTCGCACCGGCCCCGGCTGCGGTGGCATCATAAGATGTCACGGTCGCGTCACCGATCTTGATGGTTGCGGGTTGCCCGGCCGGCCCATCGGCAACCGTATAGGGAACCGATGATTTCGACAGGAAAGACGTGGCGATATCGCACGAATTGTTGAACTTTGCCGTGCCGACCGGATTGAACTGGAAGGTGCAATCGCCGGGGGCGGCCGTCACGACGGCGCGGATGGTTTGTTCAGCCTGGGCGAGCGCCGGGTTTGCCGCGTGGGTCAATGCCTTGAACAGCGGGAAATAGGTGAGGATTGCCAGGGCAAGACCTGCCATGATGATCGGCTTGCGGCCGATCTTGTCGGACAGCCAGCCGAAGAACACGAAGAAGCCGCTGCCGATCAGAAGCGCTATGGCGATCATGATGTTGACCGACTGACCGTCGACCTTCAGCACGTTCTGCAGGAAGAACAGCGAATAGAACTGGCCCGCATACCATACGACAGCCTGACCGGCGGTGAGGCCGAACAGGGCAAGCAAGGCAATCCGGGCGTTCTTCCATTGTCCGAAGGCTTCCGACAGCGGCGCCTTGGAGCCCTTGCCCTCTTCTTTCATCTTCTTGAAGGCTGGCGATTCACTGAGGGATAGCCGGATCCAGACGGAAATACCGAGAAGGATGAAGGACAGGATGAAGGGAATGCGCCAGCCCCAGGCAGCAAACGCATCCTTGCCGAGCCAATTCTGCACCACCAGGATCACGATGAGCGACAGGAAGAGCCCGAGCGTTGCCGTGGTCTGGATCCATGATGTGTAAAAGCCGCGCCGGTCATTGGGTGCATGTTCGGCGACATAGGTCGCCGCACCACCATATTCGCCGCCGAGCGCCAGGCCCTGCAGCATGCGCAGCGCAATCAGAATGACCGGGGCAGCGACGCCCCAGCTGGCCGAGCCGGGCAGGATACCGACCAGGAAGGTCGAGAGGCCCATGATGAGAATGGTGACCAGGAAGGTGTATTTGCGGCCGACGAGATCGCCGATCCGCCCGAAGACCAAGGCACCGAACGGCCTGACGAGGAACCCTGCGGCGAAAGCGAGCAAGGCAAAGATGTTGCGGGTTGCCTCCGGATAGTCACTGAAGAAGGCTGCGCCGATGAAGGCGGCCAAGGATCCATAGAGATAGAAGTCGTACCATTCGAACACTGTGCCGAGCGAAGAGGCAAAGATGACCTTCTTCTCTTCCCTGGTCATGCCTCCTCGACCAGTCGTCTCAGCCACGGATGTGGTTGCCATTACTCAATCCTCCCAATTGCACCAGGGACACAGTCAAAAGACCCGTCTCATGTCCCCCACGATGACATTCCGCAGGACCTTCCAGCCGGCTCGCGGCGGAAAGTCGCGCCAGTGGGTGCTCTCCGGATTTCCTCCCCCGGGAGAGCACGCACCTGATGCATTTGCGAGTGTTGGCTAAAAATTGAAAATTGCAATGCCTGCAACCACAGTCGCTTATGGAAAACTGTGCGTAAGGCATCAGGAAACGCGCGGAATTGTGTAGCAAATGCCGTCAACCCGCTCAGCGACTATGAGATTGCCGGGATCGCGCCTGGAGCGGTCATCTGCACGTTTTACGCATACGCCCCATTATGGGACCAGGTCGGCGGCTTTCTGTTCTTCCCGCGCAGCTTCCCAGACTTCACGGGCGGCATCAGCGTTCATGATTGCAATGCCGATCCCGACAACGACGTCAGGCCACACCGACAATGTATAGGCTGTGACAAGGCCTGTAAGGATGATTGCGACATTGGCGAAAGCGTCATTGCGGGCGGATAGAAAAGCTGCTCGCGTGAGGCTTCCACTATGGCTGCGAAATCGTGCCAGCATGAAGGCGCATGACAGATTGACGAGCAGCGCCCCGCCGCCTGTCATCGACAAGGCGAACGGCTCAGGCGGCACCGGCGTATTGAACTTGTTCCACAGCGCCCACACCATCGCGAGGGCTGGAATAAGAAGGATACCGGCAAGCGCCATGCCGACCTTAGCCCGAGCTTTGAGGGACCAGCCCATTGCAAGAACAATCAGCAGATTGACCGAAGCGTCTTCGAGAAAATCGACGCTATCAGCAAACAATGACACCGACCCAATTTTGAGTGCGACGGCGAACTCTACCCCGAAATATCCGAGGTTAAGAAGAGCAACGATAAGGACGGTGCGTCGGAGTCCGGTGTCAAAGGTTTCGGTCATAGGGCTCCCTGCCAACCAGATCGTTCTTTGTGGCGATTTGCTGTCGGACATACGAGGCCGAATTTGGAGAAGCTAACCCAAGTGCATCACGCCGCCGTTTAGGGTAGGGGGTCAAAGCTCCTCTTGCAACTTTGCCATGAATACCTCAGCTATGCTTTTATACCCGAGGCATTTTCCCGGCTGATCGTTGAGATGGCGGGCAAGGTGTGCAGGGTCGGGATAGCATCGAACGGCAACATTCGCTCAAATTGCAAAATGTCGGGCTTTCGGCGAGCCCCGATTTTGGGCTTATTCAACAATATCCGCCAATAGCGGATCGTTTCAGCATGGCGAACCAAAAGGAGTCAGCTGCAATGAAGTGCCTGCGCATCTATGCCACCCCGGATGGCGCGTCGCATTTCGACGAAGTCGAATTGCCGACGACGACGAGGTCGGTGCACCGCGTTGCCGTGCCGTTCGAGGTTTCGGCCAGTCGTCAGGCATCCCGCGTCCGTCTCACCCGCATCCCAGCGGGCATGGGCGAGGTTGCTTGGCACACGGTTCCAGATCCGGTGCTTACAGTCAGGCCGGATGGTTCGGTTGAATACGAGACGAGCGACGGAGAGGTGCGCCATGTTCGGGCAGGCAGCTTCGTATTGGTGGAGGACATACACGGCAAGGGCCGTCCGTCACGCTATTCCGCAAAGGCGCAAACTGTCATCTGGATCTCACCACCGAACGGCCTCCACCGGCGGCCATCATGAATTTCGGTTTGGAGGGATAGGGATGGCTGAAGAAGCAGCGTTGAATTTCGCAGATTTCTATGATGCCGAGCTTGCTCGCCACAACGCGCATTTTCGGGTCGCTGCCGCGGTTGGGGGGTCTGATAGTGTGCTCGATATCGGTTGCGGCGCCGGACAAACCACACGTGACGCCGCCCGCGCTGCTGAGACAGGACGAGCACACGGAATCGACCTGTCCGTCACGATGCTGGAGATTGCCCGCCGGCGCAGCGCCGAGGAGGGGTTACCCAATGCTACGTTCGAAGTGGCGGATGCACAGAACCATTTCTTCGCAGAAGGGGAATTCGACCTTTGCATCAGTCGATTTGGCGTCATGTTCTTCGCCGATCCGGCGGCGGCTTTCGCCAACATCGCCAACGCCGTACGACCGGGCGGGCGTTTCGTCTTCATGGTCTGGCAGGGCGGAGACCGCAATGAGTGGGCCACGGCTATACATGAGGCGCTTAACCCGAATTCAACTCGTCCGGTTGCGGCCAGCAAAGCCTTTTCGCTGAGCGAACCCTCCGTGACGTCGGGGCTGCTCGAAACGGCCGGGTTCACCGCCATCGAGTTTCGTGAAATCAACGAGCCTGTGTTCTACGGTCCGAATCCTGAAACCGCATTGGCGACTGTTCAGACATTTGAAAATGTCGAGAAGGCTCTCAATCGTCCCGTCGAGACGGCCGAAATACGGGCGCGGCTGCTCGATATGCTCGAGGCGCACCAGACGCCCCACGGAATTCAGTTCGATTCGCGCGCATGGCTGATCACCGGTTGCCGGAACGGCGGCAGGTAATGGGCATCAAAAACTATTTGATTGAAGGCGTTTCCGGCACCGGCAAAACCACGGTGGCTGAAGAACTGCAACGGCGCGGCTACCACGTCATCCACGGTGACCGGGAGTTATCCTATCTAGGCGATCCCGAGACTGGTGAACCCCTGGATGGGCTTGCCCACGACACCGTGACGGACAGTGCCAGATGGGGGCACGAGCACCATATTTGGGATGTAGGCAAGGTCAAATCCATGATCGCTGATCAACGCAACGCGATCTCCTTTTTCTGCGGCGGCTCTAGAAATTTCACCCGCTTTATCGATTTGTTTGATGGGGTCTTCGTCCTCGAGGTCGATCTCGACACCTTGAATCGGCGGCTTGTCCAAAGACCAGAAGACGAGTTTGGCGGAAAACCGGGCGAACGGGAGCTGATTGCGCGATTGCATGCAACGAAAGAGGATATTCCGGCGTGCGGTGTCGTAATCGACGCCACAGCGCCGCTCGACGTCGTTGTCGACGAGATTCTCTCGAAATGCGGAGAGGCGGACCAAGGGGCCTGCTAGGCTCGGCGGCGCGCAGGAAGGCGCTGGCCCGGCGCGCCGTTCCCGCGTGCATTATTGGTGATTTCCGCACAGCGTGAATGTCGGCCTATATCATGCCGTTTGCATCCGCAGGCGTTGCATGGGCGGGAAGGCAAGGGCAATGGCCGCCGCGCCCAGTCCCACCATGGACGAGCCGATGAAGAGCCAGGAATAGTTGGCGAACGTATCGAATATCCAGCCGCCGATCAGCGGCCCCGCGGCCATGCCGATGCTCGATAACATCGAGGCGGCGCCGAAGACCGTTCCAATGACACGCTGCCCGAAATATTCCCGCGCCAGCACCGCATAAAGCGGCATGACGCCGCCATAGGCGCTGCCGAAGATCACCGCCAGCGCATAGAACTGGCCGAGTTCGCTGACCAGAAGGTAGGTGGCGAGTGCTGCCGCCTGCACCAGAAGGCCGGCGACCAGAACCGGCTTGACGCCCAGCCGGTCGGCGAGCGTGCCGTAAAGGAGGCGGCCACCGAGACCCGCCAGCCCTTCGACGCTGTAGATGCTGACGGCGGCCATCGGCGTCACGCCGCAGATCGTCGCATAGCTGACCATGTGGAAGATCGGGCCGGAGTGAGCCGCGCAACAGGCAAAGAAGGTTGCCCCAAGGACGATGAACTGCGGCGAGCGGAAGATCCGGCCGAGCGGCAGGCTTTTTTCCTCCGTCGGTCCTTCCTCGGAGGCGGCGCCGGCGTCTGCAGGGACAGGTGCGCTTTGCACCAGCAGCGCGGCCGGTATCAGCAGCGCCCATGCCATGATGCCGATCACCATCATGGCAAAGCGCCAGTCATAGCCCGAAATGAGATAGCGGGCGAAGGGCGATACGGTCATCGGCGCGACGCCCATGCCGGCAGACACCAGCGATACGGCGAGGCCTCTGCCCTCCTCGAACCACGCGGTCGTTGCTGCCATCATGGGGGCGAAAAAGGCGCTGGCGGCAAGACCGACCAGAATGCCGTAGGTCAGCTGGAACTGAAGAAGCGAGCCGGCTCTGCTTGCCAATACGAGCGCAAGCCCGAGCAGCAGCGCCCCGACGAGGACGACGATCCGCACCCCGAAGCGATCGCTTGCGGCACCCCAGGCAAAGGCACCCAACCCCATGACAAGGAAATTCAGCGTCATCGCAGCGGCGATACCGGCATGCGACCAGCCTGTGTCGGCGGCGATCGGCACCTGAAAGATCGCCAAGGAAAACATCGCGCCGAGTGCGACGCAGCTCATCAGTGCACCGGCGCCGACGATCACCCAACGATAGGAGGAATTCATCTCTCGCAACTCCTTCAGCTCGACCCGCGACGTCAAGGATCTCACATTTATCCCTCGCGTCACCTTTGGAATAAAGACGGTCGAGCATTGGTGATTTCGACATCGCCGTGCTGGAATTCTTTCAATTGGCGAGCGGAGTGGGATTTGGAGGGTTCAGGCGAGGAGCGCGCAGTGACGAAATCCCTTAAAATATGCCGATCCTCGGACCAATGGCAGCCAAAAATCGCGGCCCGTCGCCGTTGGCATGTCGCTGAGAAATTAATCCTGAGCTCATATAGGACTGCTAATATTACCGTCTTAATGCCGAAAGAACCTGCTTTCCACGCCCAAGGCAACCGAAGGCAGCTGCGAATGACATACGGCCCTAGTGCATACCGAACCGGATCTTCAAAATCGTGGAGCGGACCATTCAATGGCTCATATCGTCATCATCAATCCGCGTTTCGAAACCTCTTATTGGGGCATGGAACACGCTCTGCCGCTGTTTGATGTGAAGGCTAACCTTCCGGTGGCCTGCCTGCCTCTCTTGGCAGCACTGACGCCTGCGGAGCATACCATCACCTTGGTGGACGAGAATATCGAACCGATCGACTACGGCCTGTGCGAGAGGGCTGATATCGTCGCGCTGACAGGGATGATCGTCCAGCGTTTCCGCATGACGGAGATCCTCACCGAGCTTAAACGACGCAATTGCTTCACCGTCGTCGGCGGGCCTTGGGTTACGGTCAAGGAGGACTATTTCGGCAATCTCGTCGATGTCTCCTTCATCGGCGAGGCGGAGGAGACCTGGCCGAGATTCCTGCTCGAATGGCAGCAAGGCTCTCATGCGCGACGCTACGAACAGACCGACAAGACGGATATGAGCACGGTGCCGGTGCCGCGCTTCGATTTGCTGAAAATGGATGAATATGCCGTCGGCAGCATCCAGTTCTCGCGCGGCTGTCCCTTTACCTGCGATTTCTGCGACATCATCGTCGTTTTCGGGCGTAAGCCACGTATCAAGACCAGCGCCCAGGTCATCGCCGAAATGGAGGCTTTGCTGGCGTCCGGCATGGATACGGCCTTTATCGTCGACGACAATCTGATCGGCAACAAGAAGGCGATCAAGGAGGTTTTACGTGATGTCGTCGCCTGGCAAGAGCGACATCACTATCCGATGACGTTTCTGACCGAAGCGTCGATCGATCTGGCCGATGACGCCGAGCTGATGCAGCTGATGGTCGACGCCAATATCCGGGTGGTCTTCATCGGCGTCGAGACGCCGAACGAGGAGGCATTGCGCGAAACCAAGAAGCTGCAGAACCTGCGCAAGGGCGGAACGATGCTGGACAAGATCCACGCCGTCCAGCAGACAGGCATGGAAGTCTGGTGCGGCATGATCCTCGGCTTCGACAGTGACGATGCGACGATTTTCGATGCGCAGCGCGTCTTCATCAAAGATGCGCGCATCGTCAACGCCATGATCGGCATGCTCGCCGCTATTCCGAAGACGCCGCTCTACGCGCGCCTTGCCAAGGAGGGGCGGCTCGATCACGACGATCCGCCTGCCTTCGGCACGAATGTCATTCCCCTCAATCTCTCCCGCGAAACGCTGCGGGATGGATATCTGTCCGTCTTGAGCGACCTGCATGAGCCGGGCGCCTATTTCGACCGCCTGGATGCGCTCTACATCGATGCCCGCATCGAGCCGGAAAGTACCCGCTTACGTCATCTGCGTCGTCATCCGCTGCGCCTGCTTGCTCTCAACGCAACATGGGCGCTGGAGGCAATCGGCATCTTCATCAGATTGATGCGGCGGGTGAAGGAGGCGGACCTGCGCGCCACTTACCGGCGGCGGCTTCTCAAGCTGCTGTGGCATCGCCGCTCTCCGGTGATCCTGCAGATCTATGCGATCAAGTGCGCGATGCATTACCATGCTCATATCATGGTTCAGCAGATGCGCACCGGCGGCGGTATCGTCAATTCGTTCTAGCGGAACCTGGAGATCGAAGATTCCTGATCTGAAGACTGCCATCGCTTCATGATCTCCAGTTACATTAATTAGCCGACTAAATAATTAGCGCTCTGTCTGTTGCATCGATGCAACAGACAGAGCCGGATGCCTGCAATTCGAAATTGTGGGGTTGCCGATTTGAACATCTTGCGTATGCTACACTTATCCGCAAATCAAACAGAGGAGGCGTCAAATGCATCATATGCGAATGTTTACTTACGTCTCTGGCGGATTGATCTCGATGGCCTCGGTGTGTGCAGCACCAATGGCACGACGATCACTTATTTAAAGCCGTAAAAAGCTTTATCTGCCGCCCCTTAGGCGTTTTCCCGTTAAACCGATGTGACTTGCTGACGGAATGGTTCGGCGCGTTTTCCGCGCGCCTGCTCCTCAAGCTGGTCGAGCTTCAAGAGGACCTGGCCGTACGATCGCGCCAGGAAAAGACAATGACGCAATCACAATTATTAGTTGCCGATAACTTAACGGCGACGGTCAACGAACTGTATCAGAAATTCGGCGCATGGAGAACCGCGCGTGCCTTGTTGCTTGTCGCCTGGAGGCAGAGGCAAACACGCATGCAGGTTGCGGAGCTTTCGAATTCCCAGCTTCGCGACATAGGCCTTCCCGAGCGAGAGGATAGTCTGGGCCATCCCAATTTCCTGCCGCTGCATCTGCGCCGCTTCGGTTAGACCTGAACCGCAGGCGAGGCCATGCCGAGAAGGTCATTGAATGAGACCGTGCATCGCGGCTTACCGAGAACCATGCGGGGGAGAGCTATCTGCACTTCCCCATATGGACCAGCTTTGCATCGCACCCGTTTGTGTCCGCCAAGTACCGGTCGCAATGTTCCTGCAATGCGCCTATGCAATTGCATTGATTTCTGCGCAGGGGTGGAGCATTGCGGATTCTGTTGCTTGAGGACGAGCCTGAAATGGCGTCGGCGCTGTGTGCTGCGTTGGGAGCCCGCGATGCCGTTGTCGATCATATGTCGACGCTGGGCGATGCGGAGGAGGCAGCAAGAAACATTCTTTACGATGTCGTCCTGCTCGACCGTCAGCTCCCGGATGGAGACGGCCTTTCGCTCATTCCCAAACTTCGTGCGAGCGGTATCAGTGCACCCGTGATCGTACTGACGGCACGCGGCCAGCTCGACGACCGCATCGACGGCCTCGATATTGGCGCTGACGATTATCTCGTCAAGCCTTTCGCGATTGAAGAACTCCTGGCACGCTTGCGTGCGATTATGCGCCGACCCGGTGACATCCGGGCCGACGTGGTGAGCCTCGGCCGGATGTCCTACGATTTCGGATGCCATGAAGCGCAGGTCGATGGCCGCCGGCTCGAATTGCCGCGCCGGGAACTGCTTGTGTTCGAGGCGCTGGCACGCCGCATCGGCCGCACGGTTCCGCGGCATATGCTCGAAGAGGCCGTTTATGGTTTCATCGATGATATCCAGTCCAACACGCTCGATGCGCATATTTCCCGTCTGCGTCGAAAGCTCGCCGCCGTTGGCGCCGGCCTTGAGATCCATCCCGTTCGAGGCATCGGCTATCTCATGAAGCAGACGTCATGAGCCTCCGTCAGCCTTCATTGCGATGGCAGCTGGTTTGGCGCCTTTCCTCGCTTCAGGCGGTCTTTTTGACCGTGCTTGCGATCCTCATCGTTGCCGCGCTCTGGGTGACCGGAAGCTTTGTCTCGCTCCAGCCGGAAGACGAGACAATCGACGCAATCGCACAGTCCATTGCACGAGGAGAGAACGGCGCTTTAACGCTCAGCCAGACATCGGCGCTGGCCGCGCGACGCGCCGAACTGCCGGGTCTCTGGTTCGTCGTAAGGGATCGCAGCGGTGCGACGATCGCCGCCGGTGTCGTACCGCAGGCCTATGCGAGCATCGGCGGTGCGCTTGATGGCATCGGCCAGGCGCGCTTCGGCAGCAATCTTGGAGGAAACCTCGTGCCCGCCGCCCGGCTCCAATGGGTGCACTCTCCGGTCGGCGAGGTGCAAATCCTGACAGGCGTCGATGGCAGCGTGTCGACGTCCCGCGTTATTGCAGCGGCCAGCATCGTGTTTTTCAGCGCTCTCCTGCCGCTGCTCGTCGTCACCGCGATCGCCACTCTCGTCGCGGCGCCGCTCGTGGTTCGTCGGGCATTCTCCTCGCTCGACAGTGCCGTGGCACGTGCGGAGGAAATCGATATCAATCGTCAGGGGACGCGCCTGCCGGACGAAGATGTTCCAAGAGAGATTTTACCGCTCGTCGGCGCCGTCAACGATGCGCTTGCCCGGCTGGACGAAGGCTATGAACGGCAGAAGCGCCTCTTTGCCCATCTTGCCCATGAGTGGCGCACTCCCCTTGCAATCCTGCAGGCGCGGTTGGACGGTCTGCCGCCAAGCCCGCTGAAGGAGCGCCTCTTCGAGGATACGGTCCGGCTTGCGACGCTTGCCGAACAGTTTCTCGATCTACAGCGTCTCAATTATCGGTTCGAGCCGACTTCGATCAACCTCGTGGATGTCGCGCGGCACGTCGTCTCCGAACTGGCGCCGCTTGCCATTGCCGCCAATTACGAACCTTGCTTCCAGGCAGACGAAGATGCGGTCGAAATATTCGGCGATCGCGTGGCGCTCGAACGCGCCGTCACTAACCTTGTGCAGAATGCGATCCACCACGGGGGCCGGCGCGGCGGCATAACGGTGCATGTCGGCCGCGCGACCGGCATCACCGTGACCGACGAAGGCCGGGGTGTTCCGGCGGATGAACGGTGCCGCATCTTCGAGCCGTTTCATCGCCTGGAGAGTCGCGGCAAGGGGTTTGGCCTCGGTCTCAATCTCGTTCAGGAAATCGCCCTGCTGCACGGGGGAGAGGTCTACGTCATGGAAGGTCCCAGAGGCGGCGCAGTCTTCAGGCTGAGTTTCCCCTTGGCCGAATAGGGCAGGGTGCCAGGTTCTCGGTGCAATGTTCTTGCAATCGGATGCGCCTAGACGGTGTTCGGAAAGGCCGAATCTCTCGGTCACGCAGACGGAATCTCATGTCCAATACATCGCTGTTCCTACGAACGCTGTTATCCAACCCGCGGATGGTCGGCGCCATGCTACCGTCGGGCGCGATGCTGGCGGATCTCATCACGAATGAGGTGGATCCCTCCGATGGCCCCGTTCTCGAACTCGGACCCGGGACCGGCGTCTTTACGGAGGCCCTGCTCGCTCGCGGCGTACATCAGAAGGACCTGACGCTGGTGGAGTTCGCCTCCGACTTTGCCGGCATGCTTCGAGTGCGGTTCCCCGAAGCTCACGTTCTCTGCGCGAATGCGGCAAGGCTCGACGCGTACAACTTGCCCGAGGACGTGTCGTTCGGATGCGCAATCAGCGGACTGCCGCTCTTGAACATGTCGCCAAAAGCGGTCGTCGCAATTCTGACTGGCGTCTTGTCCCGATTACGCGAAGGCGGCGCTCTGTATCAGTTTACCTACGGGGTTCGCTGTCCTGTTTCGTACCGGTTGCTCGACCGGTTCGGTTTCAAGGCAACGCTGCATGGCCAGGTCTTGCGCAACTTTCCGCCCGCCAGGGTCTATAAAATCATCAGGCGCAGGCCGCCAAGACTATCGGCGGCTCTAAGATGAATGACCCATCCCAACTCTTCAATTTCATGCCCGCTCTGGCCGGGTGGGGGCTGCTTGGTCTCGCGCTATGTTCAACGATGGAAAAGCTCGTGCCTATCATACCGTCCGGCGGCATGTTCATCATGCTCGGAATATACGGCGTGCCTGCCTTGCCCATTTTGCCGTGGGCGATCGCCGCCACCGCAGCCGGATCAACCGCGGGTTCATTGTTCTGGTACGGGCTGGGACGATGGTTCGGGCCCGATCGCGGCGACGCTCTTGCTCTGCGCGCGGGGAGCCTTCTACGCGTCCGGAGCGAACGATACTGGCAGCTTAAGGATCGGTATCGTCGTCACCGATTCTGGCTGACCCTTGCCAGTCAGACTCTCCCCGCTGTCAGGGTCTATGCGGCATTTCCCGCCGGGGTTCTCGCCATGCCATCAACCGGCTTCATCATCGCGACCTTTATGGGCGCCGCTTTTTGGAATGGGCCGTTCTTGCTGTCGGGTTACCTGCTGCGCGAATACGGGTTCGATCGGGAAACAGCGATACTTGCGACACCAGCCGCAATTTTCCTGGCCCATCCCCTGCTATTCCTGGCATCTCGCCTGTGTCGACTAATCCACAAAGCGGCCTAGCCCACACATTGACTGAATGACTTGGAACCTTCGGCGCGCAAGCCTGGGGTTGTCATTCAAAGAATCGGGCGTTCTACACGGTCAGAACCGCGTAGATGACGCCGCCGTTTTCGCCGCGCGTGACGGAACTATCGGCAAGCGGGTGCTTGAGCTTGTCGATGATCGCCAAGATGTCTCTTTCGGTTCGCCATATCAGCGGCCAGTTCATGAAGGTTTCCATATAACCTTCAACGCCGATGTCTTTTGCGAAGTTCGCGAGAAGAAACTTGCCGCCGGGTTTCAGCATCTGCAAGCAGCGTTCCGTCAGCTTCACGGCAACGTTTTCCGCCAGATAGTCGTAGAGCCCGGCCGCGTAGATGAAGTCGAATGTTCCGAGCTTCTGCGCCCGGCCGAGGATCGTGCGAACGGAGCCGTTGATCGCCTCGACACGGCTTCCGTGGTAGTTCGAGCTGACGGTCCCGACGCTGATGGGATCCTGATCGAGCGCGACCCAGCGCTTGAGCCTCTCGCTCCGCAGGGCATGGGAAAGCTCTGCCTCGCGAAGGTGCCCGGCGGCGATTGCCAGGACTTCCGCATCGCTGTTTGCGGCAGCCAGCTCATCGACATGAGCCGCAAGAATGTCACGTCTCTCGCGCACGGCCACCGCGGATGCCGCTCTCCGGGTGAAATCGTAAACTTCGGCGCCGAGCGCCGATGCTTCCTTCACCTGTGCGGCAACGGTCGGGTGCTCGTAGATGAAATCCAGCAGATAGGCGTCGCCGCTGTAACCTCGCGGCTTCTCGAAGGACCATCGCGTCAGGGGATCCTGGAGCAAAAATGACGTGACGGGGTGTGTCTGCGCAAGGGACGCAAGGCGTTCCCAGACTACAGGCGTCGACTTGTTCCTCAGTGCCTGCAGCCGCTCCGTCAAGGTTTTCATGATGCCTTGAACGGGAGAATTGGCCTCGAATGCCTGCTGTGTCAGGGACAGAATAAGGGCGAGTTCGGCTTCGCCCTCTTTGAGTTGTTCGGTTGTAAGATTGTTAACCGATGATCTCGTGTGTTCCGAGATGGACTGCGTGGTAACAAGGCTATAGCCGTCGAGAGCAGTTTGAAATTGTTTCAATTTTAAATGATTCCGTGAAGACTATGCAAACCATATCGCACATAAAATTTGAGCGCTATGGTTTTGTTAATTTCGCTGGGTCAACGCTGTCGCTACCAAACGGACTAGATTGGCTGCCAGTCGTGGCGGCCGATTCGTTCCGTCGCGAGACGCAAAGGTCAAGCGGTAGACATGAGGTCTTGGCTAACTCGGGTGATGATGAGCATGCGTCGATTGTGGGGAGGAGGCGATTTTGAGCAGGGAGACGCCCGCCGGTCGAGTCCCCCCACCGGACTTCGCGCGCTCTACAAGGATTACAGCAACGAGGCGCGTCGCGCATTGGCGCGCAGCGGCCTGTGGCTTGCCGTGCCCGTTTATCTTCTTTTCGTGGTCACGGATCTGATCTTTATTCCCGACGTCTCGCACGTGACCATTCCGGCCCGATTCTTCATCGGCGGCGTCTCGCTCCTGGTTCTGGAAATCCAGTTTTCGCTTCAACGTCGAGCGGGAGAGCTGGAGGCGACCTGTGCCGCCGCCGTGGTTTTCGGCTGCATCGTGTGGCTCGTGCCTGCGCTAGGCACCTTCCACGCCGAAGCGTTCTCCTATTATGCCGCGTATGGCGCGATTTTCATGATGGGCGTCAATCTGTTCTTCAGTCTCGAATTCGGCCTTGCGATAGCGTCGTCGGGTCTGATCTTTGTCAGCTTTCTGTTGTCGCTGATCGTCTTTCACTACAGCCCCGCTTACTGCCTGGCTTTCACCACCTTTTACCTTTGCTGCTTCGTTTTCACATCCTATGTGAATTGGAAGTTGAACAAGGAGCGCTTCAACGTCTTCCTCAATGCGAGGGAGGCCGAATTGCAGCAGCGCCAGGCCACCGAGCGCGGTGAAGCCCTTCTGCGCCTGTCCATTACTGATTCCCTCACCGGCATGGAAAACCGAAGGGCCGCCGATATCCGGCTGAAGCAATTTTGGGACCGCTGGCGCGAGGAGAGGGCTGGATTTGCCGTTCTGCTCGTCGACGTCGATTTCTTCAAGAAGTACAATGATTATTATGGTCACCAGGAGGGCGATCATTGCCTGGTCACCGTTGCCAATGCATTGGCGGACATTGTTGCCCCCTTGGGCGCGACCGTCGGGCGATATGGGGGTGAAGAATTTATCGTTATCCTCGATGTGGAGCATGGTGCTGATGCATTGGGCTTGGCGGAAGCCATTTGTCGGGGGATCGAAGCCCTCGACATAGTCCATGCCCAGCGGCTCGACGGTTTTCCGCATGTAACGGTGAGCGTGGGGGCGACTGTCACGAGAGAAATCGCCAGCGCAAAGCTTGAAAACGTCATCAACGAAGCCGATCGGGCACTTTACTCTGCAAAGGCAAGCGGGCGGAACTGTGCCCGGCTGTTTGATCCGAACGAGCTTCCGGGTGGCGATGCCAGCGAAAATATCGCGGCCATACTGAAGATCGCCCTTCCGCAAAACCTCGTCTCCCTCGTCTATCAACCCATCCAGTATCTTGAGACCGGCGAGATAGGCGCTTACGAGGCCTTGATGCGCATGCAATTGCTCGATGGCTCGAGTTCTCCGCCCAGCGTCTTCATTCCCATAGCGGAGCGCACGGGAGCCATCATCGATTTGGGATATTGGGCGATCAGGACGGCATGCCGGGAGTTGCTGTCGCGTGATGTCGTCGAGACCGTGAGCATCAATGTTTCTCCGATCCAGCTGAGGGCCCCAACCTTTGCGGCGCAGGTTGCCGCCATTCTTGCCGAGACGGGCGTTTCGGGACACAGGGTTGCGTTCGAGATTACCGAAGGCGTCGATTTGGAGATACGTCCCGACGTTCTCAGCGGCATCCACGATCTCAAGAAGCTCGGCATCAAATTCTGGCTGGACGATTTCGGGACGGGATTTGCCGGGCTATCCTGGCTTCGCCTGATGGAATTCGAAACCGTCAAGATCGACAAATCGTTCCTCCACGATGCCGTAAACAGCACCAGTGCCAGGGTTCTTCTTGAGGATATCGTCGACTTGGTGCGAAATCGCGGACATAAGATCCTTATCGAAGGTGTCGAGGACGATGAACAGCTCGACCTCGTCAAATCCTTTGGTATCGATGCCGTTCAAGGATACCATATCGGGCGGCCGGCACCGCTGCTGAAGCATTCGATGGCCATGATCGCAGGCCGTCGTCGTCGGCAGCTATCCGCGTAAGTATCGATGCCGCGCCGCAGCGCCAGCGGAGGCAAGGATCATGACGAGCGCAGACCTATCTGACATTTACCGAGGCTATATTGATTGCCTGAACGAACAGGATTGGTCGAATTTGGGTCACTTCGTCCATGAGGACGTTGACTACAACGGCAGCCGCATCGGGTTGTCAGGTTATCGCGAGATGCTCAAGCGAGATTTTCGTGCCATTCCCGATCTTCATTTCGACATCCGCCTGCTGATTTGCGAACCGCCCTGGGTCGCCAGCCGTTTGCATTTCGATTGCACGCCGACGGAGATGCTGTTTGACCTGCCGGTGAACGGAAGGAAAGTGCAGTTTACCGAAAACGTCTTCTACGAGTTCCTGGACGGACGGATCCGTCAGGTTTGGTCGATCATAGACAAGGCTGCTATCGCCGCCCAGCTATAGGGCAATTGCGCTCTTGCGTTCAAGGCGAAGGGCTATGAATCCCGCGATGAAGGCGGCGACGCCGCTTGCGACGATAGGGCCGAAGTAACTGCCGGTACGATCGAAAATGAAGCCCGCGGCAGTGGGGCCGATCAAGGCTGCTATGCCCACCGCCGTATAGAGATATCCGAGGACCGCGCCGATACGACGCGTGCCGAACAGATCGGCTGCGACGGCCGGATACAGGCCGACGCAGCCGCCATAGCTCATGCCGAACGTTAATGCGAACAATGCCAGCTGGATCATGCCCGTTGCCGATGCCCATAGGGCAAACGACCCGGCGACTGCAAATGTCAGCGATGCCAGCAACCGTCGGCGACCGAGGCGATCCCCGAGGCCGGCCAGAAAAAAGCGTCCGATGACATTGCCGACGCCGATAAGGCCGACAAGGGCGGTTCCGTCCTGAATCGAAAGACCCATGTCCTGGGCGGCCGCGACGATATGGACGTAAGGGATGAAGGTGCAGAAGGAGGACAGAATAAGCACGATGTAGAAAAGACAAAATCTGCTGTCGCGCCATAGTGTGAGGGCATCTGCATGGCCGTCACGGACCGAGCGCCGGCTCGTATTGTCACGCCTTTTGCGGATAAACATTGCAGCCGGCAGGCCGAGACCGGCAAAGACACATGCGAGCGCGACGAAACATCCCCGCCAGCCGATCGATGGAAGGGCCTGGCCGACGGCAAAGGGCAGGATCAGCGTACCAAGCCCCAGACCGGCCGTGGCGATACCAGACGCCTGACTTCGTTTGCGGATAAACCAGGACTGCACAACCCCGAGGGCCGGAACATAGGACAGGCCGATCCCAAACCCGACGCCAAAGCCATACCAGATGTAAAGCGACAGAAGGGAGCCAGCGCGACTGGCCCCGATATAGCCGAGGATCATCGCCGCCAACCCCAGCACAACCAGGCTACGCGGTGACCGTCTGTCGGCAAGCGGCCCGGCAATCGCGCCCAGCGAATAGAACAGGAAAGCGGATATGGAAAAGACCAAGGCAGTCTCGCCGCGGGACGCGCTGAATTCGGCAGCAAGCCCTGGGAAGGTAGCGGAGAAGGAATAGGCCGCTCCGAAGGTCACGGCCGTCAGCACATGGGCGGCGGCGACCACCTTCCATCCCTCCCGCGTATCGGCCTCTTCATATTCACGCAAGACGGCAAGTTCGGACATCATCGATCTCGATAGAATTGTGCTGTCACCCAATATGGCTTACGGCACCGCGCGGGAGAAATGAATAGCATTGATGCCCTTCATTGATTCCCTTGATCTATCCCCGCATTCTGCGCACTTGCCTATTCACGGATTGCCTGCGAGGGGGCCACGTCGGTTTCGATGAAGATGCATGACCGGTCCGCCGTTTGCAGCAGCGTATCGGCAACGCTTCCGTAGGAAAGGCTGCCGCTTGCCCGTTTGCTCACCCCGAGCACGATCAAGTTATATTGTCCGCTGCGGGCGTGGCGCAGGATCGACAGCTCCGGCGACGGTCCCTCCTGGACGACCTTCTCGACTTTGACGCCATAGTGGTCCGCAATAGAGCCGACCTTCTTCAAGATATCCCAATGGTCGTCGGGATGATCACTGATGCGCGGGATGGCTCGGGCTTGCCTTGGTTCCACGATCAGCAGCAGCGCGCAATGAGCATTCGCCGCCTTCGCGATCGCGAGCCCGAATTCGGCCGCCCTGACGGAGCGTTCCGTGCCGCTGACCGGGAGCAGGATTCGCAGATCCTGAGGTCGTTCCGAAAGCAAGCCGCGCGCCGTCACGATGGCGGAGGTTCCCGCGAACGCCGATGTCATGACCTGCAGGGAAGCGCTAAATCGGCCATCCTCCCCCATGGACGGCTCGATGCCGGTGAATAGGAGATCATGGCCTGTGCTTGAGATATCGCCAAGCACTGTGTCGAGTTCGCCATCCTTCTCTCGAACCGTGACATGGATATCGCTTTCGGACGCCGTGTCCTTGTCCGTCGGTGCCGTCGAAATGAGATCGGTTGCGCATTTCCGCAGATCATCGGCAGAGGACTTGGCCTGCGAGGTTTTCGATACGGCGGCCGTCGCATCCCTTTCGCTCCTGTCGTCGTCTGCTTCCCGCACGTCGAGAACGGTGACCGGCATCTTGCGCGTCACCGCGAAGAAGGCGGCGAGCCACGTCGCCAGACGGCTGCTTTGCGAACCGTCGATCGTGAGAAGAATGCGTTCGAAATTAGCCAGGAAACTTTCGCTCTCGAACTGCTCTCGCTGCAATCGGTCGCGCTCTTCCTCGCGCAACGGCAGGCGTTTAAGCGCCCAGCGCAGCGTCGGCGGCATGGCCATGGTGGTGATGACGGCCATGGCGACGATGACGGAGAAGAGCTTTTCGTCGAGAACGCCTACGGATAGGCCTATGGTCGCGACGATCACTTCCGTCGACCCGCGCGCATTCATGCCGCAACCGAGTGCCAGGGCTTCCGCCGCCGAATAGCCTCCGATTTTCGCGGCGGCGAAAGCGCCTCCGAATTTGCCGATACTGGCGATGACAACGACGGCGGCCGTCAGCAGCAGGATAGAGGGATCGGCGAGCACGGTCAGATCGGTCTGCAAGCCCGTCAGCCCGAAGAAAACAGGCATGAAGAGCGCCGTCGTCAGCGCGCGCAGCTGAACATCGATCTGGCGCGTGAGGATCGGCGATTCGCCGATCAGAATACCGGCGACAAAGGCGCCGAGGACCGTGTGAACGCCGATGAGGTTGGTGATGATCGCCATCGCGCCCATGATCGCGATGATGGCGCTGAGCACCGGCAGGTCGCTACGAAAATGGTCGTTGGTCCAGCGGATGATCTCGAATACGACCCGCCTGCCGACCGTGAAGCTGACGGCCATGAAAGCCAGCGTGCCGATGACGCTGGTTGCGAGCGTCGCGAGATCGACGGTTCCCTTCACTGCCAGACCGAACGTCACCGCGATAATGACCCAGCCCACGGTATCGTCGATGATGGCGGAGGCGACGATGAGCTGGCCGACATTGCGACGCATGAAGCCCATCTCGCGAACGACCGTGGCGACGATCTTGACGGAGGAGATCGAAAGTGCCGTTCCGAGGAACAGGGATGTCACGAGCCTTTTCTGGGGATCGGGAAGCAAGGCGTCCGGAATGAGCTCGCCCAGCGCAAAGCCCGCCGCAAAGGGGATCACGATCCCCGTCAAGGAGACACCGGCTGCGGATTTGCGCAGGCGCCTGGCCAGACTTAGGTCGGTCTCCATGCCCGCAAGCAGCAGGAGAAAGAGGATGCCGAGCTGGCCGATTGCATCCGTCATGCTCTTCTGCGCGCCGTCCGAAGGAAAAAGGCTCGCCTGCAGATGCGGGAACGCCAGACCGAATAGGGAGGGACCCAGGATGATGCCCGCGATGATCTGACCCATGATCGACGGCTGGCCGATCCGAACCATCAATTCGCCGAGCAGGCGGCCTGAAACCACCAGGACGATGATCTGAACCAGAAACAGCCCTTCGGAAGGATGGGCCGCCTTCTGGCCCTCGGCTGCGAACGCGACCTGCGCAGTCGATAGCGACAGGATGGCGGTGGTGAGAATGACGAAGGCGATCGAGAGGGGTAGCTTTGGAAATTTCTGGCGTGACTGCATGGATTGATCCCGCTGAGCAGCAGGAAAAACGCGCCAGAGTGCTTGCCGTTCCCGGCAAGGTTGATAATCGCCGCGTGCCACGAAGCAATCGACGCACGCAACCGTGGGCATAAGCTTCGATCCGCCGACCGTGGGGCGGCGGACCTTGGACAACGGGAAAATCAGACGCGTTCGAGCGCGATCGCAATCCCCTGGCCGACGCCGATGCACATGGTCGACAGCGAATAGCGGCCGCCGGTTTCCTTCAGTTCGAGGGCGGCGGTGCCGGTGATGCGGGCGCCTGACATGCCGAGCGGATGGCCGAGCGCTATGGCGCCGCCGTTGCGATTGACGCGGGCGTCGTCATCGGCGACGCCGAGTTCGCGCAGGACAGCAAGCCCTTGCGAGGCGAAGGCCTCGTTGAGCTCGATGACGTCGAACTGCTCCTGGCGCATGCCGAGGCGCGCCATCAGCTTGCGGGAGGCAGGAATTGGGCCGATGCCCATGATGCGCGGGGGGACGCCTGCGGCGGCTCCGCCGAGAATACGGGCGATCGGTGTCAGACCGTATTTCTTCACGGCTGCTTCCGAAGCGATGATGAGGGCGGCGGCGCCATCATTGACGCCGGAGGCATTGCCGGCCGTCACGGTGCCGCCTTCCTTCTTGAAGGGCGTCCCAAGCTTGGCAAGCGCCTCGATCGTCGTGGCGCGCGGATGCTCATCCTTGCCGACGACGATCGCATCGCCCTTGCGCTGCGGGATCGTTACCGGCGTGATCTCCTTGGCAAGGCGGCCGTTTTCCTGGGCTGCTGCAGCTTTTGCCTGCGAGCGGACGGCAAAGGCGTCCTGGTCTTCGCGGCTGACCTTGTAGTCCTCGGCGACGTTCTCGCCGGTTTCCGGCATGGAATCGACGCCGTACTGCTTCTTCATCAGCGGATTGATGAAGCGCCAGCCGATGGTGGTGTCATAGATCTCGGCATTGCGCGAAAAGGCGCTTTCGGCCTTGGGGATGACGAAGGGCGCGCGCGACATGCTCTCGACGCCGCCGGCGATCATCAGATCGGCCTCGCCGGAGCGGATGGCGCGGGCTGCTGCGATGACGGCGTCCATGCCGGAGCCGCAAAGGCGGTTGATCGTCGTGCCGGAAACAGAAATGGGAAGGCCGGCAAGCAGAAGCGACATGCGGGCAACGTTGCGATTGTCTTCGCCGGCCTGGTTGGCGCAGCCGAAGATCACGTCGTCGACGGCTTCCCAATCGATCGAGCCATTGCGCTCGATCAACGCCTTCAGCGGCACGGCGCCCAGATCATCGGCGCGGACGGAGGAAAGCGATCCGCCAAAGCGGCCGATCGGCGTGCGGATATAGTCACAGATAAAGGCTTCGGTCATCAGGCTGCCTCATGGGCTTTCTTGGTGCGGGCGTTGATGTCGCGCAGGACGGAAAGTTCGGTGTCGGTCGGTGGCGGCGTCTCGATCACCTCATCGGCAAACTTGATCGCCCAGCCGCAATTCTCAATGATCTGCTCACGGGCAACGCCCTTGTGGATCGACACGACAGTCAACTCCTTGGTCACCGGATCAGGCTCGAGAATGCAGAGATCGGTAATAACCCGAGTCGGGCCTTTCGTCTTCATGCCCAAGCGTTCGCGGTGATTGCCACCTTCGCCATGGCCCATCGAGGTGATGAAGGGCAGCTTTTCGACGAAGCCGCGCTTGGAGAGCGCCATGGTGATGAAGATCTGGCCGCAATTGCTGGCTATTTCCGGTGCGCCGCCTCCGCCCGGAAGACGGACTTTGGGGTGGTCATAAGGGCCGACGACGGTGGTGTTCAGATTGGCGAATTTATCGATCTGCGCGCCGCCGAGGAAGCCCGTCGTGATGTGCCCGCCCTGCAGCCAGTAGCGGAACATCTCCGGCACCGCGACGGTGAAGAGTGCGGTGTCGCAGAGCTCGCCATCGCCGATCGACAAGGGCAGCACATCCGGCTTGGTGCCGACGGTGCCGCTCTCATAGATGAGCGTGATGTCAGGCGCATGCGTCAGCCGCGCGACGTTGCAGGCAGCCGATGGCGCGCCGATGCCGACGAAGCAGACATCGTCGTTGGTCAGTGCGCGGGCGGCGGCAATGGTCATCATTTCGGTTGGCGTAAAATCGCTCATCTTGACCTCCTCACGCCGACTTGACCGGCTTCTTGCCGGCATATTTGGCGAAATCCTCCGGACCCGCCTTCATCACATGCTCGTCGATCCAGGCCAGGAAGCTGTCGCGATCGCGGGCGATTTCGTCCCAGGCGATGTAGAAGGCGTTGGAACGGGCATAATAGCCCTGCGCATAGGAGGGGAATGCCCCACCGGGCACGAGAGCGACCGCGGTCAACGCCCATGTCGGCAGCACGACCGAGTTCGGCGACGGCGGGTTCAGCTCATCGACGATTTCCTCGACTGTCACGATGGAGCGCTTGGCGGCAAGCACCGCCTCTTTCTGCACGCCGACGATCCCTTCGAGCAGCACATTGCCCTTACGGTCTGCACGCAGCGCGTGGATGATGGCGACATCCGGCCGGATAGCCGGGACGGCAGCCAGCACTTCGCCGGTGAAGGGACAGGTCACGTTTCTGATGTTCGGATTGACCTTCGGCAGGTCGGCGCCGATATAGCCGCGCAGCATCGCAAAAGGCAGGTTTGCCGCGCCCGCCTCATAAGCGTTGGCCATGGCGGCATGCGAATGCTCCTCGATCTCAAGCGGTCGCGGCCACTGGTTCTCGACGGCATCGCGGAAACGGTGCAGCGAGCCGACGCCGGGATTGCCGCCCCATGAAAATTTCATGCCGCGCGCCGCGCCGACGCCGATCAGCTGATCATAGAGGATATCCGGCGTCATACGAACCAGATAGAGGTCTTTCTTGCCCTGTCGGATGACTTCGTGGCCGGCGGCATAGGGAATGAGATGGGTGAACCCCTCCATGGCGACCGTATCGCCATCGTGCACATTCTCTGCCACCGCCTGCGAAAGCGATAGGATCTTCGCCATAGGGCCTCCTCAACAAATGCTGTCCATTTGGCGTCAATAAGCGCCTTTGGCCTGACATCGTCAATAAATTTGTGCGTTATTTGACATTTGTTCATATATCGCACAAAATCGTCGAAAATTTGGAGTGGATGATGCGAGAGACGGATTTCGTCAGCGGCTTTGCTAAGGGCTTGAAAGTCATCGAAGCCTTCGGGGAGACGCGGCAGCGTCTGACGATCGCCGAAGCATCGAAACTGACCGGGCTCGACCGCGCCACCGTGCGCCGCTCGCTGCTGACGCTCTCCGAGCTCGGTTATGCCGTTTACGACGGAAAATTCTTCACCCTGACGCCGAAGGTCCTGCGGCTCGGTCACGCCTATCTGGCGGCGACGCCCCTGCCGATCATTATCCAGCCTCATCTCGATCAGCTCTCCGAGCGGGCAAGCCAGAATGCCTCGGCCTCGGTGCTCGACGGCACCGAAGTCGTTTATATCGCACGCGCCTCACAGCGCCGGGTGATGTCGATCAACCTGACGCCCGGCAGCCGCCTTCCGGCCTTCTGCGCCTCGATGGGCCGCGTCCTGCTCGCCGCCCTGCCGGAAAGCGAAGCGCGCTCCGTCCTCGCGAGGACCGATCTCAGGGCGAACACGCCGAACACCAAGACCGATCCGGAAGACTTGATGGCCGAGTTTCGCCGGGTGAGGGCGCAGGGCTATGCCGTCATCGACCAGGAGCTGGAAATAGGCCTTTGCTCCATCGCCGTCCCGGTCGAAAACGATCGCGGCCAGACCGTGGCGGCCATCAATATCGGCGCCCCGGCCGCCTATGTCGCCGCCGCCGACATGGTGGAGCGCTTTCTGCCATTGCTGAAAGAAACGCAGAAGGCGTTGAGGCTGGTGCTTCCGTAACCTTCACGCTCCTCCGGGCCATCCTCGTCCTTCGAGGGCGGATGGCTGGCCATTATTTTCCGCCCATCGGCATAGGCGATTATCTTGCTCACATCCCAAGCTTCGCCCGCTCGGCAATGCGCCAGGCGCGCGGTGTCTCGCCGGTCTGTTTTACGAAGAATCTCGAGAAATAAGCGGGGTCGGCGAAGCCGAGGCGATAGCTGATTTCCTGGACGGTCGCGAAGGTGAAGACCAGCTCGCGCTTGGCTTCGTCCAGCAGCTTGCGCGTGATCAGCTCGTGGGCGCCGTGGCCGGTCTTGCTGCGCACGATGCGGCTGAGATGGGCTGGCGAGATGCCGAGGCTTTCGGCATAGAAGGCGGCCGGCTTGTGCGAGCGGAAATGGCGCTGGATAAGGCCCTGCAGCATTTCCGTCCGCCGCTCGCTCTCGTCGCCGAGACTGGACCCCTCATCCGTCTTTTGGGCGATGCGCGCCGTCAGCAGGACTGCCGAGGTGAGATAGGCTTCGAGCAGATCGTTGCGGCCGTTGCGATGGCTGGCAAATTCCTCGCCGAGCCGCCGCAAGGTGCGCGCAACATAGGCGGCATCCTCATCGTCGGTACCGAGCAAGGTCAGATGCGGGTCGGCGAGCCACGACCCCAGCCGGCTGCGGTCGCCGGGGGCGGCTTTCAGGTGCGAGATCAGCACGGTGATGACGAAGCCGTCTATGTCTTTGGAGAACCGGAAGCCGTGATTGAGGCGTGGCGGCACGGTGATGATGGCGGGCGGCGTGATGGGATGGGCAATTCCATCGAAGATCGCGTCGCCCGAGCCGGCGTCTATGTACAAGATCTGAAAGAAGCTCTCGTGCCGATGCGGGCGAATCTCCCAGTGATGGAGGCTGCTGCGCGAGGGAATCGTCTCACAATGCAGCCAGAAATCCGGCTTTTGGCCGGTATTTTCGCCGTAGAGCTCATAGGTCGGCACGGCCCTCGTCATGGTTCTTCTCCTCCACCATGTTCGGTTTGTGCAATTTCTTGACCGAAATGTCCATTGCGAGCCTGCCGCCAGCCGGACAGACTTAGGCAAAAGACCGTGCATGGGAGGAAACGATGCGCACCCAAGTCGCCATTATCGGGTCAGGGCCGTCCGGTCTGCTGCTCGGCCAGCTGTTGACGGAAGCCGGGATCGACAATGTCATTCTCGACCGCGTCGGCAAGGACTATATCCTCGGCCGCGTCCGCGCCGGCGTGCTGGAGGAAGGCACCGTTTCGCTGATGGACAAGGCGAAATCCAGCTCGCGCCTGCATGCAGAGGGCCTGCCGCATGACGGCTTCTCGCTCGCCTTCAACGGTCGCGATCATCGCATCGACCTTCATGGGCTCACAGGCGGCAGGCGCGTTCTCATCTACGGCCAGACGGAGATGACCCGAGATCTGATGGCCCATCGCGAGCAAAGCGGCGCTCAGACCATCTACAATGCGGCCAATGTTCAGCCACACGGTTTTGATGGCGATACGCCTTATCTGACTTATGACAAGGACGGCATTTCCCATCGCATCGATTGCGATTTCATTGCTGGCTGCGACGGCTTTCACGGTGTCAGCCGCAAGTCGGTTCCGGAAAAATCGATCCGCAGTTTCGAGAAGGTCTATCCCTTCGGCTGGCTCGGCGTGCTGGCGGAAGTGGCGCCGGTCAATCACGAATTGATCTATGCCAATCATCCGCGCGGCTTTGCCCTATGCTCGATGCGTTCCATGACGCGCAGCCGCTATTACATCCAGTGTCCACTCGACGAGAAGGTCGAGGACTGGAGCGACGACCGCTTCTGGGACGAATTGCGCCGCCGTTTGCCGGCTCATCATGCCGAAGCCCTGGTCACGGCGGCGTCCTTCGAGAAATCGATCGCGCCTCTGCGTTCCTTCGTGGCCGAACCCATGCGCTTCGGCCGGCTCTTCCTCGTCGGCGATGCCGCCCATATCGTTCCGCCGACCGGTGCCAAAGGGCTCAATCTGGCGGCGAGTGACGTGCATTATCTGTTCTCGGGACTTGCCGAGCATTATCAGGTTCACTCGGACGCCGGACTGGAGGCCTATTCCGCGCGCGCGCTTGCCCGGGTCTGGAAAGCCGTGCGCTTTTCCTGGTGGATGACGACGATGCTGCATCGTTTTCCCGATACCAGCGACTTCGACCAGAAGATCCAGGAGGCCGAACTCGATTATCTCACCCATTCCCGCGCTGCTTCGACCGCGCTTGCGGAGAATTATGTCGGTCTTCCGTTCTGAGCCGATTCTAGAGCTTCTTGGCGACCTCGTTCGCCGCCTCGCGGATCGTCTGCATGAGGATAGACAGTGGCAGGGTGGAGACGGCGTCGGTGCGTACAGTCAATCCGACCGGCCCTTTCGTCTCGCTGGTATCGATCGGCAGCAGCGCCAGCAGACCGTCATCGACATCACCCGCGACGACGCCGGCCGAAATGATCCAGATGGCGTCGCTGGCCCGAACGAAGGCGCGGCCGAAGGAGTCGGACACGGTCTCGATCTGGTTGGGCAGGCGGCCGGCGCCATTGGCGATGAGGAAGCTCTCGACGAAGGGGCGGATGATCGAGCCTCGCGTGGGCATCAGGATCGTATAGCGGCTGAGATCGGAAAACACCGATTGCTTTGCCGAAAGCAGCGGGTGACCAGCCCTGACGGCAAAGACCACTTGCTCGGAGTAGAGATGCTCGAAGGAGAAACCGGCCATATTGTCCGGGCTTGCCAGCCGACCGACCACGAGGTCGAGATCGCCGATGCGCAACTGCTCCAGCAATACGGCGTTCTCGCCGGTGACGATCTTGATGCGGCTCCAGGTCTCCTCGCGGAGAAACAATTCCATCGCCCTTGGCATGATCCGCGTCGACACCGTCGGCAGCGCGCCGATGCGGATCGGCGGCGCCTCGCCGGAGCGCTCCTGCGATACGGAATCCAGCCCCTGTCTAAGGGCCGACAGTGCTGCGCCGGCGTGGCGGAGAAACACTTCACCGTAGCGGGTGATGCGAATGCCGCGCCCGTCGCGCTCGAAGACGGAGACGCCAAGCGCCTCCTCCAGCTCGCGGATCGTTTTTGTCACCGCCGGTTGGCTTATATGGAGGAGCCCCGCCGCCTTGATTACGCTTTTCTGGCGCGCAACCTCGACAAAGGTCTGCAGATGGCGGAATTTGATGCGGGCGTCGAGCATGCTCATTCATAACCTGGGAGTTATCGTAGAGCAAAGAAATATCATTTTACCTAACCGGATTATAGTTCCAATCTCGCGCTCGAGGAGATTTTCCAGTGCAGTTTGCCCGCATCAATGACGTCACGATCCACTATCAGATCATCGGCGGATCGCCCGACAAGCCGGTTCTTGTCTTTGCCAATTCGCTTGGCACCGACTTCCGGATCTGGCGCGACGTGATCGTGCGCCTGGCCGGCGATTTCGCCATCGTACTCTACGACAAGCGCGGCCACGGCCTGTCCGATCTCGGCCAGATGCCCTATTCGATCGAGGATCATGCCACCGATCTTGCCGGCCTGCTCGATTTCCTCTCGATCAAGGATGCCGTCATTTGCGGTCTTTCCGTCGGCGGGCTGATCGCCCAGTCGCTCTATCAGCGGCGGCCGGATCTCGTGCGGGCCTTGATCCTGTGCGACACGGCCCCCAAGATCGGTACGGCCGACAGCTGGAACGCCCGCATCGCGCAGGTCGAGGCCGCGGGCATCGAATCGATCGTCGATGCGATCATGGAGCGCTGGTTCACGCCGGCTTTCCGCCGCCCGGAAAATACTGCCTTCGGCGGCTATTGCAACATGCTGATCCGTCAGCCGGTGGCGGGCTACACCGCAACATGCGCCGCCCTTCGCGACGCCGATCTGACCGAGGCGGCAAAAAGGATAGCGGTTCCGACCATCTGCATCGTCGGCGATCAGGATGGTTCCACGCCGCCCGAGCTGGTACTTTCGACGGCCAAGCTCATTCCAAATGCGCGCTATGAAGTCATCAAGGACGCCGGCCATATCCCCTGCGTCGAACAACCCGAGGCGTTGACCGAAGTCATTCGTGCCTTCATCGACGTCGTTTTGCGTGGAGAACAAGCCCCATGAATGACCCCACCACGCCATCCGAGCGCTATCTGCAGGGCATGGCGACGAGACGAGCGGTGCTCGGCGACGGCCATGTCGATCGTGCCCAGCAGGGAGTGACGGAGTTCGACCGGCCTTTTCAGGAGTTGATCACCGAAGCGGCCTGGGGCCACGTTTGGTCGCGCCCGACGCTCAGCCGGCGCGAACGCTCCATCGTGACAATCGCCTTGCTGGCGGCGCTCGGCCAGGACGAAGAGGTCGCGATGCATGTGCGCGCCACCAGCAATACCGGTGCGACGCGCGACGATATCCGCGAGGCGCTTTTGCATGTGGCAATCTATGCCGGCGTGCCGGCGGCCAACCATGCGATCAAGATCGCCAAGCAGGTTTTTGAACAGATGGACGCCGAAAGGGCGGCTTGAAGCGAGGCAGACATGTCCGACAGAACCAACAGCAAGCTCGAAACGGGCGCCTTCTTTGCCAGGGATCGCGCCTGGCATCCGCCGGCCTTTGCGCCCGGCTATAAGACTTCCGTGTTGCGTTCGCCGCAGCGCGCATTGCTTTCGCTCGACGGCACGATCTCTGAAATCACCGGACCGGTCTTCGGCCACTCCATTATAGGCGAGCTGGACAACGACCTGATCCATAATTTTGCCAAGCACGGCGAAAGCGCGATCGGCGAGCGCATCATCGTCCATGGCCGCGTGCTCGACGAGCGTGGCCGGCCGGTGCCGGGCGTGCTGCTCGAATTCTGGCAGGCCAATGCCGGCGGGCGCTATCGCCACAAGAAGGAAACCTATCTCGCCGCCATCGATCCGAACTTCGGCGGCTGCGGCCGCGCGATCACCGATGACGAAGGCCACTATGCCTTCCGCACGGTCCGGCCAGGCGCCTATCCCTGGCCGAACGGCGTCAACGACTGGCGCCCGGCTCATATTCATTTCTCCGTTTTCGGCCATGGCTTTGCCCAGCGACTGATCACGCAGATGTATTTCGAGGGCGATCCGATGATCTGGAAATGTCCGATCGTTGGCACGATCCCTGACAAGCAAGCCATCGAGCAGCTGATCGCACCGCTCGACTGGGGCAATACGATCCCGATGGATGCGCGCGCCTACAAGTTCGATATCGTGTTGCGCGGTCGTCGCTCGACCCTGTTCGAAAACCGGCTGGAGGGCAACTGATGGTACAAGAACTCGGCTATCTGAAGGAAACACCTTCGCAGACGGCAGGCCCTTACGTCCATATCGGCCTCACGCCGAACTACAGCGAAATAGGCGGCGTCTACGACGCGGATCTCGGTGCCTCCATGGTCAACGACAAGACGCATGGCGAGCGCATCACGGTGACGGGCCGCATCCTCGATGGCGCCGGCGGGCTGGTCAGGGATGCGGTCATCGAGATCTGGCAGGCCGACAGCGCCGGACTTTACAATAGTCCTTCGGAACTGCGCGGCACGGCCGATCCGAATTTCACCGGCTGGGGTCGTTGTCCGACGAGTTCGGACGATGGGATTTTCCGTTTCGAAACGATCAAGCCAGGTCGCGTTCCCTTCAAGGACGGACGCAAGATGGCGCCGCACATCACATTCTGGATCGTAGCGCGCGGCATCAATATCGGCCTGCATACGCGCATGTATTTTCCTGAAGAGACGAGCGCCAACGCCGAGGATCCCTTGCTTGCCCGCATCGAACACAAGGATCGCCTGGCAACGCTCGTCGCCACCAAGGAGGGTTCGGTCTATACCTTCGATGTGCATTTGCAGGGAGACAGGGAAACGGTTTTCCTCGATATGTAGGCTATGAGCATTTCTCCCTTCGATCACCCTTTTCTGTCCGGCCTCCTCGGTGACGCGGAGATTTCGGATTATTTTTCGGCCACGGCCGACATCCGCGCCATGCTTGACTTCGAAGCGGCGCTTGCCAGGGTGGAGGCGCAGCATGGGTTGATCCCGCAGGCATCCGCGCGGCGCATCGAGGAGATCTGCGCCAGTTTCGAGCCCGATCTCTCGAGCCTGAAGGCTGCAACGGCAACGGACGGGGTTGTCGTGCCTGATCTCGTCAAGCAGTTGCGCAAAGCCGTCGGCGAGGATGCCGGCAGCCATGTCCATTTCGGCGCCACCAGCCAGGACGTCATCGATACCAGCCTGATGATGCGCCTGAAGGCGGTGGCCTTCCTCTTGAGCGGCCGCCTCTTTGCCGTCTCTGCAGGACTTCAAAAGCTTGACAAGCAGTTCGGTTCGAACAGGCTCATGGGCCGTACTCGCATGCAGGCGGCAATCCCGATTACTGTATCCGACCGGCTGCGTGCCTGGCGCCATCCGCTCGATCAATATCGGGACCGGTTGACGCAGGAGAGCTTTGCCCTGCAATTCGGCGGTGCGGCCGGCACGCTGGAAAAGTTCGGGCCGAGGGCGGAAGACATCCGTGCCTCGCTGGCGCAGGCGCTCGGTCTGACGGATGAGCCGCAATGGCAGAGCCAGCGCGGGCGCATCGCCGAACTGGCGGGGCTGCTGTCGATGATCTCGGGCAGTCTCGGCAAGATGGGGCAGGACGTTGCGCTTCTGGCACAGGCCGGCGATGAGATCGAGCTTGCCGGCGGCGGCGGCTCCTCCGCCATGCCGCACAAGCAGAACCCGGTTGCGGCGGAGATGCTGGTGACGCGCGCTCGCTTCAACGCGGTCCAACTCTCCGGTATCCATCAGTCGCTTGTTCACGAACAGGAGCGTTCCGGGGCCGCCTGGACGTTGGAGTGGCTCCTGTTGCCCCAAATGGCGGTGGCGACGGCTGCGTCGCTACGCCACGCGCTGGAGCTGATCGGTATGATCAAGCGGTTGGGGACGGCAGCATGAGCGAGGTATTGGCCGTCAATCATAACCCATGAATTATGAGTTATGATATTTATTTCATTTTACATCACTATTTCCTATGAGAAATTGGCGATGATCGAGATTTGAAGATCAGGTGCGGCTCGGAATCCGCGCCGCCGGGAGGAGAAAAAATGAAACGGTTTGTCTTGGCCGCCATCGCGGCCGTTGCCCTTGGCGGCGCTGCCTATGCCGATACCATCAAGGTCGGGGTCATCGGACCCTTTTCGGGGCCGTTTGCGCTGCAGGGAAAGAATTTCAAGGCCGGCATCGATGCTTATATGGCTGTCAATGGCAAGAAGGTCGGCAATGATGAGGTGGAGGTGATCTACCGCGACGTGCCGCAGGCCGATCCCGCGCAATCGAAGGCGCTGGCCCAGGAACTGGTCGTCAAGGAGCATGTGCAGTACCTTGCCGGTTTCTATTTTACGCCGGATGCCATGGCGGTCACGCCGATCCTCAAGCAGGCCAATGTGCCGATGGTGATCTTCAATGCCGCGACATCGGCGATTGTCACCAAGAGCCCGCTTGTCGTTCGTACCTCTTTCACAACCTGGCAGACATCGACCCCGATCGCCAAGGTTGCCTATGACGCCGGCGTCAAGAAGGTCATCTCGGTCGTCAGCGATTACGGCCCCGGCGTCGATGCCGAAAATGCCTTCAAGGCCGGTTTCGAGAAGCAAGGTGGCGAAGTGGTGCAGGCCATACGCATGCCGCTGTCGACGAATGATTTCAGCCCGATCATGCAGCGCATCAAGGATTCCGGTGCGCAGGGCGTTTTCGCCTTCCTGCCGTCCGGCCCGACGACGCTCGGCTTCGTCAAGGCCTATAATGAAAACGGCCTGAAGACGGCCGGCATCAAGCTGTTCGCCCCGGGTGACCTAACGCAGGAATCCGACCTGCCGGCGCTTGGCGATGCGGCCCTCGGCATGCAGACGACGTTCCATTATGCGATTTCGCACGATTCCCCTGAAAACAAGACTTTCGTCGCGGCTGGCGACAAGGCGATCGGCAATCCAGCCGAATTGACCTTCCCGGCCGTCGGCGCCTTTGACGGCATGCATGTCATCTACAAGATGATCGAGGCGACCGGCGGCAAGCAGGATGCGCAGAAGGCTGTCGATGCCGTGAAGGGTCTTTCCTGGGTCAGCCCCCGCGGTCCGGTCACCATCGATCCCGAAAGCCGTCACATCACGCAGAACATCTATCTGCGCGAGGTCACCAAGGGCGATGACGGCAAGTACTACAACAAGGAGATTCAGACCTTCGAAAAGCAGGGCGATCCCGGCCTCGCGGCAGTGAAGTAGGACGCTCTCACCGATAGCTTCTATCTGAGCGGAATTGGTTTCCGCTCAGATAGAGACCCAAAGCTCGGCGCCGCAATAACCGGACCAGTGATTTCGATGCAAACCGTGCTCAGCATAGCAGTCGATGCCCTCGCTTACGGCATGGTGCTGTTCGTGATCTCCATCGGCCTCTCCGTCACCATGGGGTTGATGCGCGTCGTCAATCTGGCCCATGGCGCCTTCGCCATGATCGGCGGCTATATCGCCTCCTATGCGGCGCACGATCTGGGATTGGGCTATGCCGCTGCCGTATTGCTGGCCGTGGTCGGCACGGTGATTATTTCCATTCCGATCGAGCGACTGCTTTACCGGCGTATCTACGGTGCGCCGGAACTGACGCAAGTGCTGATGACGATCGGCATCACCTTCTGCATCATCGGCATCGCCAACTATGTCTTCGGCCCGACCTTGAAGACCATACCTTTGCCCGGCAGCCTGCAAGGCTCTGTCGACCTCGGTTTCCGCACCATCGGCACGCATCGTATCTTTGCGATCGTCTGCGGCCTCATCGTCGCTCTGGCGCTTTGGTACACGATCGAGAAGACGTCGTTCGGCGTCAAGCTGCGCGCCTCGGTCGACAATGCCTCGATGGCGGCGGCTCTCGGGGTGAGGACCGAGATCGTCTATGCGGTCAGTTTCGCCATAGCCGTCGGGCTTGCCGCCTTTGGCGGTGTGGTAGGCGCCGAATTGCTGCCCGTCGAGCCCTATTATGCCCTGCGTTACATGGTGACTTTCCTTGTCGTCGTCTCGGTCGGCGGTGCTGGCTCCATCTCCGGCGCATTGCTTGCCTGTCTCGTCCTCGGCTGCATTGATACGACCGGCCGCTACCTTATGCCCGAGTATGGCGACTTCTTCTTCTATCTGGCCGTCATTGCTATCGTCTGCGTCTTCCCGCGCGGCTTTGCCGGAAGGATGAAGTAAGATGGCGCTGACACTGGAAAAAGAGGCCATCCCCGCCGTGACCAGACATCGTACTGTTGGACAGGATATGATTGCGGTCGCTGTTATCGTAGTGCTGGCCGCCGTCGGCTACATCCTGTTTCCGGACAATCTCGCGCTTCTGACGCGCCTGATCGCTATTGGGCTTCTGGTTCTGTCGCTCGATCTGGTCACCGGCTATTGCGGTGTGGCGACGCTCGGTCACGCGGCCCTCTTCGGCGCCGGCGCCTATGCCGCCGGCATTGCGTCTGCGCATTACGGCATCAACGATCCCCTGCTGATGACGCTTGCCGGCATCCTGGGCGGCGCGGTCGCTGGCCTGGTCTGTTCCATCGTCATTCTGCGAGCCCATGGCCTGCCGCAGCTCGTGCTGTCGATCGCGCTGATCTACCTCTTCCATGAATTCGCCAACAAGGCCTCGAGCTGGACCGGCGGCAGCGACGGCCTGTCAGGCATTTCTCCGGACCCGCTGTTCGGCAGTTTCGAATTCGATCTCTATGGGCATACGGCCTACAGCTATGGCGTCGCATTGCTGCTGATCGTGCTCGTGCTGCTGCGCTTTCTCGTGCGCTCACCGTTCGGCATGCTCTGTCGCGGCATCCGGCAGGATCCCTTGCGTATTCGCGCCATGGGCGCCTCGCCGAAGGCGGCATTGATCAAGATGTATGTGATTTCCGGCGCCGTTGCCGGTGTCGGCGGCGCATTGAACGCGATTTCGACGCAGGTGGTTGGTCTCGACAGCCTGTCCTTCACGCAATCGGCCGAGGCGCTCGTCATGCTCGTGCTCGGCGGCACCGGGTCGCTGTTCGGCGCGCTTGTCGGCACGCTGATCTTCATGCTCTTCGAAGACTATGTCTCGGCCGCCAATCCCTTCCATTGGCTGACGATCGTCGGCGCACTGCTGATCCTCGTCGTTCTCTTCGCGCCGAAGGGCATTTACGGCACGGCCGCCGCCTATGTCGCTCGCCGTAGGGAGGCGCGGTCGTGAGCGCGATTTTCGAGGTCAAAAATCTGAGGAAGGCTTTCGGCGGCTTGACTGTCACCAATGACGTCAGCCTGTCCATGGCGCCGGGGGATCGCGTCGCGCTGATCGGCCCGAACGGCGCCGGCAAGACCAGCTTCGTCAATCTCGTCACCGGCAATCTACGGCCGGATGCCGGTGAGATCCATATCGCCGGTCACAACGTCAACCGGATCGATGCCATCGGCCGGGTCCGGCGCGGATTGGTGCGCTCGTTCCAGGTGACCCGGCTGTTTCAGGACATGACCCCGGCCGAACATATCGGCATGGCGGTCCTGCAGCGGACGGGTTGCTCCGGCCGCATGTTCGGCAACTTCCTTGCCATGCGCGACGTCATGGCCGAGACGGAAGAACTGCTCGGCACGCTCGGTCTTGCCGGCCTGGCGCATCGCAAGGTCAGCGAGATTGCCTATGGCCAGCAGCGGCTCCTTGAGATCGCTGTCGCCATGGCCCTGAAGCCTAAGGTGTTGCTGCTCGACGAGCCTGCCGCCGGCGTGCCGCAAAGCGATACCGGCCGCATCGAGCAGGCGCTTGCCGATTTGCCGCCCGATCTCGCCGTGCTGATGATCGAGCATGACATGGATCTGGTTTTCCGGTTCGCCAAGCGCGTGGTGGTACTCGCCGCCGGCACCATCATCTTCGACGGTTCGCCGAAAGACGTGACGCAGGATGCGCGTGTGCGCGAAGCCTATCTCGGGAGCTATGCCCATGCCGGCCACGCCGCTTGAAGTGGAAAATCTGTCGGCCGGCTATGGACCGACACGGGTGCTTGAAGGTGTTTCCTTTTCCGTGCCGGCCGGCGGCAGGCTTGCCGTGCTCGGCCGCAACGGCATGGGCAAGAGCACGCTGCTGGCAACGCTTGCCGGCCAGACGCGCCGTTACGATGGCCACATCCGACTGGGTTCGGCCGAGATTGCCGGGCTGCCGAGCGCCAAACGAGCCCATCAGGGTCTTGGCTACGTGCCGCAGACGCGTGATGTCTTCCCGACGCTGACTGTCGAGGAAAACCTCTCCGTCGGGCTGAAGGGGCGGCCCAAAAGCGCGATACAGGAAGCCTACGACATGTTTCCGCGCCTGAAGGAGCGGCGCAAGAACCTCGGTGGTCAGCTGTCCGGCGGCGAGCAGCAGATGCTGTCGACTGCCCGCACGATCCTCGGCCGCCCCTCCGTCCTGCTTCTGGACGAGCCGCTGGAAGGGCTTGCGCCCGTCATCTGCGAGGAACTGATGACGGCGTTCGCCGAGCTCGCCAAAACAGGCGACATGACCATTCTTCTGGTGGAGCAGCGCATTCAAAGCGCGCTCGATTTCGCGAGCGACGTCATCATTCTGGAGCGTGGGCGGATTGCCTGGAAGGGGACGCCCGAGGCCCTTGCTAAGGATCACCAAGCCGTCGAGCGCTTCCTTGGCGTCGGCGGATTGCACTAGCGCATCCGCTTTTAGGACATGCGTCAACGGTGGCGCGGCTTTACAATGCAATTGAACGACCTCTTGCGTGTCAGTTGACACGCTGGACATGGCCGTGTCCGAGCAGACGTAGATTCTTGCCGCAGATTATCAGCGATTACTACATCGCACGGTGTTGAAGCTGAGCGTGGCTTGATCAATTCATGTTGACGACAAAACGTTGATAATTTAACGATATATTGTTATCGTTATAGGCGTCGTTCTGCTGGAGGCGGATTTGTCGGAGAACATTTCGGGTCGTTGGGATTTCTGGATCGATCGCGGCGGCACCTTTACCGACGTCGTCGGGCGCGACCCATCTGGTGTTCTCCATGCCCGCAAGGTTCTGTCGGAAAATCCCGATGCTTATCGCGACGCCGCCGTTCACGGCATTCGCCTGCATCTCGGTCTTGGAAAGGGCGATCCGATCCCCGCCGATACGATCGGCGAAGTGCGTATGGGCACCACGGTTGCCACCAACGCGCTTCTCGAGCGCAAGGGTGAGCGCCTGGCTCTCGTGACGACGAAGGGTTTTCGTGACGCGCTGCGCATCGGCTATCAGGAGCGCAAGAAGATTTTCGCGACCGAGATCGTCAAGCCGGAAGCGCTTTACGAAGAGGTCGTCGAGATCGAGGAGCGTGTGCTGGCCGACGGCACGGTCGAACTGGTTCTTGATGAGAAGGCGGCGGAAGCGGCGTTGCGTGAGCTTCTTGCTAGGGGTTACCGCTCGCTCGCGATCGTCTTCATGCATGCCTACAAATTTCCCGCGCATGAGGCGGCGGTTGCTCGGATCGCTCGGTCTATCGGCTTCGACCAGGTTTCCGTCAGCCACGAAGTGTCGCCGCTGATCAAGCTTGTCGGCCGGGGTGACACAGCCGTTATCGATGCCTATCTGTCGCCGGTGCTCGGACGCTATATCGGCCAGGTCTGCGACGAGCTCGATATCGCGCGCACCGGCGCGCGCGTCATGTTCATGATGTCATCCGGCGGTTTGACGGCAGCCGATATGTTCCAGGGCAAGGACGCTATTCTGTCCGGCCCGGCCGGCGGTGTCGTCGGCCTTGCGAAGACCGGCGAGCAGGCCGGATTTACCAACGTCATCGGCTTCGACATGGGTGGCACCTCGACGGATGTCGCCCATTTCGACGGCGAGTATGAGCGCGCCTTCGAAACGGAAGTGGCCGGCGTGCGCGTGCGTGCGCCGATGATGCTGATCCATACGGTGGCCGCCGGCGGCGGTTCGATCCTGCATTTCGATGGCGACCGCTTCCGCGTCGGTCCGGATTCGGCAGGCGCCTTTCCGGGGCCTGCCTGCTATCGCAACGGCGGGCCGCTGGCGGTGACCGACGCCAATGTCATGGCTGGCAAGCTGTTGCCGGAGTTCTTCCCGTCGATCTTCGGCCCCAATCAGGATCAGCCGCTCGATGTCGATACGGTGCGCGGCAAGTTCGCCGAGCTTGCCGCCCGGATCGGCGATGGCCGCAGCCCGCAAGATGTCGCCGACGGCTTTATTCGCATCGCCGTTGCCAACATGGTCGAAGCGATCAAGAAGATCTCAGTGCAGCGCGGTTATGATGTGACGCGTTATGCCCTCAACTGCTTTGGTGGCGCCGGCGGACAGCATGCCTGCCTGGTTGCCGATGCGCTCGGCATGAAGAGCATTCTCCTGCATCCGATGTCCGGCCTTCTGTCCGCCTATGGCATGGGGCTTGCCGACATCCGGGCAACGCGCCAGAAGGCGCTCGGCGTTCCCCTTGATGAGGCAGCACCCGCAGCCATCGCCGCACTTGGCAGCGAACTGCGTGGGGAATGCGTGCCCGAGCTCGAAGCGCAGGGTGTCCCCGCAAACGAAATCAAGACGGTCCAGCGCGCCCATATCCGTTACGCCGGTACCGACACCATACTGGCGGTCGAAACGACATTTCCCGAAATCGATGATCCCGCGCGCCTGCGCCGCGAGTTCGAGACACTGCACAAGCGCCGCTTCGGCTTCGTTGCCGAGGGCAAGCCGTTGGTCGTCGAGGCAGTGGAGATCGAGACCATCGGCGGTGCTGCCGCCGATATCGCGGTCCAGCGCAACGAGACTGGCACAGGTGAAGCAGAAGCGGCAAGGCGCGCGATCTTCTATTCCGGCGGCGCAAGCCATGATGCCGCAGTCGTGCTGCGCCAGGCGATCGTGCCCGGCCAGACTGTCACCGGCCCGGCCATCATCATCGAGCCGAACCAGACGATCGTTATCGAGGATGGCTGGCAGGCGCAGCTGACTGCCAAAGATCATATCGTCCTCAAGCGCATCAAGGCCCTGCCGGAGCGCAGCGCCATCGGCACCAAGGCCGATCCGGTGATGCTGGAGATCTTCAACAATCTTTTCATGTCGATCGCCGAGCAGATGGGCATGACGCTGCAGAACACCGCCTATTCCGTCAATATCAAGGAACGGCTGGATTTCTCCTGTGCCGTCTTCGACGCCGAAGGCAATCTCGTCGCCAATGCGCCGCATATGCCCGTGCATCTGGGCTCCATGGATGCGTCGGTCGCAACCGCGATCCGTGAAAACCCCGTTATCCATCCGGGCGACGTCTTCCTGATCAATGCGCCCTATAATGGCGGCACGCATCTGCCTGATCTCACCGTCTGCACGCCCGTCTTCGACGATGCCGGCAAGCGGATCCGCTTCTGGGTCGCCAGCCGCGGCCATCACGCCGATATCGGCGGTATTTCGCCGGGTTCGATGTCGCCGCTCGCGACCCATATCGAGGAAGAGGGCGTCTACATCGACAATTTCAAACTGCTCGATCGGGGGCGGTTCTGCGAGGAGGAGCTGGCGAAGCTTCTCACGGGCGCGCGCTATCCTGTGCGCACGCTCGCCCAGAACGTCAACGATCTGAAGGCCCAGGTTGCCGCCAACGAGAAGGGCGTCGCCGAGCTCAAGAAGATGATCGTCCACTTCGGCGAAGAGGTTGTCGATGCCTATATGGGGCATGTCCAGGACAACGCCGCCGAAAGCGTGCGACGCGTTCTCGACCGCCTTCCGGATGGTGAATTCAGCTATGAGATGGATCAGGGCTGCAAGATCGTCGTCAAGATCTCGATCGACAAGGACAAGCGCGAGGCGACGGTGGATTTCACCGGCACCTCGGCGCAGCGCGCCGATAATTTCAACGCCCCGCAGCCGGTGACGCGGGCTGCCGTGCTCTATGTCTTCCGCGTTCTGGTCGAAGCCGATATCCCGATGAATGCCGGTTGCCTCAGGCCGATCCGGATCGTCATTCCCGAAGGCACGATGCTGACGCCGAAATATCCGGCTGCCGTCGTCGCCGGCAATGTCGAGGTGAGCCAGGCCGTCACCAACTGCCTGTTCGGCGCCGTCGAGGCGCTTGCGGCCGCTCAGGGCACCATGAACAACCTCACCTTTGGCAACGATGCCTATCAGTATTACGAGACGATCTGCTCCGGCGCGCCGGCCGGCCCCGGCTTCAATGGTGCCGACGCGGTGCACACGCATATGACCAATTCGCGTCTTACCGATCCCGAGATTCTCGAGACGCGCTTTCCGGTGGTGCTCGAGGACTTTCACATCCGCCCCAACTCGGGTGGGCGAGGCAAGTGGAATTCCGGCAACGGCACGCAGCGCACCATCCGCACCCGCGAAAAGCTGGAATTCGCCGTGCTCTCAGGCCATCGCCGCGTAGCGCCCTTCGGCATAAAGGGGGGCGAGCCGGGCCAGACCGGGCGCAACTATGTCAGGCGCAATAACGGTACGGTCGAGGAACTGATCGGCTCGGCCCATACGGTGCTCGAGGCCGGCGAAGCGTTCACCGTCGTTACTCCCACGGGCGGCGGCTATGGAAAGCGGGACGAATAGACGCGTTGCCAAGTCTGTAGTGCCTTGATCCGGATCGGAAGGAGTTTTCTGGTGACGTCTGAGGAAAAGAGTAGACCGCGTGAACTAATCGTATCATCGGCGCATCTTGCAGACGGCAGTTCGCCTGCCTTGTCCGAGCTCGAATACGGATCGATCCTGTTTTCCCATGCGTTCAATCGGTGGCTGGTGCGTTGCATGGCGGCCGCCGGCATCCCTGGCCTTTCGCCGGTCGAGATCCTGATCATTCATTCCGTGCGGCACCGTGACAGGCCGAAGACGCTCGCTGATCTGTGTCTTGTGCTCGATATCGAAGACACCCATGTCGCCAACTACGCCATCAAGAAGCTGGAGGCGGCCGGTCTCGTCAAGAGCGGCAAGGTCGGCAAGGAAAAGACCATCCGGGTAACCGATAAGGGCCTGGACGCCTTGGCGCGTTACACCGAAATCCGCGAGCGTCTGTTGGTGGAGGCCACCAAAGTCTCCGGCCTGTCGCAGGATGGCCTTTCCGATATCGCCTCGCATCTCAGGGCGCTGTCTGGCTACTATGAGCAGGCGGCACGGTCGGCTGCCACGCTGTAAGGATGGCAAGGAGGACGAAAGTCCCTTGCGAGCTCTCGCGCTCCATCGCGAACCGATACCTGCCAGGACGCCGCACCGATATGCAAGTAACGGGGTCTTATCTATTTTGTCATGACATACCTATATTAGGTCTGTGCGATCCGTTGGCGAATGTTCGCCAGATGATCTGCATCGACCGAACGATGGGATCCAGTTTTTTACCAGCGCACGACTTTTGGAAATTGCTGGCTTCGCACGATAGCAAAAGTGTGCTTTTTTTGACGGAAAGGGGAATGGTGTAAAAACTTCCATGAACAACGATAGTTTCGAGCTGAAATTCTGGGGCGTGCGGGGGAGTATACCCGTATCTGGACCGGAATTTGAGCGTTACGGCGGGAATACATCCTGCATCGAGTTGCGGCATGACGGCAGGCATATCCTATTCGACGCCGGCACCGGGTTACGCGAAGCGGCGGTGTCGCTTGCAAAAGAAGGGGTCCGCAACATCGATCTCTTTTTCACCCATTCGCATTACGACCACATTATCGGCCTGCCCTTCTTCAATGCGATCTATGATCCGAGGGTGAGCGTCGATCTTTGGTCGGGCCATCTGGCCGGCAAGACGACGACGCGGCAGCTGATCGGCCAGTTCATGCGGCCGCCCTGGTTCCCGGTCGAGCCCGACATCTGTCGTGCCGCGATGAATTTTCGCGATTTCGCCGCTGGCGATACGCTGAAGCCTCATCCGGGCATCGTCATCCATACGGTCCGGCTGAACCATCCCGGCGGTTGCATCGGTTACCGCATCGAATGGTCCGGTCGCGTCATCGCCATGGTCTACGATACCGAGCACCATAACGGGTATCTCGACGAGGCCGCGCTATCCCTGATGGCCGATGCCGATCTCGCGATCTATGACACGACCTATACGGAAGCGGAGATGCCGAAGCATCTGGGCTTTGGGCACTCTACCTGGCAGGAAGGCGTCAAGCTCGCCAAGAAGGCCGGTGTCAAACGACTGGCCCTGTTTCATCATGCACCGGCGCGCGCGGATCGCGAGCTGGACGAGATGCAGCGCGACGCGCAGAAGAGCTTTCCCGGCGCCTTCGCCGCTTTCGACGGACAATCGCTGCAGCTCTAAGGCGCCGTTGCAGCGGCTTCGTTCGGGGCGGAGCCGCTAACTTAAGAAATTGCCGACCGGCCGCCACTCGATGGCGGCGTGGCCGGCCGTTTCCTCGAACAGCGCCTCGACGAAACCCCAGGCGACGTTGTCATGCACCAGATGGTGCGTCATCACGCCAATCGGCTCGTCATTGCCGTCGAAGCGGTTCTTCAGTTCTTCTACCAGGCGTCCGATCAATCCGGCATGCGGGAGGCCGCCGCGCACGCCGTGCCAATTCATGATGTCGATATGGGTGTTGACCAGGGTGATCGGCGCCTGCTTTGCCAATCCGAAGACAGACACCGCGCGATAGCCGAAGGGGCCAAGCTCCGGCAGCAGCGCGTCGTCGATACGGTTCCACGGCGGCACCAGCATGGGGAGAAACTGCGAGGGATAGAGCGCCTTCAGCTTGTCGAAGCCGCGATGCAGTTCGTCGAGCACGATCGCCTGCGGGCGATGCAGGCCGAGCTCCTGTTTCTTGGTTTCATCCGGCGCATAGTTCTGGTGCGTCCAGCCGTGCACGGTGACGGTGACACGGCCCTGGCTCGCCAGGCGTTCCGCCAGCGGCTCTCCGGTCGGCCCCGGGATGACGGCCAATGCCATCGGCACGTCGAAACGATCCGAAAGCGACAGCAGCCGGTCAAGTGCGGGGGTAGGTTCGATGGCGTCGTCGTCGCGGAACCAGAGTCTCGCCTTTCGCCCCGCCGCGGTCCAACGCCGCAACTCGTCGCGCAAGGGCTGCCAATCGGCTCTATCGCTCATAATAGGTATCTCCCAGATGCTTTCGAAGAATGATTTCAAGCCGCTTTGCCGCTGCGCTCAAAGAGCGTTCCCTGTGAACGAATCCATGCGCTGCCTCTGCCATGATCCGCCGCTGCTCCTCGTCGTTCAGAAGCTGTGCGATGGCATCGGCATAGGCCTTCAGGTCGCCCGCCGGTGTCAGCAGCCCGGTAATACCGTCCATGACTACTTCCGGCACGCCCGCCGTTGCCTGCGCGATCACGGGCAGCCCGGCCGCCTGCGCTTCGAGATAAGCCAGGCCATAGGCTTCGTTGCAGCCGGGCCAGACGTAGATCCCGGCAGTCGCAAGCTCCGCCGCGATCTCCGGCGTCGAGCGCTCTCCGAGCCACGTTATGCGGTCTCCGTCGAAGGCGGAAAACAGTGCCGTTACTTCCGCACGCATCGGCCCGTCGCCGATGACGGTCAGTGTCCAGTCATGATCGCGGATGAGTTTGAGCGCTTCAGCCAGCATGACGTAGCTGTCGAATTTGTCCCCCCGCCGCAGCATTGCAACGGTGATCAGCCTGCTAGAGGCAGAGGCGCCCGTGGGCGACCCGAAAGGCGTTGCATCGATGAAGGGCAGAAAGCGTTCGTAGCTGCCATCCGGTATTGCGTCGACGAGGCCGATCCGATCCCGCTCGGTGAAGCACAGATTGACGGCCGCCGACCGCACGGCATCGGCGATCAGACGCTGGTTTTCGCCCCAGCCGTTGTCGTCATGGCGTCTGGAATAGGAGGCCTCGGCGGTGACGTAGGGGATGCCGAGTTGCCGGGAGACCGGCGGGCCGATGAGATCGGGCGTCTTGTAATAGGGGTGATAGGTAAACCAGAGATCGGGCGGCGATTCGCTGTGTGATCGGCCGAGCAATCGCGTCACCTCGCCCTCGGCCTGTCGGGCGATCTCCGCACGCAATCCCGCTTCCGGGGTCGGGGTGAAGCTGCGCAGTTCGGAGGCGACATCGACCTGGTGTCCCGCCATCCTGAGAACTGTCATGATCTGCCGCGCCATCAACCTGTCGCCCGAGGGCACCGGGTGGTCGGGTGATTTCAACGGGGCGTAGAATGCGATCTTCATGGTGCCGGTAGGGGTTGACGATTAAGTGATGGTAAAAGCCTGAATTGTGAGAGGATTGCCCGAATTCCGACCGGTTGCGTGACAATAAAATCCCTGCTTCAAAAAGCCGCATCCTCGACAGCATGCGGCTCTGCAGCTAGATGATAGGCGATAACCGTTTTCGCTTCTGTTGTGAACGGATAATATACATTGGGTTTGATGACTATCGAGGCAAGAAAGCCAATCATTTCCGACCGTCTCGTGCGAAAGTTCCGCCTTGGCTCCGGCTTGATCGTTTTTACTTTCGTGATCATGCATCTGGCCAATCACTCCCTCGGGTTGATTTCTCTCGGCACCGCCGAGCGTGCACAGCATTGGTTCATGACCGTCTGGCGCAATCCGGTCGGAACCGTGCTTCTCTATGGTGCGCTGCTGGTGCACATCCTGCTTGTGCTGAGGCTTCTTTATCGGCGTCGCACGCTCGTCATGCCGGCTGGCGAAGCGTTTCAGATCGTCACAGGTCTGCTGGTGCCGCTCCTTTTGATCGATCACATCGTTGCCACGCGTATCGTGCATGATGTTTACGGCTATCACGATACGTATAAGGCGATAGTCCACAGCCTATGGCTGACAGCGCCCGCCAATGGCCTGCGCCAGTCATTCCTGCTGATCATCGTCTGGGTTCATGGTTGTATCGGCGTTCATTTCTGGCTGCGTTATCGCCCCTGGTATACGGCGGTCGGCCCTGTCCTCTTGTCCTTCGCCATCGTTCTTCCGGTTCTCGCCCTGCTTGGCTTCGCGGCGATGGGCAAGACTGTAGCCTATGAAGCAGCCGAGGAGGACGAGCGCGGTTATGCTGGCGGCTATTACAGCGACATGCGAAGCTTTGGCGAGAAGGGCTCCGTACCGGGCAGCCAGATGGCCGATGCCCTGTGGCCTTACCGCGCCGCATTCTACGGTGCCTTCAGCCTGTCGATCGTCGGTCTCTTCGGTTTTCGCGCTCACCGCAGATTGCGCGAGCGGCAATATCAGGTCGCCATCCGCTATGCGGGCGGCGAGGTCGTGCATGCGCCGCGTGGTTTCAGCGTGCTCGAGGCAAGCCGCCTCGGCGGCATTCCGCATTATTCCGTTTGCGGCGGTAAGGGCCAATGCTCCACCTGCCGCGTGCAGATCATCGAGGGCGCCGAAAATCTGCCGCCGCCGGAGGCACTGGAGCAGAAGACGCTGAACCGCATCGGCGCCACTCCGGATATCCGTCTCGCCTGCCAGTTGCGCCCGACCGGAAACGTCAGCGTCGTGCCGCTTCTGACGCCGATGGCCGAAGCGACGATGCCGGTCTACAGCCAAACCGCCAGCCCGGGCCGTGAGCGCGAGATCGTCGTGTTCTTCTGCGATCTGCGCCATTTCACCGCGCTGACGGAAGCGCGCCTTCCCTTCGACATCGTCTTCCTGCTCAACCGCTATTTCGCCATCGTCGGTCGCATCATCGAGGAGAATGGCGGCCGGATGGACAAGTTCATCGGTGACGGTGCCATGGCTCTGTTCGGCCTGCGTACGACACCCAAGGAAGCGAACCGTCAGGCTTTGAAAGCGGCGGCGGCGATCGTCCGGGAAATCGACAAGCTCAGCGCGGAGCTGGCGGATGAGTTGGCCGCGCCGCTGGAGATCGCCATCGGCATCCACGCCGGTTCGGCGGTGGTTGGCTCAATGGGATATGGCAGTGTGAAGAACGTGACGGCGATCGGCGATACGGTCAATGTCGCCAGCCGCCTCGAAAGTGTTGCCAAGGAATTCAACAGCACGCTGGTCTTTTCGGAGCCGGTGGCCCAGCTCTCCGAGGTCGATATCACAGGCGTCGAAAGCCGTGAGATTGCCGTTCGCGGCCGCGGCGAGCCTTTGCGGGTCTATATCGTTTCGAAAGAAGCGAGCAGCCGCTTTGCCTGATTTTTCGAGCCGCCTCGCCGACAGCGTCGCGCTGCTCGACGCCCCGGTTTGCAACGGGAAAGCCGTGGTGTAGGGATTGCACCCATGTTCGACCACAATATCCTCACGAGAAAATACTGGCGGCGCGCCTTTCGCAAGAAGCGCGATGCGATCGCCACGCGCCTCCTCGACACGCGCCTTGGCCGCGATATCCTCATCAGTGCGCTTGGCCCGCGCGTCAAGACGATGACGGTGGACTGCGGCGATCATGTCTTAAGTTTTTCGCCGGCCGACTACATTGGCCGCAAGGTCTTTCGCAAAGGGCATTTCGAGCGCGATCATGTCGACCGGCTGCTGAGCGTGCTGCGCGAGCGCGGCCTTTTGCACAAGGGAAAGGTCCTGTTGGAGCTTGGCGGCAATATCGGCACGCAGACCTGCTATTTTGCCCTCAGCGGTGCCTACGACCGCATCGTCACCGTCGAGCCCGATCCGCGCAATTTTCGCCTGTTGTCCGCCAATATCGCCGACAACGGCTTTCAGGAGATGGTGACTGCGGTCAATTGCGCCGCCGGTGACCGCGGCGGGCAGCTCAACTTCTATCTGAACCACAAGAACCATGGCAAAAGCAGCGCCTTGCGCCAAAGCGCAAGCGACGAGAAGATTTTGGTTCCCGTCCGTCCGGTCGCCGATATTCTTGCGCAGGCCGAAGCCGACCCCACCGATGTCGGGTTGATCTGGATGGATATCGAAGGCTACGAGCCCGTCGCCTGCCGATCGATGCAGGCACTGATGGCCCGCAAGGTGCCGCTCTATATGGAATTCACGCCGGCTTTCTACGGCAAGGACCAGACCAAGGCCTTCATTGCGGACCTGGCCGGTCACTATAGCGAGTGCCTGGCCTTCTTCGAAGACCGCGAGCAAGCCATGAAGGTGGTCGATCTGCCGACCGAAGGCGACCAGTTCGATGTTCTCTTTTTGCGTTGAAGCTATTTGCGCCGATAGATGAAATAGCGTCCTTCCTTGACGCTGTCGGGCAGGGGCAGCGCTTCGAGATCGGAGTGATCGAGGGGCAGGCCGCTGACCGCAAGCCCGCCTGAGACAAGCACACCGGCCATGGTCTGGGGCAGCCATGTCAACGTCACAGCATCCTTGTCTTCGTAGCCGGTGCCGATATCGGCATGGGCAAGCGAGGCGCCCGAGCCGATGAAATCCGTGGCAGTATCCTTGATTTCACCCAGGATGAGGTCGCTGGCCGTCGGCATGGACGGGCCGTAGGCGTTGATCGCCCGGTCGAAGGCGATGATGCGGCGATCGGGGAAAAGCTCGCGAAGATGGTCGAAGGTGCGGCCATTGCCGAGGCCCAGTTCCAGCACTGGACCATCGAGCGCTCTGACCTCGTCGGCAACGGCATTGAGGATGTCGCGTTGCGCACTCAGGCGGCGAATGAAACTATCCAGGCGGCTCATCGTATCTGTCTTATCCTTGGCTTTTTGGTGCCTCTTACCTAGTCGACGTAGCACGGCCAGCATTGCCGCGTCGACCGTCGGCTGGCTTTTCGGCGTGTTTGCTGTAGGGATAGATTGTCGCGGCGCTCGTGAAAGGGGGAACCGTCATGGCCGAACCATCCAACGATGATTTCTTTCATAAATTGACGGGTTTCACTCGTTTCGAGGGCGTTACCGACAGCACCAATTACCGTCCCCTTCCGGATGGCTGGTTGCTGGCGGTCGCGGATATCGTCAGCTCGACCAAGGCCATCGCCTCCGGTCACTACAAATCCGTCAACATGGCCGGCGCCAGCGTGATTTCCGCTGTGCTCAACGCGTTGGACAAGGGCGACTATCCCTTCGTTTTCGGTGGCGATGGCGCCTTGGTCGCCATACCGCCATCGGGAGAAGCGCGGGTGCGGCAGGCGCTTGCAGCGGTGCGGGCGTGGGTCAAGGAAGAGTTGCAACTCGATCTGCGCACGGCGCTCGTACCCATGTCGGCCGTTCGTGGCGAGGGGCTGGACGTTATGGTCGCTCGTTTCAACCCGAGCGAGTATGTCTCCTACGCCATGTTCTTCGGTGGCGGCACGAGCTGGGCGGAAAGGCAGATGAAGGCGGGAAATTTCATCGTCGAGGCGGCAGCAGCGGAGGCGCGACCGGACCTCACCGGCCTGTCCTGTCGTTGGAATCCGATCAAGGCCCATAATGGCGAGATCGTTTCGATCATCGCGGTCCCCGGCAATAGCGGCAACAGCGCGAAATTCCAGCAGCTCGTCGCAGATATCATCGCCATTTCCAGAGAACAAAGCCGTGACGCCCATCCCGTGCCGGTCGAGGGACCGACGCCGTCGCTGATCTTCGACGGTGCCGACATCGAGGCGCGTGCCTCGGCTGCGCCTGCCGATCGCTGGCGCCGCAAGCTTGCTGTGGCCCTGCAGATCGTTGCCGTTTACATCCTCGACAAGTTCGGGCTCCGTGTGGCGACTTTTGACGCCAAGGTCTACAGGCGCGATCTCGCCGCGAACTCCGATTTTCGTAAGTTTGACGATGGCCTGAAGATGACCATCGATGTCGATGCGGCGCAGCTCTCGCGCATCGAGGCGCGTCTGCGTCAAGCGGAGGCCGAAGGCATCTGCCGCTACGGGCTGCATCGCCAGGACAGTGCTCTGATGACCTGCTTCGTGCCAACGCCGCTGATGCGTGATCATATGCATTTCATCGATGGCGCCAGTGGCGGCTATGCAATGGCGGCCATGGCGTTGCGAGGCAAGCAACCATCCGAACTTGCAGCCGGCGAATGATTTCGGCCGCGCGCGGCGATAGCAGGTCCTGCTGCCGCGTTTGCATGCCGAGCATGGCGGCGCGACAGTGATTTTATCGGCCCATGTCGGTCTCGCCCATTGTTTGAGCCGCATTTTCGCCCTATCTGAAGGGGAACAAAACGAGAGTCGGTAATTTTGCCGGCTGTCTTCTGCTGCACCTTTATGCGTCTGGCGCGAGGGAAAAAGTGCAGCCAAATCTTTTATGGCGCCGGCGCTATCCAGAGTTTCTGGGGGAGAGCGCCGTCGTCTGTCGCATAATTATTTCATCCGACCTCAGCCGATGGGCCGGTGTTGCTGCTGGCGATCAGCCCGCAGCATATGGCGTCCGGCATATCGCCGGGGCGGAGCAGTGGGAATCGCAAGGATAGGCCGCGGAAAAAATGACCGTTCATTCTACTGTTTCCGATATTCTTCTCGACAAGGTTGCTGAATGGTTGACCCAGGCGGCGCTGACGGGCGAGAATCTAGAGAGCATCGTTCGCGGCTTCTGCGAGCGCATGGCGGCTTCCGGCCTTCCGGTCGCGCGCGTGCATCTGACCTTTTCGATGTTGCATCCCCTCTATGACGCGCTTGGCTTCACCTGGCGTCGGGCCGGCGGATTGACGATCGAGGGCTACCGGCATGTGAACGACAAGCCGGAACGCTTCATGCAGAGCCCCTATTACTATCTTCTGTCCAACGGTCTCCTGCACCTGCGCCGCCGGATCGACACGGACGGTCCTCTGGAGTTTCCGGTTTTCGAGGACCTGCGCAAGGAGAAGGTGACGGACTACCTGGCCTTCGTGCAGACCTTCGGCGCCGGCTCGGTCCAGGGCATGATGGGGTCCTGGTCGACAGACAGCATCGGCGGCTTCAGCGAAGAGATGATCGGCGCGCTGATGCGCATGCAGAACCATCTTGCCATGGCCGCCAAGATGGCGGTTCTCGGCAAACTCGCCAACAACATGCTGACCACCTATCTCGGTGGCGATGCCGGCAAACGCGTGCTCAACGGCCAGATCCGCCGCGGCGACGGCGAGACGATCCGTGCAGCACTGGTCATGGGGGACATGCGGCAATCGACCGTCTATGCCGAAAAGGAAGGGCGGCAGGCCTATATCGATACGCTGAACGAATTCTTCGATGCCATTGCCGCGCCGTTCAACCGCAACGGCGGCGAAATCCTGAGCTTTCTCGGCGATGGATTTCTCGCCGTCTATCCCTGCGGACGGCATAAGGATCCGTCCAAAGTCGCCTGCGAGGCGGCGCTGTCGGCGGTGTTCGAGGCCCAGCGCCGCGTTGCCGCGCTGAACAAGGATCGTCAGGCTCGCAGCCTGAGCGAAGTGCGCTATGGCATCGGCCTGCATGTCGGCAACGTCATGTTCGGCAATGTCGGGCTGAAGGATCGCCTCACCTTCTCGGCCTTCGGTGCCGCCGTCAACGAAGTGGAACGGTTGCAGTCCCTCACCAAGAAATATGGGACCGAAGTGGTCGCGAGCCAGGCATTCTCCGGCTACACCGGCAGCGAATGGGGCACGCTCGGCGAAGAGAAGCTAAGAGGCGTGCGCCAGCGCTTCACCGTCGTTTCCCCGAAGGCCAGCACCATTGCCAACGGCACGACGGAGATCTTCCATGATGCGGCAATCGATGCCTTGTCCGAGGCCGAGCAGGTCATTCTGCTGCACAGGGACGCCAAGAAGTTCGAAAGCCGTCTTCAAGTCGAAAAGCTCGCTCCATGATCTCCGCGGCTGGCTAGTTCAGCACAAGCCGATACATCACTGGAAACACGACAGTTTTTTAACAGTCTCGCCAGCACTTTGACCAGCTAGACACCCGTTATGGCCTACGTTAGTGTGCCGTATAAGGCCACAAAGGTCATGTGAGCGGGAAGCAATTTGGTATGGCGTCTGAGACTGATCTGCTGCGTATTGAGAACCTCGACGTCTCGTTCTCGCTTTATGGGGACAAACTGCGTGTCGTCAAAAATGCCAATCTGAGGGTGCTTCCCGGCAAGGTCACGGCCTTGGTCGGCGAATCCGGCTCCGGCAAGTCGATCATCAGTCAGTCGATCATGGGAATCCTCCCGAATGCGGCGCAGGCAACCGGCCGCATTCTCTTTACCGATCCGCTCGACCGCCAGACCACCGATCTCCTTCAGCTACCGCGCGATGGCATTGCGATGCGCAAGCTGCGCGGCGCGCGCATGGCCACTATCTTTCAGGAGCCGATGACCTCGCTGTCGCCGCTGCACACCGTCGGCAACCAGATCAGCGAAGCGCTTCGCATCCACACCCCAGGAATCAGCTGGGCCGAGCAGCGCGAGAAGACCGAGGAAATGCTGAGCCTTGTCGGCTTCCAAGATCCCTTCCACACCTTCGATCGCTATCCTTTCGAGCTCTCGGGCGGCATGCGTCAGCGTGCGATGATCGCCATGGCGCTGATCTGCAATCCGGCCCTGCTGATTGCCGACGAGCCGACGACGGCGTTGGACGTCACCATCCAGGCGCAGATCCTCGGCCTGCTGCGCAATCTTCAGCAGACCTTCAACATGGCGATGCTTTTGATCACCCATGATCTCGGCGTCGTTGCCAACATGGCCGACGAGGTGGTCGTCATCTATCACGGCGAGATCATGGAGGCAGGGCCTGTCGAGACGATCTTCCGCCAGCCGCAGCATCGCTATCTGAAGGCTTTGATGGCAGCAGTGCCGCATTTCGACATGAAGCCAGGCGAACGGCTGAAATCCCTGCGGGACGTCCCCGTCAATCTTGGCACCTTCTCCGGCAAGAAGAAGCTCATCAGCGGCGGTTCGAGCACGGCCGGCAAGGCAGCACCCGAGATCCTGCTCAGCGTGCGCAATCTGACCAAGACCTATGGCACGAAGGCCGGCGGGCTGTTCGGCCGGCGGGATGGCACGAAGTTCCGCGCTGTCGATGACGTCAGTTTCGATATCCGCCGCGGCGAGTGTCTGGGCCTTGTCGGCGAGAGCGGCTGCGGCAAGACGACGGTGAGCAAGATCCTCATGCGGGCCGTCACAGCAGACAGCGGATCGGTCAGCTTCAACGGTGGCGACAGCCAGATCGATGTGCTCGCCGCCAAGGGCGATGCGCTGATGGACCTGCGCACAAAGATACAGATGGTTTTCCAGGATCCGGTTTCGTCTCTTTCGCCGCGCATGACGATCCGCAATATTTTGAGCGAACCCTTGGAGATCCACGGGCATGGCGACAGCGCCGACCGCAAGGAGAAGGTCAAGGCGTTGATGCAGGCGATCGGGCTCGATAAGCATTATCTGAGCCGTTATCCCCACAGCTTTTCCGGGGGACAGCGCCAGCGTATCGGCATCGCACGCGCCCTGGCTCTTGGGCCGCAACTCCTAATCCTGGATGAGCCCGTTTCGGCGCTCGACGTTTCGGTGCAGGCGCAGATCCTCAATCTTCTCAAGGATTTGCAACGGGGACTTGGGCTTACCTATCTGTTCATCTCGCACAATCTCGCCGTGGTCGACTATATGGCCGATCGCATCGCGGTCATGGCGCGAGGTCGCATCGTCGAAATCGCGCCGCGCGAAATCATCCTCCGCGAACCCGTCCATCCCTACACCCGCTCGCTGCTTGCGGCCGTCCCATTCCCCGATCTCGACCGGCCGCTCAATTTCTCCGCCCTGAACAGCGAGGGTCCGGCCGCCAGACAAAAATGGGGGCCGCAATTCTCGGAGGGGACGGATGGGGAGCTTGCCTATGCGGATCTCGGCGGCGGCCATTTCGTTCGCGCTCGCCGCGGCGTCGACGTTCAGGAGTTGCGCACGTGGTAACTCGTCGAACCTTCCTTGGCCTATTGGCCTCTACCGTACTGCCGCAGCCTCTTATGGCGGCGGATGTCGACAACGAGCCGGATTATCTCGCCGATTGGCTGAGGGCCGGCCAGATGCCGCATCTTGCCAAGCGCCTGCCGAAATTTCCGCGCATTGTCAGCGTCGCCGCCATGGGTGGTACGCCGGGCCGCTATGGCGGTTCCGTGCGCACCATCATCGGCAGCCAGAACGATATCCGCTTCATGACAATCTATGGCTATGCCCGTCTTGTCGGGTATGACCGCACCCTGTCGCTGCAGCCGGATATTCTCGAGTCCTTTTCCGCGGTCAACGACACGGTCTTCACCTTCAAGCTGCGTGACGGGCACAAATGGTCTGACGGCCATCCCCTGACGTCGAACGATTTCCGCTATTGGTGGGAAGATGTCATCCTCAACAAGCAGCTGACGCCCGGCGGCGGCGCTCTGGAATTGCGCCCGCACGGCAACCTGCCGCGTTTCGAGGTGCTCGACGAGCTGACGGTACGCTATTCCTGGGACGATCCCAATCCGGATTTCCTGCCGAGCCTGGCCGCGCCGCAGCCTCTCGTCATTCTCGGCCCCGGCCATTATCTGAAGCAGTTCCACAAGAAATATCAGGACAGCATTCGTCTTTCCTCGCTGATACAGGAAAACCGGGTGAAGAAATGGCAGGATCTCCATATCAAGATGGGCCGGGCCTATCGGCCCGAGAATCCCAATCTGCCGGTGCTGGACCCTTGGCGAAACACGACGCCGCCGCCGGCCGAGCAGTTCGTCTTCGAGCGCAATCCCTATTTCCACCGCGTCGATGAAAACGGCCGGCAGTTGCCCTATATCGACCGTTTCATCCTGAACATCAGCTCGTCGGCAATCATTGCCGCCAAGACCGGTGCGGGTGAAAGCGATCTGCAGGCGACCGGGATCGACTTCAACGACTATACCTTCCTGAAGGATGCGGAGAAGCGTTATCCGATCAAGGTCAATCTATGGAAAATGGCGCGCGGTTCGCGCGTTGCGCTGTTTCCGAACCTGAACAGCGCCGATCCGGTCTGGCGGGATGTTCTTCGCGACGTGAGAGTGCGCCGGGCGCTGTCGCTGGCGATCGATCGCCATGAGATCAACATGGCTGTCTTCTATGGCCTCGGGACAGAAAGCGCCGACACTATTCTGCCGGACAGCCCCCTCTACAAACCGGAATATGCCTCGGCCTGGATCTCCCATGATCCGGATCAGGCCAATGCGTTGCTGGATGCGGCCGGCCTCGAGAAGCGTGACGAGGATGGCACGCGCTTTTTGCCGGACGGCCGGCGAATGGAGATCACCGTGGAAACGCCCGGCGAAAGCACGCTGGATTCCGACGTTCTGGAGCTGGTCACCGATCATTGGCGCAAGGTCGGCATCGCGCTTTATACCCGCGTGTCGCAGCGCGATATCTTTCGCAGCCGCGCGATGGGCGGCCGGATTCTGATGTCGCTTTGGTACGGCCTCGACAATGGCGTGCCCACGGCCGACATGAATCCCGGCGAACTCGCACCGACCATGGACGACCAGATGCAATGGCCGCTCTGGGGCATGTACTATCTGTCGCGTCAGACCCAGGGGGCAGCGCCCGACGTGGCGGAAGCAGCAAAATTGGTCAAACTGCTTGGCGAATGGGAAACGGCAGCCTCCTCCTTCGAGCGCGCCGAGATCTGGCACCAGATGCTGGCAATCTATAGCGATCAGGTTTTCTCCATCGGCCTGATCAATGCCACGCTCCAGCCGATCGTGCATTCGGCGCGCATGCAGAACGTGCCCGAAAAAGCGCTCTATGGTTTCGATCCAACCTGTTATCTCGGCGTCTACATGCCGGATACCTTCTGGATGAAGGAGGATCGACCCAATGCTTAAGTATATTATCTGGCGTATCGCGGTGATGATCCCGACATTGCTCGTGATCTCGATGCTGGTTTTTACCATCATCCAGTTGCCGCCGGGCGATTTCTTCGAAAGCCAGATTGCCGAGCTGCGCGCTCAGGGCGAAACTGCAAACCTGCAGGAAATAGAGGATCTCCGCCACGAATACGGGCTCGACCGGCCGGTCGCGGTGCAATATGTCCGTTGGGTCGCCGGCATGCTGCATGGCAATTTCGGCTATTCCTTCGAATATCAGCTGCCGGTATCGGATGTGGTCGGCGACCGGTTGTGGCTGACCATCCTCGTGTCGATGACGACGATCCTTCTGACGTGGCTGATCGCCTTCCCGATCGGCATCTATTCCGCCACCCATCAGTACAGTTGGGGCGACTACGGTCTCACCTTCCTCGGGCTGCTCGGCATCGCCATTCCGAATTTCATGCTGGCGCTGATCCTGATGTATTTCGCCAATGTCTGGTTCGGTGTGTCCATCGGCCATCTGATGGATCAGAAATATCTGTCGCAGCCGATGAGTTGGGAAAAGGCGCGCTCGATCCTCTCGCATCTCTGGATTCCGGTCATCATCGTCGGCACGGCCGGGACGGCCGGTATGATCCGCCGTCTTCGCGCCAACCTGCTTGACGAGATGCAGAAGCAATATGTCATCACCGCGCGCGCCAAGGGTCTGCATCCTTTGAGGGCGCTGGTGAAATATCCGCTGCGCATGGCGTTGAACTTCTTTGTCGCCGACATCGGTTCGATCCTGCCGTCGATCATCTCGGGCGCGGAAATCACCGCCATTGTTCTGTCGCTTGAAACGACGGGTCCGATGCTGATCAGGGCGTTGCAGAGCCAGGACATGTATCTTGCCGGCTCCTTCCTGATGTTTCTGGCCTTCCTCAACGTTATCGGGGTGCTGATCTCCGATATCGCCCTCGGCTTTCTCGATCCGCGCATCCGCTTGCAAGGCAGGAGCACAAAGTGACCGCACCCCTGCCGCGCCCCGGGGCGCCCCTCGAACATTATGTCTCGAAGGCGGATTTCGATCCGGACCAGTTCGAAGCCATGTCCGCCGGCCAGACGCGCTATTATCTGGCCTCGCAGAAGCGTCTCATGTGGTGGAAGTTCAAGAAGCACAAGCTTGCACTTGCATCAGGTATTTTCCTGCTGCTGTTCTACGGCATGATCGTGATTGCGGAATTCCTCGCGCCCTATGGGCTTCACACGCGAAACGTCGATTATATCCATTCGCCACCGCAGGCGATCCACCTCTTCAATAAAGGCGAGTTCGTCGGTCCATTCGTCTATGGTCGCAAGATGGCGCTCGATATCGATACGCTGCGCCGGAACTACACCGAGAATCCCGCCGACGTGCAGCCGATCCGCTTCTTCTGTCGCGGCGATGCCTACCGCTTCTGGGGGCTGGTGGATTCGAACTTTCATCTGGTTTGCCCGGCCGTCGGTGGACAGATGTATCTGCTTGGGACCGACCGGCTGGGTCGCGACGTGTTGTCGCGCATCATCTATGGCGCGCGCATCTCCCTAACGATCGGGCTGATCGGCATCTCCGTCAGCTTCGTGCTCGGTATCATCATCGGCGGCTTGGCCGGTTATCATGGCGGTCTGTTCGATCTGCTGGTGCAGCGGGTGATCGAAATCCTTCAATCACTGCCGAGCCTGCCGCTCTGGATGGCGCTTGCCGCGATCATGCCGGTGAGCTGGAGCCCGATCCTCATCTACTTCGGCATCACCATCATCCTTGGCATTCTCGACTGGACAGGGCTTGCGCGCGCCGTGCGCTCCAAGCTTCTATCGTTGCGCGAGGAGGACTATGTGCTGGCCGCGCAGTTGATGGGTGCGCCCACCCGGCGCATCATCGGTCGCCACCTCGTGCCCGGGTTCATGTCGCATCTGATTGCCACCGCGACCATTTCCGTTCCAAGCATGATTCTCGGCGAAACGGCGCTGAGCTTCCTGGGGCTGGGCCTTCGCCCGCCGATCACCAGCTGGGGGATTCTTTTGACTGAGGCTCGGAGCGTCAGCGTGATTGCCTTCTATCCATGGCTTCTTTTCCCCATGGTTCCGGTAATTTTGGTCATTCTGGCGTTCAACTTTTTAGGAGACGGCTTGCGCGATGCCGCCGATCCCTACAAATAGCAGGGTGCAAGGCCAAGACAGGATTGCAATTCAAGGAGCGGCCGCGGTTGTTGTTTGCTGACAAGCCGCGTACATGACTTTAATCCCCTAGAGGTTTTGCCCATGAAGCGGCGCTTAGAAGATGCTCGAATCCTCATGTATAGCCACGACACGTTCGGTCTTGGTCATCTCAGACGATGCCGGACCATCGCGCATGCCCTTGTGGAGGACTATCGCGGGCTGAACGTGCTGATTATCTCCGGCGCGACGATCGCCGGTGCTTTCGACTATCGGTCGCGCGTCGATTTCGTCAAGGTACCGAGCGTCATCAAGCTGCGGGACGGCGAGTATACGTCGATGGCAAGTCACGTCGCTCTGCAGGAGACGCTGAAGATGCGGCAATCGATCATCCGCCATACGGCGGAGACCTTTCAGCCCGATGTCTTCATCGTCGACAAGGAGCCGATGGGGCTCAAGGGCGAGGTCGAGGAGACATTGACCTATCTTAAGGCACGCGGAACGACGCTCGTTTTGGGCATGCGCGACGTCATGGACGCCCCGCACCTGCTGGAGGCGGAGTGGAAGAAGAACAACGTCCTGCAGAAGATAGATCAGTACTACGATCGAGTGTGGGTTTACGGCCCGCCGGACTTTCACGACCCGCTCGTCGGTCTCGACGTGCCGGCGGGCGTGCGCCGGAAGATGGAGTTCGTTGGCTTTCTGCAGCGTAGCGTTTCATCGCTGGGGACGAAGTCGGAACACGTGCCTGATGAGGACTATATCCTGGTGACGACCGGTGGCGGCGGCGATGGCGCCGATCTGGTCGATGATGTCATCAGCGCCTTCGAGCAGGACAGCTCGCTCACGCACAGGACGCTGATCGTCCTTGGGCCCTATATGCCTGCCAAGGAGCGCAATCAGCTGCTGGAACGTGCAGGTAAGATCGCCTGTCTGCAGGTAATCGAGTTCGACAACAAGATGGAAGAGCTGATCGCCGGCGCCAAGGCCGTCGTCGCCATGGGTGGCTACAACACCTATTGCGAGATCCTGTCCTTCGACAAGCCGGCGCTGATCATTCCGCGCACGCGTCCGCGCGAGGAGCAGCTGATCCGCGCTCAGCGGGCAAGCGAGCTCGGTCTCGTCGACATGCTGCTGCCGGAGGAGTCTGCGGATCCCAAGCAGCTTGCCGCTGCCTTGAAGCGCTTGCCGACCCGCGCGCCGCCGTCGGCGAGTAGCAGCATCATGCGCCTGGAAGGGCTGGTGCATATTTCGCGCACCGTCGGCGAATGGTTTGATGATCGCGAGCGCTATACGCCGCTATCGATCGTTGCCGAATAGACCATCGGAACCTGTCGATGCGGAAAAAAATACTGGTGGTCCTCAAGGGCTACCCTCGCCTGTCGGAGACCTTCATCGCGCAGGAGCTGCTCGGCCTGGAAAGGGCGGGCTTCGACCTGACGCTGATTTCGATGCGAAAGCCGACGGACAAGAAGCGTCATCCCGTCCACGACGAGATCAAGGCGCGCGTGGTCTATCTGCCGGAATATCTGCACAACGAACCGCTCAGGGTGCTGCGTGCTTTCTTCGCCGGCATCGGCAAGCCCGGCTTCAAGCCGCTCTTGAAGCAGTTCTGGGCGGATCTCAAACGGGATATCACCCCCAACCGCTTTCGTCGCTTCGGCCAGGCATTGGTGCTGGCGCATGAGTGGCCCGACAACGGCGAGTGGCTGCATGCGCATTTCATCCACACGCCGGCCTCTGTTACCGCCTATGCCAGCATCATGACCGGCATTCCCTGGACCTGTTCGGCCCACGCCAAGGACATCTGGACATCGCCGGACTGGGAGCTTTCGGAAAAGCTCGGCCGGGCCCGCTGGACGGTGACCTGCACGCGCACCGGCTTCGACCATATGCGGGATCTGACCGATATGCGCGATAATGTCCATCTGAGCTATCACGGCCTGGACCTTGATCGCTTCGGTCCCTTTGCCGGCGAACATTCGGCGCGCGATGGTTCTGAGGTCTCAGACCCTGTCTTTGTTCTCAGCGTTGGTCGGGCTGTGGAGAAGAAGGGCTATGACGTGCTGCTGAAGGCGCTGGCGCTGTTGCCCGGTGATCTCAACTGGCGTTTCACCCATATTGGCGGTGGCGACGGGCTGGCGAAACTGAAGGAGCTCGCCGAAACGCTTGGCATAACCGACCGCATCACCTGGAAGGGCGCCTTGGCGCAGGAGGATGTGCTCGCGCATTATCGGCAGGCGGATATCTTCGCGCTGGCATGCCGCGTGGCGGCCGACGGCGATCGGGACGGCTTGCCGAATGTGCTGGTCGAGGCATCCAGCCAGCGCCTCGTCTGCCTCTCCACCAATATTTCCGGCGTTCCCGAGTTGCTGGAAGACGGCGAGAATGGCCTCGTCGTTCCACCGGAGAATCCACAGGCCCTTGCCGCGACATTGGAGCTTGCGATCCGCGATCCGGCGCTGCGCCACAGGCTCGGGGAAGCGGCGGAAAGGCGGGTGCGCGAGCATTTCGACTATCATGCCAGCATTCGGCAATTGACCGGGCTGTTCGAAGAGCAGTGGCAAAAGGAAGACCAATGGCGGAAATCCGCATGACGGCCGCGCATTCCCCTTCTCCGCGCGTGTTCTTCTACGTCCAGCATCTGCTTGGCATCGGTCATCTGGCGAGGGCCAGCCGTATCGCCGGCGCCATGGCTAGGGATGGCTGCCAGGTGACCGTCGTCACCGGCGGCGTTCCGGTCAACGGCTTTCCCGGTCAAGATGTGACATCCGTGACGCTGCCGCCGGTCGTTGCCAGCAGTGCCGGCTTTTCGGGCCTTGCAGACCAATCCGGCAACGCCGTCGACGAGACGTTTCTATCGAGGCGGCGTGATCTGTTGCTCGATGCCTTCAGGCAGGCTGCCCCGGACGTCGTCATCATCGAGGCCTTCCCCTTCGGTCGCAGGCAGATGCGCTTCGAACTGCTGCCGCTGCTCGATGCCATCGCCAAGGCCGATCCGAAGCCGAGGCTCTATACATCGGTGCGGGATATTCTGCAGCAGCAGAAAAAGCCCGGGCGCGACGAGGAGACGGTGGCGCTGCTTCGCGACCACTTCGACGGCGTTCTCGTCCACGGCGATCCTCATTTCGTTCGGCTGGAGGAGACCTTTCCGCTAACCGAAGCCATAGCCGACAAGATCGCCTATACGGGCCTCGTAGCCCCGATGCTGCCGGCTGAACCGGCAGAGATATTCGACATCGTCGTTTCCGCGGGTGGGGGTGCCGTCGGCCGCGACCTTATTCGCGCCTCGCTCGAGGCGGCAAGCCGGGTGGCAGTCGACCGGCGTTGGCTGCTGGTGACAGGGCCCAACCTGCCGGAGCGGGATTTCGCCGATCTCGCTGGGCACGCGCCCGGTAATGTCGAACTCATCCGTTTCCGCAAGGACTTCACTTCTCTTCTAAGAGGCGCGGAGCTGTCGATCTCGCAGGCCGGCTATAATACGGTCGGCGATCTTCTGGTAGCAGGCTGCCGGTCCATCCTGGTTCCCTTCACCACCGGCGGAGAGACAGAGCAGTCGGTCCGAGCCGAGCGCCTGGAGAAGCTGGGCCTGGCGCTTGCCCTGCCCGAAGCGGGATTGACGACGAAATTGCTCGTCGAGGCAATCGAGACGGCGCTGTCGCGGCCCAAGCCGCGCAGCCCCGATATCGACCTTAACGGCGCTGCAAAAACCTCGGCCATCATTCAAGGTATCTCGTAATAAATGAAGTGCTGCGCTCGTGACCGCGCCCTGTCGTTTGTCCCCCTCGATTTCAGCAATGTTGTGATATAAATTGAAAAATCAATGAATCGGGAGGGGGCGTGGACGAAAGACCGGGCGGCGTCCCTTTTCACCATGGGGCCACGCATCCGCAACAAACTTATCCCGCATCTCTGCAACATCGGTGCCGGCACTTGCCGGTGCTGAGCGTTGAATTTGGAAGTCTGCAATAAGCGATGGAAAAAAGCCTAGCGCGTTATATTTGGTCGAACACCCGGCTGGAGCAGATCTGGATACTGCTGGTTGTCGCGGCCTCGATGATCCCTTACTTCCTGTCTTTCGATCTGCCAAAGCAGATCGTCAACGGGCCGATTCAGGGCAAGGGCTTCGAACATCCCGGCGATACGCAAACCTTCATGCATATCGCTTTCGACCTGCCTTTGATCGGGCATATCGAAGTGTTCCAGGGCCTGCAGCTTACCCGTATGTGGATGCTGGTAGCGTTGAGCCTGATATTCCTGGCACTTGTCGTGCTCAACGGTCTCTTCAAGCTTTATATCAATACCTACAAGGGTCGGCTCGGAGAGCGCATGCTGCGCCGCATCCGCTTCGAACTCATCGATCGCGTGCTGCGATTCCCGCCGTTGCACTTCAAGCGGGTAAAGCCTGCCGAAATCGCGACCATGATCAAGGACGAGGTGGAGCCGATGGGCGGCTTCACGGGCGACGCCTTCGTGCAGCCAGCACTTCTGGGCGGCCAGGCGGTCACCGCTCTCATCTTCATCATCATGCAGAATTTCTGGCTGGGCATGATCGCTGCCGCCATCGTCGCCGTGCAGGCGATCGTCATTCCACGCATGCGCAAGCGGTTATTGGAACTCGGCCGCCAGCGGCAGTTGACGGCGCGTGAACTTTCAGGCCGCGTCGGCGAAATCGTCGAAGGCATCGGCACCATCCACGCTAACGACACCACCAATCTGGAGCGCGCCGACATCGCGCAGCGGCTCGGCCTGATCTTCTCGATCCGCTATGATCTCTATCAATGGAAGTTTATGGTGAAGTTCATCAACAACTTCCTGGCCCAGGTCACCCCGTTCCTGTTTTACCTGATCGGCGGCTTCCTGGCGTTGCAGGGCCGGTTGGATATCGGCCAGCTGGTTGCGGTAATCAACGCCTACAAGGATCTGCCCGGACCCCTGAAGGAGCTGATCGACTGGGACCAGTCGCGCCAGGACGTTCAGGTCAAGTACAATCAGGTGGTCGAGCAGTTCAGCGTCGAAAACCTGATCGATCCGAAGATTCAGGTCGTCTCCCACGCACCCGCGGGCCGCATAACGCATTCCCTGGTCGCGACCAATCTGACCGTTGTCGATGACAGCGGCGCGCGCGTGCTCGATCATGTCTCGGTGGAGATCCAGCCGGGTGAGAGGGTGGCGATCGTCGGCGAGAGCGGTGCCGGCGGCGAATATCTTGCCGAGGCGTTCGGCCGCCTGGTCTGGCCAGATACCGGCCGCGTCAGCATCGATGGCCGGGACCTACTGGAATTGCCGGAATCGTTGATCGGGCGGCGCATCGCCTATGCGTCCTCGGAGACTTTTTTCTTCCATGGCACCCTGCGCAGCAATCTGCTCTACGGTCTGAAGCATGCGCCCCTGATCCCGCCAACTTATGACGAAGAGACGGCCAGCAGGGTCAAGTGGCAGATGATCGAGGCTCGGCGTTCTGCCAACCCGGAGCTGGATCTCAACAGCGATTGGGTCGACTATGCCGCGGCCGGTGCTACCGGGCCGCACGATATCTATTCGGTCATCCGCCCCGTTCTCGATACGGTAGCCATGTCTCAGGACATTTTCGACATGGCGCTGCGTTCGAATGTCGATACGGCGGCGCACGGGGAGCTGACATCGCGGATCGTCGAACTGCGACAAGCATTGCGGCTGGCGCTCCATGAGGAGAAGCTCGAAGAGCTCGTCGTTCCCTTCCAGTTCGACGCCTATAACTTGCAGGCGACAGTTGGCGAAAATATGGTGTTCGGCACGTTGAAGCGGCCGCAGATGACCAATCGCAAGCTTGCCGCTCATCCCTATTTCCAGAAGGTATTCTCCGAGACCGGGCTTGTTTCCGATCTCTACGACATGGGCCTTGAGATTGCTGAGAACGCCGTTGAACTCTTCACTGACCTGCCGCCGGATCACCCCTTCTTCCAGCAGCTGACCTTCATGACGGCGGAAGACATTCCGACTTACGAGGCGCTGCTGCAGAAGCTCAACGGCAAGGGCTATGAGGCCGCTACGGCCGACGAGCGCGCGGCGATCATCCGCCTCAGTTTCTCCTATATCGAACCGCGTCACCGCTTCGGTCTTCTGACGCAGATGCTCATGGAAAAGATCGTCGGCGCGCGTTCCAAGTTCTATGAGAACATTCCGGCGGATCTTGCCAGCGTGATCGAGCGCTACGATGCCGAGCGCTTCACCGCTTCCGCGACCTTGATGGATAATGTTCTGTTCGGTCGTATCGCGCATCAGCAGGCCAATGCGCCTGAGCGGATTCATCGCATCATGTACGATGTTTTCGGGCGTCTGGGCATGCATGACAGCGTCTTGTCGATCGGCCTCGATTTCGATGTCGGCTCCGGCGGCAAGCGACTGACGAACGTGCAGCGACAGAAACTCAATCTCGGTCGCGCGCTTTTGAAGCGGGCGGATTACATTATTTGCAATCGGCCGCTGCCGGCGCTCGACCACCGCGTCCAGGACCAGATTGCAAGGAGCATGTTGAGCGAGCTTGATCGGAACGAATATGCGCCGGCGATCGTTTGGGTTCTGTCTAACCCGAGTTTTGCCGAGTTGTTCGATCGTGTGCTGGTCTTCAACCACGGCAGTCTTGTCGAAAGCGGCTCCAGTACCGATCTTTTAGAGAAAAACGGTATGTTCAAAGAACTGTTATCGTAATATTCTATCTCGGCAGTGGCGTCTGGGGCCGAACACTGGGGGTTTTGAAGCTCATGCTTCTGAAGGATGAAGTTGAAATGCTCAAGCGCGTGCCGATTTTTTCGCGCATTGCGCCCGCGAAGTTGAAGCTTTTGGCGTTTACGTCGGATCGCGTCAGTTATAATGCTGGCCAAACCCTGTTTCTTCAGGGTGATCAGGGCGATGCCGCCTACGTTGTTCTTTCCGGAACTGCTGATATTCTCGTCGATAGTCCGGCTGGCGAGATCAAGGTTGCCGAAGTTGACGTCAACTCCATCGTTGGTGAAATCGCCATTCTCTGCGACGTCTCCCGCACGGCAACGGTCAAGGCTACCTCAAGGCTGGAGGCGCTGAAGATCAGCAAAGAGCATTTTCTGAAGCTGCTCAGCGATTTCCCCGAAATGGCCGTCGAAATCATGCGCGTTCTCGCCGATCGCCTCAATCACACCACCTCGGAACTGACTGCCGTTCGCAGTCGCCTGAACCAGCCGCATTCGATGTCCACACATTGAGGTTTGGATTATCTCGGCCTGGCGGTTGAGTGTATTTTGCAAAGAGATGCCGCGCAAAATTCCAAAATATGCTCAGCTTGAACATGAGCGCCGTTTTTTGATCACCCAAGCCCCGGAACTATCCGGAGTGGCATTTCGGTTGATCGAGGATCTTTACATAATAGGAAGTCGATTACGCCTGCGGAAAATAACCTTGGGCGACGGGCGGGGTATTCAATTTAAGCTGTGTAAAAAATATCCTTCGGATGACAGACTCTCCGTCCCAATCGTCAACACCTACCTGACCGCGGACGAACACGCCGTATTGTCCGAACTGCCCGGCAGAAACATCCGGAAAAGGCGGTACAGTATCCTTTCTTCGGCCAAGTCGCTCAGTCTCGATGTCTTCGAAGGGCAGCTTTCAGGCCTGATCTTGTGCGAGGTCGAAGCGGCATCTGTTGCCGAGCTTGAATCGCAGGTGTTTCCGGACTGGATACGACGGGAAGTCACGGACGATCCTTTCTTCACCGGAGGCAATCTCGCCGGCATCGATGCTAGGGGGCTGGTGGCGAAGCTATCGTCCCTTTATGACCGGTCAGTTTGATCAACGGCACGTTCACGCAACCGTCGACGCCTGCATGGGCTTAAATCAATCCCCGCCGCGCCAGGTTCCGCATCAGGTGCGATGCGCCGAAGGTCCAGGGCGGGCATTCCGTCGACAGGAGCACCCGGTTTCGCAGGGCGCCCAGCTTGTCGTTGGAGATGGTGACGACGTCGCCGGCCTTGTGGGTGAAGCCTTGTCCGGGTGTGTCACGGTCCTCCACAGGTGCAAAAAGCGTTCCCATGAACAGCACGAAGCCGTCCGGATACTGATGATGGCGGCCGATGGTTTGGGAGACGAGATCGAGGGGATCGCGGCTGATTTCCTTCATCGACGAACGGCCATGCAGCACATAGCCATCCTCGCCTTCAACCTTGAGGTCGAGATCGGCGTTGCGCACGTCGTCCAGCCCATAGCTCTCGTCGAACAGGCGGATGAAGGGGCCGATCGAGCAGGAGGCATTATTGTCCTTGGCCTTGCCGAGCAGCAGGGCGGACCGACCCTCGACATCGCGAAGGTTGACGTCGTTGCCGAGCGTCGCGCCCTTGACCCGGCCCTGGCTGTCGACGGCGAGCACGATTTCCGGCTCGGGATTGTTCCACTTGGAGATCGGATGCAGGCCGACATCGGCACCTGGTCCGACTGAGGACATTACCTGCGACTTGGAAAAGACCTCGGCATCCGGGCCGATGCCGACTTCCAGATATTGCGACCAGACACCTTCCTCGATCAGCGCCGCCTTGACCTTGGCCGCCTCGGCGGAACCGGCCTTCAGATTGCGCAGGCTGTCGCCGATCAGAGCGGTAACCTTGCCGCGGATGGATTCAGCAAGATCCGGATTGCCGGCCGCGCGTTCTTCGATGACGCGCTCGAGCATCGAGCGAGCGAAGGTGACGCCACAGGCCTTGATCGCCTGTAGGTCGATGGGAGCGAGAAGATGGATGGCCGAGAGGTCGGCCTTGGCAGCCAGCAGGGCGTCGAGACTGGCAACGGCTTCACCCTTCTGCGCGCGGACGAAAGCGACCGGATCGTCGCGCTCGAGAAGATCACGCGTCGTCGGCGCTTCCTTCGAGGTGATGTCGTAAACGGTGCCATCCCGGACAGTAACGAGGGCAGGGCCACCGACATCGGGACGCCAGATACGTCCGACGAATGTTCCGGTGGCGAATGTTTCCGAGCTGGCCATGTCGTTCGTCTCCTCCAAACTGCGACCGTTTTTAACGCAATCGATTGTGCTTTGCCATCGGTTATCGATGCGCCATCCGCCGCGTTTTGGATTTTCACTTTCTCCAGCCCGGTCAAAGACGTAGGGCCCCGCGGCAGCGCCGCGGGGCCTTTTGGCCGCTAGCCGGGAGAGAGTGGCTTTAGGCGGCCTGAACCTTGCGATTGCCGCGTGCCCATTCCGGCAGCCAATCGCCATGGGTTGCCAGCAGTTCATCGACCAGCGACCAAATCTGGTCGAGGTCGAGTTCGGCGGCCGTGTGCGGATCCATCATCGCGGCGTGGTAGATGTGCTCGCGATTTTCAGTCATCAGGGCCTTCACCGTCAGTTCCTGCACGTTGATATTGGTGCGGATGAGCGCGGTCAGCTGCGGCGGCAGGTCGCCGATGAAGGTGGGCTGGATGCCGGAGGCATCGACCAGGCAGGGAACCTCGGCGGCGCAATTGTAGGGCAGCGACGTGATGCAGCCATTGTTGCGGACATTGCCGTAGATGACGGAGGGTTCGCCGGTCCAGACCGAGTTGATGATCGAGGATGCGTATTCCTTCGATTGCTTGACCTCGATCTTGTCGGCCGTGCGATATTCCTCTGCCTGGTTCTTCCAGCGAGCCACCTGCTCGATGCAGCGCTTCGGATATTCGTCGAGCGGGATGCCGAACTTCTCGATCAGATCCTCACGGCCTTCCTTGATGAAGTAGGGCGTGTATTCGGCGAAGTGCTCCGAGCTTTCGGTAACGAAGTAGCCGAGGCGCGTCAGCATCTCGTAGCGCACCTTGTTCGGGCAGCGCGGGTTCCAGCCGGGCTTCGGCGCGCGTCCCTCGCGATAGGCACGGACGAGATCCGGATAGAGGTTACGATAGGAACCATCCGGCTGGCGATGCTCGAATGCGAGGTAGAAGGCCATGTGATTGATGCCGGCCGAGCGATAGCGGATCTCGTCATAGGGAATGTCGAGATCGTGCGCGAGTTCCATCGCCGTGCCCTGCACGGAGTGGCAGAGCCCGACCTGCTTGATGGTTGGATATTTTTCGGCGATGGCCCAGGTATTGATGGCCATCGGGTTCACATATTGCAGCATGATCGCGTTCGGGCAGACGGCGAGTATGTCCTCGCAGATCTTCCAGAGATGCGGCACGGTGCGCAGGCCGCGCATGATGCCGCCGACGCCGAGCGTATCGGCGATCGTCTGGCGCAGGCCGTATTTCTTCGGAACTTCGAAATCGGTGACGGTGCAGGGCTCGTAGCCGCCGATCTGGAAGGCGACGACGACGAAATGGGCGCCCTCCAGCGCCTTGCGTTGGTCCGTGAAGATCTCGACCGTGGCAGGGGCCCCGAGCGTCGAGGCCAGTTTGCGGGCCACGATGGCGCTTTCTTCCAGTCGCTGCTGATTGATGTCCATCAGTGCTATTCTTGCGCCTGCAAGGGCAGGGCGCTGTAAGACGTCGCCGATGATATTTTTCATGAAGACGGTCGAGCCGGCGCCGATGAATGTGATCTTGGGAGTGCCTGTCATATAAAAATCTCCTGGATGCTAGGAAGCTACCTCGAACGCCGCTCTGACAAGGCGTTCGGTGTAGGCGGTCTTGGGATGGGACAAAACCTCTTCGACCGGCCCTTCTTCCATGATCTTGCCGTGCTGCATGACGATGACGTGGTGGCAAAGGGCGCGGACGACCTTGAGGTCGTGTGAGATGAAGAGATAGCTCAGGCCCCGCTCGTCCTGCAGCTTGCGCAGAAGGTCGATGATCTGGGCCTGAACGGAAAGATCGAGCGCTGAGGTCGGCTCGTCGAGTAGAATGAATTCCGGCTCGAGCGCGATGGCGCGGGCGATGGCGATGCGCTGGCGCTGGCCGCCGGAAAACTCGTGCGGGAAGCGCGAGAGGATATTGGCGGGCATGCCGGAGCTGACGAGCGCGTCCTTCACGCGTTCCAGCCGCTCGGCCTTGCTCTGGCCGATGTTGTTGACCACCAGCCCTTCGCCGATGATCTGGCCGATGGTCATGCGCGGATTGAGTGAAGAGAAAGGATCCTGAAAGACGACCTGCATGCGGGAACGCAGCGGCCGCATCTCGGCCCGCGAGCGGTCGTGGATCGCCTGTCCGTCGAAGTAGATCTCGCCGCTATCGGCATCGATGAGGCGCAGCAGCGCCTGGCCGAAGGTGGTCTTGCCGGAACCGGATTCGCCGACCAGGCCAAGCGTTTCATGGCGGCGCAGTTCGAGGTTGAGGCCGTCGACGGCGACCAACTCGCGCATGTCAGGCTTGAAGAAGGTGCCGTGGCGCAACATGAAGGCGACCTTGACGGATTTGCCCTCGAGTACCGTGCCGCAATCCGGAGGCAGCGGCTTCGCCTGTCCGTGCGGCTCCGACGAGAGAAGATGCTGCGTGTAGGGATGTTGCGGATGTAAAAACAGCTCTTCGGTCCTGTTGTGCTCACGCATCTCGCCATGCTGCATGACATAGACATAATCGGAGAATTGGCGCACGACCGTCAGGTCGTGCGTGATCAGGATCACCGCCATGCCGAGTTGCTTCTGCAGGTCGCGGATCAGGTTCAGGATCTGCGCCTGCACGGTCACGTCGAGCGCGGTCGTCGGCTCGTCGGCGATCAGCACGTCCGGATCGTTGGCAAGCGCCATGGCGATCATAACGCGCTGACGCTGGCCACCCGACAGCTGATGCGGATATTGCATCAGCCGGGCCTCGGGATCCGGGATCCGGACCTGCTTGAGCAGGTCCAGCGCCTTTTTCTGGGCTTCGCGGCGGCCGATCTTGCGGTGGACACGGATCGCTTCGACGATCTGGCCGCCGATCGTATAGATCGGGTTGAGCGAGCTCATCGGCTCCTGAAAAATCATCGAGATGCGATCGCCCCGCAGCTGCCGGCGGGCACGCTCCGAAAATTTCAACACATTCTTGCCGTCGTAATGGATGGTGGACTTGTCCGAGACGACGGCGCGCTTTGTCAAAAGCCCCATCACGGTGCGCGCCGTCACCGATTTCCCCGAGCCGGATTCGCCGACGATGGCGATGGTTTCCCCCCGATAGAGCTGGAAGGAGATATCCTTGACGGCATCGACGATGCCATCCTCGACCTTGAATTTGACGGCGACATTGCGGGCGTCGATGACGGGAGCCACAGCCTTGTCGGCGGCGTCGAGGCGGGTGTCGGGAGCGAAGGTATTGACGAGTGCGAGAGCCATAACTGTTCTCCTCTCAATAGGGATCGATCGCGTCGCGCAAGCCATCGCCGAGTGCGTTGAAGGCGAAGACGGTGACGAGAACGAAGGCGACGGGTGAGAGGATCCAGGGGTAGGAGCCGATGACCGAATAGGTCGAGGTGTCCTGCAGCATCAAGCCCCACGAGATCAGCGGCGGCTTGACGGCAAAGCCGAGGAAACCCAGGAAGGATTCGAGCAGCACCACGCTTGGGATCGCGAGCGTCACGGCGACGATGACGTGGCTCATGACGTTGGGGAATATGTGCTGGAGGATGATGCGCCGGTCGGTCGCCCCGACCGCCATGGCTGCACGCACATATTCGATCCTCGCCAGCGCAAGCGTCTTGCCGCGGACCTCGCGCGACATCTGCGCCCAGCCGAGCGCCGACATGACGACGATGACGAAGGCGAGGAAGACATTGGTCGGCGCCGTCACCGGGATGAGGGAGGTCAGCGCCAGGTAGAGCGGCAGTTGCGGGAAGGCCAGAACGACTTCGACGAAGCGCTGGATCCAGGCGTCCAGCGTGCCGCCGAAATAACCGGAGATCATCCCGACCGTCGTGCCGACGATGGTAACGATGGTAACCACCGTCAAGGCGATCATCAGCGAGATGCGCGAGCCATAGATGGCGCGCGACAGGATGTCCCGGCCGAATTTGTCCGTGCCGAGGAAATGCACGGGCCCCCCGTCGGTCGTGCCGAAGAGGTGCCGGTCGCCGGGGATCAGGCCGAAGAGATAATAGGGCGCGCCCTTGACGAAAAGGCCGAGCGGGCGCGGATTGTCATAGTCGGGGCCGACGATCGGCTGGAACGTCACCGGGTCGAGATCGCTCGTCTCGACCAGAGCGTAGACGCGGGGCTGAAAGACGAAATTGCCGTCCTTGTCATGAAAGCTGATGACCTGCGGCGGCGCGAAGCCGCTATCGGTCGCCTTCGGATCGAGCGGTGCGATGAATTCGGCGAAGATCGACATCAACAGCAGCAGGATGACGAGGATGAGGCCGCCCATGCCGGTCCAGGAGCGCTTCAGGCGGCGCCAGACCAGCGCCATGTAGCTCTCATTGCCGCGCTTGTGCTTGATCGTTTCGCCAGGCGGGGGCGGGGAGTTGCTGAAGGCGAGCATTAGTGGATCCCTCCCTGTTGGCGCACGCGCGGATCAAGCAGGGCGAGCAGCATGTCGGCGATTATGTTGCCGATGATGAGAGTTGCCGAAAGCACCAGCATGAAGGTGGCGGTGACATAGACGTCGCCGACCGCCATCGAGCCGACGATCGCCGGACCTACGGTCGGCAAGGTGAAGATGATTGCGGTCTCGATTTCGCCCGTCAGCATGTAGGGCAGCACCACGCCCTGATACATGACCAAAGGGTGCAGCGCATTCGGCACGGCATGGCGCATGACGACGGCGCTGCCGGAAAGGCCTTTGGCGCGCGCGGTCTCGACATATTGCGCGTTCAGCGTGTCGAGCAGGTTGCCGCGCATGATGCGCATATTGTAGGCGAGCCCGCCGAAGGTGGCGATCGCCACGACAGGCCAGACATGCTTGACGAGATCGGCGAACTTTCCCCAGGACCAGGGTGCGCCGCCATATTGCGGCGAGAAGAAGCTGCCGATTTCCGAGACGTTGAGCTGGAAGACGAGGATATAGACGATGATCAGCGCCATCAGGAAGCGCGGCACCGTCATGCCGAGGAAGGAAATGCCTGAGAGCAGGCTGTCGACCCAGCTATATTGCCGCGTCGCTGCCCATATGCCGAAACCGATGCCGAGAACGGATGCCAGGATGTGGCACACCAGGGCCAGCGCCAGCGTTCTGGGCAGGCGCTCGCCGACAACGTCCGCAACAGGCTTGTTGTAGAACATGCTGTAGCCGAAATCGCCCCTGGTGACGATGCCGCCGATCCAGTTGGCGTATTGGACGACCAGTGGCTTGTCGAGCCCGTGTTCGCGGCGGTAGACCTGCGCCTGCGCGTCGGCCTGTGCGAAAGATGCGCCGCCCTGGTTCATCAATTGCGAGCGGATGTAATCGGCATAGTCACCCGGCGGCGCCTGTATGATGGCGAAAGTCACCACGCTCAGGATGAAGAGCACGGGGATGGCAGAGGCTATGCGGACGAGCAGGAATCGTAACATGGGACGGTTCGCTTCTCTTGATGCTGGCGGCTGCCCCGATCCGTCAGGGACGGCAGACGCCGGCGGTGTTCAGTTCGGCCGGCGGGCGAGCCGCCGGAATGCTTGATGTCCGATTGGCAGCCGGTGGATGGCCGGCTGCCGCACGTGGTTGCCGGTCGCCCCTATTTGATCGGACCGGCGCTGCCCGGCGCACCCGGAAGCTCCTGCGGGAACAGTTCGTATTTGCCCTGCTTGTCCGCAGCTACCCAGAGGCGCTCGCGAATGATGGAGTCCTCGGCCCAGTTGAAGAGGAAGATCGGCGTGCCGGGGGGAACATTCGAGAAGCGCTTGTTGATGATGAGCGCACCCGGATATTCGGTCAGACCGATATTGTAGAGATGCCCGGTGGAGATCTTCTGAAATTGCTTCATCAGAGCCACGCGCTCGTCGTTATCCTTCGAAGTGGTGAACTTGTTGACGATATCGACCATGTCCTTTTCGAAGGGCATCAGGTCCAACTCGCCGCTTTCGGGCGCGCGATGGTTCCAGCTTGTGCGCGGGCCGACCGGGGCAAGCTGCTCGGTATTCTGCACGACCGACGCCAGCTCGGTGCTGTTGCGGCGGACCATCCAGTCGAAGCGACCACCATAATTGGCGTCGTCACGCTTCGGGCCGTCGAGCGCGTTGATGATGACGCGGAGTCCGAGCTTTTCCATCTGAGCGACGACACCCTCGGCAAGGCTCTTGTCGGTGGTGTAGTCGTTGTTGACCAGGAGGGTGATTTCGACATCCTTGCCGCCGTTGACGCTGGCCGGGAAGTTGACGATGCCGTCGCCATCGGTGTCCTTGAGCCCGGCCTTTGCCAGTTCGGCTTTCGCCCCGGCAAGATCGAACGGGTAATAGACGGTGGAATTGCGGTCATAGAAGTTGCTGCCCGAGGACAGGCCGCCCGGATAGATCGCCGTGAACGGTCCCTTGACCAGCGACTCGCCGATTGCCTTGCGGTCGAGCGCCATGGTGACGGCCTTACGGAAATCCTCGTTGCGGTTCAGCTCGCGGACTGACTGACTGCGCGCATCCGGGTTGCCCCAGCCATTGGCGGAGAAATTCATCTGCAAGTTATAGCCTATAAGGCGAGGGCCGAAGGCCAGACGTGAAGGCGAATCGGGCTGCGCGGCCCGCTTCAGCGAGGCGACGAAATTTTCCGGCTGTTCGAGGTTCGACAGATCGCCGGAGCCGGCAACGGCCTGTACGTCGCGATCCGCCCAGGTCGAAAGCTTGTAGTGCAGCTCGTTGAGGTAAGGCAGCTGATTGCCCTTCTCGTCGACCTTCCAGTAGTAGGGGTTGCGGCGCATGACGATGATATCGTCGGAGCGATATTCGACCGGCACCCAGGCGCCCATGACCGGTATGTTCATATATTCAGGCGGGAAAGCGTTCTTGAACTGGTCGTAGGTATTTTTCGAATATTTCGGATGCTGCGGCTTCAGGATATGCGACGGACCCGGGCAGAAATTAGGATAGGCCATCGTGTAGAGGTACTGCTTCGGGAAGGCATCCTTGAAGGTCCACTCGATCGTATAGTCGTCAATCTTCTTCAAGGTCGTGCCGACGCCGAAAGCTTCCGGCGAAGCGCCGCCGCCGAGCGGCGAGACGTTCGGATCGATGACTTCATCTTCCCAATAGAACATGATGTCGTCGGCGTTGAATGGCGCGCCGTCGGACCATTTCGCGCCCTCGATCAGGTGCATGGTCAGCTTATGGCCGTCCGGCGACCATTCCCAGCCCTTGGCGAGGTTCGGCAGCGGCTCGGTATCCTTCGCCTCGACCTGGAACAGCGGCGCGGTGCGTGTCAGGCACTCTGACAGGCCGATATCGATGCCGCCCCAGCCCTGGGTCTGGCCGGCGCCATAGTTCCAGCCTTCCGGCCGGCCGCCGATCACATGGCGAAGCGTGTCGCCGTAGACACCGATGCCGTCGGGCATGTTGCCGGTCTTGAAGACAAGCGGCTCCTTCGGCAGGCGATCCTTGACCGGCGGCAGCTTGCCGGTCTTGACGAAGTTGTCAGTGACCCAGGCGGGTTCGTGATATTCCGGCAACGCCTTGAACTCCAGGATGGAGCTGCGCTCGACATATTTGATCTTTCCTTCCGCCGGAAAGACCGGTGGAACGGGTGGCACTGTCGGTTCGGCTGCATAGGCGCTGATGGCGATTGCGGATGTGGCAATCGTCAACGCGGCAAGAAGGCCGATCGGTCGAAAATGTCTCATCTTATTCTCTCTCCCATTATCGCGAGCGCTTCCTTTGAGGCGCCGCATTCCTCCAGCACAGCGGGAAATGGCCGTCTTGCGGCGGTGGGCCTCCCCTGAAACCCCGCCGCATGGCTTATTTCCCGAATTCCACCTGCCTCAGCCCGCCTGTTTCAGGGCGGCCTTTTCTGCCCGCAGTTCCTCGATCGAACGGACGTTGCGGCTTGCCGCACCCTTCCAGTCGCGCGTCTTGACCTTGCCGCGCGACAACCGATCCCTGGCTCCATCAACCGCATGCGCATATTGCGGCAGCCAGCGGGCTTCGGCCACAACCATCTCATCGACCATCTGCCAAACCTCCTCCGGAGTGGCGACGGCACCGACCAACGGGTCGTGCAGAACGGCAAGCTTCAGCAGGTCGATATCGCCGCTGATCGCGGCATGCACCGACATGCGCTGGACGTTGATGGAAGAAATGCAGGTCGCCGCGCAGGCTTCCGGCAATGTGATGCCCGCCACCATATTGATGCCGAAGCGATCGACGAAACCGGGGGATTCGATGATGGCATCGTCAGGCAGATTGGTGATGACGCCATTGTTCTTGACGTTGAAATGACCACGATAGACGCGGTTGGTCTCCAGCGCCTCCAGGATATGGCTCGCATGCTCGTTGGAACGCCTGGCCGGATCGATGAGCTGCGAGGCGCTTTCGAGGATCTGCGGGAATTCCGTCTCGAACCAGTTGCGGGTCTCGGTCGAATGGCGCAGGTAACCACCGGTCTCGCCGTGGATCCAGTCGGACATGTCGATCCATTTGTTGATCTCGTCCGGCCGCTTGCGATACCAGGGCAGGTATTCGGACAGATGCCCGTTGCTTTCGGTGGAATAGACGCCGAACCGCTTCAGCACGTCGATGCGCAATTTCTCCTGCTGCGAAAAGACCGGATGCGCCTCGAAGGCGGCAATCAATTCGTCCTTGCCGATCTTGCGGCCGTTGAGCCGCAGGTCGACGAACCATGTCTGATGGTTGATGCCCGAGCAGATATAGTCGAGTTCGCTCTTGTCCTTTGCGCCTAGCACCTCGGCGATCTGCTCGGCGCCATGCTGGACGCCGTGGCAAAGACCGATCGTGTCGACCTTGCCGTATTCGATCGCCGCCCAGGTATTCATCGCCATGGGGTTGGCGTAGTTCAGGAATTTGGCGCCGGGCTCGGCGACCTCGCGGATGTCCTTGCAGAAATCGAGAATGACCGGAATGTTGCGCTGGCCGTAGAGAATGCCGCCGGCACAGATCGTATCGCCGACGCACTGGTCGATGCCGTACTTCAGCGGAATACGGATGTCTTCGGCATAGGCTTCCAGGCCGCCGACCCGCACGCAGCTGATGATATAGCGCGCGCCATCCAGCGCCTCGCGGCGGTCCGTGGTGGCGGTGACGCGTGTCGGCAGCTTGTTGGCCTCGACGATCCGGTCAAGGATCGCCTTGATCATCATCAGATTGTGCTCACTGAGATCGGTCAGCGCGAACTCGACGTCGCGAAACTCCGGCACGCAGAGAATGTCGGTAAACAGCTTTTTCGTGAAGCCGACGCTGCCGGCACCGATAATGGCGATTTTGAAACTCATGATCCTCACCTTCAGGTCGATCGAACAAGCAGCAGCAGGGAAGACGACAGCATTTTCGTCCCATGGTCACAACGGTTGCGAGACACGGTCGAAATCGTGGGGTTTCCTCCGTCCGCCGATCCTCTTCGGCGGGTAAGTGCTGTTTTCTGGCGGGATTATGCCTATAATCATCGGGCCGACCAGAGAACAATTATGCTTTCAAGGGTAATTTTGTGCTGCAGGAATTGATCGATAATGGACAGGTCATGCGGACGGTTTCTCTGCCGCGCGGACGCCACCGGCTGCATGCCATGCCGACCAGCGCCGGCTATGAAATCAGGGACAACGAGCTTTACGATTGGGACGGGCGCCGACGCGGCCAGACGCCATTTACGGTGCTGCAGCATACTATCAGCGGCAGCGGCCGGCTGCGCTATGAAAACCGCAACTATCGCCTTGGCGCCGGCGATACGCTGCTGGTGCTCGTGCCGCACAATCATCGGTACTGGCTGGAAAAGGGCGAGCGCTGGGAATATTTCTGGATATCGATGAACGGCGAGGAGGCGCTGCGCATCCATCGTCTGATCCTTGCAGCAGCCGGTCCCATCCTGCGATTGCAGCAGGCTACGATCGATCATCTTGCCGATTGCAGCCTGCGGCTTATCGGGAGTGCCAAGACACCGGCCTCGGCCTCGGCCATCGCCTATGAAGCGGCCATGGTGCTTTATGACGACGTCTTCGGCTCGCACGCCTTTGCCGCCGATCGCTCCGCCATGCAGATTGTCATCGACTATATCAGCGCCAATCTCGACAAGCCGCTGCCGGTCAGCGAGCTCGCGAAGGCGAGCGGCCTCAGCCGAGCCCATTTCTCTCGCGTCTTTGCCGAAAGCGAAGGCGTGCCGCCGGCAGAATTCGTGCTGCAGCAACGCATGCAGCGGGCGGCGAAGCTCCTGACGAAGGCCGCCTTCATTCCCGTCAAGGAAGTGGCGATCATGTCGGGCTTCGACGACGCAAACTATTTCTCCAAGGTGTTTCGCCGCATTTACGGCATCAACCCGACAGAGTTCCGCACGACAGGCATGTATGCCGCGGTGCGCAGCCCCACCGAGGAGACGAAGAGCGGACGAGGCCGCTAGACCGGTGGCAGGCAACGCCACCAGCGCTGCGGCCGGCAATGTCTGGAAATCGAAATCCGCCAACCGGTCGCATTGCGCTGATATTGCGAGCCTGTATACATATCGCCCCGAGGTGACCAGCCAGCGTCGCCGTGCGTCTGCTTTTTCCAGCCAACATATGTTCGTCCCGGATGCGACGGGCTCTATCGATAGGATTGAATATGCGTTCTGTTGTCGCCTTCAACGAATCCTGGACGTTCCGTGAAGGGTTCTCGCCCGCAGATGCCGGCCGCCCGCAAGAGGGGCAGATCGTGACGCTGCCGCATAATGCAGTCGAACTGCCGTTCAACTATTTCGACGAGAAATCCTATCAGCGCGCTTTCACCTATCAGAAGATATTGAATTGGAGCGACGATTTTGCCGGGCGGGAGGTGTCGCTGATCTTCGACGCCGCCATGGCCGATGCCGTCGTCTATTTGAACGGCGAGGAGATCGTCGCCCACAAGGACGGCTATACGCCTTTCGAGGCGCGCTTGACCGGCCGCCTGCAGCACGGCGAGAACCTTCTCACCGTCAAGATCGATGGCAGCGAGAACCCGGAAATCCCGCCCTTCGGCGGCCGGATCGATTATTTGACCTATGCCGGCATCTATCGCGACGTCTGGCTCAAGCTCGCGGCTCCGGTATCGATCGCCAACATCAAGGTCGAGACCGGCAATGTGCTTGCCGATCTCAAGTCCGCGACCGTGCGTTGTGATTTCGCCAATCCGCAAAATCTCGCTTTCAAGGGCACGGCAACCGTCACGTTGCGCGGCCCTGACGGCACAGTGCTGGCCTTTGCGCGCGGCGAAACCTCCGGCGGGAGCGTGACGGTTGCGTTCGATCGTCTGGCGGATATTTCGCTCTGGGACCTCGACAATCCCGCGCTTTATACGGCTGAAGTCGAGCTTGCGACCGATCATGGTTCGGATAGCCTCACCGCAACCTTCGGCTTCCGCGTTGCCACTTTTACTGCCGAAGGTTTTCTGTTGAACGGCAGGAAACTGAAATTGCGTGGGCTGAACCGGCATCAGGCTTTCCCCTATGTCGGCTACGCCATGGGCCGGTCGGCGCAGGAGCGTGACGCCGAGATCATGAAGCAAACGCTGAAGTGCAATATCGTGCGCACCTCGCATTACCCGCAGTCGAAGTGGTTCCTCGAGCATTGCGACCGCATCGGCCTTCTGGTTTTCGAGGAGATCCCAGGTTGGCAGCATATCGGCGGTAAGGAATGGCAGCAGGAATCGATCCGCAACGTGCTGCGCATGATCGAGCGTGACTGGAACCATCCCTCGATCATCATCTGGGGCGTGCGCATCAACGAATCCCAGGATTCACATGATTTTTACGCCGAGACGAACCGGCTTGCGCGCGAACTCGATCCGACGCGCCAGACCGGCGGCGTTCGCTACATCACCGAGAGCGAAATGCTCGAGGACGTCTATACGATGAACGATTTCATTCTCGGCAACGAGGAACTGCCGGGCGCCAACCGGCCGCGCACGCCGCTGAGGCCCCAGCAGGAAAACACCGGTCTTTCCAAGGATGTGCCCTATTTGATCACTGAATTCGGCGGCCATATGTATCCGACGAAGATCTACGATCAGGAGCAGCGCCAGGCCGAGCATGTGCGCCGTCATCTGGAGGTCTTGAATGCCGCCTATGGCGACCCCTCGATCTCCGGCGCCATCGGATGGTGCATGTTCGATTACAATACTCATAGCGATTTCGGCTCGGGCGACCGCATTTGCTACCACGGCGTCATGGACATGTTCCGCGAACCGAAATTCGCCGCTTACGCCTATGCCAGCCAGTGCGAACCCTCCGAAGAGGTCGTCATGAAGCCGGTGACGATCTGGGCGCGCGGCGAGCGCAATATCGGCGGCGCCCTGCCGCTCATCGTGCTGACCAATTGCGATGAGGTCGAACTGTGTTATGGTTCGCTTACCAAGCGTCTTGGCCCGGATCGCGAGACCTTCCCGCATCTGCCGCATCCGCCCGTCGTTTTCGATCACCGCAATTTCACTCCCGACGAGCTGGGTGTGTGGGGCATGGAATGGGAGGACGTGCAGTTCACCGGCTATATCGGCGGCAAGCAGGTGGCGGCGCTGAAGATGGTCGCCAATCCACTTCCGACGACGCTTCAGGTCGAGGCCGATGCCGATACCTTGCGCGCTGGGGAACGGGATACGGTGCGTGTCATCGTCCGCGCGCTCGACCAGGCGGGTTCGCGTCTGCCCTTCCTCAACGATATCGTCACCATCAAGGTCGATGGCCCGGCACGGATGATCGGTCCGCAGGTGATCGCCTTCCAAGGAGGCACGACCGGATTCTGGCTTCAGGCAACGGGTGAAGTCGGCGCGATCACGATCGAGGCCTCTTCTTCACGTTTCGCGAACCGTAAGCTGACGCTGACGGCGCTGTGACCAACGGAAGGGGCGATCGCGATCGCCTCGGTCGGTGAGATCCCGGGGACGCCCGGCGAAAGAAGGCCGGGCCGACTTCCTGCTTTCAGGCGGCCGACCCGGCGAGCTCAGTTGCGGCCTGCGGGATAGACTGCAGCAGCGTCTGTCGCGCCGAGGCGAGATGGCTGCGGCAGGCGGCGTCGATCCGCTGCGGGTCGCGCGATTGCAGCGCTTCGATATAGGCGAGATGCTCGGCGATGGCACGGGCGTTGCGTTCGCGGGCGAACGTCTTGTTCCATTGATAGTGATAGTGGAACACGATGGCGATGACATCGTAGAAATCGGCGATGAAGCGATTGTTCGAAGCGCGATGGATGAGCAGGTGAAGCTTCTCGTCGAGGCGCGAAAAGTCACGGTAGCGAACATCGAAATCCTCGATCAGGTCGTGATGTTCCCGCTCGATCGCCTTGAGCGCTTTCCACGCATGATGATCCGGTGGCAGGCGACCGAATTCGGCGGCCGAATGCATTTCGAACATTTCCCGCACATCGGCCAGTTCCAGCGCGAATTCCCTGGTAAAGCCCTTGAGAATCCAATGGCTGTTCGGCCGCTTTTCGATCAGGCCGAAGCGGCTGAAGCGGATGAGGAACTCGCGCACGACGGAGGTGCCGGTCCCGATCTCGCGCGCCAGTTCGAGCTCGTTGATCTGCATGCCGGGCTGCGCTTCATCGGACATGATGCGCAGCATGAAGCTGCGCTCGATGATATCGTGCAGCGAATTGGTTTCTTCCTCCGGAAAGAAATCGTCCTGCGTCGGCTGACGGAGCACGGTCTTTTGCCGCTTGTTCCAAAGAATGATGCCAGCGTCACTTAGACGCATCAGGATGGCTCGCGCAGTACTGCGGCTGACGCCGAGTTCGGCGGCGATCTCGGGCTCGCTCGGCAGCGCGGTATCGGCCTTTAGACCGGCCGCATAACGGTTGTATGCCTCCTTGAAGAGCGTGTTTTGTCTCGCCATTTCCTCCCTCGCTTACTGTCACCGCTCTTTGTTGGCGGCGCTGTCTAAACCATTATCGAATGGCAGTCGATTGCAGGAGTATTGCCGGAACCGTCTTGCCCGCCTTCCTCCAGGGCGGCAGCGATTTCCTCGTTGACTCCAAAATGTTTATTGTAGATAAAAAACAAAAGCAATTGGCGAATGGAATGTTGAAAACTTCCCGTTACGCCAATGATCAGGGAGAGAAGTGAATGACCGGTCTCGGATCCTTCTGCCAAAGGGCAGCGGTCAGCTATGGTTCCGGCCTTGTCACCATCGATGGATATTGCAGGACATAAGTGTTCGGGCTTCAGTGGCCGGATGCGATGGAAATTGAAATAGCGTCATCACAAGGGAGAGGTGATGAAGAAAAGAACGATCGGCAGGACGGGCCTGGAGATCACCGAAATCAGCTTCGGCGCTGCGGCATTGGGCGGCCTTTATCGCGCTTGCCCCCGCGACCAGGCGATGGAAACCTTGCAGGCTGCCTGGGACAGCGGCATCCGCTATTTCGATGTCGCGCCCTGGTATGGCTTCGGCCTCGGTGAGCGTTACGTCGGCGATTTCCTGCGCGACCAGCCGGAAGACAGCTATGTCCTCTCGACCAAGGTCGGACGCCTGATGCGTCCGGTGCCAAGCGACAAGGTGCCGAATTACGGCTATGTCGATCCGTTGCCGTTCGATGCCGACTACGATTATTCCTATGACGGCATCATGCGGTCGGTGGAGTTCAGCTATGCCCGCCTCGGCCTCAACCGCATCGACATGGTCTACGTCCACGACATTGGCGGCTATACGCACGGCAAGGCGCTGAACGAGCGCTATCTCGGCCAGCTCCTGGGATCCGGGTTGAGGGCGCTGGAGGAGCTGAAATCGTCCGGCACGATCAAGGCCTATGGTCTCGGCGTCAATGAGGTGCCGGTTTGCCTCGATGTCATGCATGCAGCCGATATCGACTGTATTCTTCTTGCCGGCCGTTATACCCTGCTGGACCGTTCCGCGGTCGCGGAGCTGCTGCCGCTTTGCGAGAAGAAGGGCACGTCGCTGGTTGTCGGTGGCGTCTTCAATTCCGGCATTCTTGCAACCGGCCCTGTGCCCGGCGCGCATTTCGACTATCTTCCGGCAACGCCGGACGTAGTGGCCAAGGTTGGTGCGATGGAGGAAATCGCACGCAAGCATGGCCTGCCGCTTGCCCAGCCGGCGCTGCAGTTCCCATTGCGCCATCCTTGCGTGGCCTCGGTCCTGATCGGCACGGCGAAAGCGACAAGTCTTATCCGCAATATGCAGCTCGTGGAGCCTCGGCTTCCCGACAGCCTCTATGCGGAATTTGAAGGATTGACCCTGGTTGCGCCCCCGTTGGGAGACGAGGCCGTCCGGGTGTAGGCAGAGATAGGAGCTATCGGGCCGCCGGGATAGGCGGCTTCGAGGAGGAGGAAAGCCTGTTTTGGCGTCGGTGGCCAATGCCGCTGCGCGATGTGTGATGCCTCAGGGCGTCACGATACCGAGCCGTAAGCGTTCAACGGCGGGTGTGCAGGAGAACAGAGCGCGTTGAGAGGAGAAGCAGATGAATATTGCCAAGTCACTTCTGACCCGTCGCAGCCTTGCCGGTCTTGCCGGCGCTGCCTTCATCGCAATGGCCATGCCGGCGCAGTCCTTCGCGGCCGATGTGACCATTCCCATCATCGTCAAGGACACGACGTCCTTCTACTGGCAGATCGTTCTTGCCGGCGCACGCCAGGCGGGCAAGGATCTCGGCGTCAAGGTGCCGGAGCTGGGTGCGCAGTCGGAATCCGATATCAACGGTCAGATCAGCATTCTCGAAAACGCGGTTGCCGGCAAGCCGGCCGCCGTGGTCATTTCGCCGACCGAATTCAAGGCGCTCGGCAAGCCGGTGGATCAAGCTGCCAAGTCCGTGCCGGTGGTCGGCATCGACTCTGCTGCCGATTCCAAATCCTTCATCTCGTTCCTGACAACCGACAACACGCAGGGCGGCCGCATCGCCGCCGATGGTCTTGCCGCAGCAATCAAGGGCATGACCGGCAAGGAAGAGGGTGAGATCGCCATCATCACCAGCCTGCCGGGCGTCGGCTCTCTCGACCAGCGTCGTCAGGGCTTCCTGGAGCAGGTCAAGAGCAAGTATCCGGGCCTAAAAGTCGTCGCCGATAAGTATGCGGACGGTCAGGCCACCACGGGTCTCAACATGATGACCGACCTGATTACCGCCAATCCGAAGCTGGTCGGCGTCTTCGCCTCCAACCTGATCATGGCGCAGGGCGTCGGCCAGGCAATCGCCGAAAACAAGCTCGGCGACAAGATCAAGGTGATCGGCTTCGACAATGACGACAAAACAGTTGGCTTCCTGAAGTCGGGCGTTCTCGCCGGTCTCGTGGTGCAGGATCCGTATCGCATGGGCTACGACGGCATCAAGACGGCGCTCGCCGCCTCCAAGAAGGAAAAGGTTGCGGCAAATGTCGACACCGGCGCCAACTTGGTCACCAAGGCGAACATGAGCGATCCGAAGATCGACGCCCTGTTGAACCCGAAGGTCAAGTAAGGCTTGGAGGCTGCGCCCGATCCGTCGGGCGCAGCCTTTTCGTCCAGAGCCGGATGATTTTAGGTCTATTCGACCTAAAATCTGAATCCGCTCTAGAAGCAAAAAACTAGAGCGTGATGTCGAAAACCGCTCACACTTTTGGCATCACGCTCTGTCCGCCTTATGGGCGGTCGCGCGGCGATGCGAGAGGGAGGAGACCCCATGACGAGCCTCGAAGAAATCAGCCATCGGCACGATGACACGACCAAGACGGAAGCAAGCCGCATTCCGGCCGGCTCGCCCATTCTCGAGCTCAAGGGGTTGCAGAAGCGCTATGGCTATGTCGAGGCGCTGAAACCGGCGACCGTCACGTTCCTGGCGGGCGAGATCCATGCCATTGTCGGCGAGAACGGAGCCGGCAAATCGACGCTTATCAAGCTTCTGACCGGCGTCATCACCAGGACGGCCGGCGAGATACTCTGGTGCGGCCATCCGGTCGCCCTTGCCAATCCCAATGAGGCGATTGCCCGCGGCATCAATGCGGTGCATCAGGAGGTCGTCCTTTGTCCGCACCTGACGGTTGCGGCCAATCTCTTTCTCGGCGACGAGGTCAATCGTTTTGGCCTGATGCGCAAGAAGCAGATGGTCGCTATGGCCCAGACGGTACTTGACGACCTCGGCTTCGGACTGCCCGCCGCCGAACTCCTGAGCTCTCTCACCATTGGTCAGCAGCAGTTGGTCGCGACCGCAAGGGCCGCGATGCGTGGCACCCAGTTCCTGATCTTCGACGAGCCGACCGCCTATCTCACGCGAAAGGAATCGGCACAACTGTTCAAGCTGATCCGGCGTCTGCAGAGCGAAGGCGTGACGATCGTCTATATCAGCCACCGCATGGAAGAGGTCTTCGAGCTCGCCGATCGCGTTTCCGTGCTGCGCGACGGCACGCATGTCGGCACGCGCACGATCAGCGAGACCAATGAGGACGAATTGATCAAGCTGATGATCAATCGCTCGATCGAGCAGATCTACCACAAGGAAAAGATCCCGATCGGCGACACGATCCTGGAGACGCGCGGCCTCTCCGGCCCCGGTTTCGAGGATATTTCCTTGTCTGTCCGGGCTGGCGAGATCGTCGGGCTCTATGGGCTGATCGGTGCCGGCCGCAGCGAATTTGCCCTTGGCCTTTATGGCCGCCAGCCGGTCACGGCAGGAGAAATCCATTGGAAGGGACGCAAGGTCGAAATCCGCAACGAACGCGACGCGATGGAGCTCGGCATTGCGCTCGCGCCGGAGAGCCGTCGCGATCAGGGGCTCTGCCTCAATCTGCCGATCGGCCTCAACATCAATCTGCCCGTGTTCAAACGGCTGAGCCACGGTCCGATCATCAACAATAGGAATGAGGCTGTAAACGCCGACAAGCAGATCCGCGATCTCAGCATCAAGACGCCGAGCCGGCGGGTCCTGGTTTCCGCCATGTCGGGCGGCAATCAGCAGAAGGTCGTGATCGGCAAATGGCTGAGTCATGGCGCCAAGCTGTTCATCTTCGATGAGCCGACCGTCGGCGTCGATGTCGGCACCAAGGCGGAGATCTACCGGCTCTTCGCCAAGCTGCTTCGCGACGGGGCGGGCATCATCGTCATCTCGTCCTATCTGCCCGAGGTTTATGAGCTCGCCGATCGTCTGCATGTCTTCCGACACGGCCAGCTGGTTGCCAGCCATGATTTTCACGCCGCAACGCATGAGGAAGTCCTCGGCGAGGCGATTGCGTCTGAACGATAAACAAGTCGAAAGAGGGAGAACAAGAATGGCCGCGAACACCACAGAAGGCCCCGCCGTCGCGCCGCGACGCAAGATGAATATCCTCTTCAGCTTGACGCTGATCCTGCTCCTCTTGGCTCTCTGGGTTGTGCTCGGATTCTGGACCGATAAGTTCTGGACGCCGCTCAACATCACCAACCTGGCGCGCCAGGGATCGATGACGGCCATTCTTGCGCTGGGCCAGACCTTCGTCATCATCACCGCGGGTATCGATCTCTCCGTGGGAGCAATCGTCGGCTTCTGTACCGTCATCGTCGCCTGGCTGCTTCAAGCCGGATTTCCGGTCTGGGCTGCCATCTTGATCACCCTGTTGTTCGGTGTGCTGATCGGCGCGTTCCATGGTTTCGGCATCGTGCGCATGGGTCTGCCGCCCTTCATCATCACGCTGGCAACGCTGACGTCCCTGCGCGGTATCGGCCTGCTCATTACCAACGGCTCGACCATCAACATCGTCAATGACGATTTCACCAATTTCGCTGTCGCCGATTTCCTGGGCATCCCGAGTCTGTTCTGGATGGTCATCTTCGTGGCGATCCCGGCCGTCGTCTTCCTGCATTTGAGTCGGTGGGGCCGCTATCTTTTCGCCGTCGGCTCCAACCGCGAGGCGGCGCGGCTCTCCGGCGTCAACGTCAACGGGATGATCTACCTCGCTTATATTTTGTCGGGAACCTGCGCCGCCTTCGTCGGCGTGCTGCTTGCTTCGCGCATTGCCATCGGCAATGCCACGCAGGCGGATGGCTGGGAGCTGCAGGCGATCGCATCGTCCGTCATCGGCGGCACCAGCCTGTTCGGCGCTGTCGGCTCCGTCTATGGCCCGCTGATCGGCGCCTTCATTCTGGCCACGATCAACAACGGCGCCAATCTCCTGAACCTGAACTCTTTCTGGCAGCGCATCATCACCGGCGTGCTGATCATCGTCATCGTCTATTTCGATCAGTTGCGCCGCCGGCGCATGTGAGGTTGGATCATGCCCTCACGCTGGCGAAGGGCGCGCTCTTCGCCAGCTGACGTTTCGCAACAAATTGCGCATCGGCTTTTCGACAAGCTCATAGGCAAAGATGCCGAGCAGGGTACCCGCTATCGCGCCGATGAAGGCGGTGACATCTGAAGGGATCGGTGTGGAGGCCACGAGCTTTGCGATCACTGAGATCGCCAGGGTATGCCAGAGATAGATGGAATAGGAGCTGTTCCCGAGATAGGTGAGCGGTGGAATTTCCGGCAGCCTGCCACTGCGCTCCACCGAAACCATGCCCAGCACGAGCGCGATGGCGAGCGGGCCGCAGGTAATCTCGTTGAACTCGAGGCCGAATATCTCGATTGCGGCAAAGCCCGAGATCGATGCGATGATCAGGGCAAGACCGAGACCGGCGCCGGGAACATTTCCCTTGAGCCACAGCTGTCCGAGGACGGCGCCAGCCACGAATTCCAGGATGATCGGCCTTGTATAGGTGGCAAGCATCGGCGATTGCGGGGCAAAGATGGCGCCGACAATGACGAAGGCGGCAAAGATGCCGATCATGCCGCCAAGGCGCAGACGCCGCGGCAGGAACAGGCAGGCTGCAAAGAGGACGTAGAAGAACATCTCGAAGTTCAGCGTCCAGCCCTGCACCAGCACCGGCCAGATCTCGCCGTTGCTCGGAGAGCGCACCGGAATGAACAGGAGCGAGCCGGCGATGTGGCCTGCCGTCAGCTTCATGTTCGGGAACAGGCCGACGATCGCGCCGACGATCATGATCGCCGTGACGATCCAATAGGATGGCGCGATCCGTTGCAGGCGGTCGAGCAGGAAGCGCAGTGGCGTCACCGGCCTGCGCTCGCTCATTGTCCACATGATGAAGCCGCTGATGACGAAGAAGATATCGACGCCAGCCGCGCCGATGCGGAAATGGCTCCCGCTGCGCTCCGCCGCATGGAACAGCACCACGGCGAGGGCGGCAAAGGCGCGAAGATATTGGATTCCGTAAAGCGTTTTCATCGGCCGGTTCGCGGCTCCCAGTTCGCCGGTGGCGCAAATTCCATCCGGTCGTAGGAAACGAGAGGATCGGCCTTCGGCACGCGCGTCCGCATCGATAGCTTTCCTGCCGAGAAGTAGAACAGGAAAGAGCCGACATGATACGGGTTGAGAATGTCGATCTCGACGAAGGAGCGGATCAGAAGCAGTATTGCTACACCCAGTAGCACGTAGGATTCGTCATTCCTGTTGTCGCTCAAGAAGCGACTGATATGGCCGATGACCGTCGTCAGCAGTATCGAGGCAAGCAAGAGGACGCCGACCAGCCCGGTTTCGACTGTCGTTTCGATATAGGTGTTGTGGAAATGGAAGCCCGTGCGCGAAGCGATGAAGAATTCTTCCCACAGGCGCTCCGGTTCGGAAAAGCCCTGGACCCAATAGGCCTGATAGCCGACCCCGAAGAAGGGGTTCAATTGCGCTGCCGCGATACCCTGTTGCCAGAGATAGGTACGGCCCGTCAGTGTCGAATCCTTGCCGAAGGCGCCGAGCACCAGATCGACAGCGCCGAGATAGACGCCGGCAACTGCAAGGACGACAACGGAAATGGCGACCGCAGCAAACAGCGTCTTGCGCTGCTTCGGCGACAGGAAAAGAATGACGCGCATGCTGAGACCGAGCATCACGACCAATCCCGTGGTCAGGACCGAAGTCGCTGATTGCGAGGCAAGCAGACAATAGGCCGACAGCAGTCCGGCAATTCCCGCGCCGACCATCCAGATTCGGCGTTCGCCGAGGATGAAGACGGCCGCAAAAGCGAAATAGATACCGAGCGATGCATAGAAGCCGAGCTGGTTCTTGGAATCGAAGGCGCCGACGAAGCTGTAGTTCCCGTCGATGGGATCATAGGCATAATATCCGAATAGAATCGAATAGATGAGCACGATGCCGGTGCCGGCGATCGCGCCGCGGGTCAGCGTGCGGATATCCAGCGTGCGCATGGCGATCAGGGCGCAGATGATGTGCGTCATATATTGTATCGCTGCGCGCGCGGTCACCGGAGGGGCAGCCGACCAGAAGATCGACAGGCAGGTCAGGACGCCGAACGCGAAGAGCCAGAGCTGCTTCCGATAGTTGCCCAGCACGTTGCGATAGTCCATCAGAACGAGCGGAAACCACAGGGTGTAGTAAAGCAGAATGGAAGGCTGGCCGAAGCGAGGGGAATAGGCAAAGACGAACAAAGACAGTGCAGTCGCCACCATGCCGTAGGTAGCGTTGCTTCCCGGACGGACGAAGACCGATTTGGCGATCCGCATCAGCTCTCCCTATCGTATTGCAAGACCGGTGCTGACCTTGATTAGGTCACCGGGCAGCACCTGGGTATTCTCCTGGGCCGTAATTTCCTTCGTCTGGCCTTTGTCGTCGCGAATGATCGTATAGGTGATGCTCACGCTTTGCCCGCTGGGATCGAGGTTGCTGGCATCGGCCGACTGGGCGACCGCTTCCTGCATGAGGGACTGGCTGGTGGAAAGTTTCAGCTGCAGCGTTTCCAGCTCCGTGTCGGTGTCCTGCATATCCTTCGCCAGCGAGCTCTGCCAATCGTTATGCAGCGTGTTTTCGTCCTGATTGGCCTTGTTGATGTCCTGCTTGGCCTTCAGCGACGCCGTCTCGGTATCCAGAAGTGTGGCCTCCAGATCGGATGCGCGCTGCTCGGCGGAAATCCGGCGAGACGCTAGTTCCAGCCCCCGTTCGGCAAGGCTTTCGACCTTGTCACGGTCGGCCTTCGCCAGTTCCAGCTGACGGCTCTGCGTATCGTTCTTCTTCGCAAGAGCTTCGACTTCGTTCTGCAAGAGCGTCTTCAGATCTTCCAGGGATTGCAGCTGCGTCTTCATGCGCTGACTGCGTGTATCCATCAGCGCTTTCTCGCTTGCGAGCAGGGCAGATGCTTGCGGCAATTGCTTGAGTTCTGAGGGGACCTCGATCTCGTCCTTACCGGCCAATTCGGCAAGCAGACGTGCCTTGCGCATCAGCAGGCGTCCGCGCTCGGCCATATAGACGACCGCATCACCCTTGGCGTTGATGAAATCGCGCGCAAAGCGCTGACCTGCATCTGCACGGCGCATGCCGCCGCCGAGGCTCACGGCCTTAAGCACGGTCAGATTGGGCGCAAAGGGAAACTCACCCGGATTTTGGACCTCTCCGGAAAGGTAGATCGGTCGAAACTGCGACATTTCGACGGAGGCCGACGGGCGATCGCGCAGGCCGAACTGTTTCTGCAGGCCGATGCCGATAGCTTCGGCGATCTCGTCCGTCGTCTTGCCCATGGCGGGCATGTCACCGATGAAAGGGATGGAGATCGAGCCGGAAGGGCCGACCGTGTAATCGCCCGAGACGACCGCCCAGTCACGAATGGTGCCCTCGGCGGTCTGCCATTCGGCAACGCGGACATGCAGCTTGTCCATGACGCCCAGGTGATATCCGGGAATATTGTCGGCGTGGGCCGCGGCCGATGCCGCGCAGAGGCAGACGGCGGCGAAAGCTACGCGCCGAAAAGATGTGTTTACGCGAACAAGCCTCTTTAAAGGCCGAAATTCAATCATGCAGGATCTTCCCTGTTATTGGATCGCAGTCCCGCCAAGTGCGGGAATGCCGCAGGAAACCTCCTGCGGGTATCTGCCGGTCGTTTTCAGTAGCTGCCACGAGAAAGGCAGACTGCAGGAATGGTTTTGGCAATGATCATCATGTCGCTGCCGAGCGACCAGTTCTTGACGTAATGCGTGTCGAAGGCGACACGGCTGGCATAGGAGACGTCGTTGCGGCCGCTGACCTGCCAGAGGCCTGTCAGGCCAGGGCGGGATTGCAGATAGTAGATCGCAGCTGTCTCGTAGAGTTCGAGTTCGTCTTCCACGACCGGGCGTGGGCCAACGATACTCATTTCGCCGCGGATGATGTTGATGAGCTGCGGCAGCTCATCGAGGCTGAGCTTGCGCAGCACCGCACCGACAAGGGTTACGCGGGGATCATTCTGCAGCTTGCGGGTGGCACGCCACTCCTCCATCGCTTTCGGATTGGCCTGCAGATATGCCTGCAGCACCTTGTCGCCGTTGACGACCATGGTCCGAAACTTGAGGCAGGGGAAGCTTTTGCCGCTGTGGCCGATACGGCGGTGGCCATAGAAGGCTGGACCGCCATCAGAAAGCTTTACCAGTAGCATCAGCATCAGGAAAAGCGGGCTGATGAGGATCAGAGCGGTTAGAGCGGCAGAGACGTCGAAAATGCGTTTCAGCACTCCACCAGTTGGCGGAAAGACGTCGCTTTCCGCGGCGCTGAAAAAAGCCGGTGTGGCCGATCTCGTCGCAGACTTCATAGAGAAAGCTCCATTTATGTTGGCGATTGGTCGGGAATTCTCGGACGCGTAACTAGAGCTAAGATAGCGGGAGTGTAGGCCGGGATTTTGACTTTTTGCGCCAAACTTTTGTAGCGATATGGTATTGAGGTATTCAATTACCGCTCTAACGATGCGCATCTTTAATTTAGTGATTATTTATGTGCGGCTTATACTGTGCCAAACTCCGTATAACTGCCCTATCGGTAGTTCTCTCGCCCAATCGATCGCTATTTTGCAGAATGTTATAGGTGCGAGGGTTAGTTTGTTCATTGTCAGACGCATGGCTAGCCTCTAAGCGCTCTTGCCTGACCGTCCGCTAACTTGATTCTCCGTAGGGAATATTGCATTGCAGCAATATATTGCGATGCACATGCCGATGCGGGCTATCTCGGGACTTTGTAATAAAAGTTGATTGAATTGTCGGAGCGCCGGCATGATGAAGACGGCCAATTTGTGTCCAAAAGATTGCGGATTGTTGGCCGATCTTCCCTCGGTTGCATCGAAGAAAAAGAACAAATTCAATTGTAATTATAATCGAGGTGTAGTTTTAACGGGCGCGGGGTTAGGATCGTGTCAATTCGTAACGGATCGTTGACACTTGGTTGAATTTCAATGAATCATAAAATATATTTGGCATTCAGGTCTGATAAGGGAGGAAAGACCTTGATCGCATTTTTTGTAATGTTTGAGCGGGCGAGGTAGCACTATGTATGCGCCGCGCGTTTTCATTAGCATGCTGGGCACGCTGGTCGTCTTTGCTGTCGCGACCTACTTCCTGACGAATTCTCTTTCGACGACACTAATCGAAACGGCGATTTGCGCCGTGCTTCTGCAGATCGGATATTTCCTGGGCGTGCTCTATCTTGTTTGGAAAGAGCGCAGGGAGCGCGATGCGCTGTTGAACAGTGACAAGGTGGCGATGCCGGTTGCGGAGGATGCCAAGGTCGGCGGCCTGCCGGCACCCAGCCTCAATCGGTCCGAGCCGTTCAATCCCTGACACCGGGATATCAGATATCTTTTGGCGACCGAACGGTTGTCGGATCGCAGCCATGTCCTAAGTCTTCGGCAGAACCATGGAGACTGATGTGACTGACAGTGCCGGAAAAAGCGTCTGTGTAATCATCGCGGCAAAGAATGCCGGCGACACTATTGGCTTGGCCGTCGCGTCGGCGCTTCGAGAGCCCGAGGTGGCCGAAGTCGTCGTCATTGATGACGGTTCGACTGACGGTACCGCTGCAGCGGCCAGCAAGGCCGATGACGGCAGCGGCAGACTGATGATTTGCGAATTCGAGAAGAATCGCGGTCCGGCGGCAGCGCGCAATCATGCCATCGAGGTCTCGCGTGCCCCGCTGATCAGCATCCTCGATGCGGATGATTTCTTCTTCCCCGGACGCTTCAAGTCGCTGCTTGCCGCGGATGACTGGGACTTCGTTGCCGACAACATCGCTTTCGTCAATGCCGATGGGGTTTCGGATGCCTATACCAGGCTCGATCATTTCGATGCGAAGCCACGCTTTCTCGATCTCGTTGCCTTCGTCGAGGGCAATATCTCCAAGCGGGGCGTCCGCCGCGGTGAGATCGGCTTTCTGAAGCCGCTCATGCGCCGCTCCTTTCTGGATGCTCACGGCTTGCGGTACAATGAAACGCTGCGCCTGGGCGAGGATTACGACCTCTATGCGCGCGCGCTCGCCAGTGCGGCGCGCTACAAGATCATTCATAGTTGCGGTTATGGCGCAGTCGTGCGCAGTGATTCCCTGAGCGGTCGGCACAGGACCGAGGATTTACGGCGGCTCTACGAGGCCGATCGGGCGATTCTGGCAAAAGGCGGCCTCTCGCCGGTCGACGCGGACGCGCTCCGCCGCCATGAGCGCCATATTCGCGACCGCTACGAACTGCGGCATTTCCTCGACATCAAATCGCAATCGGGCCTGGGTGCTGCGGCCTCCTACGCGCTTCGCCATCCCTTCGCCGTTCCGGCCATAGCGGGCGGAATCCTCGCCGATAAAACCGAGCGCTTCCGCAAGGGTGGCGGTGCGCCGATCGCCCATTCAGGAGCGAACGGCCTGCGTTATCTTTTGCAGGCCGCTCCGGAATAGGGATCCACCAGATTTACAGGTAGTCGCGCCGCACGCCCTCGATTACGTCCAGCAGGCGCTCCTTGCAGGAGGCGAGCGCGCTATCCTTGCTCAGCTGTGGCTTTGCCTTGCTCGCCTGCCACAGCGCGAGCGCCGAAGGCATGGCAAGCGCCTGCTTGGCCATCACCCGAAGCGGGGTCTGTTCAGGGTCGGCAAGCAGCACGGTTCCCCCATACCGCTGCTTTTCAAGCTCGGCTGCCGCCTGTTGATCGCGCTCGAAACCGACGCCCCAGAAGCGGGCGCCCTTGGCGATCGCCTCGGCCCGGGTGGAGACTGGAATGTGCTTCGGCGCATAGGTGACCCCGAGGGAGCGCGCCCAGTCGTTCCATTTGAAGCTGTTGATCGAGCGCGACGAGCTGACCGCGATCCACGGCACGCGGAAGGCATCGGCAAGGATTGCGCCATGCATGGACTCCGCGACGATCAGTTCGGATGTCGCAAGCTCGCGGATCACGGCTTTGGCCTCGCCGCGGGGATCGAGATAGGAAAGGCCGACCGTCTTGCAGATATCAGGCCAGAGACCGGCGGCGGCCGACTCCCAATGGGGTATGAAGGTGCGCTTGCCTGATTTCGGCAAGTTCTGAAATTCCGGCATCTCGGTGACGAGCACGGCCGGATCGACAATGCCCATTTCAACCGGTAGGCCCACTTTCTGCGCCGTCAGCGGGCCGCGCACACTGCGGATGTCCCATTTTGACTTGTCGCTCGTATCGGGAAGCGAACCGTAGCCGAAACCGCTGCCGATGACGAGCTTGTGGCCGTCGGTCGGCAATATCTCCGTATTGAGAACGGTACCGACACCGACCAGCAATGTTTCTTCATGAACGTCGCGGAGGCCGGGAAGTAGAAAATCCCAGAGCCAGAGATTGAGATCGTCACCGAAATTGCCATGGGTAGATTCCCAGTGGAACGGCTTCATGCAGGACTCCTTGCTGATCCAAACGATAGCGGGGCATGCCATGGCTCTTTCAATGCGGCATGCGCAGCTCATGCTGCGCTGCAAAATCTAGGGCGCGAGCTTGCCCACGGCAAGCTTCATCGCGCTTTGTAAAATGACAGGGTCGCGCAAGGCCCATTTCGCCAGCAGTCCGAATTGCGGCATTTGCCGCCGCTTGACCTGCCGCGCCTGGCTCCAGAGCGCCTGGCGGCGGGCACGATTCTTGTAGTGCCGAATGGTGGCGACGTCCTGCGGCCGGCGCGAAAATCTCTGCTCAAGCGTATTGAGCGCCGTCCACGTGTTGAACTGCTGACGCAAGAACTGCGGTGAATCATTGTCGATGCTGTGGAAGATGTTCACGCCCTCGCCGCGCAGCGCACCGGCCTGCTCGCACAACAACACGCGCTTGGCCGCCAGAACGCAGTCGCAAAAGAAAAGAACGTCTTCAGCCGCCAGCCGCAACGTGGGTTCAAAGCGGATTTTCTCAAAGAGGGGGCGCCCGATTACCATGCAGGACATGTGCAGAAAGCTCCAGTCCTGTAACATGACGCTGGCGATATCGGGGATCTCGATCACCGAGGGCCTTTCGGAGAGCCGCACGCTCCTAGCCGATTTGGCGAGTTCCGCGATACCGAAATGGTAGGAAAATTCGTCGCCTCCGTCGATGGAATCCCAGTAGCAATCGGCATCGTGCCGCGTCAGCGTCTCGAATGCATTGTGCAGGTGATCCGGCGCCCATTCATCGTCGGAATCCAGAAATGCCACGAACCGGCTTTCGACCGGCACATTGTCGAGACCGGTGTTGCGCGCCCCGCCCGGGCCGGCATTTGCCTGGCGTATCACCTTGATGCGCGCCCGCTCTTCACCGCTCAGCGATTGCAGATCGCCTTCTACGGCAAGCGGTGATTCATCGTCGACGATGAGAATATCGAAATCCTGAAACGTCTGCCGAGATATCGACCTCAAAGCGCGTTGCAGAACACCCGTCTGCTTCTGATAGAACGGAATAACAATCGTTATTGACGCCATTTTCCCGCCTTTACGGTTTTCAATCCAAGAGTTTTCGGCTCATCCCCGGGGACGTAACCATCGGCTTTTCGGCTGTCTCCATTCACCGTTCATGGGCAGTTTGCTCGGTGATGAATGCTGCCATGCTGCCAACAGGTAGCGTTAATTCGATGAGGAGCAATGTCAAAGACGGCGTTTTATCGAAGATTGTCCTCGGATAGTGTGAAGCGCCTGATAGTCGTCTCCTGTCGAACGACGGTGAAAGCCGCACGATCCGAGAATGATTGTGGTCAAGCTCCCAGGCGGTATCGGCGCCGCAAGCTTGGTAAAACTACAGCTATAAGGGGAGTGCGCCTGCACGACTTTCCCATCATGATTGAAACGTTGTCGTATTTTGGTCATGCTTCATCTCGAAATCCTACCGCAATGCAAAAAATCTTCACCTTCCGGCAAAAAAATCGAGTCCGCGCAAAGGGCGTGTCGCGCGTCGCGGCCAAAATATTTAAATTTGCTTTAATACCCTTGGTTCCATAGGTTTTCCGGCATCTAAATCGTTTGTTTCGATCTTTTGCGTGGTTTGGAACCTTGGCGTAGCGACCCAGTCAAACGTCGCTTGACCCTCATTTTTGCTGCAGTGCCATATTCCCTTTCCCAAGAGCGCCCTAGGTTATCGTCTGCGGGCTCTGCTCGACTCTGATTGAAATGGCTGCGAGGGGGGAAGCGGCCCGAAAAAAAGGGTGACAGACATCGTGAACGTGACTGCCAACGTGTCTTCGCGGATAAACCTCATGCGGATTGTGCTCATCTCGGGCATCATATTTGTTCATATTCCATTCGATGCGGATAGCAGCCCGTTCAGCGACGCCTACGGTTTGTTTGACTGGGTTCGGGTTTTTCTGCGCGAGAGTCTGTTTCGTGTCGGCGTTCCCTGCCTCAGCGTTATCTCAGGCTATCTGTTGTTCCGTCATGGAGCAGCGTCATTGGACTACGGCAAGACCATCCGGCGCAAGGCGAAGACGATCCTCCTGCCATTCGCCTTGTGGAACTGCGCTTTCTTTCTGTTCGTCCTAGTCTTGCAGAGCTACGGCATCGGCGACGGCTATCTGCCTGATCTGTCGGGCGCCAACCTGCACACGCTTTCCACGCTTCTGTTTGCGATCGACGGCACGCCGATCAATCTGCCGCTCTATTTCCTGCGTGATCTGTTCGTCTGCATCCTGCTGTCGCCGCTGCTGGCTTTCCTCATCCGCCGCGCGCCGCTGGCAACGCTGGCGTTCCTGTTGCTGCTCGCGGTATTGCCGGTGCCGATCGGTATCGTACTCCGGAATTCCGTTCTCTTCAGCTTCGCCTTCGGCATCTATCTCAGCCTGTATCGCGTCGACGTCACGGTCACGGACCGCTATGCCGGCCTGATCGGTCCCGCCTTCATTGCGCTTGCAGCCCTCCTGGCAACCGCCGCCTACATGACAGGTCCCGGGTTGCCGCTATGGCTCGAGGTCAGTCGCAATCTGATGGTGCTCGTCGGCATTCCGGGCTTCTGGGCACTGTCGGCGATCTTGATACGCAGCCGGATCGGACGAGGATTGGCAGAAACCGGCGGATTGAGCTTCTGGATCTTCTGCGCCCATTACCCGCTGCTGTTCTGTCTCTGGGTCCTGTGGAACCGCGGCGGCAGCGAACTCTATCCGATTTTCTACCTCATGGCAGCGCTCCTTGCTTTGCTGCTGCTGCCCCTGACCAACGGTATGGCGCGTCACGCCCTGCCGTCCTTCTACAATCTGCTGACCGGCAGCCGGACAAGGCCGCAGGCCGAACTCCGTATGGCCGGAAACCGTGCCGCCGAAGACCGGCGGGTGCGTTGCGAGCAAAGGTGATGCTATGATGACATCGACAAACCACGCACGAAAACTGGGCCTCGTTTCCCTCGCTCTCCTGGGCGCCTGCTTCATTCCGCAGGCTGCGTCCGCACAGGACGATCAGCCGACGGGCGGCTCTTTCGTCGATAATTTCGAGCGCCTCGACACCAGCCGCTGGTATGTCTCCGACGGCTGGAACAACGGGCCGCACCAGAACTGTACCTGGTCGCGAAAGCAGGTTGGTATCAAGGACGGAGCGCTGCAATTGCAGTTCATCCAGTCGAAGACAGGCGAGCGCAATTACGCCTGCGGCGAAATCCAGACGACCAAGCGCTATGGCTACGGCACCTATGAGGCGCGCTACCGCACCGCGACCGGCTCTGGCCTGAACTCGGCCTTCTTCACCTATATCGGCCCGACCGACAAGAAGCCGCATGACGAGATCGATTTTGAAGTGCTCGGCAAGAATGCCGGGCAGGTGCAGGTCAACCAATATATCTCCGCCAAGGGTGGCAATGAGAAATTGGTCCCGGTCGTCGGTGGTGCTGACCAGGGTTTCAACGACTACGCGTTCGTCTGGGAGAAGGACCGCCTGCGTTACTATGTGAACGGCAAGCTCGTTCAGGAGGTGACCGATCCTTCGAAGATACCGACGAACGCGCAGAAAATCTTCTTCAGCCTTTGGGGCACGGACACGCTGAGCGGCTGGATGGGCAAGTTCGCCTATAGCGGCCAGCCGGCAACCATGCAGGTCAAGCGCGTTGCCTTCACCGCGCCAGGAGAAAAATGCCTGTTTCCGGAATCGATCACCTGCAAGCTCGACTGAACCATGCCGTCCGCCAAGCGCATTCTGCGGCCGGTGAAGATGCCATGATGCAACACCAACCATACCAGGCGCCCGGTTTCGACCGGGCGCGAAAGCGGAAATCTTGATGCTGCATATTCTTTATTTTGTCCACGATCTTGCCGATCCTGCCGTGCGCAGGCGGGTCCTGATGCTGCAGGCTGGCGGGGCTCTGGTGACGCTCGCGGGCTTCCGGCGCGACGATAATGCGCTCGCCGCCATCGATGGCATCGAGCCGATCGAGCTCGGTCGCACGCGTGACGCACAGTTTGCGCAACGTATCGCGGCCGTCGCCAAATCGGCATTCAAGCTGCGCCACGCGTTGCGTTCGGTTCCAAGGCCGGATGTCATCATCGGCCGCAACCTTGAAATGCTGGCTCTGGCCAATCGCGCCAAGTCCGTTTTCGGAGGCGACATGCCTGTTGTCTACGAATCCCTGGATATTCACCGGCTCTTGCTTCGAGATGATGTGCTGGGTGGTACGCTCCGTGGTGCCGAGCGCCGTCTCGGCGCGCAAGCAGCGCTGCTCATCACAAGTTCGCCGGCCTTCGTCGAGCGCTATTTCAAGCCGCGTTCGGGCTTGCATCTACCAATCATGCTGCTCGAAAACAAGGTATTGGCGCTCGAGGTTGCAGCAGCGAGCAATGTTGCGCCGGCCGCGCGGGTGCCTGCCCGCGGCGAGCCCTGGAAGATCGGTTGGTTCGGTGCGCTTCGTTGCCGCAAATCGCTGACATTGCTGGATCAATTCTCGCGCCGGATGGAAGGGCGTTTCGAGATCGTGCTGCGCGGCCGGCCGGCCTATTCGGAGTTCGACGATTTCGACGGCATCGTGCGCGACGCGCCCTTCATGCATTTCGGCGGCGCCTACAAGAACCCTGAGGATCTTTCCGCGATCTATCACGACGTCCAGTTCTCCTGGGCCATCGATTTCTTCGAAGAGGGTCTGAACTCCAGCTGGCTCCTGCCCAACCGCCTTTATGAGGGTGGTCTCTACGGCGCCGTCCCGATCGCCATGGATGGCACCGAGACGGCAAGGTTCCTGGCCGGCCGGAAGATCGGGCTCACGCTCGACAAAGCCGACGCCGCCCATCTTGCCACCCTTCTGGGCGACTTGGATGAACAACGCTATCTCGCCGCTTTCGACGCCGTGGCGGCCCAGGATCGCAAGCAATGGATGATCGATCGCGCCGACTGTCAGGGGCTGGTGCTCCGGCTGGCATCCCTGACGCGTGCCAATGAACAGATCACCGAACTACAGGCCCTCCCGCAACTGAATCGCAATAGAGGTGGATTGCAATGACGACCGTAAGTCCCATGGATATGCGTTGCCTGATCGTTATTCCTTGCCTCAACGAGGAGAAGCATATCGAGCCGCTGATCGGCAAGCTCGGCCGTGCTCTCGATGAGCTCGACGCCAGGATCGTCGTCGCCGATGGCGGCAGCACGGATCGCACGCGTGACATCGTCAGGGAGATCGCCGCCAACGATCCGCGCGTCCTCCTGCTCGACAACCCTAAGCGGCTGCAGAGCGCCGCCATCAATCTCGCCATCGAGACCTTGGGCGACGGCTATGAGTTCTTCATTCGCATCGATGCCCATGGCGATTATCCGGCCGATTATTGCCAGACGCTGGTGCGGGAAGCCGTCGCGACCAGCGCGGATTCCGTCGTCGTCGCCATGCGCACCATGGGCTTCAGCGCGTTTCAGAAGGCAACGGCGGTGGCGCAGAATTCCAAACTCGGCAATGGCGGTTCGAAACATCGCGAAGGAGCCAAGGGGCACTGGGCAGAGCACGGGCACCATGCGCTGATGCGCGTCGCAGCCTTCCGCGCCACCGGCGGCTATGACGAGACCTTCAGCCACAATGAGGATGCCGAGCTCGACTACAGGCTGCACAAGGCCGGTTTCCGCATCTGGCTCACCGACAAGACCGCCATGACCTATTATCCGCGCTCCAGTGTCCCGACGCTTTTCCGGCAGTATCTCGGTTATGGGCGCGGCCGTGCCCGTAATATCCTCAAGCATCGCAGCGTGCCGAGCTTGCGCCAAATGCTGCCGCTTGCCGTGGTGCCGATTTTCATCGGTGCTTTCCTGGCGATCATCAACTGGATCGCGGTCATTCCGATCAGTCTTTGGGCTGTCGCCTGCATCGCCTACGGCTTCTGGATCGCGCTCGGCGAGAAGAACCCCTATGGACCGCTTGCCGCCATCTCGGCCATGGTCATGCATTTCGCCTGGTCGATGGGCTTTTGGATGGAAGTCTTCAGCTTTCGCAATCGCAGGGTCGCGGCATGACGCAAACCCACCGTCGCACCACAAAGATTGACGTTGCCGTCTGCACCTACCGCCGTGCCGAGCTGGATCAGACGCTGCTATCGCTTGCTGTGCTTACCATTCCTGCCGGCGTGCAGGTCCGCGTCATCGTTGCCGACAACGATGTGACGCCAAGCGCCCGCGACCGTGTCGATGCCATGCGTTCAGCCATTTCCTTTGAAATCGCCTATGTGCATTGCCCGGCCTCGAACATTTCCATCGCCCGCAATGCCTGCCTCGACCATGCGACCGGCGATTTCGTCGCCTTCATCGATGACGATGAGACGGCCTCGCAGGACTGGCTGGCGGAATTGCTCGCCATAGCCGACACGACCGGCGCCGATGCCGTTCTCGGTCCCGTCAAGGCTGTCTATGCGAATGTCGCTCCTGCCTGGATGCAGCGCGGCGATTTTCATTCGACCTTGCCGGTCTGGGTCGCGGATGAGATCCGCACGGGTTATACCTGCAACGTCCTGTTGCGCCGCAGCGCGCCTTCGCTTGCCGGTCGCCGGTTCAATATCGCGCTCGGCCGCAGCGGCGGCGAGGACACCGAATTCTTTGCCCATATGCACGACGCGGGCGGCCGGATCGCCTTTGCCGAGGATGCCCTGGTCTACGAACCCGTCCCCAATGGACGCGCAACGGTTTCCTGGCTTGCCAAGCGCCGGTTCCGCATGGGCCAGACGCATGGGCGCATGCTGCTGGAAGCCGCAACCGGCCTGGGCCGCTGGCGCGCGATTGCGCTTGCCGCGACCAAATCCGCCTATTGCTTTGTTGCCGCCGCGCTGCTCGCCGCCTCTACCGTCAAGCGGCACCGCTATGGCCTGCGCGGCATCATGCACGCCGGCGTCGTCAGCGGCCTCTTCGGGGTTCGTGAAATCGAGCAATACGGAAACCTGGAGAAAGCACCGCAATGACGGATTTCATCCCCGATGTCAGCTTCGTCATCGCTGCCTATAATGCGGAGGACACCCTTGCGCGTGCCATCGACAGCGCCTTGGCCCAAGGTGCTGTCAGCATGGAGGTCATCGTCGTCGATGATTGCTCGACCGACGGCACACGCGAGATTGCCGGCAATCATGCCGATCCGCGCGTTCGCCTCGTTGCCATGGCCCGCAACGGTGGTCCGGCCGCGGCCCGCAATGCCGGTCTCGACGCCGCTCGTGGTCGCTGGGTGGCCGTGCTCGATTCAGACGACGCGTTGCGCCCGGACCGCATGGCGCGCCTGATTGCGCGAGCCGAAAAGGCGGAGGCGCAGATCGTTGTCGACAATCTCGACGTCGTCCGCGAGGATGTCGGCACGATCATTCCCATGTTTCCAGAAGCGGCGCTGGCGCGTCTGCCGGTGCTGACGCTGGCGAAGTTCATCGCCTCGAACATGATTTTCCGGTCCGAACATAATTTCGGCTATATGAAGCCGGTCTTCGAACGCGCCTTTCTCGAGAAGCATCGCCTGCGCTTCGACGAGACGCTTAGGATCGGCGAGGATTACATCTTCCTTGCCTCCGCACTTGCCAGAGGCGGTGTCTGCGCGGTCGAGCCGACGGTCGGCTATCTCTATTACATTCGAGACGGATCGATCTCGCGGGTTCTGAAGAGAGAACATGTCGAGGCCATGCTGGCCGCAGATACCAAGTTCTTCGCCGAGCATTCTTTCGGCTCCGCCGCTCTTGCCGCCCAACGGCAGCGGACGCGCAACCTGAAGGATATTCTAGCCTTCCTGATGCTGGTCGACAGCATCAAGGAGCGCGAACTGCCGAGTGTGCTCAAAATCGCGTGTCGCAATCCACGTGCGGTCCGTCACCTGAGCATGCCGATTGCAGTCCGCTTCCGCCGTCTGGCCGCCTTCCTGCGCGGCGGCCGCCAGTCTGCGCCCACCTCTCAACTCTCCTCGCCCCTGCCCAATATGGGCGCAGGCCCTCACTCTAACAAAGGATGATAGAGCCATGGACCCCAAGCATCGTGTGAGAAAAGCAGTCATTCCGGTTGCCGGCAACGGAACCCGGTTCCTGCCTGCCACCAAGGCAATGCCGAAGGAAATGCTGACGATCGTCGATCGTCCGGTCGTGCAATATGCCGTCGACGAGGCTATCGAAGCCGGCATCGAGCACATCGTCTTCGTCACAAGCCGTAACAAATCGGCGATCGAAGATCATTTCGACGACACGCCGGAACTGATTTCCTCGCTGCGGCTGGCCGGCAAGAGCCATCAGGTGAGTGAACTCGAGCGCCTCTTGCCGCGGCCGGGCTCGGTCAGCTTCACCCGCCAGCAGGCTCCGCTCGGCCTTGGTCACGCCGTCTGGTGTGCTCGCGACCTGATCGGCAACGAGCCATTCGCGCTGCTTTTGCCCGATATGCTCTGCTACGGCATGCGCGGCTGCATGGCCGGCCTGATGGATCTCTACAACGAGGTCGGCGGCAATATCGTCGCTGTCGAGGAATGCGCGCCGGAGGAGACCTCGAAATACGGTATCATCGGCAAGGGAGTGGCCGTCCGGCACGGCTTCGCCGTGACCAAGATGGTCGAAAAGCCGCATCCTTCGGAAGCGCCTTCAAACTTTTACCTTAATGGTCGTTATATTCTTCAGCCTGAAATCTTCGATATTCTGGCCCGTCAGGAACGCGGGGCCGGCAATGAAATCCAGCTGACTGACGGCATGCTGCGCCTCTCCGAGACGCAATCCTTCCATGCCCAAGTCTATAACGGACGCACATTCGACTGTGGATCCAAGCATGGCTTCATCGAAGCGAACGTCGCATTTGCGCTCGCTCGCGCCGATATCGGCAGCTTGGTCTATGATTCAATCCGCAACCTGGTCGTCTCGCACGAAGCGCAGATGACCGCCGCTTAAGCCTGTTCACGTTCTGGCCCGTGGTCGACACGACTGCGGGCCATAGCCATATTCATTCAGGCCTCTCCGACAAGGTGGTCGCCATGTATCAGAAGAACTTCACTTTCCAAAGCGCTCTTCCCCAGGGTGAAGCGCAGGACAGTTTCATTGATCTCGATCGGCTGATGGCGATCGTGACACGTCGCATCCGCACCATCATCTTCGCCATGGCTGCTTTTGTCATTCTGGCCGTTGCCTATCTGCTGATCGCCACGCCCAGCTACACGTCGATGACACAGATATTGCTCGACGAAAGCATGACGAAATATGCGGAGGATCAGCCGCCGGCTGCCAGCAGCCAGCAGGCGGACATGGAGATTGCCAGCGCGGTCGAAATCCTGAAATCGAACGAGATGGCTTTGCGCGTCGTCGACACGGCCGATCTTGCCAATAATAACATCCTGCTCAATCCGCCGCAGTCGCCGGCTGCCCTGCTCAAATCGGGTGTGGGGCTGATTGTCGGCATATTCACGCCGGGGCGTCCGCCGATGACGCCGGAAGAGATGCGGGAGGCGCAGCGCCAAAAGGTCGCCGCCGTATTGCAGGATGGCCTCAAGGTGGAGCGCGTCACGCGAAGCTCGGTCGTCGCCGTGTCCTTCAACTCGACCGACAAGCTGTTGGCCGCAAAGGTCACGCGCGCCTATGCAGACGCCTATCTGACCGACCAGTTGAACGCCAATTTCGACGCGACCGAACGCGCCTCCGTCTGGCTGCAGGAACGCTTGAACGATCTGCGCCAGCGCGCGCAGGAGGCTTCGCTCGAAGTCGAGAAATATAAGGCGGACAACGGCCTGACCTCGACCGGCGGCGAGCTGATGTCGGAACAGCAGATTTCCGATCTCAACAAGCAGCTGATCATTGCCCAGGCCGATACGGCCAGCGCATCGGCGCGCTACAATCAATACAAGTCGATTATCGACCAGGGGCCGGACAATGCGGTCAAGAACGCCACCATCTCGTCCAGCCAGACCGACAACTCGGTCCTGCAGGACCTGAAGACGCGTTACCTCGCTGTCGAAAAGCGAGAGCAGGATGTCACGCAGAATTACGGTGCCGAACATCCTCAGGCCGTTGCGCTGAGGGCTGAGCGACAGGACATCACCCGGCAGATCTATCAGGAGCTTCAGCAGCTCACGGCCAGCTACAAGAACGAGCTCGATGTCGCGCAGTCGCGTTCGGCGTCGCTCCGCGAAAGCATCGAGGGTGTGGTCGGCAAGAATTCGGAAGCCAATAGATCGCTGGTGCATCTCAACGAGCTAAACCAGAAGGCGACGGCGCTGAAGACGCTCTATGAATCCTATCTCGGCCGTTTCGAGGCGGCGTCGCAGCAGCGATCCTTCCCGATCGCCAAGGCGCGCGTCATCTCGCTCGCCGGCGTCCCGACTGCACCGTCGAGCCCGAAGAAGACGCTGGTGATAGCGCTTTCGGTGATCCTCGGCCTGATGGCCGGCGCCGGTCTCGCCGCCTTCCAGGAATTCCGCGATCGCTTTTTCCGCGTCGAAGCCGATGTGCGCTCCGCTCTCGGCTTGAAATTCCTCGGCTACCTGCCATTGCTCGGCCAGCAGAGCACCGGTAAGAAGAGACGGCGCAAGGGCATTATCGGGTCTGACCCGGCAACCGCTGAAGATGTCGAGCCTGGTGTCGCCTTTGAACGGATCATGCGTGTTTCGGTCGAAGCACCGCGGTCGATCTTCGCCGAGACCCTGCGAAACGCCAAGCTCGCCAGCGACGTCATGCTGCAGGGCCGCCCCGACCGCGTCATCGGCGTCGTATCGGCACTGCCGGGCGAGGGCAAGTCGACGACGGCAGCCAATTTCGCCGCCCTCTTGGCCAGCAGCGGCAAACGTACGCTGCTGATCGATGCCGACTTGCGCAATCCCGGCTTGAGCCGGACGCTGAAATCGCCGCCGCAAGCCGGGCTGATCGAGGCCGTGCTCGGTGAGGTGCCCTGGACGAATGTCGTCAAGGTCGATCCGCGCACCAAGCTTGCCATCCTGCCGGTCGTCGTGCGCGATCACCTGTTGCACACCAGCGAGCTTCTGTCGTCGCAGGGCATGCAGCATCTGATGGAACATGCGCGCAAGATGTTCGATTATATCGTCGTCGATCTTGCGCCGCTTGGACCCGTCATCGATGCCAAGGCTTTTGCGCCGCAGGTCGATGCCTTCATACTCGTGACGGAATGGGGTGCGACGCCAACCAACCTGGTGCGCGACGTTCTGGAGCAGGAACCCCAGATCAACTCGCGCATTCTCGGCGTTATCCTGAATAAGACCGACATGTCGGAACTGCCGCGCTATAGCGATTTCGGCGGAACGGAACGCTACCGACAGAAATATGTAAGCTACTACACCGAAGCGCAGCCACCCGCTCAGGTGGATGCGTAACCTTTATGTCCTCTCCATCTTGAGGCGAGCTCTGGCCAGGGCATGTTCACGCCAGATCGTGAAGATGCCTGCCGCCACCACGATGACCGCGCCTGCGATCATCGTGGCATTCAGCCTTTCGCCGAATATGGCGACGCCGATGATGGCGGAGAAGACGAGCTGTAGATAGGTGAGCGGCTGGATCACCACCGCGTCGAGCAGATCATAGGCGCGAATGAGGAAATAGTGGCTCGACACGCCGGTCAGGCAAAGGATGCTCATGAAGACCCAGTCATGTGGTGCAATGGTCGTCCAGAAGAATGGACCGATACAGCTCATCGCAACCGCGCCGACGACGCCAGTATAGAAAAAGCTGGTCATGGCGCTATCCTCGCGGCTGACATAGCGGGTGAGGACGACATAGAACGAGAATAGCAGTGCGCCGCCAAGCGGCACGAGGAAGCGGGTGTCGAAGAGGCCGCTTTCCGGCTTCAGGATCAGCAGAACGCCGACGAAGCCGATGCAGATCGCCAGCCAACGCCGCCAGCCGACCTTTTCGCCGAGGATCGGTATGGACAGCATCGCCACCATCAAGGGTCCTGACGAGAAGATCGCCTGCGAATGGGCAAGGCCGACGATGACGAAGGACGAGATGGCCACGACGATCTGCGCGGCAAGCAACAGGCCGCGGGCAATCTGCAGCGTTGGCCGTTTGGTTCTGACGGCGGAGCGCAGACCGCCCGGCGAGCGCGAGGCCATCGCGACGGCAAAGAGCATGAAGGCCCAATAGCGGATCATCGCCACCAGAAGCGGCGGATAGGCGCTGACCAGATGTTTGGAGATGCCGTCCTGTATGGCGAATATGCTGATCGCCAACAGCGTGAAGACATAACCTGCGGTATTGGATTTCATTTCGGTTCGAAGAAGATGTGCGGACCCCGGAGGCGCCGGTCGCCCGACGCAGCGGTCACACTAGGCTATCCGCTTTCGCAATCATAGGCATTGCTTTCGTCTTTTGCCCATGCGCCGCAGGTGGGGTCAGCTCTTTTTGTGATCCGCGACAAAGGCGGCGAAACCTTCGATGAATTTGGCGAGGTTTTGCTTCACCTTCTCGTCGACGATCAGGCCTTCGGCATCGAAGACGCTGCCGGCGCGCGACACCATCAGCCGGCCGCCGAACCACGGATCGGCGCCCAATGTGCGCAACACCGTCAGCCAGGCATTTTGGCTGAGGATGGTGCCGAAATTGCCGGGGGAGGCTCCGAGCACGGCGATCGGTTTTGCCCCGAAGACATGGGCGATGTCGCTGGATGGCCGGCTCATCCAGTCGATGGTGTTCTTGAATACGCCGGGAAGCGAGTTGTTGTATTCCGGCGTAAACAGGATCAGCCCATCGGCGGATATGGCGAGCCCCTTCAGCTCCTGCACCTTCTCCGGAATGCCTTCGGCTGCTTCGAGATCGGCATCATAAAGCGGCACGCCATGAATGGTGCGCGCGACGAGCTCGACGCCGGCCGGCGCAAGTTCGACGGCGGCATGGAGCAAAGCCGTGTTGAAGGAGCCCTTGCGCAGGCTGCCCGATATGCCGAGTATCTTCATCGCATTCCCCTGTTTATCTCAGGAGGAGACATTTATGGTTCGCGGCTGTTCGTCAAGGGCTGAAGGCGAGCTCAGCCCGCTTCATGCGGCAAGCAGGGATTTCAGCTTGACGCTGCTTGCCGCCAAGGCATCGCTGGCCGGATGAGCGCGGGCGGCGATCAATATCTCGGCAAGGCGGATGTCGCGGGCGACAGCGTTGCCACGGCCGATGCCGCTGGCGGCGAGAAGTCTGCCGCTTGCGTCGAGATGAAAGAGGATGAACGACCCGTCGCCGAGATCGCGCCGCACATGGCTGGCCGCGCCGTCGGCGAGGCCGGCGATCTGCAATGTCAGGTCATACTGGTCGGACCAAAACCACGGCACGGCCGAGATTTCCATCCCTTCGCCGAGCATGTTGGCGGCGGCCAGATTTGCCTGGTCCTGCGCATTGCGCCAGGATTCGAGGCGGACGCGCCGTCCACCATAAAGCGCCACCGGAAAGGAGCAGCAATCGCCCGCCGCGTAAATATCGGCGGCGGAGGTTTCCAGCCGCTCGTTGACGGCGATGCCATTGTCGATCGCGAGGCCGGCTGTCTCGGCAAGCGCAATATTCGGCGAGGCGCCGATGCCGATCAGCACGAGGTCGGCCGAAATCACCTGGCCATCCGCCAAATGAAGGCTGGCCCTTTCCGTCTCCTCCCGCACTGCCTCGATGGCGAGGCCGCAACGAATGTCGACGCCTTCCAGCCGGTGACGCGCGGTGATCATTTCGGCAATCTCCTCCGGCACGCCGCGCTTCAGCACGCGCGGCAAACTTTCGATGACGGTGGCGTTGGCGCCCAGCTTGCGTGCAGTGGCTGCCAGCTCCAGGCCGATGAAGCCGCCGCCGATGATGGCGATGTGCCGGCCGGGATGAAGAGCCGCGCGCAGGGTTAGGGCATCGGCATGGGTGCGCAGCATGCGGATGCGCCGGGCTGTGTCGTCAATGCCTGGAAAGACGCGCGGCGAGGCGCCGGTTGCGAGCAGCAGCTTGTCATAACCGAGCGTCTGTCCGTCAGCGAGCCTGACTGTTTTGGAAACGGGCTCGATAGCGGCCACCGTCGTGTCGAGCCGCAGATCGATCGTTCGTTCCTGGTATCGCTCCAGCGCAGCCACGAACTTCGGTTCGATGGTCTCGACAAGGGCCTGTTTCGACAGCGGCGGGCGCTCGTAGGGGGCAAGCGGTTCGGTGCCGATCAGGGTGATGTCGCCGTCGAACCCCTTTTCTCGGAGCGAGAAGGCGGCGCGTGCGCCGCATTCTCCGGCGCCGACGATGACGAAATGCGGCATGGCCTCTTCCTTACAGTCCAATGAAAACGGTGCCGTCTTCGACCTTGACCGGATAGGTCTGCAGATTGACGCAGACGGGTGCGCCCTTGGCCTCGCCGGTTCTGTAGTCGAAACGGCCATTGTGCTTGGGACATTCGATGATGTTGTCCATGACCAGACCGTTGGCAAGATGAACCTTTTCATGCGTGCACAGGCCGTCGGTGGCGAAATAATCGTCTTCGTGACTGCGATAGACGGCGAAAGTTCGTCCGTCATGGTCGAAGCGGATGACATCCTCCTCGTCGATCGCGTCGGCGGCGCAGACCTCGATCCAGTTGCTGCTCATGTTTTCCTCCCTTTGCATGTTCGGTGATTATTGCGCTGCCTCGGCGAGCGCCCCGCCATGGAACTCCCCGCGATAGGGCCGCGCCGTCGGCGGCAATTCGCGCTTCAGGAAGTAGTCCTCGTTGCTCAACTGCCGCAGGAAGGCCGGTATCATCTCGCGATAGCCCGACCAGATGGATGGGTTGGCGGCCGGCAGATCATGCCTGATCATCGCATGCAGCTTCGGCAGGGCGTGGTAGGGCACCATCGGGAACATGTGATGTTCGACATGATAGTTCATGTTCCAATAGATGAAGCGGCTTACCGGGTTCATCATGACGGTGCGGCTGTTCAACCGATGATCAATGACATTGTCAGCGAGGCCGCCATGCTGCAACAGGCCGGTGAGCACGTGATGCCAGGCACCGTAAAGCCGGGGCAAGCCGACGAGCATCAGCGGCAGGATCGAGCCCATGGCGATCGCCGCTGCGATGGTGGCGACGTAGATTGCCAGCCATATGCGGGCGATCCGGACGGCCTTCGGCTGCTCCATCTCCGGAATGAAGGTCTTTTCTTCGGCGCTGACGATGCCGGAGGCATTGCGCAGCATGTCGATCACAGCATGCCAGGCGTCCAGGATGCCGAAGAAATTGAGGATGAGGCGGAGGAGATCCGGCGGCCGCATGACGGCAATCTCCGGGTCGCGGCCGACGATGACCGTATCGGTATGATGGCGGGCATGGCTCCAACGCCAGGTTATCGGATTGCGCATGATCATGAAGCAGGCGATCTGATAGACCGCATCATTCATCCAGCGGGTCTTGAACGCCGTGCCATGGCCGCATTCATGCCAGCGGCTGTCGGAGGCGGAGCCGTAGAGCACACCGTAAGCCAGGAAGAAGGGAATGCAGGCCCACGATCCCCAGAAATAGACGCCCAGGCCGGCAAAAAGCACCATGCTGCCGAGCCAGATGATCGTGTCGCGAATGGCCGGCGCGTCGGAACGCTGCATCAGCGCCTTCATGTCCTTGCGCGTGACATCCGTGTGATACCATTCGGCAGCGGCAAGCCCGGTTTCCACCGCCATTTTGCCGCTGGCGCCAAGCAGGCTGTAGTCCCGTTTCTTTGTCTCGGTCATCGCTATCTCCCGCGGCACGCAACAGCGCGCCGCCCTCATGCCGAAAACGATAGATCGACTTTTCGCTTGCCTCAATGCCGGAATGATGGAATCTATCAAAACATATCAAATTCTGATGTCATAAATGATGGCATATCTCAGGAGCAACCATGCGTCGCCCGACCATTTCAGATCTCGCCAAGGCATCAGGCGTCAGTGTCGCCACGATCGATCGCGTGCTGAACGGACGTCATCGCGTTCGAGAGGAAACGGCAAGACGGGTCTTTGAAGCAGCGCAGGAGATCGGCTATCACGCCATCGGCCTGCTGCGTCAGCGCGTCTTTGAGGATCTGCCGCAGTATCGTTTGGGCTTCGTCTTGCAGAAGCCGGTTCAATCCTTCTATCAGACCTTCGCCAAGGAAATCGTCGTCGCGGCACAGGCGGTCACCACGGCGCGCATAAACGCCCAGGTCGATTTCGTCGCCGCCTCGACGCCGACGGCGATCGTCGAGAAATTGAAGGCGATGGCCGCGCGCAGCCAGGCAATTGCGCTGGTTGCGCCCGATTATCCGGCCGTGACGGCTGCGATCGAAGAGCTGAAGGAAAGGGGTATTCCGGTCTTTTCCCTGCTTTCCGATTTCTCGACCGGCGTCCGTCAAGGCTATATCGGCGTTGACAATCGCAAGGTCGGGCGTACCGCCGCCTGGGTCATCGCCCGCTCGGCCCGTCGTCCAGGCAAGGTCGCCTGCTTCGTCGGCAGCCATCGCTTTCATGGTCATGAACTGCGCGAGATCGGCTTTCGAAGCTATTTCCGCGAAAATGCGCCCGAGTTCGAGGTGCTTGATACGCTGATCAATCTGGATACGCCTGAAATTACCCATGAGGCGACGCTCGATCTTCTCCAGAAGCACCCTGATCTCATTGGCTTTTATGTCTGCGGCGGCGGCATGGAGGGCGCCATTTCAGCGATCCGCGAGGAGCGATTGTCTGGCAAGCTGATCGTCGTCGTCAACGAACTGACGCCGGATTCCAAGGCAGCACTCGCCGACGATGTCGTCGCCATGGCGATCGGCACGCCACTGCCTGCGCTCTGCAAGGAGTTGATGAGCCTGATGATCAAATCCGTTGAAAGCGACGAGACGGCTGTGCCTGGACAAAGCTTTCTGCCCTTCGAAATCTTCGTCTCGGAAAACATCTAGCGCGAATGATGGAATTCCATCATTGCGCTGATAATTCTATCAGGAATGATGGCGAAGGCCGATAGATCGCTGGCATGAATCTCGCTAGTCATTCGCTGGCAGGCGCGGCGGATTGGGATGTCTTTTACAGCCGGTCGCCTTGAGGAGGAGTGCCCACCATGAGTTCCGTTCGTTTTGCGCTCAATCATATGTGCGCGCCGTCGCTCGGCGTGGAATCGTTCTTTGCCGCGGCAAAGCAGCTCGGCATCGAAAGCGTCGAGATCCGCAATGACTTGGCTGGAAACGCGATCCTGGATGGCACGCCGGCAGCGACCGTGAGAGAGCTTGCGGCGCGCCACGGGCTTGCCATCATCTCAATCAACGCGTTGCAGCGGTTCAACGAATGGACTGAGGAGCGGGCGCGGGAAGCGGCTGAGCTGATCGGCTATGCGCGCGATTGCGGTGCCAGGGCATTGGTGCTGGTTCCCGTCAATGACGGCAGCGGCCGCGATCCGGAGGCGCGCCGCGCCAATCTCCGCAAAGCATTGTCGGCCTTGAAGCCGATGCTGGAAGCCGCCGGCATTGTCGGCCTCGTCGAACCGCTCGGCTTCGAGATTTGCTCCTTGCGCCTGAAGAGCGAAGCGGCTGAGGCGATCGAAGAGCTGGGCGCAAAGGCGACCTTCTGCCTCGTTCACGACACCTTCCACCATCATCTGGCCGGAGAGCCCGCGATTTTCCCTGAACTGACGGGATTGGTCCATATTTCCGGCGTCAGCGATCCCGCTGTATCGGTTGCCGACATGCGCGATCCGCATCGGGTTCTCGTCGATGCCAGCGACCGTCTCGACAATGTCGGGCAATTGCGGGCGCTGCTGTCAGCCGGCTATGCCGGTCCTGCCTCCTTCGAACCCTTTGCTCCGGAGGTCCATGCCCTGAAGGATCCGGTGGCGGCGATCAAGGAAAGCATGGCCTATATCACGGGTCAGCTCTGACGGCCGCAGTTGTCCGCGGCAACTGGCCTGGTCGCTCAATCGTGCGAATGCCCCTCGGGGTGATGCGTGCCATGTTCTGAAGGGATGAGATGCAGGTTTCCGAAGCGAACGCCGCGTTGGGTGACCACGCTGTCGGCAAAGGTCTTTATCTCGTCGACCTTGCCTTTCAGCACGGAGACCTCCAGGCAATCATGTCCGTCGATATGGACATGAAGCGTCGAAATCGAAAGATCATGGTGGTTGTGCTGCGTCGTCGTCAGGCGGCGTGACAGGTCGCGAGTTTCGTGTTCATAGACATAGGTAAGTGCTGCATAACATTTTGCCTCGCCATCGATGGCCGGCTGCGCGCGCGTGACGGCGTCGCGAACGAGGTCGCGCAGTGTTTCCGAACGGCTGGCATAGCCGCGCTGCGTGCTGATCTTGTCGATTGTCTCGAGAAGATCGTCATCGATCGTGATGGTAATACGCTGCATCTCTTGATCCTCGTTCGCCCGTCGCAAGCTGGGATCGACTAGAGGAAATTTCGGCGGAGATTGCAACGGTGTCCCGGCGCTCTCGAGCGCTTCGGTCTTAACGGAGCGAGGGAAGCGCTCTATTGCCGACCACGGAAGCGGCGCTGGTAGGTCGGGTCATAGAGCGAGCTCTCGCGAAAATCGCTGGCGCCAAGCGATGGGCCGACAAAAATGAGCGCGGTCCGTTCGATCGGCTCTGCCGCCACCTGCGCCTCGATCGTGGCGAGCGTGCCGCGAACGATCCGCTCGTCCGGCCAGGAGGCCTTGACGACGATCGCAACCGGGCAATCGGCACCGTAAAGCGGCGTCAGGTCCTCGACGACTTTTGCGAGCGCATGGATCGCCAGATGGATGGCGAGCGTCGCGCCGGTGGCGCCGAATCTTTCCAATGTCTCATTGTTCGGCATCGGCGAGGCACGACCGGAAACACGGGTGAGAACGAGGCTCTGCGCAACGGCCGGGATGGTCAACTCGCGTCCGAGCGCGGAGGCGGCGGCTGCGAAAGCCGGAACGCCGGGGGTCAGCGTATAGTCGATGCCGTGCTGCTCAAGCCTGCGGATCTGTTCGGCGACAGCGCTCCAGACGGAAAGGTCGCCGGAATGCAGGCGGGCGACATCCTCGCCAGCGGCGGCAGCTTTCAGATATTCGGCCTCGATCTCGTCGAGCGACAGCGGCGCCGTGTCGACGATACGTGCGCTGGGCGGGCAATATTGCAGCAATTCCGGCGAAACGATCGAGCCGGCATAGAGGCAGACCGGGCATTTGCCGATCAGATCGCGGCCGCGCACCGTGATCAGGTCCGCGGCACCTGGGCCTGCGCCGATGAAATGCACCGTCATTGCTCTACCTCGTCTCTATTCATGGCTTGATCCAGCACCATTGCGTCACCGGCATGGCCGGCCGCCAGCCGGTCATGCGGCCGACGGGCGCTGCGCGGGCGATATCGATGCGGGTCAGGGAGCCGCCGCGCCGTGCATGCTCGGCAAGCAGGACGGCTTCCATTTCGGTCGTGACCGCATTGGCGACCAGCCGTCCACCGCGTCTCAACCGGCTGATGGCAGCATCGAGCACGCCCGCATCGCTGCCGCCGCCGCCGATGAAAATGGCATCCGGTGTCGGCAATCCCGCAAGGGCACCCGGCGCCTCTCCCTCGATAATGGTCACACCCGGTACGCCGAAAGCCCCGGCATTGCGGCGGATGCGAGCGACACGCTCGCCCGAGGCCTCGATCGCGATGGCGCGCAGCGAGGGATCGGCAAGCATCCATTCGATGCCGATCGAGCCGGAGCCCGCGCCGATGTCCCACAGCAGTTCGCCGCGCCGTGGCGCCAGCGCCGATAGGGTCATCGCGCGGATTTCCCGCTTGGTGATCTGGCCGTCATGTTCGAAAAGCTCATCGGCAAGACCGGCGCTTACCGGAAGGATGCGGGCGTTCGCGTCGGCCTTGACCTCGATGCCGCAGATATTGAGATCGTTGATATCGACAAGAGCAAAGTCGGCGGCTTTTTGCTGCGAGACCTTCTCATGCGGGCCGCCGAGCGCCTCGAGAACCGTTAGCGTTGACTGACCAAACCCCACCGCAAGCAACAGGGCAGCCAGATCGACCGGGCCTTTGCCATCCGATGTCAGCGCCAGGATCCTGCGACCCGGGTGCAGATGCGGACGGATGAGGTCGATCGAACGTCCGTGCAGCGAAAGAACGGTGACATCCTGCAAGGGCCAGCCGAGGCGCGAAGCGGCAAGGCTGAAAGACGAGGGTGCCGGAATGACGCTCATTTCAGAGGCGGGAATATGCCGCGAGAGCGTCGCGCCGACGCCATAGAAGAAGGGATCACCCGAGGCGAGAACGACGGTCGGCATGCCGCGGTGTGCGAGCACCGCTTCCACCGACTTCTCGAAGGGGCTCAGCCATGTATGCGCCTCGCCTGTGATCAGCGGCTGCATCAATTCGATATGGCGCGCGCCGCCGAAGACGACCGGTGCGGAAGCAATCAGACGCTTGGCTTCGTCGCCAAGGCCGGCTGGACCGTCCTCGCCGATGCCGATAAGAGTGAGCCAGCGTTGAATTGAAGGTGTCTCAGCCATGGGCAAGGCCCGCATACTGATCCTGGGCGGCACGACCGAGGCCCGCTCGCTCGCGGCGGCACTCGCCTCCCGCGCCGATCTCGATGTTGTCCTGTCGCTCGCAGGCCGAACCGCCGATCCGGCTCCGCAGCCGGTTCCAGTGCGCAGCGGCGGCTTCGGCGGCGCAGAGGGTCTTGCCCGCTATCTGCGTGACGAAGCCATTGATCTGATGATCGACGCGACTCATCCTTTCGCCTCCCGCATCTCCGCCAATGCCGCACAAGCGGCGGCTCAGAGCGGTGTTCCAGCCTTTGCCCTGCGCCGGCCGGCATGGACGCCTGTCGAAGGAGATGACTGGGTTTCCGTGCAGAGTGTCCCGCAAGCCATCGCGGCACTTGGTGCGACCTCGTTGCGGGTGTTCCTGGCGACCGGACGGCAGGAGGCTTGTTATGCCGATACTGCTCCTCAACACCACTATTGGGTCCGTAGCGTCGATCCCGTCGAGCCGCCGCTGACGGCGCCCAATGTCTGCTACATCCATAGCAGGGGGCCGTTTCGCCTGGAGGGCGAGCTGGAGATGCTGCGCAGGCATGGCATCGAGGTGATCATCGCCAAGAACAGTGGCGGCGCGGCGACCTATGCGAAGATTGAGGCGGCGCGGCAGCTCGGCATCAAGGTGATCATGATCCAACGCGCCGAGACAACCGGCCTGCCGGCGGTCGAAACACTCGAAGCTGCGCTCAATCGGGTCGATCATTTCGCATCTTCCCTGATGAAACGCGGCGTATAGACCAGATCCGCGCGTCCTTTGCGTGCTATGACACGCGTCTCGGCCGATCCGATGATGACGCAGGTCGCCATATCGGCCTGCGATGCCTCGGCATCGGCAAGCCGCGCCACCGCCATGCGCTCGTCAGGCCGGCCGGCGGCACGTCCAAAAATAACCGGCGTATCAGCAGGCAGTATGGTGCGCAGGATTTCGAAGGCTGCGCCGAGCTGCCAGGGCCGTGCCTTGCTGATCGGATTATAGAGCGCGATGACGAACCCGGCTTCTGCGACCGCACGAAGCCGGCTTTCGATAATGGGCCAGGGCTTCAGGTTGTCCGACAGCGAAATCGCGCAGAAATCATGGCCGAGCGGGGCGCCGATGCGTGCGGCAACGGCGAGCATGGCGGTAATTCCCGGCACGACGACGAGATCGATGGCACGCCACTCCTCCGGCCCATGATCGATCGCTTCGCAGACAGCAGCCGCCATGGCAAAGACGCCGGGGTCGCCGCCCGAGACGACGCAGACATTGGCTCCGGTCGCCGCCCGCTGCAGCGCCGCCCTGGCGCGGTCCAGCTCCTCGCGGTTGTCCGAGGCATGGCGGATCTGGTCGGCGCGCAGCGTCAGGCGATCGAGATAGGGGCCGTAGCCGAAGAATTCGGTGGCGTCCGTGACTGCGGCCAACGCCTCCGGCGTCGTCTGCGCGGGATTGCCGGGGCCGGTGCCGATGACATAGAGGCGCCCACTCATGGCCTGCTTTCCCAACCCGGAACCAGCACCAGCGAGAAATAGGGAGCTTCGGCGTCGTCGCGGCTTGCGAGCGGCGTCATCGCCCCGTTCGTCATCGTGCCGCGTTCGACATAGATGGCTTCCTCCAGGCGTCCGGCGGCTTCAAGGGCGCGGCGGATCTTCGGCAGATTGCGGCCGACCTTCATGATCACGGCTGCCTGGGTGTCACCGAGGCGTCGGACCAGTTCGGTCTCCTTCATCGTTCCCGGCAAAACGGAGAGAACGTCGTCTCCCTGCACCATCGGCAGGCCGGCGAGCGACCAGCAGCCGGACATGGCGGTCACGCCGGGGATGACCTCGGTCGGGAAGCGATCGGCAAGGCGGACATGCAGATGCATGTAGGAGCCGTAAAAGAGCGGATCGCCTTCGCTGAGGACCGCAACGGTCTTTCCTTCCCGCAGATGCGCGGCCACCATCTCGGCCGAAGCGTCGTAGAAGGCGGTGATCTGCCTGCCATATTCCGGTGCGTCCTTATCGATCTCTGTCGTGACCGGATAGTAGAGCGGCAGCAGCGTTACATCCGCTTTCAGCAGTTCGCCGACGATGGCCTTTCCGTTGCCGCCTCTGCCCTGCTTGGCGAAATAGGCGACGACGTCGGCGCGCTCCAAGGCCCTGACGGCCTTGACGGTCAACAATTCCGGATCGCCGGGGCCAGTGCCGACGCCGATCAACTGGCCGCTCGAAGGCGCGCTCATAGGCCTGGCCTCGCCAGGGCGTTGAGAGCGGCTGCCGTCATGGCGCTGCCACCGAGCCGGCCCCGCACGATGGCGAAGGGAACGCCGTAGGAATGTTTCGAAAGGGCATCTTTCGATTCGGCTGCCCCGACGAAGCCGACGGGCATGCCGATGATGGCGGCGGGCTTCGGAGCGCCGTCGCGCAGCATCTCCAGCAGATGGAAAAGGGCAGTCGGCGCATTGCCGATGGCAACGACGGCGCCGGCGAGACGCTCTGTCCAAAGATGCATGGCGGCAGCCGAGCGCGTGTTGCCGATCGACTTTGCGATGTCTGCCGTGCGCGGATCCTGCAGTGTGCAGATCACCTCATTGGCAGCCGGCAGGCGGGCGCGAGTAACGCCACGGGCGACCATTTCGGCATCGCAGAAAATCGGTGCGCCGTCAGACAGCGCCTTGCGTGCTGCAATAACGAAATCAGGCGAAAACAGAAAATGCCGCGCTGCTTCCACTTGTCCGCAGGCATGGATCATGCGGATGGCGACATCGGCCTCCGCCTCGGAAAAGCGCGAGAGATCGGCTTCGCTGCGGATGATCGCGAAGGAGCGTTCGTAAATCGCATCCCCTTCGCGGATATAGTCATAGTCAGGCATTTCTATTCCTGTCGTAAAGCCGTCGCGATTGCGTCCCGGCCGAGCCGTTTAAGACACTGCTGCGCCGATTCGCCAGCAGCTTTGTTGTTCCGCACCAGCCTGCCGAGCTCGGCCAGTCCTGATTTTAGCTTTTCCTTACCGATGTAAGCCACGGGCTCGCTCGATGCTGACCCATTTACGACAATCCCATAGCCTGTTGCAGCTCCAACGATCACAAGCGTCGTCTGGCCCGGATGGGCGCAGCCCTTTCCGCAGCCTGACAAATGCACCTTGAGCGAACCGTCGAGCAGTTCGGGGGCGATATCAACGAGATCCGTTGCCGCTTGCCGGGTGGCATAATGGGCGGATGCGCAAGCACCTGCCCCAGAGCAGGGAATGGCGTAATTTGCCGGGTCGTCGGCGCGGGTTCTAAAACCGCAGCTGGCCGCCACCGTGCGCACATGTTCCATCGCACTCGGCGTAAGCCCCAGCAACAGCAGCGTATGATCCCATGCGGTGCGGATTTCGCTGACGCCTGCCATCTCTGCGACGGCAAGAAAGCGGCGAAGATCTGCTGCATGGATCTGGCCGAAGGATGGGCGCAGCCCGAGCGCATTGCGCGTCTCATCGAGCTGGATGACGCCGACGGGGGAGACAGATGGACCGCGCGCGTCGCCCATCTTGGCTTCATCGAATTGAAATTGCTCACGCAGGACCTCGGCATCAAGGTCACGGCCACGAGCGCGAGGGCCGACGTCTCCAAGGGTTTGCAACAGCGCGATCACGGCTGCGATCGCCTGTTCGTCCGAGAGTGCCGCCGCAATCGGCTTTGCCGTTGCGGCGGTGCCCGCTATCGAAAGGGTCCAAAGGTGCGTGCCATCGGCGGACATTCCTGCGCGCAGTCGAATATCGGCCGAAAGCCCGTCCAGTGTCAGTCGTCCGCCGCCATCGATGATGATGGCGAGTTTGGCCGCCAGCAGCGGCGCTGGTGCAAGCGCATCGATCACCTTTCGCAGGCGAGTGACGATATCGCGGGCGTCAGCGATCTCAAGAGAATCAAGCCCATTGAGCGGCGGGACCTCTATGGTAACGCCGCTCTCCGGAATGATGCCGGCGCGGTCGATATCGGCAGCGAGCCCGTCCACGCTCTGCGGGCGCATGCCGCGCAGTTGAAAATTGCCGCGCGCCGTGATCTCGATCAATCCGTTGCCATGCATCTCGGCGGCTTCGGCCAGCGCGCGAACTTGCGCAACGGTCAATCCCGGCGTTGTCGGGCGCAGCCGCACGAGCAGGCCGTCGCCCGTCTGCATCGGCGTGCTCAGCGATGGGCAGGCGCCACGGACCATGGAGGGGAGGGGCGATACATCGACAAGCCGATCGATGTTCTCTTGCGAGAAGCACGCTTGCCCTTCCATCCTTTGTCCGTCTGTCACAACCATGAAACTGCCTTTACATAAGGGGACATTTCCTCGCACAATCCCCTTCTGCGAGCAAACGATTTGGCACGGACGGTGCTTATGCGCGGTCGTCGAAATCCTGCCCCTTGCGCAAGAGATAGATGTCCATGATCCACCCGTGCTCGGCACGGGCTTGCGCGCGCGTCGCGAGAATGCGCTCCGATACGTCGGCGAGCCTGCCGGCGATGATAATCTCGTCCTTCGTGCCGAGATAGGCGCCCCAATAGATATAGGCGTCGGGATCGTCGATTTTGCTGAAGGCCTGTTCGCCGTCGAGCATGACGACGGCTGTTTCGGCGATGCCGGGAAAGCTCTCGGCCAGCCGCCGGCCCGTGGTGATCTGCACCGGCTTGCCGACGAGGTTGAGGGGAATACGGTGGCTCGCAGTCAGCGCCTGGATGCTGGTGATGCCGGGAATGATGCTGTAGTCGAGCGGGACCTTGCCGCGCGCCGTGACGCGTTCGATGATGCGCAGCGTGCTGTCGTAGAGGCCGGGATCGCCCCAGACCAGGAAGGCCGCGCTTTCGTCTTCCGCCAGGTGCTCGAGAAACAGCCGCTCATAGGTCGCCGAAATCTCCTCATGCCAGTCATCGACGCTTTGCACATAGCTGCGATCGGCAATCTGGCGCGATGGCACGTCATAGTCGACAAAGCGGGTCGTCTTGTTGGTGACGTAACGCTGGCAGATATCCCTGCGCACATCGGCGAGCTCCGTCTTGGCGGCACCCTTGCTGGGAATGAGGATCACATTGGTTGCATTCAGCGCGTTGATCGCCTGCACGGTCAGATGCTCGGGATTTCCCGTGCCAATGCCGACGATATGGATATGCCGCATATGCTTGTCCTCGCTCTCAGCGCTGTTTGCCGGAAGCGCCCGATGATTTCAAGGGGGAGGTCACCCAAGTCGATCGCCCTGTCTGTCGTAGGCGATCGAAGTTCAGCGGTTGACCATATAGGTGCGCGGCGAAGTGCCGAGCATGCGCCGGAACATGGTGGTAAAGGCGGCCACGCTCTCATATCCGGCTTCAAGCGCGACATTGGTGACGGGCTGGCCCTCGGCGAGTTGTGGCAGGCACGCGAAGACGCTCGCCTGCTGACGCCAGGTCGTAAAGCTGATGCCGGTCTCCTTGCGGAACTGTCTTGTGAAGGTCCGGCGGCTCATCGCCAGCTTTTCGGCCCAGTCGTCCAATCTGGCGTTCGGTGTCGGGTTTGCGAGATAGTCACGGCAGAGCGCGGTCAGCCGCCGTTCGGACGGGAAGGGGAGGCCTAGCGGCCGCTCCGGCAGTGTCGCGATTTCCTCGACGAGCAGCGACAGAACCAGCTCGGCCTTGCGGTGGCCGACCGGCGCTTCCCTGAGCCGGATGGCTTCGAGCAACAGGCTGCGGGCGAGATCCGTCACCTCCACCACGCGCGGCACCTCATCCGTCGGGATTTCGCCACGTGGCGTCACGTAAACGGACTTCATGCTGACATCGCTCTGGATCTCGATCGAATGTTCCAGACCGGCGGGGATGAACAGAGCATGGCCGGGCGGCACCATCCATCGTCCTCGGGCCGTAACGATCAGCGCAACGCCTGCAAAGACGCAGAGCAATTGCGTGCGGCGATGATGATGCCACGGCACGGTATAGCCCTGCGGTGGTTCCGAACTATGGACGACGACGTCGGCGTTCGCGTCTTCTATCCACCGCAGATGTTGCACGTGGCTGTTGTCGAGCGTTGCCAGCAATTGTTTTGAGAGTTTTTCCATTTTGGCCCAATCGAGAAACTATTGGACCAAAACACGAAAGAAGGTCACCCGCAAGCCGTGTAAAAGGCGGATCAAACAATATGGTCGGCAAGGAGTCGCCGGCGCAGGAAGGAATCCCAATGGTTGCGGCATTTTCGGGTGCGCAAGCCCGATTTGAAAAGACGACGATCTCGATTGTGGTGGCGGTCAGCACCTGCCACCTGTTGAACGACATCATGCAATCGCTGCTGACATCGCTTTATCCGATGTTCCGAGAGAACTACGCGCTCGATTTCGTTCAGATCGGGCTGTTGACGATGATGTTCCAGATCACCGCGTCGCTGCTGCAGCCGGTGGTCGGCATCGTCACGGATAGATGGCCGATGCCCTATTCGCTGCCGGTCGGAATGGTCAGCACATTTTCGGGCCTTTTGCTGCTCGGCTATGCCGGAAGTTTCGGCATGCTGCTGGTTGCCGCCAGCCTCATCGGCTTCGGTTCGGCCGTCTTCCATCCGGAAGCCTCGCGGGTGGCGCGTCTGGCCTCCGGCGGCCGTCATGGCCTGGCCCAGTCGCTGTTCCAGCTTGGCGGCAATGCCGGTTCGGCGATCGGCCCGCTGATTGCCGCCTTCTTCGTCCTTCAGCATGGCCAGAAGAGCGTCGCTTGGCTTTCGGTGCTGGCCGTCATCGGCTTCATCGTGCTCAGCTGGGTCGGCACCTGGTATGTCAATCACCGCCGCCAGCACGCCGCACGTCCCGCACCCAGCCGCAACTTGCCGATCGCGCGCAACAAGGCGATGTGGGCGCTTGCGATCCTGATCCTGCTGACGGCGACGAAGAACGTCTATATGGCGAGCATATCGAGCTATTTCACCTTCTATGTCATCGACAAGTTCCATCTCGATGTTCGTGATGCGCAGCTGATGCTGTTCCTGTTTCTGGGCTCGGTTGCTGCCGGAACGATCATGGGTGGCCCGGTCGGCGATCGTTTCGGCGCGCGCTTCGTGATCTGGTTCTCGATCCTTGGCGTCATTCCCTTCGCGCTGATGATGCCATACGCAAACCTGTTCTGGACCTGTGTCTTGACCGTCATCATCGGCCTGGTGCTGGCCTCGGCCTTCCCTGCGATCGTCGTCTTCGCTCAGGAGCTGATCCCCGGCCGCGTCGGGCTGATCGGCGGCATCTTCTTCGGCTTCGCCTTTGGAGCGGGCGGACTTGGCGCGGCGGCGCTCGGTGATTTTGCCGACACGCATGGCATCCCCTTCGTCTACACGCTTTGCTCCTATCTGCCGCTGCTTGGCCTGTTCACGATCTTCCTGCCGCGAATACCGAGGCATTGACGCTGGACGGCAGGGCATCCTGCCTTGCCGCTCTCCATGGAAAATGCGCCATTCTCGTTATGGCGCCATGATTGGCCGGCCGGATGATCGGGGAAGCCCGGTCGCCGGCCGAAATCGTGACAGCTTGGTCGTGTCTCGTTTACGCTTTTACTTCCTGGCTGCGGCAATTTCGTCGCATGCGGTGGATTTTTGTCTTTTGGCGCTGGCCATCCGACGCACCTTCATCTTAAGTTACACTAGTTTCATGCCGGAGGAGGGTGTTGAATGCGCGCTGAAATCGAAGTCGGCCTGGGAGGATATATGGCTGGTGATATCATCGTTTCCAATCGCGAAGGGCTGAAGAACCCATGCCGGCCTCGGGTCTCGTTGCCTTGACGGCCTGATCGAGCGTTTGGGGGCTAACCCCTGCCGCCATCACCCTATTTTTCGTTGAACTGCGCCACATATTCGAAACCACGGCCGCACATCCGGTCCGCGTCGACATCAAACCATGTAGGACATGCCATGCATCTTACGACCGCCCAGCGTTTGGACCGCCTCAAGGTACGTACGGCAGAGCTCAGCCATTGGCGCGAACGCGCTACGCTCGCCATCGAGAACTGGAGCTTCGACGGCGAAAAGATTGCGATCGGCCAGGCCTGGCCGCGTCGCAAGGGGGTGGTGCATTTCGCGGCACAGGCGAGCGCGCCCGCCGGCTGGCCGTTGGACGAAACGCGCCTGCAGCTCGATCTCGGCGGGGAGAGCCTGATCACGCTGGACTTCGGGGAGGGGCAGGAAGAACGCTTCGGCCTTGATCCCTACCACCAGGAGTTTCCGCTGAAGGGCCGCAATCTCGCGATTTCAACCGATAGCGTTGCCCGTTTCCCCTTTGGCGAGCCGAACCGGCAACCGAAACTGAACCGTGCGCAGCTCGCCTGGCTGGATATGCCGGTGCACCGGTTGCATCTTCTACTGCGACAGATCGCTGAAGCGGTCGGTGCTCTCGGCGAACACGAGGCTGTGCCGCACATTTTGGATGCAGCCGAAGCGGCGCTCCGCAGCCTCGATTGGCCGTCTGCGACCGAGCCCTATATCTCGCGCACGGCCAATGCCGAGTGGCAACGGAAAATCTGGGAATTGCCGGAGCTCGTCCAGAACCCGGCATCCCTTTCCGACCGTGAGCGCGAAAGCGTGGCAGATGCCCATGAGCAATTGCTCGCTCGCCTTCGCACCCTGCAGCAGCGCTATCCGCAAAACGGTGAGTTGCTGCTGACCGGCCATGCCCATATCGATCTTGCCTGGCTCTGGCCCTATGACGAGACGCGCCGCAAGATGCGTCGCACCTTCCACACGGCCCTGTCACTGATGGAGCGTTCGCCCGATTTCCGCTTCAACCAATCGACCGCGCAATACTATGCCCAGATCGAAGCCGACGATCCGGACTTGTTTGCCCGGATCAAGGAGAGGGTTGCCGACGGTTCCTGGGAGGTGATCGGCGGCATGTGGGTCGAGCCCGACACGAACATGCCGACGGGCGAGAGCCTGGTGCGCCAGATCCTCTACGGCCAGCGTTATTTCGAGAAGACCTTCGGTACCCGCCACACAATATGCTGGCTGCCGGATTGCTTCGGCTTTTCCGGCGCTCTCCCGCAATTGCTGCGCCAGGGCGGCATCGAAAGCTTCTTCACCATCAAGGTCAATTGGAGTGAAACCAACAGGTTCCCCTATGATCTCTTCTGGTGGGAAGGCCTGGATGGCAGCCGTGTCCTGAGCCACGTCTTCAACAATCCGATGGAGGGCTATAACGGCTTCGTGCAGGCGGATTGTTTCCTGCCGACCTGGAAGAATTTCCGCGCCAAGACGCTGCATGACACGTCGCTGCTGGCGGTCGGCTATGGCGATGGTGGCGGTGGCGTGACGCCGGAGATGGTCGAGCGTGAGGAGCAATTACGCGCATTCCCGGCGATCCCGAAGGCGCGTTGGGGCAAGGTCGGGGATTTCTTTACCAGCGCCCATTTGACCGCCAGCGAAAAGCGCCTTCCCACCTGGTCCGGCGAAATGTATCTCGAGCTGCATCGCGCCACGCTGACGAGCCAGAGCGGGGTGAAACGGCTGCATCGCCGGGCCGAACGAGCCTTGATCACGGCCGAGACCTTGGCGTCTATTGCCCATATGGCCGGGGCGGCGGAACCGGTGAGCCTGGAAGCCGACTGGCGCCTGACGCTGAAGAACGAATTCCACGACATCCTGCCGGGATCGAGCATTCGCGAAGTCTATCAGGATGCGGAGCGGGAGCTTTCCGAGGTCATCGACCATGCCAAGACGGTTCAGCGGCAAGCCATGGACGCGATCGCGTCCCTCTTGCCGAGGGGCGATCTCGCGGATGCCCTCGTCGTCGTCAATCCCTCTCTCGATCGTCGGTCGTTCAACGCCGTGCTTGCCGATGGCACCATACTTTCGACGGCCGACAGCATCGAGCCTCTGTCAGCCCGCGTGTTCGACCGAGCCGCATTGAAACCGGCAACAGGGTTGCGAGCAACGGCGGATCGTCTGGAGAACGAGCATCTTGCCGTTGTCATCGGAGCCGATGGCGCTGTCCAAAGCCTCATTCACAAGGCGAGCGGGCGCGAGGCGCTGGCGGAACCGGCCAACCAGCTCTGGGTCTACCCCGTCGACAAGCCGCGCAACTGGGATGCCTGGGACATCGATGCCGACTATGCCGAGGTCGGCATTCGCCTCGACAAACCGGAAAGCATCGAGCTTGTCGAAGAAGGGCCGCATCGGGCCTCCATCAAGGTCGTGCATCGCTATCGCGAATCCAGCATCGTGCAGCATTATGTTTTGACGGCCAATTCGCGAAGGCTCGATATTGAAACCAGCGTCGACTGGCATGACCGCCGCGCGCTGCTGCGGTCGCTGAGCCCGGTTGCGATCCGCTCGCGCACGGCGACCTTCGAATGCGCCTATGGCATCGTCAGCAGGCCGACGCATACCAACACCAGCTGGGATGCGGCGATGTTCGAGGCGGCCGCGCATCGCTTCATCGACATGAGCGAGCCAGACTTCGGTGTCGCCCTGCTCAACGATGCGAAATACGGCCATAGCGCCCGCGACAATGTGCTCGGCATCAGCCTGGTGCGCGGACCGATCTATCCGGATCCCCTGGCCGATGAAGGCGAGCAGCGTTTCACCTATGCGCTCATGCCGCATACCGGCGAGTGGCATAGCGGCGGTGTACGCGAGGAAGCCGAAGATCTGAACCAGCCGTTGATTGTGGCGGCTGCCTCGAACCTGGCCGAAGCCTCATTTGCCGCACTCGATCTAACGGGAACCCCGGTCGTGCTTTCGACCGTCAAGCCGGCTGAAGATGGTGACGGACTTGTCCTGCGCGTCTACGAGCCAGCCGGCCGTCGGGGTGGCTTGACCGTCACCGCGGCAAAGGGTTGGCAGATCGGCGAAGCCATCACGCTGATGGAAGAGCCGCAGACACGCGATGCCGGCCCCGGTATCCTGCCATTCGAGGTCAGGAGCTGGAGGGTGAGGCGCGGATGATCAGGCTATAGCCACCAACTGCAACAAAGGCCTTAGATCAGGCGTACCGGCTGATGGTAAGGTCCGTCGCGTCGATATCAGGCTTGCGGCCGCTGACGAGGTCGCTGATGACCCGCGCGGAGCCGGAGCTCATGGTCCATCCGAGCGTGCCGTGCCCGGTGTTGAGGAACAGCCCCTTGATCTTCGTCGGTCCGATCACCGGCGTCCCGTCCGGGGTCATCGGCCGCAGGCCCGACCAGAAGGAGGCCTTGGCGACATCGCCGCCGGGGAAGAGATCGGTGACGGAATGTTCGAGCGTCCGTCGCCGGGGAAGGCCGAGATCATTGGTGTAACCGGAGATCTCAGCCATGCCGCCGACGCGGATGCGGTCGCCGAGGCGGGTGATGGCGATTTTGTAGGTCTCGTCCATCACGGTCGATTCCGGCGCGCGCGACGCGTCGGTGATCGGGATCGTCAGGGAGTAGCCCTTGACCGGATAGACCGGAAGCTTGATGCCGAGGGGCTTGAGCAGCAGCGGCGAATAGCTGCCGAGTGCGACGACAACAGCATCGGCGTCCAGGCGTCCACCTTCGGTAACGACGCCGCGTGCGTGGCCGCCCTGGATGTCGAGCCCTTTGATCGTCGTGCCGTATTGGAAACGCACGCCGAGTTCCGCCGCCTTTGCGGCGAGCGCATTGGTGAACTTGAAGCAGTCGCCAGTCTCGTCCTTCGGCGTCAACAGACCGCCGACGAGCTTGTCGCGGACATGCCGTAGCGCCGGTTCGACGCGGATGCAGCCGTCGCGGTCGAGAACTTCATAGGGGACGCCGTCGGCGGCCAGGGCCTTGACGTCCTTGGCGGAGGCATCGAGCTGTTGCTGCGTCCGGAAGAGCTGTAGCGTGCCCTGCATGCGCTCGTCATAGGCGATACCAGTCTCTTCACGAACCGCAGCCAACGAGATGCGGCTATAATCGGCAAGGCGCAGCATGCGGCTCTTGTTGATCGCATAGCGTTTCGAGGTGCAGTTCGACAGCATCTTCACGAGCCATGACAGCATGGCGGCATCGACCTTCGGGCGCAGGATGAGCGGCGCATGGTGCATGAACAGCCATTTCAGCGCCTTCATGGGAATGCCGGGAGCCGCCCAGGGCGAGCAATAGCCGAAGGAGACCTCGCCGGCATTGGCAAAGCTTGTCTCCAGCGCCGGCCCCTGCTGCCGGTCGACGACCGTGACCTCGTGGCCCGCCTTGGCGAGCTGATAGGCGGATGTCACGCCGACGATGCCGGCACCCAGAACGACGACTTTCATGTTGTCCCCAGTGAATTGAGCGGTAAGGAGGTCAGACGTATTGGCGATGGAAGCGATGGCCGAGACTGGTGAGGATCTCGTAGGAAATCAAGCCGGCATCCCGCGCAAGATCCTCCAAAGTCTGATGATCCCCCAGTACTTCCACCAGGCTTCCGAAGGAGAGCGCGTCTTCCGGCAGGGCGCTGATATCGATTGTCGTGCTGTCCATCGAAACGCGGCCGACGATCGGCAACCGTACACCGCCATAGTAGACCGCGCCTCGATCGCTGAGGCTGCGCGGAAGACCGTCTGCATAGCCGGCGGCAATCGTCGCAAGCCGGGCCTGTGCCTTCGTCACATGCACGCCGCCATAACCGACGCGAGCGCCTGCGGGAACCGTGCGGGTCTGTACCACGGCCACATCGAGCCGAACGACGGGTTCCACCGGATTGGCCACGCCGCCGGTCGGAGCGCCACCGTAAAGGGCGATGCCCGGCCGCGCGAGTACGCCATGAAAGTTGCTGCCAAGGAAGATGCCGCCGGAGTTCGCAATGGAGATATCGTAGCCGGGGAAGTCCTTGGCAACGCGACGCATCCGCGCAAGCTGGTCGGCATTCTGCTCGCTGTCGCCATCGTCCGCGGAGGCGAGATGGCTCATGATGAACAGAATGTCGATGTCGCCGCATGTCTTAAGGCAGGCAGCAACGGCGCTTCTGTCTTCCATGGGTATGCCGAGCCGCGACATGCCGGTGTCGAACTGGAGGACCGCCGGAAGCTTGCGGCGCAAGGAGCGTGCAACCTCGACCCATTGTCGCAGCTGATCGAGCGAATTGATGACGGGGATGATGCCGCCTTCCGCGCAAGCGATCTCGTTGTCCGGCAACAGGCCGTTCAGCACGAAGATCGATGCATCGCGCGGCAATTGCGGCCGCAGCCGCAAAGCTTCGATGAAATGGGCAACGAAGAAATGGCGGCAGCCGTGCCCATAAAGTGCCTTGGAGACCTGGTTTGCGCCAAGCCCGTAGGCATCGGCCTTGACGACAGCCGCCGCTCGTGCGGGCGCGACGATGGAGGAAAGCTTGTCGTAGTTCCTGCACAGGGCCTTGAGGTCGATCGCGAGGTAACCGCAAGCTCCGCTATCGATCGCCAGTTTTGGCCCCCGGGAATCCACTATGCCGCCGTCCATGTTCACCCTCGTTTTCCTGAGGTGAGATTATTGATATGATCGTGAAATTGCTCATCGAACAGTGATTGATTATTGTGTAGTTGGGCAGATATTGAAACGATCCGCGAATTTTTGAAAGAATCCACATGGCGGCGCTTGATGCGATCGATCGCAATATTCTTCGCTTGCTTCGCCTCGATGCCCGCCTCAGCAATGCAAGGCTGGCAAGCGAGGTAGGGCTCTCGCCGTCCGCCTGTCTGCGGCGCATCAGATTGATGGAGCAGGCGGGCGTAATTCGGGGCTACACGGCGCTCGTGGATACCTCCCAGGCCGAAACGGCGATCGCCGTCATTATCAACATCACGCTCGAACGGCAGACGGAGGATCATCTCGACCGTTTCGAGGCGGCGGTGCGCAAGCACCCGGAGATCCGCGAATGCTTTCTGATGACGGGTGGATCCGATTACCTCCTGCGCGTGGAGGTCGCCAACCCCGGCGACTTCGAGCGTATCCACAAGGATATTCTCTCGACCTTGCCGGGGGTGCTGAGAATTCATTCGAGCTTCTCGATCCGCAATGTGCTTGCGACGCGATCGAAAGGGCAGCGTTGAGGGGCTCAACACCAACCCGATATGAGAGACTGCCTCAGTCTCGCGCCTGCTCCCAGCTGACGCCGGCGGCCGCGCGAACCTCGCAGATCAGTCCGCTTGGTTCATAGCTGACTTGAACCTCGCCGTTCAACTCGGCCGCCAGAAGACTTTCGATCAATCGGGAGCCGAAGCCTTTGCGCGTGGGCGGTGTGACGGTCGGTCCTCCCGCTTCCTGCCAGCGCAATCTGAGGCGATCGGACCCGTTACCCTCCAGCGACCATACGATCGCCACGCGGCCATCTGGTACGGAGAGTGCTCCATATTTGGCGGCATTCGTCGCCAGCTCATGCAGCGCGAGCGATATGGAAACGACAGCCCGAGGCGCAAGCTGCATCGTTGGGCCGTGGATTTCGAACTTTTCCTTCGGATATGGAGAAAGAGCCTGGCGCACGACCGCCGTCAGTTCAGCTTGCTCCCAATTGCCATGGATCAGCAGGTCATGGGCTCTCGCCATGGAGGTCAACCGCGCGTCGAACGTCTCCACGGACGTTCTGTCGACATCGCTGCGTCCCAATGTCTGGCGCGCTATGGCCATGACTGTAGCCAGCACATTCTTGACGCGATGATTGAGCTCGCCGACAAGAACCGTCTGCAGGCGTTCGGCCTCCTTCTTCGCGCTGATGTCATGGGCGATCTTCGATGCCCCGACAATCCGGCCATAGGTATCGTAGATCGGGGAGACGCTCAGCAGCACATCGACGAGCCGGCCATTCTTGCATCGCCGCTTGGTCTCGTACGGTTCGACTTTCTGCCCGGCGCGGATTTGCGCGAGAATCGCCGGCTCCTCTTCGCGTCGATCATCGGGGACGACCATCATCACCGAGCCGCCGATCGCTTCTTCGGCCGAATGGCCGTAGAGCCTTTCTGCACCGAGGTTCCAGCTTGTGATCACCATGTTGAGATCGGTGCTGAGGATCGCGTCGTCGGAGGAAGCGATGATGGCGGCCAGGCGTCGCTCGACCTCCTGCGCCCGCTTACGCTCGCTGATATCGATGACGACGCTCACAGCTCGCCGGATCCTGCCGGCAGAACTATCGCGCACACCTGAAGCTGAGTTTGTCACCCAGACGAGGCTGCCGTCCTTGCGGACATATCGTTGCTCGATCTCAAAGCTTTCGCCGGTCGCCAACATCGTTTCAAACAGCCGTGCTGTGTCGTGTTGATCGTCCGAATAGGTGATGTCCTGCATCCGCATGCCGAGAAGTTCGCTTTCCGAGTAACCGACTATCTCGCAAAAGCGTCTGTTGACGAGGGAGAAGCAGCCATCGAGGTCATATTGGGCAATCCCGGCCGCCGATTGGGAAATGATTGCGCTAACCCGCTCCTCGCTCTCCCGCAATATCTCCTCGGAGCGCACGCGTTTCGTCGTTTCGTTGACGATGCAAAGGACGCCTTGCACCTTGCCGTCGCTGTCGCGGACAGGCGAGTAGGAGATGTCGAAATAGGCCGTCTCCGGATAGCCGTGACGCTCGATATAGAAGGGCCGATCCTTGGCGACGATTGTCTTGCCGTCTTCGAGGACAGCGCGCAGAAGCGGCTCGAGGTCGCTCCACATTTCAGCCCAGCTTTCGCGTGCAGGGCGGCCCAGCGCCTGCGGATGCTTGTCGCCTATGGTCGGCGCGTAGGCATCATTGTAAAGCGCGACAAAATCCTCGCCCCAGAACATGACGATCTCGGCTTGGGCGGGGAGCATGATATCGACTGCGGATACCAGGCAATGCGGCCAGGCCGACCTTGGGCCCAGACTGGTCTTCTCCCAGTCGAAGCCAAAAATACGCGCTGCCATCTCGCCGGTATTGCCTGCAAGTTCGGGCACGATATTCAGGGTACTATCCTCCCTCTTGAACGATGACAATTCTACTACGGAGCGTCCCATCTCACTCATGTTCTCCGGGCGGGATTCATAGCATATTCTTTGTGACGAAGTGCAGCGTTAAAATTTACTAATTTCTATGCGTTTTAAGCAACATAGACTGATTTTTCTGAATATTTTTGGCGTCCGCTCCGGTATCGTACGTGCCTGCATGCGCCGCCGAAGTTTTTTGACCGAGTTACTGCTATCGGGGTGCACCTTTCGATAGCGGCATGGACGTTTTCCGGCTGGATTTCCTCAGTTGTCGGGCCTTGCTCGCATTTCAGCCGTGAGCCATTTTTCAAGTGCCAGCGCGTCCGGCCGGCCTGCGATGTGCGGCGCGATCCAGAGCACCATGCGCCGAGGTCCGGGCAGGAAGCCGAACGGCGCCACCAGTCGCCCCGAGGCCAGCTGATCGAGCACCAGCATCTGTGGCACGACCGCAATGCCGAGCCCGCAGGCTGCAGCCTGTATCAGCAGGTAAAAGTGATCGAAAGCCGAATGGTTGGGGAGATCCAGTTCCGTCTTCTCTGCGGCCGCCTGCCAATCGCGCCATGCCTCCGGCCGGGTCCGTGTCGACAGGATCGTGGCGCCCTCGATATCCTTGGGGCAATGGATGCCGGCCCGGCTCAAATATTCCGGCGAGCAGACCGGGCCGATCGCTTCGCCACCGAGCTCCCGGATGATTGCGTCCTTCGGCGGCTCGATGACGCTGGAGCGGATCGCAAGGCCGATCTTGTCCCGGACGAAGTCGATCTGGTCGTAGTTCATGTTGAACTGCAGAGCGATCTGCGGATGGCGCTCATGGAATTGGCCGATGCGCGGAATGATCCATCCCATCATGATCGACGATGAACAGGATAGCGTCAGCGGGCTCGGCCGCACGCGCTCGACACTTGCCTGCATCAGGCCGAAGGCGCTTGCAAGTCCCTCGGCCAGCCGCGATCCTTCCGGCGTCGGCTCCGTTGAATGCGCCCTACGGGTGACGAGAATGACGCCAAGCGTCTCCTCAAGGCCGCGAATGTGGCGGCTGATCGCACCATGGGTCACGCAGAGCTCGTCGGCGGCGAGCGTCATCGAGCGGTGCCGGGCGGTCGCTTCAAACGCCTTGAGCGCATTCAACGATGGCAGAGGGCCGCGCATTTCAGGATCCCAATTATCCAGTGATGTGATTTTTCCTCACATGACGGAGAGATTAAATCGTTTGCTCGCTACTTGTCCATCCCGTTAGAGATCGAGGCTATTGGAAGGCGCATGCGGTCGGAGGCAATTCCTGGAGGGGAAGTCGGAGTTTCCATTCTGCCGACGACGCAGACGGATCGTCGCGCCGGGAAAAGTCTAGAACGGGGGAGGAGCTTCATTGCAGCCCGACAATCAGGAAATGTCACAGGTCGAGCGTTCGGCCATCGCCAAGGTGTCGAAGCGGTTGGTGCCCTTCATCGCCTTGATGTTCTTCATCAACTTCCTCGATCGCACAGCGATCTCCTTTGCCGGCCCGAATGGCATGACGACCGATCTCGCCTTGACGGCGGCGCAGTTCGGTTTTGCGGCCGGCATCTTCTTCTTCGGCTATATCGTGCTCGAAATCCCAAGCAATCTGGCGCTGCACAAATATGGCGCGCGCCGGTGGCTGGCCCGCATCATGGTTAGCTGGGGCATCGTCGCGCTGCTGTTCACCTGGGTATCGAGCGCGACGGAGCTTTACGTTCTGCGTTTCCTGCTCGGCGTTGCCGAAGCCGGCTTCTTCCCCGGAGCCATCCTGTTTCTGAGCATGTGGGTGCCGGCGAGGCATCGCAGCAAGATCCTGGCGTTGTTTTATCTTGCCCAGCCGTTGACGACGGTGATCGGTGCTCCCTTTGCCGCGATGCTGATCCAGATGCATGGCCTTTTCGGCCTCGAGGGCTGGCGCGTCATGTTCTTCGGTGTCGCGGTGCCTGCCATCGTCATCGGTATCGTCACCTGGTTCTATCTTGCCGACAGGCCGAATGATGCCAAGTGGCTGACCCAGGCAGAGAAGGATTGGCTGAACCGTGAACTTGCCGGTGAAGAAAAGGCCAAGGCCGCGGCGCATGGCAAGATGACGGGTCTGGCGCTGACCGACGGCCGGGTATGGCTGCTGTCGGTCATCTATTTTGGCCTGATCTACGGGCTCTATGCGCTGGCCTTCTTCCTGCCGACGATCATCGGTGGTTTCGAGACGAAGTTCGGCACGAAGTTCGATGTCTTCGACAAGGGCCTGATCACGGCGATCCCCTATCTGCCCGCGGCTGTCGTCCTGTTCTTCTGGAGCCGCGATGCATCGAAGCGCGGCGTTAGGCCGTGGCACATCGGCATCCCGGCCCTGGTGGGAGCGTTCAGCATCCCCGCCGCGCTCTACATGGGGTCACCGGAGGCGACGATCGCGATGATTACGCTGACGGCCTGCGCGATCTTCGCGGCCCTGCCGAACTTCTGGGCCATTCCGTCGCGTTTTCTGGCGGGACCGGCTGCGGCAGCCGGCATCGCTCTCATCAACACGATCGGCAACATCGCCGGGTTTGCGGCACCCTATGTGACCGGCCTCATCAAGGATGCGACCGGCGTCTACGAGTTGCCCATGTTCATTGTGGGTGGTCTGATGCTGTTGTCCGCACTGCTGGCCTTTTCGTTGAATGGCCGAGTGCGTGAGCCGGAACTTGTGGTTGCAGGCGGCAAAGGCTGAAATCGTCCGAAGCGGTAGCCAACGAATTCGATGGCGGTCATGAATTTGGCCGCCGTCGCTGCCCATCGGCCGATCTTTAAAATATCAGTTTCTCGCGGTGAGATGGATGCCCGCAAGGGTGCATCGCACCGAGCCTCCGGCGCGCTCGATTGTGGGGATATCGAGGGCGATAATCCTGGTATCTGCTTCGATCGTAGCGCGCTGGTCATCGCCGAGCGCGGCCAGCGCCGTCGTCGAAAGTGCCAGAATTCGGCTCTCCTTGCCCTGCAGTTCGATGGCATTGCCTGCGAAACTGTCGATCTGCGCGTTGCTCAAGTGCACAATGTCGCGGCCGGAGCGCTGCAGGCGTGCGACGACTTCGTTACGCCGTCTTGCGTCCGTGATCATGCCGGTTCCGATCGCGGCGAAACATGTCGCCACGCACATCAGCACATTGGTATGATAGATCGGCACGCCGTCTCCGTCACGGGCGTCGAACACCATCGGCTCGAAATTGAAATGCGTGCAGAAGCGTTCGAGCGCGATCGGGTCGGTCCGGTCCGAACGCGCGGCATAGGCGACGCGATCGATATGGTCGAGCACCATAGCGCCGGTCCCTTCGAGGAAGATACCGTCCGGCTCAAGCCCGGAATAATCGATGACGTCCTGGACGCGATAGTTTTGCTTCAGCATCTCGATGATGTCGCTGCGCCGTTCGCGACGCCGGCTTGGCGCCTTCATAGGGTAGATCGCGATATGGCCGCCGGCATGGGTGGAGAACCAGTTGTTGGGAAACACCGAGTCAGGCGCGTCTATGCCGCTATCCTCGAACAGATGGACCGTCACCCCATGGCTTTCGAGCGTCTCCGCCGCAAGCGTGATCTCGTCGAAAGCCCTTGATGCGAGTTCGTCGCTCCAATCAGTCGAAAGCTGGAAGCGATTGTCGGCAGCAGTTTCGGTGTTGACGGTGAAATGATGCGGGCGAACCATGACGACGGCAGACGGCGCCTGCGCGGAATAGGCTGCATGCGTCATCGGCCTTCCCTCAACCGGCGCGCTGCAACATGCCGAACAGGTCGCGGGGATCGTCCGGATCGGCGATGATATCAAGCTTCTGGAAGTAGTCCGTGCCCACCAGCTTTTCGCGAACATACCGCAGAGCTGAAAAGTCTTCGATGGCGAAGCCGACGCTGTCGAACAGCGTGATCTGTGCCTCGCTTCGGCGCCCTTGTGCTCGGCCGCTCACCACTTGCCACAGTTCCGTGACCGGATAATCCGGATCCATCTGCTGGATCTCTCCCTCGATGCGGGTCTGCGGCGGATATTCGACGAAGGTGTCGGCACGCAGCAGAATGTCGCGATGAAGCTCCGTCTTGCCGGGGCAGTCGCCGCCAATCGCGTTGATGTGGACGCCGGCACCGACCATGTTGTCTGTCAGGATCGTGGCGAACTGCTTGTCGGCCGTACAGGTCGTGATGATGTCAGCTCCTTCGATGGCAGCCTGCGCCGATGCGCAGGGAACCAATCGCAAACCCATATTTGCGAGATTGCGCATGGTCTTTTCCGTCGCCTTCGGATCGATGTCATAGAGACGGACCTCTTCGATCCCGAGAGCCGCCTTCATCGCCAGCGCCTGGAATTCCGCTTGCGCGCCGTTGCCGATCAGCGCCAGGCAGCGAGCCTTTGCCGGCGCGAGATGGCGTGCGGCCATGGCCGAGGTGGCGGCGGTACGCAGTGCGGTCAGGAGCGTCATTTCAGTGAGCAGCACGGGGTAGCCGGTCGACACCTCGGCCAGCAGGCCGAAGGCGGTCACGGTCTGCAGGCCCTGCGCCATGTTCTTCGGGTGCCCGTTGACATATTTGAAGCTGTAGACAGCGCCATCCGAGGTCGGCATCAGCTCGATGACCCCGTCAAGGGAATGGGAGGCGACGCGTGGCGTCTTGTCGAAAAGATCCCAGCGACGAAAATCTGCCTCGACGGCCTCGGTCAGCCCGATCAGCATGGTTTCGATGCCGACATGGTGTACGAGCCGCATCATGTTTTCGACGCTGACGAAGGGGATGAAGGCTTTTTCCGACGGAAGCAGTGCGGGCATTCTGGTGTCCTCGATCAGATTATTCCCCATAGGGTAACAAGCGGGCCGATTGACTGAAATCGCAAAACTGTGCCAGTTCTGGTATGTTATTATACAAATTGTATAGCACTTATTGTGAAAATGACAGAGTCCGGATTTTGCAATGGCCCTTGCCAAATATATTCCCGATGATCTCGATCGGCGCATCATCGCTCATCTGCGCGCGGACGGTCGTGCTTCGCTCTCCAAGTTGTCGGATGTTCTGGGTGTCGCTCGCGGCACGGTGCAGAACCGATTGGATCGCTTGATCGAAACCGGCACGCTGCTGGGCTTCACCATTCGGGTGCGGGAGGATTATGACGAGCAGACGGTACATGCCGTCATGATGATCGAAGTGGTGGGAAAATCGACGACGCAGGTCATACGCAAGCTGCGCGGTCTGCCAGAAATCTATTCGCTTCACACAACGAACGGCAATTGGGATCTCGTCGCCAATATTAGAGCAACCAGCCTGTCGGATTTCGATCGGGTGTTGCGCGAGGTGCGCATGATCGATGGCGTTGCGAACAGCGAAACCAGTCTGCTGCTCAGCAGCCTTTGAGGGTTTGCGTTACCCGCGCAGCCGATCGCGATGGCGTGGCATGCGTTCGCCCGGCTTACGGGCGCCGGGCGCGGAGTATGCGCTTCCAGATCGTGCCGCCCAGATATCGGTTGAACACGATGAAATAGGCAAAGATGAGGGCGAAAAGCAGGAGAGCCGGCGGACCGTTGAGCTTAAAACCGTCCTCCGTCCTACCGCCGAAGATCGAGGCAATGATGTAGCCGAAAACAAAAAAGGCAGTCAGGAAGTCAAAGATGGCGGCAATTACGATGCGCCACGTGGCTGGCTGCTTCACGGCTTCTGTGTCAGGCATTATCGGATTTCCTCGTGTCTTTGAAAGATAGCGGCGAGAGCGCGTCGACAATCACCGAGCCGCGCATGAATCTTCGTTTGCAGAAGCGCTTTGTCAATGAGGGAGGAGGCTGAACATCGTGGATACGGAGCCGGTTTCAGGATCCATTATTGGGTTCTTTTCGGCAAGGGCAACCCGGTTGATGGCAACATTCAGATAGGCTGAGCAACGACCCATCGCGCGCTGTACGGGGCAGCTTGAAAACGCGTTGCTTGTTGTTATGATTTCGTATGGAACTTACTCTGTTAGCCTACGCTCTTGGCTGGATCGTCCTTGGTCTGGTCGCGTTTACGACGGTCGTCCCGGTCGGGGCGAAGCATCCGTTCATGGCAATGGCAAATATCGACAGCGTGATCCCGTTTGGCCTGCTCGGACTTCTGTTCGTCATGGCTTACCCTGAGGATCGCCGCGTCGTTGCTCTCTTATGCATAGTGACCGCAGCGGCAAGCGAGTCGCTGGCATTGGTCCTGCCCGGACGGCATTTGCGGATCGAGCGCGCGCTCCTGAAAGTGCTTGCGACAGTTTCAGGCCTGCTGGTGGGCGCGTTGCTCGTGCAGTTCACGCACCTGGTTTCCTAGCGCTGCCGCAAAGAACCTCCGCTGTTCCATATACAACTAACGATCCGAAGTCTTGCCGTTGTAACTTTCCAATCGGTATCGGTTTCCGGGATAAACGAGACGCGCCACGGAGACGACGCCGCGCGCCGACCATGTCCGGCGTCTGATCGTCAGGCAGGGCTCGGTCTTCAGGATCGTCAGCAGTTTGCATTCCCAGGCCTGCGGCATGACCGCTTCGACCACATGTTCCGAGCCGCTGAGCGGGGCGACGTCCGAAAGATAGGCATTCGGCGTCATTCCCGTAAAGTTCTGTTGCAGATAGTCGGGCGCGGCCTCCGGATGGACATGGCGGTCCTCGATCTGCACGGGCACGCCATTCTCGCTGTGAACGATCAGCGAATGGAAAACGGGCGATCCGATAGCCAGCCCCAATGCGTCGGCAACCTCAGGCGACGCCGCCTCCTGCGCCAGTACGATCACCGTTGCCTCATGGGAATGACCACGCTCGGCGATCTCCTCGGCAATGTTGCGCACCTCGAACAAGGCGGATGCACCCTTGCGTTCGGCAACGAAAGAGCCGACGCCCTGAATGCGGACCAGTTCGCCCTCATTGGCGAGTTCGCGCAGCGCGCGATTGGCCGTCATCTTGCTGACGCCAAGTTCGGTGACCAGCTCGTTTTCGGAGGGAACGCGATATTTGGGAGGCCACTCGCCGCTATGGATGCGATCGAGTATCATCTGCTTGACCCCAGCATAGAGAGGCGCGGCGTCGTTTTCCGCCAGTTCGCGTTTCATCTCGCCGGAATGCTTCATTGCCTATTCCCTTTGCACGGACTGAATCTGCCTCAAAAACAACTTTCCCACTTGCATATCATAAATTATCTCATATGGTACCCTATACAACCTCGCAATCAATCCTAAAAATTAAATAGGAGAGGCGAGCAAGCCGGCGCAGATCGGTAGGAAGTGCCGCAAGGCCCGTTTCAACCTCAGAGGAGCTCTACACTATGAAATTCAGTGCAATTCTCTTGTCTGGCGCCATGGCCGCCGCCGCTTTCGGTGCGCCGGCTGTCGCCAAGGACTGGAAGACGGCGACGATCACTCTGGAAGGTGCCTATGCACCCTGGAACATGACGAACGCCGACGGATCGCTCGGCGGCTTCGAGCCGGAACTCGCCAAGGTCCTGTGCGAGCGGGCCAAGATCGACTGCAAACTCGTCGCCTCCGATTGGGACGGGATGATCCCGGCGCTGAATGCCGGCAAGTTCGACGTGATCATGGACGCGCTCTCGATCACCGATGAGCGCAAGCAGGTCATCGGCTTCACCGTTCCTTACGCTGCAACGCCCGCCGCTTTCGCAACCGCCAAGGACAGCCCGCTTGCCAATGCTGCAGGCACCGGCACCACCATCAAGATGACGCCCGGCCAGACCGGCGTCAAAGAAATCGATGCGTTGAAGGCAGCCTTCAAGGGCAAGACCATCGGCATCCAGGCAGCAACGGTTTATGCCAAGTTCGTCTATGACAACTTCGGCTCGATCGCCACGATCCGTGAATACAAGACCGGCGCCGACCGCGATCTCGATCTACAGAACGGCCGTATCGATCTCGGTTTCGACGATGCTGTCTATTTCAGCAATGCCTTCGCCAGCGCAAACGACACGCTGGCCTTCACTGGCCCGGAAGTCGCCGGCTCCATCTGGGGCGAGGGTGAGGGTCTCGGCATCCGCCAGGCCGACACCGATCTGCGCGACAAGTTCAATGAAGCGATCAAGTCCGCACTTGCCGATGGCACCATCAAGAACCTGTCGATGAAATGGTTCAAGGTCGACGTCAGCCCGGAATAAACACAACGACCTTCGGGTCGTTGCCATCGGTCTCCGGCTTTGCGGCTGGAGACCGTATGATATCCTGACGCCTGAAACTGCCACGGACGGGGAATGGACGCTATGGCAAGCTTGCAATTGCTGGGCTTCGGCTCGAACGGGTGGGGCGCTCTGCTCCTCGTTGCTACTTTGGTGACGCTTGCCGTCACGGCGACGGCGCTGGCGATCGGGGCGGTGTTGGGCGCAATCGTCGCGTCCGCAAAGCTCTCCGGCAATCTGCTCTTGAAAACGCTCGGCAATGTCTACACGACAGTCTTTCGCGGCGTGCCGGAACTGCTGATCATCTATCTCATCTATTTCGGCGGCTCTTCAGCGGTCACCTCGGTCGGCAAATGGCTCGGCTATGAGGGTTTTCTCGGCCTGCCCTCCTTTGCAGCGGGGGCGCTTGCCGTCGGTATCATTTCCGGAGCCTATCAGGCCGAGGTTTTCCGCGGCGCCTATCTTGCCATTTCCAAGGGTGAGCTGGAGGCGGCGTCGGCGATCGGCATGCACAGCGGCCTGCGCCTGCGCCGTGTCATCATCCCGCAGGTCGTGCGTTTCGCCATCCCCGGCCTCGGCAATGTCTGGCAGCTCAGCCTCAAGGATTCCGCCTTGATCTCCGTTACCGGCCTTGCCGAGTTGATGCGTACCAGCCAGGTCGCTGCCGGATCCACCCGCCAGTATTTCCTGTTTTTCATCGTCGGCGGCGCGCTTTACCTGATCCTGACCAGCCTGTCGGATCGCGTCTTCAACAGGGCGGAACGACGCGCCAATCGCAGCATGCCGGCCGCGACCATCGGCCAGGCTTGAGGAGCGGCACATGGATTTCACCTTCCTCTCGAGCACCATGATCACCCTGTTGCAGGCAGTACCGATGACGTTGCTGCTGTTCTCTCTGTCGATCGTGTCAGGCGGTATTCTGGCGCTCGTCATCGTCGCCATGCGTGTGAGCGGCAATCCGATCCTGATGGGTTTTGCCAAGGGCTACATCTTCATCTTCCGCGGCTCGCCGTTGCTGATCCAGATGTTCCTTGTTTTCTATGGCTTGGCGCAGTTTTCCTTCATCCGCTATTCGTTTCTCTGGCCGTTTCTGCGCGAGCCCGTGGTCTGTGCGATCCTTTCGCTCGCGCTGTGCACCGCCGGCTATACGGCCGAGATCTTTCGCGGCGGCATCCGGGCCGTTTCGCCAAAGGAGATCGAGGCGGCGCGCTCGATCGGCATGTCTCGCCTCCTGCTCGTGCGCCGCATCATCGCGCCGATCGCCTTCCGACACGCGCTGCCGGCCTATTCGACCGAAATCGTACTGATGATGAAGTCGACCGCGCTCGCCAGCCTGGTCACGGTCTGGGAGGTGACAGGCGTTGCGCAAAGGCTGATCTCGCACACCTATCGCACGATGGAAGTCTTTCTCTGCGCGGCGATCATTTACCTGGTGCTGAATTTCATCATTCTGCAGGGCATGGCCCTGTTGGAATATTCGCTGTCCCGCCATCGCCGAGCTATCCCGCCGGCGTTGAAGGCCTAAAAACTTCATTGGAGCAGGCAAATCATGCCAGGTGTCACCCGACTTTCAGTCCGCAACATCCGCAAGAGCTTCGGCACCCATGAAGTTTTGCGTGGCATATCTCTCGATGCCCAGGACGGCGACGTCATTTCGCTGCTCGGCGCCTCCGGCTCGGGCAAGTCGACTTTCCTTCGCTGCATCAACCTGCTTGAGATCGCCACCGATGGCGAGATCTGGGTGGACGGCGAGCAGATCCGCATGATCCACAAGAACGGATACAGCCGCCCGGCAAGCCACAAGCAGGTGGATCACATCCGCTCCGAGCTTGGCATGGTTTTCCAGAGTTTCAATCTCTGGTCCCACATGACGATCCTGCAGAACGTGATCGAGGGACCAGTTCACGTCTTGAAGCGCCCGCGCGCCGAGTGCATCGCCGAAGCCGAAGCGCTTCTCGAGAAAGTCGGCATCGCCGACAAGCGCCATGCCTATCCCGCGCATCTATCCGGTGGTCAGCAGCAGCGTGCCGCGATCGCTCGCGCCCTTGCCATGAAGCCCAAGGTCATGCTGTTCGACGAGCCGACGTCGGCGCTCGATCCCGAACTCGTCGGGGAAGTGCTGCGCGTCATGCGCGCGCTTGCCGAGGAGGGCATGACCATGCTGGTCGTCACTCACGAGATGAGCTTTGCCCGCAACGTCTCCAACCGCGTCGTCTTCATGAAAGAAGGGCTCGTCGAAAGCAGCGGCGCTCCGGACGAGATGTTCGGCGGCGGCGCGTCGCCGGCCTTCCGTCAGTTCATCGGCCATTTCGGAACCGGACAATGACTGTCACCATCGACAAGTCTTTGCGTTGGCGTGATGTCGCGCGCGTCGGTGGCGGCGAACCGCTGTCCCTATCGGAGGCCGCCTGGGAGCGTGTCGCGCAGGCAAGCCGCATCGTCGAGCGCATCGTCGAGACGGGCGTGCGTGCTTATGGCGTCAATACCGGCGTCGGCGCCTTGTCCGACACGGTCGTCGACCGCGCCTCGCAGAGCCGGCTTTCGCGCAATATCATCATGAGCCATGCCTGCGGCGTCGGACCTCTGCTGCCGGTCCGCGAGGTCCGCTCCATCATCGCGGCGCAGATCGCCAATTTCGCGCATGGTCATTCCGGCGTGCGGCCCGAGATCGTCAGCCATCTTGCAGCATTTCTCGAGCGGGACTGCATTCCCGAGGTCCCCTCCAAAGGCTCTGCCGGCTATCTGACCCACAACGCCCATACCGCCCTCGTGCTGATCGGCGAAGGCCGCGCAGTCGTGAAGGGGAAGTCGATGACCGGAGCGCAGGCGCTTGCCGCGATCGGTCTGAGCCCATTGGTGCTTGGCGCCAAGGAGGGGCTGAGCCTCGTCAATGGCTCGGCCTGCGCCACGGGATTGTCGGCGCTTGCCGTTTGCCGAGCCGAGCGCCTGCTTGATTGGGCCGATGCGATCGCCGCATTGACGCTGGAGGCGGCCGGCTGCCAGATCGCGGCTTTCGACGAGGCGGTGCTGGCACTTCGCCCATCGGCGGGCATTGCCAAGGTCGGCCGCAGGCTGCGCAGCCGCTTGCACGGCAGCGGTCTCGTCGCCGCAGCCTTCGGGAGGCGAACGCAGGATGCCTTGAGCTTGAGAGCCGTTCCGCATGCGCATGGCGCGGCCTGGGATGTCTTCGAACAGACCGCCCGCATCGTCGATCAGGAATTGGCTTCGGTTACGGACAATCCGGCTGTTTCGGGCACGCCGGAGCAACCCGTCGTCTCCTCCGAGGCGCATGCCGTCGCACCGGCCCTCGGTCAGGCGGCCGACAGTCTGGCGATCGCGATTGCGCAGATTGCCGCCATGAGCGAGCGGCGGATGGATCGCCTCGTCAATCCGCTGGTCAGCGGCCTGCCGCCCTTCCTCGCAAGCGATGCCGGCAGCCATTCCGGCTTCATGATCGCCCAGTATACGGCTGCGGCCCTGAGCAACGACAACCGGCGGCTGGCCGCCCCCGCATCGCTCGACGGCGGCCTCACCTCCGGCCAGCAGGAGGATTTTCTTGCGCATCCGACGGCTGCTGCCAGCAAGCTGCTCACCATCCTCGACAATGCCGAATATATCCTGGCGATCGAACTCATGGCGGCGGCGCAGGCGCATGATTTCCTCGTTTCCGAGGGTACAAGAGCGCCGGGAACGGATCGCCTCTACACTGTGGTCCGTTCGCGCGTTCCTCTCTATGGCGACGATCGGCCGCTAAATGCTGACATGGAGAGCTTGCGGGATCTGATCGCTCAGACCGCACCGCCCGCTGACAGTGAAACTGGAGCATAGAATGTCCGTGGAATTCGACGTCGCCGTCATCGGTCTTGGCGCGATGGGGAGCGCGGCATTGTCGTCTGCCGCTGCGCGTGGCGCAAAGGCGATCGGCATAGAAGCGCATTTTCCGGCGCATGCGCTCAGCTCCTCCCATGGCGACAGCCGGCTGATCCGCCTCGGCTACTTCGAGGATCCGTCCTATGTCCCCTTGCTAAAACGCGCCTATGAAAACTGGCGCTCGCTGGAGGCACGGCTGCGCGCCGAAATATTGACTGTTACCGGCGTCCTGCAGATCGGAGCGCCCGAGAGCAAGATCGTCAGCGGCACGCGCGCTTCCTGCGAGATGCATGGACTGCCTCATGAACTGCTCGACAAGGGTGCCATGAAACGCCGTTTCCCGGCCTTCGAGCTTGAGGATGGTGAAGTCGGCCTGCTCGACCCGCAGGGCGGCTATGTCAGACCCGAGGCCGCGATCATGGGCTATCTGAAGCTTGCGGCCGAAGACGGAGCGGCGCTGCATTTCGGCGAGCGGGTCGTTGCCATTGAGCCTGACGATGCAGGCGTGACGATTGTTTCCACGACAGGACGATATCGCGCTCGCAAGGTGATCGTCGCGACCGGCGCATGGATTGCCGAACTCGTGCCGCAACTGAGGCCCCATGCCCAGCCGATCCGCCAAGTGGTCGCCTGGTATCAGCCCAGGGACGGCTTCGTCGCCGAGCCGCAGCGCATGCCCTGCTTTCTGCGGGACGAGGGCTCCAACGGTTCCTTCTTCGGTTTTCCGGCGATCGGTATCGATGGCGTCAAGGTCGGCCGCCATGCGCATTTCAGGGAGCCTATCGATCCCGAGGCGCCTAATCCGGCTGTCAACGACACCGATACGGCGCTGCTTGACGGCTTCGTCGCCAAGCGTCTGCCGGATGCAGCATCATTTCGGGTGCGGGCGACGACCTGCCGCTACACCATGCTGCCGAGCGAAGACTTTCTGATCGACACGCTGCCGGGGCAGCCGAACGTGGTGGTTTCCTCGGCCTGCTCCGGTCATGGCTTCAAGTTTGCAAGCGTTGTCGGCGAGATTCTCGCCGATCTGGCGCTTCAGGGCGCAAGCGCATTGCCGACGGACTTGTTCTCTTTCGAGAAGCATTTTGGCGGCCACATGATATAAGCGGCCATCTCGAGGATTCTAGAGCGGTTACGCGTTTCACGGGATCGCCTGACCGCTCTATGCTATTGTTTTTACGCAATTCCGGACGGAAAACCGCTACGCACTTTTCCTGGAATTGCTCTCGCCGATCGTCATCCGTCGCAGGACGTCCGATCTGAAATAGAAGTGCTGAACGAGCGCGCCGAATATGTGCAGGACGACGACGATCCAAAGCAACATTTTCATAAGTCCGCCGTGGACAGAGCCTGCCGTATCCACGCCGAGATAGTAAGCCGCAATTCCCGACACCGGCATCGCGAAGATCAGGACATAGAGCAACACATGCGTCACGTGCGCGATGTGATGCAGGAATGCCGGCTGACCATTCGGCTTTTCGGGAGCATCGGAGGAGAAGCGCACAGCCAGCCGAACGATCGCGAGCAACAGGACCGCGATGCCGGCATAGGCGTGGATATTGGCGCTGGCGATGTCGCCAGGCGAGGGCGTCTGGCCACGATGGACCAGGTGACGCCATGCATTCATGCCGTCGGGAAACAGCAGATTGAAAAAAACGAGTAGGGCAACAAGCCAATGGAGCAGGCGCTGCGGAACGGAATAAGCGGATCGGACAGGCATCAGATTCCCTTAGATTGGAATTACCCTACGACTAGAGCATGATTATAACAGGAACCTGAACGCGATCTACCTGACCCGCGGTTGCCATCCGCGACGCCCGCATCGGTATCAACTCAAGACGGCACGAGGTTCGAGAAACGATTCCGGGCCATATGAGCCGGATTCGCGGCCCATGGCGGATTGCTTGAAGCCGCCAAAGGGTGCGAGCGGTTCATGCGGTGCACCGTTGATGACGACGCGGCCCGCCTCGATCGCGCTCATTTCCGATGAGCTTGATGACCATGGTGGCGGCGGCCGCGGTTGGCGGGGCTCGCCTATATCAGCGAAGCAGTCACTGTCGCTCATGTCACGACAGGCAAATTGATCACCGTTCTGGAGGATTGGAGCCCGCCCTATCCGGGGCACAGCCACTATTTCGCCCAGCGGCGCCAGATGCCGGCAAGGCTTCGTGTCCTGATCGATCTCTCTCGTGGGTCGCGGTTGGCAGATTAAATTTCAGACATATATCTCGATATATCTTGAGTGCGGATATATAGAAATATATCCCTATCGCCTGAAACATCATCACGACGATCCCTCTGAGGATGAGCGCGAGTTCCTCAAGCGTCGCAGACACAAGCATCACCATAGTAGACGGGCGGCAAGCAGCTGTTTTGACTGCGGCGAGCGACTGCTGCTCACGCGATCGTTGCCGCTTTGGATGAGGCGGCCTGCACCATGGCGCGCTGTTAGAACGCGTCGGCGACCGCTGGCGAAGAATCAACTCACGCAGGAGTTTGTCATGGACAAGAAGATCAAAGCCGTTCTCGAGAGCTACCACGTCCTTATTCGCGAAGAGCAAAGCAAGCCGAGAGAGATGCCGCCGGGCGGGCGAGATGGCGGTCAAGATCGCCGGCTGAGGGCCGTTGGACCGGAGACCGGCCGCTTTCTCAACATAGTCGCGAAAAGCCTGAAAGCTCCTACCATTCTGGAGCTAGGCACCTCCTTCGGCTATTCCGGCATTTGGCTTGCCGACGCTGCGCGCGCAAGCGGCGGAAGGCTTATCTCAATGGAATTGCACGCCTACAAGGCCGAGTTCGCCAAGGAAATGGCTGACAAGGCAGACCTGTCGGAGCATATCGATTTCCAGATCGGCGACGCGGTCGAGATGATCAAGGCATTGCCTTCGGGCGTCGACTTCGTCCTCGTCGACTTGTGGAAGGATCTCTACGTCCCCTGCCTGGAAGCTTTCTATCCCAAGCTCAACCCCGGCGCGATCATCGTTGCCGACAACATGCTGATGCCGGGCAACGAAGACGTAAAACGCTATGGCGAGGCCGTTCGCGCCAAGCCGGGAATGACCTCCGTGCTCCTGCCTGTCGGTTCAGGGATCGAAGTCAGCCGATACGATCCAGTATAAAGAGCGGGCGGCGGCCCCGTTCATGAGGCCGCCGCCGGTTTGGCTTTACTTGCTTGCGTCCTTGGCCGCCTTTTCGATGACGGCGGCGACTTTCTCAGGCTGAGAGGCAAAGACGGCGTGGCTCGCCTTGATTTCGGTCACCTCGCTGCCCGCCCGCTTTGCCATGTCCCGCTCAAGCTCGGGATTGATGGAGCGGTCGTCGCTTGCCACGATCGACCAGCTCTTCTTCGATCGCCAGGCCGGATCATCAACCTTTGCCGTAAAGGCTGCCTTGGCGGCAAACACCTGCGATTTCGCCATGAAGTCGGCTTCATCCTTGGGAAGGTCCGCGGCGAAATCGGCAGCGAAAGTTGCCGGGTCGAGATAGAGATATTGGCCGTCCTTCGTCTCGCGGATATTCATGCTGCCGGCCGGCTTGGAGCTCGCAAGACCGATCAAGCTCTCGCCCTTTTCGGGCTGAAATGCTGCGACATAGACGAGCCCCGCGACATCGGGCCGGTTCCCCGCCTCGGTGATGACCATGCCGCCATAGCTGTGGCCGACGAGCAAGCTGGGCCCGTTCTGCAGATCGAGCACGCGGTTCGTTGCCGCAACGTCGTCGGCAAGTGAAGTTATGGGCTCCTGAACGATCGAGACGTTGAAGCCGTGCTTTTCGAGGATCTCGGTGGTCTTGCGCCAGCCGGATCCATCGGCGAGCGCGCCGTGGACGATGACGATGTTCTTGATCTCGGCAGCCTGGGCTGCAAACGCCAAGGTGCTTGCGGCGAGGCCAAGTGCGACGACGGAAAGAAAGCGGTTGTTCATGGGTAGGACTCCTGTCGGTAAAGGTTGATGCGGGGTTGGGGAGGGTTCATCCGAAGGTGAAGGCGTAGGCCTGGACCCCCGGATCGAGGAAGCGGATTTCGAAGTTGCGTGCCATGACGTCGCCGGACTGGCGAACGAGCTGGTAGAGTTTGGTTCCTGTAACGGTCCCGTTTCCGGCAGCGTCGATATCCGAGCCGTGGTCAGCACCCGGCGCCTTTCCATCGACGGTCACCTGGAAGCGGATCGGTTTGCCGTCCGCCGCCGGCCCGAGGACGAGATGCAGATCGCGGGCGCTGAAGCGGTAGCTTATGCCGCCGCCTGCCTTGTCGAGCGATGCCTGCTCGGGGCCGACTGTCCATGTGCCTGCCAATCCCCATTGGTTGAGGCCCGGATTGGCAATCGAATAGTTGGCGGCGGTATCGGCCTTCAGGTTCTCGGGGGAGACGAAACCCGTCGCCTGCCTGTAGCCGACATAGGTTTCGCCGGAGCGGATGTCGCCGAGATCGGGGCTGGCCTCTGCACCCTTTGCATCCGGTACGACAGGGGCGCTCTGCGCCATGTCGCTGCCTGCCTCGCGCAGAAGATCCTGGATCGCCTGCTCGGTCTGGGGATAGTTGCCCTCGCCAAAATGCTGGTAGCGGATCTGTCCCTTGGCATCGATCAGGTAATGGGCAGGCCAGTAGTTGTTCTCGAAGGCACGCCAGATGCGATAGTCGTTGTCGATGGCGACCGGGTAGCCGATCTTGAAGTCGGCGATCGCCTTCTTGACGTTATCGACATTCTTCTCGAAGGCGAATTCGGGAGCATGGACGCCGATGACGACGAGACCCTGATCCTTATATTTTTCCGCCCAGGCACGAACATAGGGGATGGTACGGATGCAGTTGATGCAGGAATAGGTCCAGAAGTCGACGAGCACGACCTTGCCGCGAAGGTCGGCGGTGGTCAGCGGCGGCGAGTTCAGCCAAGTCACGGCGCCGTCGAGCGAGGGGGCCGGTCCTTCAATCGGAAGATTGCTGTGGAACGGTCGCGCCGCATCGCCGACTGCGATATTGCTGGCGATCTCGGTCGGCGCGCTATCTGTGGACTTCGCATGCAGCCGTTCCAGCAAGGCCTGCTCGAACGAGCCGGTGCTTGCATAGGACAGCCGGGCGAGAAGGCCGGTGTCGAGGCCGAGAGCGATGGCTGCGACCCCTGCCAGGACGGCCGCGCCGGCCAATTGGCGGATGCGCTCGCTGATCCCGAGCGAGTTCTTCATACGGGCAAAGATCTTGCCGCCGGCGAAGAGGGCGACGGCGAGCGAAGTTGCCGCACCGGCACCATAGGCAAGCAGAAGGAATGTCGTCTGCAGGTTGGCGCCCTTCAAGGCAGCGCCGGTGAGCACGAGCCCGAGGATCGGCCCGGCGCAGGGCGCCCAGAGCAGCCCCGTCGCAATACCCAGCACGAAGGAGCTCCGGACGCTCGATGTGGCGCCGCCTTTGCCTACGGCGTTCAGAAGATTGTTGCCGAGGTCGACAACCGGCCGGGAAAGCAGGCTCGACACGCGCGGCGACAGCAGGCTAAGGCCGAAGAGTGCAAGCAGCACGATCGCGACAAGGCGACCATATTCATTGGCGCGAATGGCCCAACTACCGCCGACGGCGGCAAGCGTTGCGACCAGGGCAAAGGTGATCGCCATGCCTGCAAGCATCGGCAGCGTGCTCTTGGCGAAGGGCTGCCCGGCACGAGCGAAGACGAAGGGGAGAATAGGCAGGATGCACGGACTGAGGATCGTCAGCGCGCCACCGAGATAGGCAATGATGAGAAGCGTCATCGTCTTTGTTCCTTTAGAACGGATTGACCGGCTGCGGACGGCGACGTGCCGTGCCCAGCAGTGACGCTATCTGCCGCTGGCGACGTATCTCGAGTGTGTCTGATTGGAGGGGAGAATGTACCGAAACGTCGATGTCTTCGGCTTCGATACACTGCGATACAAACGAAACGATGCCAGTGCAGCAAGCTCCTTCTCCCCGCTGGGGAGAAGGGGTCGCGCCGCAACGACTTCATTTCATAAGCGATTACCCCGCGGCCAGGGGCTGCCGATTGTATCAGACTGTATCTGCGCCGCCGGAAGCTACATGGGCATTCAAAATCGGGCGGCTAACGACACACCGGCGACACATGCGGCCGGCTTTCTTGCCCTCAACATCCATTCCACAGGAGAGACTGATGTACGAGGAAATCAACCATAATCGCCGGCGCTTTTTTGGCATCGCCGCAGTCGCCGTTGCTGCCGCCGAATTCGGCCTCCCGACCATCGCCGCCGCGCAGCAGCCGAAGGCTTCTGTTGCCGTACCCGCCGTCAAGGCCGGCACTCACACGTCCTTCGGTGCGCTGAAGCAGATCGATGCGGGCGTACTCGATATCGGCTATGCCGAGGCCGGCCCGGCAAATGGTCCGGTCGTATTGCTGCTCCATGGCTGGCCTTACGATATCTATAGCTTCGTCGATGTCGCACCGGTGCTGGCCGCCGCCGGCTATCGTGTCATCATCCCCTATCTGCGCGGCTATGGCACCACCAGGTTCCTTTCGAGCCAGACCCCGCGCAACGGTCAACAGGCAGCTCTTGCTGCCGACATGATCGCGCTTCTCGATGCTTTGAAGATCGAAAAAGTCGTCGTTGCCGGTTATGACTGGGGCGCTCGCACCGCCGACATCATGGCGGCACTCTGGCCCGAGCGTTGCAAGGCGCTGGTGTCGGTCAGCGGCTATCTGATCGGCAGCCAGGAGATCAACCGCAAGCCCCTGCCGCCGAAGGCCGAGCTTGCCTGGTGGTATCAGTTCTATTTTGCCACCGAGCGCGGCCGCCTTGGCTATCAGGAAAACCGGCATGAGTTTGCCAAGCTGATCTGGCGCACTGCTTCGCCGCAATGGGCCTTCGACGATGCGACCTACGACCGGTCGGCTGCCGCTTTCGACAATCCCGACCATGTCGAGGTCGTCATCCATAATTACCGTTGGCGCCTTGGCCTCGTCGAAGGCGAGGCGAAGTACGATGCCTATGAAAAGACACTGGCCGCCGGACCTGTGATCTCGATCCCGACCATCACCATGGAAGGCGATGCGAACGGCGCACCTCACCCGGAACCGTCAGCCTATCGGGCCAAGTTCTCGGGCAAGTACGAGCACCGCACGATCACCGGCGGCATTGGGCACAATCTTCCCCAGGAAGCGCCGCAGGCGTTTGCGCAGGCTGTGATAGATGTTGATCGTTTCTAGTTCGGCGATAGTGTGCGGGGGGGCGCTGGCATATGCCGGCGCCTCGAAGAATGTTCGTAGGCTGACACTTACGATAGTGATTGAGTGAGAAGACAAATGGAGCATATCGACCACATCCTGATCGTCGATGACGACCGTGAAATCCGCGAGCTGGTGTCGAGCTATCTGACGAAGAACGGCTTGAGGACGACGACAGCGGCCGATGGCCGCCAGATGCGCAGTTTTCTCGAGGCCAATTCGGTCGATCTGATCGTGCTCGATGTCATGATGCCGGGTGACGATGGCTTGGTGCTTTGCCGTGAGCTTCGCGCGGGAAAGCATAAGGCGACGCCTGTTCTGATGCTGACGGCGCGCAGCGACGAGATGGACCGGATCCTCGGGCTCGAAATGGGCGCCGACGATTACCTGCCCAAGCCGTTCGCCGCCCGCGAGCTTCTCGCCCGCATCAAGGCCGTGCTCAGGCGCACGCGAATGCTGCCACCCAACCTGCAGATCAGCGAAGCCGGGCAATTGCTCGTCTTCGGCGACTGGCGGCTCGATACGGTCGGCCGCCACCTTCTCGATCGGGACGGAACGGAAATCGCCTTGAGCGGCGCCGAATACCGCCTGCTTCGCGTCTTCATCGATCACCCGCAGCGGGTGCTCAATCGCGACCAGCTGCTGAACCTCACCCAGGGCCGCGATGCAGATCTGTTCGATCGGTCGATCGACCTGCTCGTCAGCCGGCTTCGCCAGCGTTTGGGCGACGATGCGCGCGAGCCGACCTACATCAAGACGGTCCGCAGCGAGGGATATGTCTTCTCCGTTCCGGTCGAGATCGCGGAGCTGCGCCCATGAGCACGGCGGCCCTGTTGCGCCGGAGCCTATCGTGGCCCAGCACCCTGCGCTCGCGCATTTCAATGATTCTGCTGGTCGGACTTGCGATCGCTTACGGGCTTTCCTTCAGCGTGCTCTACCTCGAGCGCTACATGTCGGCAAAGGCCGTCATGCTCGGTACGCTGGAGAGTGACGTCGCGACGTCGATCGCGGTGCTTGACCGTTTGCCGGCCGACGAGAGGGCCGGCTTCGTCGATTGGCTCAGCCGCGGCAATTACCATTTCGAGCTGGGGCCGGGGCTGCCGGGCGTGCCGGATACCTCGGGTCATGGCGCGGAAATTGCCGCCAAGATCGAGGATGCCGTTGGCCATCGCTTTCCCATACGCATCGAATCAATACCTGGTCCTATTTCGCGCCTGCAGGCGCATCTGAATTTGAGCGACGGCAGCCCGTTGACGATCGACGTCACGCCGAAGGGCATCATGCCGATCGCTTCTTGGCTGCCTTACGTCTTCGTGGTGCAGATGCTGGTCATCGTGCTGTGTACGTGGTTTGCCGTTCGTCTGGCAATCCGCCCGCTCGCCGAGTTCGCCGCGGCCGCCGACGCGCTCGATCCCAATAAGAAGGGAGAGGCGTTGAGCGATCGAGGGCCGAGCGAGGTCGCCCACGCCGCCAAGGCCTTCAATGCTATGCGGGATCGCATCGCGCATTATCTCGAGGAGCGCGTGCAGATTCTTGCGGCGATCTCCCACGATCTGCAGACGCCGATCACCCGCATGCGCCTGCGCGCTGACATCGCCGACGAATCGCCCGAGAAAACGAAACTGCTGCAGGATCTCGGCGAAATCGAGCGGCTGGTGCAGGATGGCATCGCCTATGCGCGCAGCGCCCACGGCAACGGCGAGAAGAGCTCCCGCATCGATCTCGCCTCCTTCATCGAAAGCATTTGTTATGACTATCAGGATACCGGCAAATCGGTCGAGATTCTCGGCCTGATTCAGGGAACAGTGGCGACAAAACCGCATGCCCTTCGCCGCATCCTCACCAACTTCATCGACAATGCCCTGAAGTTCGCCGGGGCAGCGGAAATTTCCGTGGAACGCAGGGATACAGGCGACGTCGTCATAACGGTCCTCGATCGCGGCCCGGGCATTCCGCCAGACCAGATAGAATCGGCCATGCAGCCGTTCTTCCGGCTGGAGCAATCGCGCAACCGCAATACGGGCGGCACAGGGCTTGGCCTTGCGATAGCCCAGCAATTGGCCCAGACGCTTGGCGGCTCCGTCAGGCTCTACAATCGCGACGGCGGCGGACTGGCTGCTGAAGTCGCGATCGCCTGATGTCCTGCCAAAAGATTTTCAGCGTCTTTGTAAGCAATTGTGTCCGGCCGATATGGGTGTACGTTCCGTGACATTTCCGGCGATTTCGGAAACATGCAGGATACGTCGGTCCATCAAAAACCACTCCGTCAACTGACGTCGCCCCAGACGACACAACAAAGCGGGCGACGCAACAAAAGGAGTGTTCCATGACGAAGATCGACAAGGTTCTCTACACCGCCAAAACCCATACCATCGGTGGCCGCGATGGCTCCGCGCGCAGCGATGACAGCCAACTGGATGTCCAGCTTTCGCCTCCCGGCAGCGCCCACGCCGGCACCAACCCCGAGCAGCTTTTCGCGGCCGGATGGTCGGCATGCTTCATCGGCGCGATGGGCCTTGCCGCTGGCAAGCGGAAGATCAAGCTCCCGGCCGATCTTGCGGTCGATGCGGAAGTGGATCTGGGGACCACGGAAGGTGCCTATTTCCTGCAGGCACGCTTGACTGTCAGCATGCCCGGCATCGAACCCGACCTGGCAAGGACGCTCGTCGAAGAAGCACACCAGACCTGCCCGTATTCGAAGGCGACCCGCGGCAACATCAATGTCGAACTGAAGCTCGCCTGAGCGTCGCTTAAGCGTTGATATTGCGCGCCGCTCGCTTGAATGCGCGGCGCGCAATGTCGTTGTCGACACCGCAAAATTTAACCTGCGGGGCCGCCTCCGCGTTCGCGGGATGATGCGGATCGGCTCCGGCCTCGCATCTGGAGAGCCTCATGAGACCAATTATTCTTCTTCTCGCCGCCGCAGCTATATTTGCCGCGCCGTGCGTCTACGATCCTGGTTCGAAAGAGCTCTCGCCGCTTGCGAGCATTGCCGCCGTATGGGGCGGATCAAGCCTAAATCACAGCGGACGTTAACCAACTGTTAACCATGTCAACGGTACACAAGGTCAACGATTTATTCACATAGATGACCAAAGTGCTAACAGACGCTCGCTCGATCCGTATCAAGGGCCGCTCTTTTCTTGCGGTCATGCTTTCGCCCGATCTGCCGCTGGACCAGTGGTTGATAAGGCTCGATGACCTTGCAGCCCGTTCGGCCGGCTTCTTTCTTGGGCGGCCGGTCGTGCTCGACATAACCGATCTGCCGATCGATCGTGCGCAGCTCAAGGAGCTGATCGGCGAGCTTGCCGCCCGCAATGTCAGCATCATGGGCATCGAGGGCGGACGTCCGTCCATCGTCGGGGCCGGCATGCCGCCGGTGCTGAAGGGCGGTCGTCCGGCAGCCGATTTCGAGGTGACCGAGACCGAGCCGGTCGTCGAACGGCGAAACAGCGAAAGCAAGCCGGCGCCCGCCGAGGTTCGCCCGGTGACCCAATCGCTGATCATCCGCGAGCCGGTCCGTTCGGGCCAGTCGGTGATCTTTCCGGAGGGGGATGTCACCGTCATCGGATCGGTGGCATCAGGCGCGGAAATCATCGCCGGAGGGTCCGTGCATATCTACGGCACCTTGCGCGGCCGGGCCATGGCCGGATCTATCGGCAATGCATCGGCGCGAATCTTTTGCCGCAAGCTCGAGGCCGAGCTGCTGGCGATCGATGGCATCTACAAAATGGCGGAAGACGTCGCACCCGGCCTTCGCGGACAACCCGTCCAGCTCTGGCTGGATGGCGAGACGATCATGGCAGAAAAACTAATCTGAGCCGAAGCGGGCCAAAACAGGAGAGCGAGATGGGCAAGGTAATCGTCGTCACATCAGGCAAGGGCGGAGTTGGGAAGACGACTTCGACTGCCGCATTGGGGGCGGCTCTGGCGCAGAGAAACGAAAAGGTCGTCGTCGTCGATTTCGACGTCGGCCTCCGCAATCTCGACCTGGTGATGGGAGCCGAACGGCGCGTGGTCTACGATCTGGTCAACGTCATCCATGGCGATGCCAGGCTGCCGCAGGCCCTGATCCGCGACAAGCGGCTGGAAACGCTCTTCCTGCTGCCGGCTTCGCAGACGCGCGACAAGGACAACCTGACGCCCGAGGGTGTCGAGCGTGTCATCAATGAGCTCAAGAACCACTTCGACTGGGTCATCTGCGACAGCCCGGCCGGGATCGAGCGCGGCGCAACGCTTGCGATGCGGCACGCCGACGTCGCTGTTGTCGTCACCAATCCCGAGGTATCCTCGGTACGCGATTCCGATCGTATCATCGGCTTGCTGGACTCCAAGACGCTGAAGGCCGAGCGCGGCGAGCGCATGGAGAAGCACCTGCTGCTGACCCGCTACGATGCCGCTCGCGCAGAGCGCGGCGACATGCTGAAGGTCGATGACGTGCTGGAGATACTCTCCATTCCCCTGCTCGGGATCATTCCGGAAAGCATGGATGTTCTTCGTGCTTCCAATATCGGTTCGCCGGTGACGCTCGCGGATGCCCGCAGTGCGCCGGCTCTCGCCTATTTCGAAGCCGCACGCCGCCTTGCCGGCGAGCAGCTGCCGATCACCATCCCCGGCGAAAAGCGGGGCATCTTCGGCAAGATCTTCGCAAGGAGGGCCGCATGAACATTTTCGGACTGTTCCGCAAGCAGCAATCTGCACCCATGGCGCGCGAGCGCCTGCAGATTCTCCTTGCCCATGAACGTGCCTCGGTGGACTCGGATCTCGTATCCATTCTGCGCGAGGAAATCCTGGCCGTCATCGCCAAGCATGTTCAGGTCGATCGCGATAAGGTGCAGGTCAAGATGGATCGCGACGAGCATGTCTCCATGCTGGAGATCGATGTCGAGATTCCCAGGGACGCAGCCCTTCAGGCTGCCTGATTGAAGCGCGATATCGCGGTTATGCGAGGACGAAGCCGAAGGATTCTCCCTTTTGGCGGACCCTGAGCATTTCCTTGAAGTTCGCTCTTGCAAAATGCGCGATTCGCTATTATTTGCACGCCATCACCTGTATCGATGGCCTGCCGCGCTGACATTTCTGTGTCGACGCGGTGTTCGCTGTCCGGGTTAAAAGCAAGGGCGCTCCCCAGAAATGGGTCGAGCGCCCTTTGCTTTTCGGGGCGCCATGCTGCTTTCCTTGTCGGAAACGATATGCCAGTTTGCTGCAATGAAGCGGGAGGTTGCAGGTTTGGGCGGATTGAATTCCCCGTGGAATGCGGTGTTCAGATGGCTGCTTGCGGGCCTCTTCCTCACAGCCTGCGCCATCGGCGCCTCAGCCGCCGACCGGACGATCTACCTGACGTTTGACGATGGCCCCTTGCCGGGGACGAAAAACGTCCTTTCCGTGTTGAGTAAGGAAAATGTCCCGGCAGCCATGTTCATGGTCGGCCTGCATGTGGAAACCATCCCTGCGGGCCGCGATTTGCTGGCCGAGGCAAAGGCAATGCCGCTGGTGACGGTCGGCAATCACAGCTACACCCACGCCAACAATCGCTACAGGCGGTATTACTCCAACACCCAGGCTGTCGTCGCGGACATGCTTCACGCCAACCAGGTGCTCGGCCTCACGCCGATGGTGAATGCGCGATTGCCGGGCAGGGACGTCTTTCGGCTTCCGACTGTTTCCAGGGAGGATCTTTCCATCAACGTCGCCCAATGGGAGCGCGAATGGCTGGATTACGAGCTCGTCGCCGAAGCGGGCTTCTATCTCTATGGCTGGGATTTCGAATGGGTGCACAGCAATGACGGCAAGCCGGTGCAATCGGTGGACCATCTGATCAACGAAATCGATCACCTCTTTCAGTACGGCCGCTTTACCCAGCCGGGCAAGATGATCCTGCTCATGCATGATGAGATGTTTCAGGATCAATTCAATGGACAGGAAAACCTGCAGGCGCTTATCCGCACGCTTCGTCAGCGCGGCTACGCCTTCGGCGATATCAGGACATACGCGCCGTCACATCCTTGAGTGCCCCAAAACACGCATAGCGCTACCGCACCGCGGCCCCTGCCGCGACCGTCAGGATGAAGTCGTCGAGCTCCTTTTCCAGGCTTTCGACGGGCAGGCCGACGAAGCGTCCCTCAAGGCTGATGCTGACGACGCCATGCACAGCTCCGAACAGCGTTCGGGCGCGAATGGCGCGGGCCGTCTCGGACATGGCGGGCTGCAGCTCGGCAAGCGGTTCGGCGATGATGCCCATCAGGAACATATGCTCTTCCAGATGCCATTCGGGGGTAGGGCGTTCGTCCGGCGGGCGATGGTCGAAGAGCGCCTTCCATAGATTGCGGTTGGTGACTGCGAATCGCAGATAGCCGCGTGCAAGGTTGCGCAGCCGATCCGCCGGCGTTCGGTCCTTGACCTCAGCCAGAGCAAGAGAGGCCTCCAGTGCTTTCAATGTCGCCGAATTGACGTGGATGACGAGATCGTCGAGATCGGCAAAGACGGTATAGAGTCCTCCGAGAGCGCAGCCGACATCCTGCGTGACATCGCGTGCTCGCAAGTTGGAGAGGCCATCGGCCGCGATGCGATGGCGCGCCGCCTCGATCAGCCGCAGCTTCAGATCCTCGCGCTTTTCCTGGGTTTTTCTCGCCATTAACCATTCCGATCCGATTTTTTGAACGTTGTTCAAATTATCCTTGAACAACGTTCATGAGTCTGGCATATCTCTCTTCGTGAACATCGTTCATAAACAGGAGACGACAAATGTTCAATGTAATTCTGACGCTCATCCGCGGTCGGGCCTATGATGCGGAGCAGGCGTTCATCGATCGCAACGCCATGCCTCTGCTTGCCCAGCAGATCCGCGATGCAGCCGGCGCCATTCAGTCGGCGCGGCGGGCGGTGGCAATCGCCGTCGCACAGAATGAGCAGGAAAAGAGCCAGCACGCGGCGATCGTCGGTCGCATCGCGGATCTGGAAACCCGGGCCGTCGCGGCCCTGCAGAAGGGCAATGACGAACTCGCCCGGCAAGCGGCCGAGGCGATTGCCGAGCTTGAAGCCGAGCGCGGTTCCTCCGAGAAGGCACAGGCGCAATTCGCCACGACGATCGCCAAGCTCAAGGCGACAGTCCGGTCCTCGGAAGCGCGCCTGCAGGGGTTACAGCGCGGCGAGCGCCTGGCGCGTGCGACCGAGCAGACACAGAAGCTGAATGCAGTCTGCAATGATGGCTCAGGTTTGGCGAACTTGGACGAAGCCGAGGAGACGCTGGCCCGTCTTCGCGCCTATCAGGATCGATGCGAAATTGCCACGTCAACCCTGAAGGAAATGGACGCCGCAAACCGGCCCGCAATCATCATCGAAAAGCTCGCCAATGCCGGCTTCGGTGCACCGCTCGGTCCCTCGGCCGACGACGTGCTTGCCCGCCTGCGCGAGCGCATGAATTCAGCAGCCTGAAACCGAACACACCAAACATATTAGAGAGGGTACGATCATGAACGACAGCTTCCAGAAACATTCCCAGGCCTGGGTCAGCTTTTCCTATGTCTCCTTTGCCGCCGCCGCATTTATGCTCTTCGTCGGCCTTTACATGATGCCGATCGACTTATGGGGCAAAGGCTATCTCGCCATGGGCATCCTGATGCTGGTGCAGACGACGGTCAACGTTACCAAGACGGTTCGCGATAATTCCGAGGCTGACAAATTGATCCGCAAGGTGGAGGATGCCCGCACCGAGAAGCTTCTCGTTAAGTTCAATCGTGACGGTCAAGACTAACCTTTATTAACGACGCCACAGAGTTGTATTCGCGCTCAACCTTTGCGTAACCACTCTGTGGCGTCTTGTTCACCGAACAAGGGGAACGTCATGCAAACCCATTTGATGAGATCGAGGAAATTCGCGCCGCTGTTCTGGACGCAGTTCCTCACCGCCTTCAACGATAATTTTCTCAAGCAGACTTTGATTTTCGTCATTCTCGCGCAGATGGCAGCCCAGGGTGCCGCGCTGGTGACGCTGGCGGGCGGCATCTTTATCGTGCCGTTCCTGCTGCTTTCGGCGATTGCCGGCGAGCTTGCCGACAAATACGACAAAGCCAAGATAGCCGAGCTTCTGAAGCGCTGCGAACTCGTCGTCGCAGCCATCTCGGTGGTGGGCATCGCCTTTTCGTCCATCTGGATCCTGATGCTCGCCCTTTTCGGCTTCGGCGTCATCTCCTCGCTCTTCGGGCCGATCAAATACGGCATCCTGCCGGATCACCTCGCAAGCAGGGACCTTCCCAAGGCGAATGCCTGGATCGAGGGCGGAACCTTCATCGCCATTCTCACCGGCACGATGGTCTCGGCCGTCGCCTTCCGGCAGGGGGACAACGTCTGGATCTTCGGCCCGATGATGATGGGGCTTTCCGTCCTCTGCTGGTTTGCCGCACGCATGATCCCCTCAACCGGCTCCAAGGCGCCCGATCTTGTCGTCGATAGGAACGTCATCCGCTCCAGCTACCGGCTCGTTAATGAGCTTCGTGCAGACAGCCGTATCTGGCGTGCGTCGCTGATGAATTGCTGGTTCTGGTTCGTCGGGGCCTTCATCATGTCGATGCTGCCGATCATGGTGACTGACATTCTCGGCGGTTCGGAAATCGTCGTTCCCGCCTATCTGGCGATCTTTGCCATATCCGTCGCCATCGGCTCGGCCATCGCCGGCTGGATGGCCGCCGGCCGCATCGTGCTCCTGCCGGCGCCCGTGGGCATGTTGATCGTCGCGCTCTTCGGTCTCGATCTCGCCTGGAACCTTTGGGGTCTTCAGTCCAGCTCGCATACCGAGTCCATTCTCGCCTTCTTCGAAGGGCCGAAGACAATCCGTGTCGCGGTCGATCTGGCCGGCATGGCAATCGGTGGCGCCTTCCTCGCCGTTCCCACCTTTGCCGCCATGCAGAGCTGGGCGAATGAGGACCGCCGCGCCCGCGTCATCGGCGCGGCAAACGTGCTGTCCGCACTCTTCATAGCGGTCGGCCTGGCGCTGGTGGCTGTGCTGCAGGCCGTCGGCTTGTCGATCCCGGTGATCGTCCTCAGCATCTCGGCGCTCAACGTCGTGATCGCCTGGGCGATGCTGAAGACGCTGCCGACCAATGCCTTCCGCGATCTCATCTCCATCATCTTCCGCGCGTTCATGCGGCTGGAAGTCGAGGGCCTGGAAAACATCCGCAAGGCCGGCCCGGCGCCGATCATCGCCCTCAACCATGTGAGCCTGCTCGACGGCGCGCTGGCGCTCGCCATCACCGAGGAAGAGCCGGTCTTCGCCATCGACTATGCCTTTGCGAAGAAGTGGTGGGTGCGTCCTCTGCTGACGAAGTGCAAGTTCCTGCCGCTCGATCCGACCAAGCCGATGGCGACGCGTTCCCTGATCAAGGTCATCCAGGACGGCAGCCCGGTCGGGATCTTCCCGGAGGGACGCCTGACGGTTACCGGCACGCTGATGAAGGTCTATGACGGCGCTGCCATGGTTGCCGACAAGACGGGCGCGATGATCGTGCCCGTTCGTATCGACGGTCTGGAAAAGAGCTATGCCTCTTACCTCACCTCAAGCCATGTCCGCCGCCGCCTCTTCCCCAAGGTCAAGGTAACGATCCTTGAGCCGGTGAAGCTCGACGTTCCCCTGGAACTGAAAGGCCGCAAGCGGCGCATCGCGGCCGGTGCTGCACTCTACCAGATCATGTCGGCGCTGATGTTCCGCACGGCGGATACCGATAATACCGTGCTTGGTCGCGTCATCGAAAGCGCCCATGAATACGGTGGCAAAAAACTGGCCGTAGAGGATCCGCTCTCCGGCAAGCTGTCCTATGCCAAGCTGCTCACCGGTGCCGCGGTGCTGGGTGCGAAATTCAAGAAGATGTTCCCGGCCGACAAGACCCTCGGCGTCATGCTGCCGAACGCCAATGGTACGGCTGCGACCGTGCTCGGCGTCATGTCGGCAGGCAAAGTGCCGGCCATGTTGAACTTCACCGCAGGCGCCGCCAATATCCTGTCCGCCTGCAAGACCGCCGAAGTCAGGCATATCCTTTGCTCGCGCGCCTTCGTCACGCAAGCCAAGCTTGGCCCCGTTGTCGAGGAGCTTGAAAAGCAGGTCGAGTTCGTTTGGCTCGACGAGCTGCGCACGCAAATTACCTTCCTCGACAAGATCTTCGGCCTCATCCGCAAATATCGGCCGCTGGTCAAGCGCAGTGCCGATGATCCGGCCGTGATCCTCTTCACCTCGGGTTCGGAAGGTGCGCCGAAGGGTGTGGTGCTTACCCACCGCAACATCCTGTCGAACGCAGCCCAGGCGGCCTCGCGCATCGATTTCCATCCGGGCGACAAGGTGTTCAACATCCTGCCGATGTTCCACTCCTTCGGTCTGACGGCCGGCACCATCCTGCCGCTGGTCTCGGGCGTGCCGATTTTCCTCTATCCGTCGCCCCTGCACTATCGCATCGTGCCGGAGCTGATTTACGTCTCGAACGCCACCATCGTTTTCGGCACGGATACGTTCCTGAACGGCTATGCGCGCAGCGCTCATCCCTACGATCTTAGATCGATCCGCTACATCTTCTCCGGCGCCGAACCGGTGAAGGCCTCGACCCGCGAGGTCTATATGGAAAAGTTCGGCCTGCGCATCCTGGAAGGCTATGGCGTCACCGAGGCGGCCCCGGTCATCTCGCTGAACACGCCGATGTACAACCGCTCTGGGACGGTCGGCAAGATCATGCCGGGCATGGAATGGAAGCTCGAGCCGGTTGCCGGTATCGATGAGGGCGGGCGTCTGCTCATCCGCGGCGCCAATGTGATGGCCGGCTATATGCGCGCCGACAATCCCGGCGTCATCGAACCGCTGCCGGAGGGTTGGCATGATACCGGCGATATCGTCATCATCGACGAAGACGGTTTCGTGAAGATCCGCGGCCGGGCCAAGCGCTTCGCCAAGATCGGCGGCGAGATGATCTCGCTTGCCGCGGTCGAGACGCTCGCCGCCCAGCTCTGGCCCGGCGCGCTCAGCGTGGTCTCGGCCGTGCCTGACGCCAAGAAGGGTGAACGCGTCGTTCTCCTGACCGATCAGCCGAATGCCACGCGAAGCGAGTTCCTGGCCTTTGCCAAGGCGAAGGGCGCCACCGAGATGATGGTCCCGGCCGAGGTGACCGTCGGCAAGGTCCCCGTCCTCGGTTCCGGCAAGATCGATTTCGTGACGGCGCGGGCGATGGCGCTGGAAAGCATTTCGGAATCGCAAGCGGCCTAACGCTTCATGACCCCACGAATGGGGGCGGCGGATCCAACCGTCGCCCCCTTTTTAATCTGCGTCGTTCAAGCATTACGAGACATGCGGCAGGATAATCTGAAAGGTCGTGCCGTCATCGCCGCTCTCCAGCAACTCGATGCTGCCGCCATGCGAGGCGAGCATTGCCCGGACGATGCCAAGGCCCATGCCGGTGCCGCCCTCTTCCCGGCGCGTCGAAAAGAACGGTTCGAAGATGCGCTCGCGATTGCCTTCGGCAATACCGGAGCCATTGTCGCGAATTTCGATCGTCAGCTTACGCTCGTCGGGCGCCGACTTGATCCCGAGTATAGTCGCGCCGTTTTGAGAGGCATTTTCGGCCAGATTGGCAAAAATGATGCCGGCGACCTCGCTGGGCAGAGCAATCGCGCTTTTGGTACTTCCATCATCGATGACAGCCAATTGGCGGAAGTTTCTGGCCAGCTGGGCGACGATGTCCTCGATGTTGGTCAGGCCCGGCTCGGATGGCAGTTCGGCCTTCGCCAGATCGCGCAGGCGTGACAACAGCGTGTCAAGGCGGTCGGTATCCGCGATGATATTGGCGAGGAAATGGTTCCGCTGCGTCTGGCTCATCGGATTGTCGTCGTCATCGTCGCGCAACAACTCCGCAGCGCCCTTGATCGAGGTGAGGGGGGATTTCAGCTCGTGCGAGACGTGCGCTGCGAAGGAGCGGACGTGGTCTGAATGATCGACCAGCTTGCCGGCAAGGTCGAGAAAACTTTGCGAAAGTGTCGCCACCTCCCGCGTACCGTAATTGTCGAGCGGCCGGATAGCGGCTCTGCCGCCGCGGGCGATTTCCTCCGTTCGTGCGATCAGGGCGTTAATGGGCACCGTCAGGGTTCGCGTCAACACATAGGCGACCACGAGTGTCAGGACCAGAACGACGGCCAGAGTAGCGATTTCGGCCGGTGCCATGGCGCCGGACGCGGCCCGCACCGCGCGAAACCAGATGACGGTCAGCACAGGAAGCGTCATTACGGTTAGAAGCACGGCATAGACGATGAGGTAGAGCGGCGGCCGCCACTTCGGCTTCACCAGCGGGCTGCGCATCATGCGCCTCCCTCCACGCCTGATGTCAATTTGAAGCCAATGCCGTGTACCGTGGCGATGATGCCCTTGCCACCGGCGGCTGAAAGCTTGGCGCGGATATTGCGGATATGGCTGTCTATGGTGCGGTCGGCAACCTGGATATCGGCCCCGTATGCTGCCTCCATGAGCTGATCGCGGTTGAAGACGATCTCCGGACGTGACAACAGCGTGTCGAGGATAGCGAATTCAAGACCCGTCAGAGCCAGCGGCGTATCGGCGAAGGTCGCAGTCCGGCCGCCGCGATTGAGGCGCAACAAGCCGGCGGATACGGAATTTTCCTTGGCGTCCGGTCCCGTGCCATGCCCGGAGCGTTTCAGAATAGTCTTGACCCGGGCGACCAGTTCACGCGGGCTGAAGGGTTTGGTGACGTAATCGTCGCCGCCGATCTCGAGCCCTAGGATGCGGTCTATTTCTTCGTCGCGCGCCGAGAGGAACAGGATCGGGAGATTGGATGTCCTGCGGATCCGGCGGCAGACTTCCAGACCATCCATCTCGGGCATGCCGACATCGAGCACGATCAGATCGAGATCGCCACGATGAAAAGCCATCATGGCCTCTGTGCCGTTGCGGGCTGTTGTCGTCGCCATGCCGGCGCGATCGAGCGCGAAGCAAGTCACGTCGCGAATATTGGGTTCATCGTCGACGACGAGGATGCGCTTGACCATGCGATGCCTGCTTTGGTTCTCTTGCTCGTTTTTCTTCGTTTCGGCCTCATCTTGCAAGGGTTGTGTGGTCGCGAAGATAGCGATCGAGGCGGGCGGCGCGGAAAGTCCAGCTTCTCCAGTCGCGCGATCGCTGCCATTCGTCCACTACAAGTGCGCTCCGGACCTTGCTCGCAGGAGCGGCTCGTTCCGCTTCGGCGGGTAACGATGCCAGATAAGTATCGAGCGCAGGTATTGCGGATGGCCCAAGCGTCGACAGATAATCGATATCGAGCGGCATACCTTCGCCTGCCACCTCGCTGCTGTGGGCGACATTGAAGCGGGCGATGAAGGCGGGAATGTCGACAAGGGCAATGGCGTAGAGCGTCACAACCAGCGTCGCCAGGCTGAGCGCGACCAACCATTCGTTGGAGCGCTGCAGCAGGATACGCAGGAGGATGAGAAAGAGACCCATGGCGACGAGACCCATCCAGATGCCGGCCGCGACCCGCAGCTCCGTCAGCGAGTAGGATTCGACGTAGAGATCGAGTCTGAGGATGGAGGAGAAGCAGAGCAAGATGTTTTGCGCGATCCACAGATGCACGAGGCCGCGAACAAGGGCGCTCCTGTTACCTGGCCCGTCGCGGCGCATGGCGGCGAGCACGAAGGCCGCGGCCAGAAGTGCCGTCACCATCAATGGATAGGCGCCGCGATGCGCATATTCGGCGTGGCTCATACCGTCAGGCAGATTTACTCCGCCCCAGAGATAGGTGAGATCCAGGAGAGACTGCATTGCAAACAGTGCGTTGAACACAAAGAGCGAGCGCAGCAGGGCCGCATGTCCGAAAAACGCGCTCTCGGGTTTGACGGCCTCGGAAGCCTGATCTGGGCGACGCCGAGCGAGGCGTTTGAGGCGCGGGCGAAGCAAGACAGATACGAAGGCGGCGACGATGAGCCAGAAGCCGATGCGCCACGCATCCAGAAATTGCAGAAAATACGCAAGATCGAAGCTGCGTAGTACCTTGTCGATCAGCGGATTGGCCATTGCGAAGAGGGCGACGAACCCGGCTGTAAAGCTGAGCGGCATGATCCAGCCGCGAAGATGATGCCAGATCATCTCCGGCGTCGGCCTTCGGGAGTGCCGGAGACGACCGTAGGCCGCTCGGCGGAACGGCCGCAGCGGCAGGTCCAGAAGAAAGCGGAACAGCACGACCGGCAAACGGACCAGTCTTCGTGGAAAAAGTCCCGTGGCGGCAAGCGAGACGCATGTGATGCCGAGCAAGCTGAGAGCGATGCCCATCCAGGATGTGGTCTCGAGAAGCGGCGCCGACAGGACAAAAGCGAGAGCCAGAAGCCCTGTAGCCTTTGGAAGAGACTGTGGCTTTCTCGAACAAAGCAGCACGCCCGCGGCGATGGCATTGACGAAGAGGAAAAGGTTGAGGCCCGGCTCTCTGCCGAAGAGGAGGAGGTCGGCGAGTGCTACGAGAGCGATCAGTATCAAGAGCTTGCGGCTGACGTTGCGTGTGGGGTTAGCCGGCTGAGCCGGTATATCCGAGGCACTCATGCGTATCGGCCCCCCACGGTTCGCCCCGCAGCGATAAAGGGTATGACCCTTGGTGTCCGAGCCGGGAGATCGGTTTGAGGCTGAGGATCTTCCACCAGCCACCAGCCTTCCTTGAGAAGGCTATGGGGCAGGCGGACGGGTGGAGCGACGGTTTCTTCGGGTGCGTTGTTCATGGCGCGAGGATGGCGCGCGTATTTGCAGAATCTGTGCAGAGCCCAAGGAGCTATTCAGGAATTGCACGGTTGGGTTGGTCCTGGCAGCCTAAGTCTATCAGCAGACAATCTTGTTGCGGCTGATCGGTTTCCTGATCATGCGACAGTGCCTCGAAATGAAGCAGTCGCTTGTGGAGCTTAAACTTGTGTTTTCCAGCTTTTGCTCAGTAGATGGATTGCAAATCCGAAACTCGATTTGGTGACCGCGCTGTCGTGTTCACCCCTGACGACAGCCGGGAGTCTTGGAATCGACCTAATGGCCGGAGCCGGGATTCCCGTCAGCCCTACGCAATCACCTATGTACGCTGTTTTTCATGATGGTGGTTGAACGCTTGGGGACTGGCGACCGCATCGCTCCCTGATCAATGCGCTCCATCGGGCTCTTTCAGCAGTTCATTCAAGCTTTATCTTAATAAGCAAATGCCATAGCTAAAGCTCCGAAAAAGAATAGTTTAAGGCCGCGAGAGCTAACTGCAAAGGAAGCCGGCATATGAGAATCACGACAATTACGAATTGGGCCTACGGCATTACCGTGGTCCTGACCGTGCTGTCCGCCGCGGCTTTCATTCTGTCGGCTCGAAGCGCCACCCAGGAAAGGCAAGCCATCGAGCAACATCTGTTGCTGAACAGCCTCGGAGAAGAACTTGCCTTGGGCGCGGAGGAGACGACGGACGAGGCGCGTCTCTATGTCATGCGCGGCGAGGCCAGGCATCTTGATGCCTTCACTGTCGACGAGGGTGAGGAGCGCCGTCGCGATGCCACCGTCGGCACATTGCGTGGGCTCGGTGTTCCCGATCGTGAGCTTCAGGTCGTGGAGCAGGTTGCGGTCAACGCTGAAGCACTTGATAAGATAGAGGAAGCTGCGGTGGCCTTCTACCGTGGGGGCAACCAGACCGGTGCACGCGACACTCTGTTCGGACCGGAACACGAGCGTGTGCAGACGGCGCTCCTCGACGCTGTCACTCAGTTCCGCGCGCTGGCAACCGCCCGCACGGAGGCGGCGATGCGCAATGCTCAAGCGCGCAGTGACCTCTGGGCCGATATCGCCAAGGTGATTCTGGCGTTGACCGCCGCGGTGTTCCTCGCCGTGCTCTATTTCGTGCTGCGGCGCCGCGTCGCCATTCCGCTGATGAGGATGACGGGAATCGTCAACCGGCTTGCCAAGCAGGATTTTACCTTCGAAGTGCCGCCCGATCGCCGGCGCGACGAGATCGGGGAGATGAACGACGCCATCCAGATCTTCCGCGAGAACGGCCTGGAGCGCAATCGGCTCGATGACGAGCGCAAGCAGGACCAGCGGACCAAGGATCTCATCCTGCAGATGATGCACCGTCTTCAGGCCTGCTATGCCCAGAACGAACTGGCGGAAGTGGTCGCCCTTTTCGTACCGCAAATCTTTCCGGGGATCGCCGGATGCCTCTATACGATGAACGAAAGCAGGACCGCGCTCGCCGAGGTCAGCCGATGGCTGGATCCCGCCCATACCCAACCCTCCTTCCCGGCGGCTGCTTGCTGGGGGCTGCGCCGCGGACGGCCGCATGTGAGCCATGTCGCGGACAACGATATTCCCTGTCAGCATCTGGATGATTCCGGTGTGCCGGGGCTCTGCGTTCCCTTGACGGCGCTCGGCGAGGCGATCGGGCTCCTCTATTTTGAAGACCGCTCGAAGGATGCAACCGCCGCCGACGCACCGCGGCTCTATCTTGAACTGATCGCCGAGAACATCGGCCTTGCCATCGCCAACCTGCGGCTGCGCGACAAGCTGATGAGCCTTGCCGTGCGCGACGCCCTGACCGGCCTGTTCAATCGGCGGTCTCTCGACGAGGCGCTGAACAATCTTCACAGGGATAAGTCCGCCCGCACGGTCGTCTGCATCATGATCGACATCGATCACTTCAAGCGCTTCAACGACGAATTCGGTCATGATGCCGGGGATGAGGTATTGCGCCATGTCGCGCAGATCGTCTCCGATACGGTCGCCGCCGCCGGCACGGCTTACCGGTTCGGCGGGGAGGAACTGACGGTGATCGCCACCGATATTGCGGACGAGGAAGGCTTCGGGCTCGCCGAGAAACTGCGCACCAGTGTGTTCACCACACCCTTCTCCTATCGCGGACGCATCGTCGGGCCTCTTTCCATCTCGGTCGGCATAGCCTCGTCTCCTGTTTCAGGGCCGACGACGACGTTGATCAATCGTGCTGATGGTGCCTTGCTCCAGGCAAAGCTGAGCGGGCGCAACAGAACGGTGGCGGCGTTTGCGATGGGGGCGGAAGAGGAATTGAAGAGAGGATAGGATAGGGCGCTCCTCGAAACCACCATCGGGCAAGTGTCGCGACAGGCGCGAGCCGAACCCGCCATACCGACCAAAAACGAGAACCTTGTTTAAAGGATACGGTCTGCCTGCTCCGGCGTCGGCAGCCAGCAAGTCTCCCGCTTGCCGAAAAAGCGGTAGCGATTGCGGGCGAGCCAGCGATAGGCTGGATCGCGCAGCATCCGGGGCACGACGTTCAGCAGGGCGAGCGCTTTCCAGGGCCAGCCGAGGCCCGCATAGATCGAAAGCACCGCGTCGCTATCCCGCAACACCTTCTCGCCGTCCACGATGATCAAACTATCCGGATTGGCGGGATCGATGCCGCACAGCCGATAGAGCCTGGCTCCCGTCTCGTTCTGCATGGAGGCGAGGCGAAAGCGGCCGATGCGGTCGTGGCGCAGCACGAACTGGGCGTTGGCCGAGCAAAGGACACACATGGCATCGAAGACGATGATGGGGCCTTGATGTTCGATGGTATTGCTCTCGCTCATGCGTGCATCGGTGTCTTACAAAGCCCGCTTTAGCGGCAGCTTTGTCCTTTTGTCGACGATACGTCAATTGCACGCCTTCCACGCTCGCCGCCAGAGCCTACAAAAGGTTGTGATGTCGCTTGCAACGGTCGGGTGTTTCCAAACGCGAGAGGCGTATCGTCATGCGTTCAGAAGACAGGCTTTACGGAAACAATATTATTCTTGACTGATCATTCAATAATTACTATGTACCGCTCATGGCAAGACCAAAGGAATTCGATGAACTGGCGGCTCTGGATGCGGCGATTTCGGTCTTCCGCGACAAAGGCTATGCAGCGACCTCAGCCACCATGCTTGTGGAAGCCCTTCATATCGGGCGGCAAAGCCTTTACGACACTTTCGGCGACAAGTGGCGCCTCTATCTCGAAGCGGTGCGCCGCTATGCGGCACAGGAGACCGAGGCGCACCTTACTGCGCTGAAAACGGGACCACAATCTATAGATGGCATCGATGCCCTGCTGGCGCGTGTCGTGGCGACAGCCTCCGAGGCCTGTCTCGGTGTCGGTTCGATCTGCGAATTTGGGACAAGTCAGCCTGAGTTGACGACGATTCACGAAGCCGCCGGCCGCAGGTTGCATGCAGCGGTCATCGAGCGTGTACGTGAGGCGCAGAGCGAAGGCAGCATTGCCGGGGACATCGACCCCGAGCAGGCCGCGCAGTTCTTGACGTCCAACATCGCCGCGATCCGTCTGGCTGCCCGAGCTGGGGTCGGAGGCGATAGTTTGCTCGCCCTTGCCCGCCTTGCGCTTCGGGGCCTGCGATAAGGAATTTTTTTTGCCCAGTTTTGGAATGATTGTTCAAATAAGGAGATGAAGATGAAATCGATCGTCATGACCGCTGTTGGCGGCTCGCACGTCCTGCAACATGTCGACGGACCGGATCCCGTTCCCGGCGAGGGAGAAGTCTTGGTGCAGGTGCATGTGGCCGGCGTAAATTTCATGGATATTGGCGTGCGACAGGGCATGGCCTGGACCGATATGCCCAATCCCAAGCCGCTTGGCGTCGAGGGGGCAGGTCATGTTTTGGCCATTGGCGCGGGTGTCAAAAGCTTTCAGGTCGGCGATCGCGTTGCCTGGGTCTATGCGCCGGGAAGCTATGCCGAACGCATCGCCATTCCTGAGCGCGCGCTAGTACCGATACCGGCAGCCATCGACGACCGGACGGCGGCGGCCGTCATGATGCAGGGGCTGACCGCCAGCCATTTCGCGACCGACTTCTATCCCGTGCAACAAGGCGATATCGCGCTCGTTCACGCCGCTGCCGGCGGCGTCGGTTTGCTGCTGACGCAGATCATCAAGCTGCGCGGAGGGCAGGTGATCGGCCGCGTCTCCAGCGAAGACAAAAGCAGTATCGCAAAATCCGTGGGTGCCGACCATGTGATCGTAGATACGGAAGGCAAATTCGCCGATACGGTGATGCGCATCACCGGAGGGGAGGGAGTCCATGTTGTCTATGACGGCTCCGGCCCGAAGACATTTCAAGGATCGCTCGATTCCCTGAGGCGGGCGGGGACATTCTGCTGGTTCGGGCCAGTTCTTGGCGGCCCAGGCCCCTTGGATATCATGAGCTTGCCGCGCAGCATCAAGATCGGCTACGCCACCTTCTTCGATCACGTTCATACGTCAGAGCTTCTTATTGCCCGCTCTTCCCGCCTCTTCGAATGGATCGAGCACGGCAAGCTGCGGGTCAACATAGGCGGCGTCTATTCATTGGCGGATGCGCGCCGTGCGCATGAGGACATGGAAAGCCGCAAAACGACAGGAAAACTACTGCTCGTGCCATAAGACCAGGGATGGCTTGGACGCCCCCATGCCTTGTCATTTAAGGCCGCGTGGCCCTACTTTCCGGGTTGGGCCACGCTAATCTTGCAGGATCTATTTAGCGGTAGCGCCATCCGCCATGCCACCGCTCGCGGTGCATCCAGTAGCGGCGCCCATCCCAATAGCCGCGTCCCGGATAGAAGGCGCCATAGCGTGGGCCGGCGGGCACGACGACAACCGGCCCGCGATTGGGGCGACATGCGCCGTAAGGGCCGCGATGGAAGCCGATACCGCATCCGTCACGGGCTTCGGCCGGTGCAACGGCGGCAAAGCAAGCTGCGGCCGCCAGGGCCAATAAAGTAATCTTTCTCATGATGTAGCCTCTATTCCCAAAGAACTTAGTTGTTGTCCCTTCAGCGCTTAAACGGCGGAGATCGGTAAATCCGTCGCTGCCCATGCCCGATATTTGCATTTCTCCGTAGGGGGCCGATGTGTCGGCGCTCACCGCCGGCTCAGGATCGGATTTCCAAGGTGTGGGAGGCGAGGCTTGACTGTGATGGGCATGCCGTCGCCGGTACGGAGGTTGCTTCTTCTTTCGCGGTTACCGGCCTGCGCCGCAGGAGCGCGCGCAGGGTCATGAGGACTGTTTTATACCGCTCTCCCGGGCACAGGCGGCCATCGGAGCCATAGGTGAAGAGCAGCCGGCGGCGGGCAAAAGCGTGGGCCAGCCACAAGGCGAAGGCTATTCCGACGCCCCAGCCCATCAAGGTGTCGCTCGCCCAATGGGCGCCGACCCATTGACGCGACAGGCAGATCAGTACGCCGGCCGGCATGAATATGGGACGCAGGCGCGGAAAGACGAGTGCCAACGACATCGCCATGGCGCCCGCTGTCGCGGAGTGTCCGGACGGAAAGGACGCGAAGTCCGCGTGGAAGGCGACGGGTCGAAAATAAAATGCGCCGTTCGTCTGCAGCAGCTCCGGCCGAGCCCGGCCGATGATGTTCTTGGCAAGCGAGTCGACAAGGCCGCCGCCTGCTACCGATAAGAAGACGAATGCCGCGGCGGTGGCAACAAGATCGGCGCCTGTTCGTGCCGATTTCCTCAATTTGTGGGCGGGCGCGAGGATAGCGAATATCAGCAGAGCACCGCTGAACGAAAGAACCAGGAGGCCGGTGCCGAAGCTGCTGATCCATTTCGCCGTTCCACGAAGCTGCTCCGGAAATGATTTCATCCAGACGCCCAAGGGGTAGTCGGCGGTCATCATGACCGGCAGAGACAGGGCAAGGAAGATGGAGATGATCACGATCGGACGTTCGAGAAACGCTCGATTTGAAGGGGGGGTGAGCGTCGGTGCTGCGAAGAATCGTCGAAGGCCATTGATGCAGCGTGCGCGACAGGTGTCGGTAGCCGTTGCGAGGGTTTTCTTCATGGGGTCAGAACCCTGCAGGCCCGCGCGCGGAAGTCCAGCTTGCCATCACAGGCAACACGCTTACTGATGAAACTGGCACTCATGAAGTTGCGCCTCAAACTCCGCTTTATCACTTCGTCATCGCTACAACAGCACGCTGACAACCGCCTGAAAGGGGCGGCTATAGTGCATGACTGATGTTAGGGGCCTCGAGATTGCCTGCGCATGACACGGCGGATCGGAGCACCCGAAATCCGACGCTCGAGGGAGATTATCGGGCAATGGCGCTCAGTATCCGGGTGATCCTGCATGAAAGGTCGGCCACCGCGAGGCCGAAAGGGGCTTCGTCGTCAAGAGGATGGCAGAGCGCACAGCTGGCGGACGGTAAAAGAACCAGTGGAGGATTGCGCTACCTTGTTTTTTTAGCGACAATCGATGTTGGTTCGGTGGGAGGAGCCAGATGCACGAATATTCCGCGCATGCGGACCAGGTATACGCGTCAGCGCAGTCGGCTGCGGCCAGTTCTTCGGTCGTTGCTTCCTGGCGCCGATGCATGATGATGCACCGTCTCGCGCCGGAAGAGAAACGTTTGCCGGTAAGTCTGACAGGGCAGGAATTCGCGACTGCCGTGGAGCGCTCGGAGCGACTGATCGCGGAAGCTTCCAATGAACTGGATCGCCTCTTTCTAGCTGTCGGCAAAGCTGGATGCTGCCTGCTGTTGACCGACCGGGAAGGTATAGCGCTGGATCGCCGCGGCGCAGCCGGCGACGACAAGGAGTTTCGCGATCTTGGTCTCTGGACCGGCTCGGTCTGGACGGAAGCAAGTATCGGCACGAACGGCATCGGCACTGCGCTTGCCGACGAGCGGGCCGTGGCGATTTTCCGCGATCAGCACTTCTTTTGCTCCAACATCGACTTGAGTTGCACGACCGCGCCGATCCGGGATCATCGCGGTCAGTTGGCTGGCGCGCTCGACATTTCCACCCGCCGCGACGACGTCAACGATGCGACATTGGCAATCCTGTCGCAAACTGTTCGCGACGCGGCGTTGCGTATCGAACTCAATCTGTTCAGGAGCGCCTTTGCCGGCGCCCGCTTCGTCATGGTTCCGACGGATACGGCTTCCACCTCGGCGCTTCTGGCGGTCGACCGCAATGATCTCGTGCTCGGCGCGACGAAAGCCGCCCGCCTCGCACTGAAGCTGGACGATCGTCGTATCGCCGCCGGAATTCCCGCCTGCGATGTATTGAGCGAGCAGCAAGGGGAAGCGGGCGAAGACCTGCTGGAAGCCGAGCGCGCCGCCCTGCTGCGAGCCCTTTTCCGCGCCAACGGCAATGTGTCGCAAGCTGCTTTGGCGCTTGGCATGAGCCGCTCAACCCTGCATCGGAAGATGAATCGGCTCAATCTGCACTGATGCGCCCGCGATGCGCATTTGCGCGCTGTAGATGTCGCAGAGTTGCGACACTGTGCGCTGCGGCATCGCTGGGCGGTGGTTTCGCCTTGGCGCATATGGGCGCAGGTTCCTCCCATCGGGTCCATCTACCGGACCTGCCGACCAAGGGAGGATGGCATGCTACATCAGAAGATCGTCGAATCTCCGTTCAAACTGAAATATGGCAACTATATCGGCGGCGCTTGGCGCGAGCCGATCGGTGGCAGATACTTCGATAACCTCACGCCGATCACCGGCGGCAAGATCTGCGAAATTCCGCGCTCCGACGAAAAGGACATCAATGCCGCGCTCGATGCCGCCCATGCGGCAAAGGACAAATGGGGCAGGACTTCCGCCGCTGAGCGCTCCAACATCCTGATGAAGATCGCCCAGCGCATGGAAGATAAGCTGGAGGTGCTGGCGCAGGCCGAAAGCTGGGATAACGGCAAGCCGATCCGGGAAACCATGGCCGCCGACATTCCGCTTGCCATCGATCACTTCCGCTATTTCGCCTCCTGCATCCGTGCGCAGGAAGGTTCGATCGGCGAGATCGACCACGACACGGTCGCCTATCACTTCCATGAGCCTCTTGGCGTCGTCGGGCAGATCATTCCGTGGAACTTCCCGATCCTGATGGCCGCCTGGAAGCTTGCGCCGGCGCTTGCCGCGGGCAATTGCGTCGTCATCAAGCCCGCCGAACAGACGCCGGCCTCGCTGCTGGTCTGGGCCGAGGTGGTGGGCGATCTCCTGCCGCCCGGCGTTCTCAATATCGTCAACGGTTTCGGTCTGGAGGCCGGCAAGCCGCTTGCCACCAGCCCGCGCGTCGCCAAGATTGCATTCACCGGCGAGACCACGACCGGCCGGCTGATCATGCAATATGCCAGCCAGAACCTCATCCCCGTCACGCTCGAGCTGGGTGGCAAGTCGCCGAACATCTTCTTCGCCGACGTTGCGGCGGAGGACGATGATTTCTTCGACAAGGCGCTCGAAGGCTTCGCCATGTTTGCCCTCAACCAGGGCGAGGTCTGCACATGCCCGAGCCGCGCGCTCATCCAGGAATCGGTCTATGACCGCTTCATGGAGAAGGCCATCAAGCGCGTCGAAGCGATCAAGCAGGGCAATCCGCTCGATCCCGCAACGATGATCGGTGCGCAGGCCTCCAGCGAGCAGATGGAGAAGATTCTCTCCTATCTCGACATCGGCAGGCAGGAGGGTGCTGAAGTCCTGACGGGCGGAGTGCGCGCCGATCTCGGCGGGGAATTGTCGAGCGGCTACTATATCAAGCCGACCATCTTCAAGGGCCACAACAAGATGCGTGTGTTCCAGGAGGAGATCTTCGGCCCGGTCGTGTCGGTGACGACCTTCAAGAACGAGAAGGAAGCGCTCGAAATCGCCAATGATACGCTCTATGGCCTTGGCGCCGGCGTGTGGACCCGCGACGGCAACCGCGCCTATCGCTTCGGCCGCGAGATCCAGGCGGGTCGCGTCTGGACCAATTGCTATCATGCCTATCCGGCGCATGCGGCCTTCGGCGGCTACAAGCAGTCCGGTATCGGGCGCGAGACGCACAAGATGATGCTCGATCACTACCAGCAGACCAAGAATATGCTGGTGAGCTACAGCCCCAAGGCGCTCGGTTTCTTCTGAGACCTCCCAACGAAGCCAACGAGGCTCCCAGCGGAAGCTGGGGGCTTTCGTGCATTTCAATCACCACGATGGGAGATCAACATGGATGACATAGGCACAGAGCCAAGGGTTCTGGCGACGGACAAGGCGCTCGACCTCATCCGGGAAATCCAGAAGGATCATCCCAATATCCTTTTCCATCAGTCCGGAGGCTGTTGCGATGGCTCCTCGCCCATGTGCTATCCGACGGATGACTTCATGATCGGCGACAACGACGTCAAGCTCGGCGAGATCGGCGGCGTGCCTGTCTATATCAGCGGCAGCCAGTTCGAGGCCTGGAAGCATACACAGCTCATCATCGATGTCGTGCCCGGCCGTGGCGGCATGTTCTCCCTCGACAATGGGCGGGAGAAACGGTTTCTCACCCGCTCCCGCCTCTTCGGCGGCGGCGAGGCCTGCGCGCTTCCGGATATTGGTCGCCCGCCCGCGCGATAAAAATGCGTGGGCGCCGTTTGTAGTATTTGCCTAATACCCGCGACGCGCATTCCTTTGCTAAGCTGTGACGATTGGTTTCGAGGGAGGAAAACGATGCCAGCAGCGAAAATCCTGATGATAACAGGTGATTTCACCGAGGACTATGAGACCATGGTGCCGTTCCAGACGCTGCTTGCCTGCGGCTATACGGTGCACGCGGTCTGCCCGGGCAAGAATGCCGGCGAGACGGTGGCAACCGCGATCCATGATTTCGAAGGTGATCAGACCTACTCCGAAAAGCGCGGCCATAATTTTGCGCTGAACGCCACCTTCGCCAGCGTCCGCGCCGAAGATTACAACGCGCTTGTCGTACCCGGCGGCCGCGCACCGGAATATCTGCGCCTGAACCCAGAAGTCATCAAGGCCGTTCAGCACTTCTTCGAGGCGGGCAAGCCCGTTGCAGCCATTTGCCACGGTGCGCAATTGCTGGCGGCGGCCGGCGTTCTCAAAGGGCGCACATGCTCGGCCTATCCCGCTTGCAGTCCCGAAGTCGAGCTCGCCGGCGGCATCTATGCCGATATCGCCATCAATGATGCCGTTGCCGATGGCAATCTCGTCACCGCGCCCGCCTGGCCGGCGCATCCGTCGTGGCTGCGCCAGTTCATGGCTGTCCTCGATGCCGGCGCCTTGTCGAAAGCCAACGCAGCCTGAGGCTGAGCCGGGAGGCATCCATGTGCGAATTGTTCATCAAGGCCGACGCCAAACTCTGGGAAAGTACGACGCGTTCTCTGCGCATAGACGGCATGGTAACCAGCGTGCGGTTGGAAAATTTCTTCTGGTCGAAACTGGAAGAAATCGCCCGGCGTGACGGCATGAATGTCGTGCAGCTGATTACCAGGCTGCATCACGAATCGATCGATGCCGGCCACGACCTCGGCAATTTCACGTCGTTCCTGCGCGTCTGCTGCGCACGCTATCTCGACCTGCAGCTCGCCGGTGACATTTCGGACGATCTCTCCCAGCCCATTGGGGGGGTCGACGCTTCCGCTATCCTCGGCCGGGAACGCTTGAAATATCACTAATCGCGCTTGCTTCCGCCGCGTCCCATGCGGTGGAGGCTGGTCTTTTTTGCCGGTCTGGCTTCCGGGAAGTTAGCGCGATCATGCCGTACGTCCGATCTGCTGGCGACGAAGCGCCTGACGAATTCGATCAGGTCCGAACACGACATGGGTATCGCCAATCCGAAGCCTTGCAGCGTATCACAGCCAAGATCGCGCAGGGCCTCGGCGTGCCGTTCGGTCTCCACGCCCTCGGCAATGGACTTGACGCCGAGCGAATGCCCCATGCTGATGATCGAGCCGACCAGTTCGCGCTGTTCTGCTGACGTGTCCAGGGTCTTGGTCAATTGACGGTCGATCTTCAATGCGCTCGGGCGCAGACGAAGCAGGCCCATGATCGAGGCGTGGCCGGTGCCGAAGTCGTCGATCTCGATGCTGATGCCGAGCTGGCGGAGATGGGCCAGATTTTCAGCAATTTGTTCGTCCAGATCGTCGAGAAAAATCGACTCCAGCAGTTCGAACGAGAACCATCGTGCCTTCTCCGGCTCGATATCCAATAGTTGCTTGAGGTTAGGGTCGCGCAACCGCCGGGAGGAGACATTTACCGAGCATTTGGGGATGTTCAGCCCTTCCGCCTTCCAGATATCGAGATCCGAGATCGCCTTTCGATAGATGAGATGATCGATCTCGCTGACGATATTCAGGTCTTCGGCGATCGGCAGAAATTTGTCCGGTGTCAGCAGCCCGCGCGAAGGGTGCTGCCAGCGGGCCAGCGCCTCGACGCCGGCGATCGCGAGCGTCTTTGCGTCGAATTGCAGTTGGTAGAAGGGCACGAACTCGCCCCGTTCCAGGGCGATGAGAATGTCTTCCGTCGTCTGTTGTGCGTTCGCAAAGCGGCTGCGCGAATTGGCGGAATAGAACTGGTAGCGGCTGCGCCCCTGCGCCTTGGCCTGATAGAGCGCGATATCGGCGTCGAGAAGCATTTGGCCGACATCGACATTCTTCCCTCTTTCGTGGGCTATGCCGATGCTTGCGCTTGACCGGCATTCGATGCCGTTGACGACAACAGGCTGACGCATGTTCTGTATCATGCGCTCGGCGGTCACCCGCAGTTCTTCGGTCGATCCGTCGTAGCCGACGATCGCCAGAAACTCGTCACCGCCGATGCGGGCGACAAAATCGCTTTCGAGAACGCTTTCCTTCAGAAGCTTGGCGACATGCTGCAGCAACGCATCGCCGGCATGGTGTCCATATATGTCGTTGATCTGCTTGAAGCGATCGAGATCGATATGGAGAAGTGCAAGGCCGGAGCCGCTCGACTTGCACTCAGCCTCGATTTCCAGGATCATCCGATCCATGAAGCGACGGTTTGGAAGCCCTGTCAACGCGTCATGGAGAGCCACATATTCGATTTGCTTCCTGGCGTCCTCGAGCTCCTGATTGCGTGCTTCAGCGAGGGTCTTAGCCTGCGCCAAATCGCGCTGAAGGGCGAGGTCCGCGGTCACATCCCAGTTGGCGCCGATCATCTTGCGATGGCCATCGCTGTCGATGAAGGGCAATGTTCTGGTTCGGATGAAATGCTCCTTGCCGTCGCTTAAAATCACCCGGTATTCGTCCGAAAACGGAATGAGGTTGGCGACATGATGATCGACATTCCTGAAGACACGCTCCATGTCATCGGGATGAAGCATCGATTCCCACAGTCCGCCGATTTTCACGGTCTCCTGCGATTCAAGGTGATAGAGGCGGAACATGCCGTCGTCCCACTCCGCCGTTCCCCGATCAAAGTCCGCCTCGAAGACGCCGATCTTCGAAGCCTCCAGCGCCAGCTTCAGACGCCGCGACATGCGATCCAGTGATTCCTCCCAGGCTTTCCTGGCCGTGATATCGTTGTCGGTGCCCAGAACCCTAAGCGGACGATTGTGCCGATCCCACTTGATGCAACTGCCGCGACATTCGATCCAGATCCAGTGCCCGAGCCGATGCCGGTAGCGATACTGGAAGATTGTGGGGTTCAGGTTCGGCTGTCGTTGCTGGTGAATGCGATCGAGCACGGTTTGCCTGTCGTCCGGATGAACGAATTCCAATAGTTCGTCCATGGTTCGAGGAACTGGGTCGTCGATGGCGAGCCCTCTGATCTGCCGCCACATGTCCGAATAGAATGTCTCTTGGCTTTCGAGATCATGATCCCAAATAGCGGTCTTGGCAGCCACCAGGGCGAGGCTGGCGCGATTGTCCGTGCCTGGCTGTTCGCCGTCTCGGTCGTTCGCGACGCCAGCTTCCGTGAACGCAGCGGAGATGATCGCCGAGGCCAGCGTGCCATCGTGTTCAGCCATCAAAGCGACCGCGACAGGCTTGGACATGCCGCCGTCGGCGCGCAAGCGGAGCTGGACCCTTTGGCTCCGGTCTGGAGCTGCGATCGCTGCCAGGAACTGCGTTTCGAAGGCGCCGGTATCCTGTACCTCCAGGAAATCGCGGATATTGCGTCCCGCAAGCGATGATGAGGGAAGTCCTAGCAGATCGCTCAGGCCGTCACTGGCAGCCAGGATCTCGCCGTCCATGGCGAGGATAGTTGCCGAGGATCGGGCATCCGCCGACAGTTGCGAGGATACGGCACTATCCTGATCGGGTAGCCACGGTTCCCTGGAGCGAGTCAAACTCGAAGTTCCCTTTTTATAAGGCCCTTACGGCATCGCGCCGCGGAAATGAAACTATTCTAAATGCCCAGCGGCGGGCCGGCGTGGGCGACCGGGGTTTTCCATCCGTTTGTGGCCACGCAGCTCATCTACGCGGATATGAGCGCCATTTCGACGACGCTGTCGATGCGAATGGGTCGATGTCCAAGAGCAGAATGCGCCGCATAAGTCAGCAGTTTGAGCGCGACAGCTTAATAAACCCCTGCTTTCGCGTAGGGGACGCAATCGGGGGTGGATGGCGATCACGGTGCAACACGAATGTACTGATCCCATCGGCTGAACGGCTTTCGGTGGATGCAGACCCTCGATCACAATCGCCAGAAGGCTTGCAGGGCGAACCGATGCATCAAGGCTAGACGGAGCCTCGTTCCTAAAGTTTGGCGAAGGCCACACTTCGCCAGATCCAGCCGGCGTCCAATGCGGCCTTCCGCAGCGGTTTCTTGATCACTGATGTGTCGAATGCATAGTCATAGATCGCGCCGAAGGAGCCGTCCTCCCGGAAGCCATAGGACTTCCCGAAGCTCTTCTCCGCGGTTTGACCACGAAAGGCGGATGCCGCCAGCGCAATTGTCGGGATGCCTGCGCGCCACTCGACGGACCATTCCTGGTTCACGGAGCGGACTTCTCCCTTGGCCTCGTCAAAGCGCATCAGCACCTTGAAGACCCGTTCGAGGCCGGCCTTGGCAAAGAATTCGTACCATTGCGCATCGACGATTTTCCACTCCGCAACCAGGTCCACGCCCTCTGCCGTACCATCGCGAACGAGGAAGGGTGCGGAGTCATGATTGACCGAGAGCAAGGCGTCGCGAAGCGCGTCGACCGATCGGCGCGGCACACCCTTCGCCGGATACGTCTTTCCGGTAAACAACTCCCAGAACCCCATTTTCCCGTCTCTGTCTATTTGAGAAAAACCTGCACCTACTGATACATGCCATGCCCGCAGCAACAATGGCCATTCTTGGGGACATTTTCGGCCCGGGACCGCCGCGCTAAGGCATTCTTGCGTTTGTTAAACGCTCATCGATAAGCCGCGCCGCAGCGTCTGCCGCGGTCTCCATATAGCTTGGATCGCGATGAAGCAGGACGATCGTAAACGAGCCATCAAGAAGCAGCATGATTTGTCGAGCAAGCGGCAAGGCATCAGTTCCGGCTCCTGCGTCCAGAAAAATTGATGAGAGCCAGTCTTCGACATGCTTCTTGTGGGTGCGCGCCGCAACCAAGGCCGGATGGCCGGGAAGGTTGACCAGCTCGACCGACGTGCGCAGAAAGCCGCAGCCTTTCCATTTTCCATTGCGCGCAGAGCGGGCAAGCTGGCGAAAGAGGCCGGCGACTTTCGTAGCCACGTTGCCTTCCGTTTCCTCGAACCAGCGTTTGAACAGAGCAAGATTCGGCTGATCACGCGCTTCCAGATGGGCTGCGATGAGATCGTCCTTGCTTCTAAAGTGATAGTAAAGGGTGCGCTTGGTCACGCCTGCTTTCTCGGCGATCGCATCGACGCTGACGGCCCGGATGCCGTCATGATGAAACAGCTTCGCAGCGGCCTGGAGAATACGATCACGTGTCGGCGGGGGCTGGGCTTTCATCGTCAAAAGTATACCGAGTAGTGAATATACATAGTGCGGCGATCATCCCATGCTGTCGGGCATGAGTGAAGAGGCAATCCATCCATCGACCATCAGCGGTCGGCCAATTTCCATCTCCTGTCGGGACGGTGTGGTCCTTGGCGGCCATCTTTGGCGCGCGGAGACGAATATCCCCGCGGGCAGCGTGATCATCAATCCGGCAACGGGCGTTCTTGCACGCTACTATCATCGCTATGCGCAGTTTCTGGCGAGGCATGGCTTCGATGTGCTGACCTTCGACTACCGCGGCATCGGCCAATCGCGTCCGCAAAGCCTCAAGGGCGTCGGCTATCGCTGGCGGGAGTGGGGCGAGCAGGATTTTGACGCTGCGCTGCGGCTGATGGCCGGCTATCGGCGCGGCGGCCCGCTCATGGTGGTCGGCCATAGTATCGGCGGTTTTCTGCCGGGGCTGGCCGAAAGTGCCGCGATGATCGAGAGAATGCTGACCTTGGGCGCCCAATATGCCTGGTGGGGTGATTATGCGCCGCGCCGGCGGCTGGGTCTGCTCGTCAAATGGCATGTCGCCATGCCTGCGATTACGGCCTTCTGCGGCTATTTTCCCGGTCGTCGACTTGGTTGGCTGGAGGACCTGCCCCGCAATGTGGCGAACGAGTGGAGTTTTCGCCGGCGCCGGTTCGAATTGAACCATCCGCGAAACGAACGGAAAGATGCGCTTTGCCGGATGGCGGCCGTCAAGGCTCCGATCCTGGCGATCGCGGTTTCGGATGACGAGCTTGGCACCGTGCCGGCGGTGCGCCGCGCGCTGACCTATTATACCGGCGCGCAACACGGGGTCGTGCTGCTGAAACCTGCCGATTTTGGCCGCGAAGCAATCGGCCATTTCGCCCTGTTTCACGATAGCCACGCGAGCGGCTTCTGGGCCGATACGCTGACGTGGCTTCGGGAAGGCCGTAATCCCTGGCCGGCATCTGTGGTGAAGCCTTCTCAGTGATAGGCGTCTTGGATGCGTAGGTAGCACGCAGCCGGCTCCGCCGGTTCCTATTCGAGAACGCGCGTCAGATAGGCGGCCGTCACGCTTGGGCCGGGAATGATTGCGACGATCTTCATCTGCGCGATCGTTCGGTTGACGGCGGCCTCCAGATGATTCTCCATCATTGCGGCTGCCGCCTTCACGGCACCCCGCAGCAAGAGCTCCGCCACCAGGCGCAGTTCGGTGATGATGGCCGGGTCGCCGGGCAGGCCGAGCCGTCGCAGCAACCGCTCGGTCGCCGTCACCGGCAGCAGATTGTTGCGGATCGATTCCTTCAACCGCTCATTCGGCGTTGCAAGAATGCAGACGTCGATGAAATCGGCATAGATCGCTTCCAGAGCCGCGAGATGATCGGCGGGCTCGTGCTGCTCCAGATCCGAAAGCCGCAGGAACAGGTCGTTCAATCGCCCACGATCGACGTGGTCGGCGCCTGCAATCAGTGCCTGGGGCTCGAGCATGCCGCGCAAGACGAAGTGATCCTTGATCATCTGCGCCGTCAGCGGCCCGGCGATCCAATGGGAGGACTGGTTCTTGCGCACGAGGCCACGTTCGCGCAGCCGGGTCAGCACATCGCGCACTACGGTGCGGCTGACATTGAAATGATCGGCCAGTTCGATCTCGATGATGCGATATTGGCCGAAGACGACGCAGCCGGCCACATCCGCTTCGACCGTGTTGTAGATCCGCTCCCAGGAGGCACGACTTTGCAGCGCCTCGTCGGCATGGCGCGGAATCGTAAGCCCGAGCGTCTTGATATCAATGCGGTTCGGTTCGATGCCCTGGCCGGCGGGGCCGACGAGATAGCCGCGCCCGTTGAAGCGATGGACCAGCCCCTCGCTTTCCAGCGTCTGGAGCGCCCTTTGCACGGGCGCGCGCGAAATCTGCAGGATGTCCGCGATCGGGCCCTCGAGCAGCACGACGCCGGGCGGCAGCGTGCTGTCCTCGATATTGCCGCGCAGTACATCCTCCGCGATCTCGTAGCGCTTCTGCGCGCTGGGCCGCGCACCGTTTTCGGTCATCTGATGCAATGGACTCATGTCGTTCCGATGCCTCACTCTTACGCTTTTTGTAGCGTCAATATAGCGCAAAAATAAATGACTATTGAATACGAAATTCAACAAATGCCATTCCGTAAGCCGGCGCCGATGCGCGGCGAGGGTAGGTGTGCGGGATGCAATACGCATTTTTGTGAGTTATTTCCGTAGGAAGCACTGACCTGGCTGCCTTTGCTTCGATCATATGGTGACGACACTTTGGGGCCTTTCGACGGGAGTTTCTCGCGTCTAATGCTCTGGATGTCGGTTGAGGTTTTGATATTTGTTGCCGGGCAATCAGACTTTTGAAAAAAAGTCTATTGAATACAAAAATCATTTATGCGATGCTTTCATCATCAAGGCGCTCATCAGAAGCGCCGCAGGTGGAACTCGTTGAAACGCCAAGGAACATCTCTTTGACGCGCATGTGATCATGCGCGAAAGCAGACGGACGTCTGGTGTCCGGATCAATGCTGATCCGGCGATGGCGGCTCTTTGCCTAAAGGATGGTCCTTGCCTTGAAACTGGCAGGAAATCGGTGTCGACCGTTCTTCAGATCAAGCAAGTCACCAAGTCCTATGGCGCGGCGCCCGCGCTGGATGCGGTGGATTTTTCTCTGCCCGACGATGCCTATATTTCGCTGCTCGGACCGAGCGGGTCGGGCAAGACGACATTGCTGCGTGTCATCGCCGGTTTCGAGGAGCCGGATTCCGGCTCGATCCTCTTTCATGGCAAGCGCCTTGATGGTGTTCAGCCACATGATCGCGGCATCGGTTTCGTTTTCCAGAACTTTGCGCTGTTTCCGCATCTGTCCGTTGCCGAAAACGTCGCCTTCGGCCTGCGCAATCGCAAGGTCGATCCGGTCACCGATCCGCGCGCCTTGGCCTCGAGGGTTCAGGACATGTTGGCGCTGGTCGGTCTCAAGGGCTTTGACGATCGCGCCGTCACGCAGATTTCCGGCGGCCAGCGCCAGCGCGTCGCCTTGGCGCGCACACTGGTGACGGAGCCGAAGATGGTGCTGCTCGACGAGCCGCTCGGCGCGCTCGACGCCAACTTGCGCGGCCGCATGCGAAGTGAGCTCAAGATTATCAGGGAGCGCTGCGGCGTGACTTTCCTGCATGTGACGGGCAGCGAATCCGAGGCCCTTGCGATGGGGGATCTCGTGCTTGTTCTCGATCGCGGCCGCATCGCGCAGGCCGCTGCCTCCGATGTCGTCTACAACAGCCCGGCCTCGGCAGCCGTCGCCCGCTATCTCAATTGCTACAATCTGTTTGCTGGTGCTGTCGTCGAGGATGCCTTCGTCGGTCCCGCCGGCCGCTTTCCGCTGAACGCGTCGCGTAGGAAGGCGCCGCAGCCGGCCTATGCCATCCGCTATGATCGCGTTTCGATCCGTTCTCGCGATGCCCGGCTGTCGGACGATGAGGTCCGTATCGAGGGCGATTTCATCGCCAGCGAATATTCGGGCGCGGCGGTCAATTCCTTCTTCTCGCTCGATGGCGGGCACGTCTTCGAGGTCGAGTCCCATCTCAGCCACGCCCGGCCACCGGCCTTCGTCGAAAAGGATCGCTATGCGCTCGTCTGGAAGAAGGAGGATGCCCTTGTCTTCGGTTGATCTGAGCATCCCGAAACCTTCCCCCGGACCTGCCAAGGAGAGCGAGAGATGACCATGGTTGCGACAAGCGAGGACGCCGCAGAGGAAAGCGCAACTGTGCGCAGGGCATCGAACAAGACATTCTGGCTGCTGGCGCCGGGCATGATCTGGATGCTCGCCTTTCTGGTCCTGCCGATACTGATGATGGTCTATGTTTCCTTCTGGACGCAGACGACCTTCAAGATCGAGCCGACGCTGACCTTGCAGAGCTGGGTCACGTTCCTGACCAGCCCCACATATCTCGGGGCTCTCTGGACGACGATCCGCATCTGGCTGCTCGTGCTGATATCGACCCTCGTCGTCGGCTATCCGGCGGCGCTCTTCGTCGGCCTGCTCGTCAAGAATAAGACGCTGCAGACCGTGCTTCTCGTCCTCTGCGTCATTCCGTTCTGGACATCGTTCCTGATCCGCGTTCTCGCCTGGCGGCCGATGCTCGGTACCGAGGGGGCGATCAACATGATCCTGATGAAGCTCGGCATCGTGCAGCAGCCCATCGAAGTGCTCTTGTTTTCGGAGCTATCCGTGATCATCGGTATGACGCAAATCTATTGCGTCTTCATGGTCGGGCCGATCGCGTTCATGATGGGCCGCATCGACGCCTCGGTCATCGAGGCTGCACAGGATCTGGGTGCCGGTTTCTGGCGCATCTTCCGCACGATCATTCTGCCGCTGTCCATGCCGGGCGTAGTGGTCGGCTCGATCTTCGTCTCCGTGATGGTTCTCGGCGAATTCGCGACGGCCGCCGCGCTGTCCGGCCGAAAGGTCAATCTGCTCGGCAATATCATCGTCACCCAGGTCGGCTCGCTGAAATGGGCTTTTGCGGCGGTCGCGGGCGTCATCCTGACCATCGTCATGGGCGCGGTCATTGCCGCATTGCTCAGGGTCGTCGACCTCAGAAAGGAGCTTTGATCATGAACGCTGGCGGCATCAAACTCGGCCTGGGTGTTTATACGGCGCTCTTTCTCATCTTCCTTTATGGGCCGCTCGCGGTCCTGGCGATCCTGTCGTTCCAGACCGGCCCGGAGGGCGGCCCGCAATTCCCGATCATCGAATGGTCAACCTATTGGTATCGTCATCTCTTCGGGTTGACGCCGCCCTCGCGCATCGCGCCCCTGCCGATCGATCAGGCGCTGATCCGTTCGCTATCCCTCGCGCTGATGACCATGATCGTCTCGACGGTGCTCGGCGTCATGTCCGCCCAGGCCTTCCGCCGCAAGTTCCGCGGCTCGGGCGTCGTCTTCTATCTGATCGTTCTCGGCATGATGGTGCCGGGCGTGCTGGTCGGTCTCGGCATGGCGCTCGTCGCCAATGCTTTCGGCATCGACCGGCATTGGTGGAGCACGGCCTTCGTCCTGCATGTCGTCTATACTTTCCCCTTCGCTTTCCTGGTCATGCTGGCGATCTTCAACAGGTTCGATCCTAGCATGGAGGAGGCGTCCTGGTCGCTTGGCGTCACCCCGGCGCGCACCTTCCGCAAGGTGACCTTCCCGCTGATCTTTCCCGGCGTGCTTTCGGCCATGCTCTTTGCTTTCACGCTGTCCTATGACGAGTTCTCGCGGACCCTGTTTGCCTCCGGCCGGGAATTGACGCTGCCGCTCGCCATCTACGGCACCTTCTCCGTCGAGGTTCATCCGAACGTTTTTGCCTTCGGTGTGCTGACGACGCTGTTTTCCTTCGCGCTTCTCGGCACCTACGCGATCCTGATGGGGCTGTCGGTTCGCCGCGCCAAGCGCATCCGCATCCAGGAGGACGCATGATGACGCATAGGGCTTCTGCAATCGTCACCGGCGCCGGCTCGGGTATTGGTCGGGCTATCGCGCTCCGGCTTGCGGCTGACGGCTATGCGGTTTTGGTCAACGATCTCTCCGGCGACCGGGCTCAGGTCGTCGCTTCGGAAATCATATCGGCAGACGGTATGGCGACCGCGATCGCCGGCGACGTCGCCCGGCCCGAGGATGTGGCGGCGATCCATGCTGCCGCCAAGGCCTCGCACGGCGACGTCGACCTTCTCGTCAACAATGCAGGCATCGCGCATCAGGCTGCTTTCGAGGATCTCGAGCTTGAGGATTTCGACCGGATGTTTGCTGTGCACGTTCGCGGCACCTTCCTGATGACCAAGGCGGTCATGCCGGCAATGCTTCGACGCGGCGAGGGGGTGATCGTCAACGTCGCCTCGCAGCTCGGGCAGATCGGCGGCATCGAGCTCGTCCATTACTCCGGCGCCAAGGCGGCAATCATCGGCATGACAAAGGCGCTTGCCCGCGAGGTTTCCAGCTGCGGCGTGCGGGTCAATGCCGTGGCGCCGGGGCCGATCAACACGCCGCTGGTACTGGGGCTTTCCGAGGAATGGCGCGAGCGCAAGAAACGCGAGCTGCCGCTCGGCCGCTTCGGCGAGCCTGAAGAGGTGGCCGCGACCGTGGCGTTCCTGGCATCGCCGGCCGCAAGCCTCTTCGTCGGTCAGACGCTAGGGCCTAATTCCGGCGACGTGATGCTCTGAAGGAGAGAAGCAGATGGACAGTTTACAAAAGCGGGTTGTCATCATCACCGGCGCAGGCATCGGCATCGGCCAGGCGACAGCCAAGGCTTTTGCCGCGCTCGGCGATCATGTCGTCGTCACCGATATCCTCGAAAACGAGGGCGAGGCGACCGTTCGCGACATTCTCACTGCCGGCGGTTCGGCTGAATTCCACCTCTACGATGTCCGCTCGACGGACGCTGCCAGCCAGCTTGTCGCCGATGTCGAAGCGCGTTTCGGCAAGATCGATGTCATCGTCGCCAATGCCGGCATCGCCCATCGCACCCCGCTCGCCAAGCTCAGCGACGACAAGTGGGACCTGACGATGGATGTCGACCTGAAGGGTATCTTCAAGCTGGTGCGTGCTGCGGCGCCCGGCATGCGCGCCCGTAAATCAGGAAGCATCATCGCACTCTCCTCCATCATGGGCGTCGCCTACGGATGGGACGAGCATGTCCATTATTCGGCCGCCAAGTCCGGCGTTGTTGGGCTCGTGCGAGGGCTTGCCGTCGAGCTGGCGAAAGACGGCGTCAGGGTCAACGGCATTGCGCCCGGCTATATCCGCACCGCGCAACTGCTCTCGGAAGAGAATTCGCTCGGCCCTGCGGGTGCCGAGAAGGCAGCCGAATTCATCCCCATGGGCCGGCTCGGCGAGCCGGAAGATATCGCCGATGTGATCGCATTCCTCGCGTCGAAGGGCGCGAGATACATGACCGGCCAGGTTCTGGTCGTGGATGGTGGCCTCCTGGTGGGGCGGTACTGATCGCCGGCGCTCCGGCAGCGGCCGGGCGCCACGCGATACGGCAATAAAGCAGGCCCGCCAAGGGCTCAGGGAACAGCAATCAGCACAGGAGAACATGAGATGTCCAAAATGGAAATGAACAGGCGCTCTCTGTTGAAACAATCGGCCGGCATGATGGCGCTGGCGATCGGGGGCGGCACGCCATTCCTATCGTCGCGGATGGCTTACGCACAGGCAAGCGGTCTTGCCAAGGAGCAGCTGCGCACCATCGGTCTTTCCGTTACCGTTCAGGAACGAATCCTCGCCGATTTCCGCAAGGAAAGCGGCGTCGGTCAGACCTCCGGCACGGCAGCGACCTTCCCGGATGCGCAGACGAAGATCCTCTCTGGCTCCAAGGACTACGATTGCTGGGAGATTATCGGCGAACGCCTGCCGTCGATCGTGATGACCAACAATGTCGAAGCGATCCCGGCCGCCTCGCTGAAAAATTGGGCCAATATTCGTGACACCTTTACGACGCCATCCGACAAGTGGGGGCCGAAACAGCAGATCGTCGGCCAGATCTGGGCCGACGATGCCAAGACCACGCTGAACATGGTGCCGGCCGTCTATAACTACGATTCCATCGGCTACAATCCCGACGTGCTGTCGGCCGAAGAGGCCAATAGCTGGTCGGCGATCTTCGATCCGAAGTGGAAAGGCAAGTCGGGCCTCAATACCGATCCGCTGATCGCATTCGGCCAGGCCATCATGGCCATGAACACGCTCGGGCTTTCGAGCGTCAAGAACCCGGGCAACCCGACCGCGGCCGAAATCGACGAAGCGGCGAAATTCCTCGTCTCCAAGAAGAAGGACGGGCAGTTCCGGGCGCTTTGGGGTGATTTCGGCGAGCTGGTGAACCTTATGGCATCGGGCGAGATGGTCGTCTGCGACGCCTGGCAGCCGGCGGTCATGGCCGTCAAGGCCCAGGGCAAGGCGTGCAAATATGCGGTGCCGAAGGAAGGCTATCGCGGCTGGGCGATCGGCCCTTCGATGATATCGGGCACGCCCAACAAGGAAGCCGTGATCGCCTATGCCGACTACTGGCTGTCGGGCGAGCCGGGCATCACCGTATCGGAGCAGGGCTACTACTCGCCCTCGACCAATATCCAGAAGGTCATGGCGCCGGAAAAATACGCCTTCTGGTACGAGGGCAAGCCATGGGTGGGCGCTGCAGAGCGCGGCATCAAGGAAGGCGACCTGCGCGACGGCGGCTCGCTCTCGGAGCGCGCAAAGAACGTGGCCTATTGGCACCAGTGGCCGGACGAATACGACCATCTCGTCCAGAAATGGGATGAATTCCTCAATGCCTGATCTGGGTCTGGCACAGGCTTCGGCCATCTGCCTCTTGCCCCGCGGGGAGGCCAATCCGGCCTCTCTGCCCACGCTCGGAGATCTCTCATGATTTATGACTTGGAACTCATCAATGCCGGCAAGGTCTATGACAATGGCACTCCCGCCGTCATCGACTTCAACCTTGCGATCAAAAAGGGGGAGTTCATCGCCTTTCTGGGGCCGTCGGGCTGCGGCAAGACGACGACGCTTCGCATGATTGCCGGCTTCGAGAGCATTTCCTCCGGCGACATGATGATCAAGGGCGAGCGAATGAACGATGTACGGCCGCAGAAGCGGCCGACATCGATGATCTTCCAGAACTATGCGCTGTTCCCGCATATGACCGTCCGGCGCAACGTCGGATACGGTCTCGAGGTCAAAGGCGTGGTGAAGGGCGAGCGGGATGCGCGGGTCGACCGCATCCTCGCCACGCTCGGGCTTGAGGATATTGCCGAGCGCAAGCCGGACAAGCTCTCCGGCGGCCAGCGCCAGCGCATCGCGCTTGCACGTGGATTGGTGGTCGAGCCCGACGTCTTGCTTCTCGATGAACCCCTCGGCGCCCTTGATGCCAATCTGCGCAAAGCGATCCAGAACGAGCTTAAGCTCTTGCAGAAGAGGCTCGGCCTGACCTTCGTGTTCGTCACGCATGCCCAGTCGGAGGCGCTGGCGCTGTCCGACCGGATCGTCGTGATGAACCAGGGCAGGGTGGAGCAGATCAGCCCGCCGCATCAGCTCTACACGCGCCCCGACACGCCATTCGTAGCGCAGTTCATCGGCCGCAATACCATCTTCGAAGGCGAAGTCGCCGGCGCTCAAGCCGATAATACGCTCGTCTCCACATCGTTCGGCATGCTCTCAGGTCAGGCCAACGGTGGCCTTTCCAGCAAGGTCAATATCGTTATTCCGTCGGAAGCGATCGAAGTGCATGCGGCCGAGACCTCGGCGCGAGAAAGCCTCGCCGGCGCTTTCGGCGGCAATGTCGTCGGCGCGCGCGTCGACCGCTTCGATGTCGTCGGCCATATCTCGCAGATCGGCGTCAGCCTGCCCGATGGCCGGGGTCTCGCCCTGGAAGCACATATCGACAAATACAGGCCCGGCGCCTTCCCCGTGGGGGCCGAGGTCATGCTTACCTGGGATCCGGCCGACGCGACCGTCATTCCAGCTCACTGATTATAGAAAACCTGATCAAAGGAGGTCATCCCATGGCGAAGGAAATCTTGTGCAGTTTTGGTGTCGACGTCGATGCCGTGGCCGGCTGGCTCGGCTCCTATGGCGGCGAGGATTCGCCTGACGATATCTCGCGCGGCCTGTTTGCCGGCGAAGTCGGCAGCCCGCGGCTGGTGAAACTCTTCGAGCGGTTCGGCATCAAGACCACGTGGTTCATCCCCGGCCATTCGATCGAGACCTTTCCCGAGCAGATGCAGGCGGTGGCCGATGCCGGCCATGAAATCGGCATTCACGGCTACAGCCATGAAAACCCGATCGCCATGACGCGCGAGCAGGAAACCGAGATCCTCGACAAGTGCATCGAGCTCGTGACCAAGCTTTCGGGCAAGCGTCCTACAGGTTATGTCGCGCCCTGGTGGGAATTCTCCAACGTCACCAACGAGCTGCTTCTGGAGCGCGGCATCAAGTACGATCACTCGCTGATGCACAAAGACTTCACGCCCTATTATGTGCGGGTCGGAGACAGCTGGACGAAGATCGACTATTCCCGCAAGCCCTCTGAATGGATGGTGCCGCTGAAGAGGGGCAAGGAGACCGATCTGATCGAGATCCCGGCTTCCTGGTATCTCGACGATCTGCCGCCGATGATGTTCATCAAGAAGGCTCCCAACAGCCACGGCTTCGTCAATCCGCACGATATCGAGCAGATGTGGCGCGATCAGTTCGATTGGGTCTATCGCGAAATGGACTATGCCGTCTTCCCGATCACCATCCATCCGGACGTGGCCGGCAGGCCGCAGGTGCTGATGATGCTGGAGCGGCTTTATGCGCATATGATCAAGCATCCGGGCGTGAAGTTCGTGACGATGAATGAGATCGCCGACGACTTCGCTGCCCGCTTCCCGCGCGCCAAATAGCCGGCTAGTCTCGACAGGGCGAAGCCGTTTTCGGAAGGAACGATCATCATGTGCTCACTGTGCGGTGTTCTCGGTGGCAATGAGCATTGGACCGATGCTGCGGCCCGGCCGGGCGTCTTTACGCGCAATCACGCCAGCCCGGAGCGGCGGCGTGAACGCGCCGAGCGCGTCCGTGCGGCCAACGAAATGCTCTCCGGCTTCGGCCTCGTTCTCTCCGATTGGCAGGGCGCGTCCTTCGTCCTATCCACGAGAACGGGCTCGAGCGAGATCATCGAAGACCTCGGGCATCTCTGGCCGGCGGCCGAAAGGCTCGTCGGCCGACCGTGTGATCCCCTTGATATCGTATTCATGACACGGATGGAGGCGCGGCATGATGATTGAGCCCGATGGCTTCCTGCCGGTCAATCTTCTCACCGGCTTCCTCGGCTCCGGCAAGACGACGCTGTTGAAGCGCATCCTGGCGGATGCGGCATTTGCCGATACGGCCGTGCTGATCAACGAATTCGGCGAGATCGGGCTGGACCACGATCTTGTCGAACGCGTCGATGGCGACATGGTGCTGCTGCGCTCCGGCTGTGTTTGCTGCACCGTCCGCGGCGAGCTCGCCACGGCACTCAAGGACCTCTATTCCAAACGCGAGCGCGGGCTGTTGCCGCCGTTCCGCCGCGTCATCATCGAAAGCACCGGCCTTGCCGACCCCTTTCCGGTGCTGTCGACCATCAAGGCCGATCCGGTGCTCAGGCATCATTTCCGCGCCGGCAACGTGATCACGACTGTCGATGCCGTCAACGGATTGCGCCAGCTGGAGACCTATATCGAATCCAACCGGCAGGCGGCGATCGCCGACCGACTTGTGATGACCAAGACCGATCTCGCGGCGGATTGCGACCGACAGGCACTTGAAGAGCGCCTTCGCATCCTCAATCCCGATGCCCCGCTCCTGATGGCAGCCGATCCCGATCTCGATCTGTCCTCGCTTGCGGACATGCGCGCGAGCGTCTCGCCAGATAGCTGCCTGTCGCAAAGCGGCTTTTATTGCGAGGAGCCGCTGCAGCTCGTTTCGGCAGAGGGCGTGCCCCATCAGGCGGCGATTTCCTCCGTCTCGCTCAGGGTCGACCGGCCTGTCGATTGGACCGCTTTCGGCCTTTGGCTGACCATGCTGCTCAACCGGCATGGGGAGCGCGTGCTGCGCGTGAAGGGCATCCTCAACCTCAAGGGCGAAGAGCGTCCCGTCGCGGTGCATGGGGTTCAGCATCTGGTCCACGCGCCGGTTCACATGGACACATGGCCCTCCGGCGACCGTACGTCACGTCTGGTCTTCATCCTGGATGGGATCGATGGCGCCGTGGTCAAGCGCTCCTTCGAGGCTTTCACATTGGCACGCGTGCCGCAGACGCCATCTGCCGCATCTTCTTTGGCAATGGCGGCGCAATAGGATAATCGATCCCTTCATGAACAAGCATCAACCCATGGCAAAGACCGTGTCTGCTCCAGCCCTGCATCTGGCAGGGCGGCCGCGTCTGCGCGTTCTCGGCACCGCGATCTCGCTGCTGGAGGAACTGCGGCTTCGCGCGCAGACCGATCTCGGCATCGACGTGACGTTCGACAATAACGACTTCCTGACGACGCAGTACAAGGCGGCGCGCGAGCCGGAAACATACGACATCTACGATCAGTGCTTTCATAATCTCGATATCGTCTGGCATTGGCGCGCCATCCAGCCGATCGACACACAGCGCATCGTCTTGTGGGACGAGATCAACGATCTGACGAAGACCGGCCATATCGGACCCAACCCGCGGCTGGGGCTCGGCGATGTGCCCGCCCGCAAGCTCTTCGTTCAGCCGAATCTCGCCTTGGGCGACACGCCTTCGCGCCTCATCTCCATGCTTCCGACCACCCATAATTTTGACAGCTTCGCCTATCGAACCGATCAGGCGCACGATGACGTCGGCATGCATTCCTGGAGCGCACTCTTTGACGAAAGATGGGCCGGGCGCGTGGCCTTGGTGGACGAGCCCGCCATCGGCATTTTCGATGCGGCGCTCGCCGCACAAGCCGCGGGCCTGATGTCCTTCGACGATATCGGCAACATGTCGGTGCAGGAGATCGATCAGCTGATCGACTTGCTGGAAGAGCGCAAGAAAGCCGGTTTCTTCCGTGACTTCTGGAAGACGGCCGAAGACGCCGCCCGGCTGATGATCGCCGGTGAGACCAGCGTTCAAAGCATGTGGTCGCCGGGCATCGGCATCCTGAATTCCAGGGGCGTGCCGGTCGAGCAGGCTGTGCCCGCCGAGGGCTATCGCGCCTGGCATGGTGGCTTATGCCTGTCGAAACATCTCAGCGGTCGCCTTCTCGATGTCGCCTACGACTATCTGAACTGGTGGATATCTGGCTGGCCGGGCGCCGTCGTCGCACGGCAGGGATATTACATCTCAACGCCGCAACGTTCGCGTCAGTTCATGACGCCGGCGGAATGGGGATACTGGTATGATGGGGTCGCCGCGACCGAAGACCTGCCCGGACCGGATGGGCAGATCAGGATAAAGGCGGGCTCGGTGCGCAGCGGCGGGTCCTATTGGCAGCGCGCCAATTGCATTGCGGTTTGGAATACGACAATGGATGAGCACAACTATCTTGTTCGTCGCTGGATGCAGCTTGTCGGCGGCAGAGGAGAGCAGGGGTCATGACACAGACACATCTCGGCAAGTCGATCGCGCAATTGTCGGTCCTGATCCAGTCCGGCAGTCTCGATCCTGTCACGTTGGTCGAAGAGAGCCTGGACGCGATCCGTATGCACAAGGATCAGGCGATTTTTACGCGCCTGCTCGAGGAGCGTGCGCGCGAGGAAGCCATTGCATCGTCAAGGAGATTGCGGGAAGGGCGCTCACGCGGGTTGCTGGATGGTATTCCGGTGGCCTGGAAGGATCTTTTTGCTATTCGGGGCCTGCCCACGACGGCAGGATCGATCGTGCTCGCGGATGCCGCGCCGGCGCAAGAGGATGCGGATGTCGTAAAGGCGCTGAAAGCAGCCGGCATGGTCGCGATAGGCCGGGTCAATATGAGCGAGTTTGCCTTTTCCGGCCTCGGCCTCAATCCACATTATGGCACGCCGCTTAATCCACGGGCCACGGATGTCGGCCGGATACCGGGCGGGTCTTCCTCCGGTTCCGCTGTCGCCGTCGCTTCCGGGCTGGTGCCGGTGTCGATCGGCACGGATACCGGTGGTTCGGTGCGCATTCCCTCGGCCTTCAATGGCCTTGTCGGCTATAAGGCAAGTCGCGGCCGCTACAGCATGGCGGGGGTCTTTCCCCTGGCAACCAGCCTCGACTCGCTCGGCCCCCTGTGCCGCAGCGTTCAGGACGCCGTCTGGGTCGATGCGGCGATGCGTGGCCGTGCGGCACCCGACATCATCCTCGCGAATCCTGCCGGACTTTCAGTCGTCGTGCCGACCACTGTCGTCATGGACGATGTCGAGGACGGCGTGGCGGAGGCGTTCGAGGCGACGCTTGCCCGGCTGAGCGCTGCCGGCGTCAAGGTCCGGCGCGCCGCTTTCCCCGCTTTCGACAGGCTCTTTCAGGTGATGGCCGAGCATGGCCCGTTGGTGACCGCCGAGGCTTTCGCCCTGCATCATCGCCGGTTGGCCGGGCCTGAGGCTGAAGCCATGGATCGGCGTGTCGTGGCGCGCACGCGCCTAGGCGAGAAGATCACGCTGGTCGGCTATCTGGAAATATTGCAGGTGCGCGAGCAGCTGATCAAGGACGTGGCCGGCATGATCGGGCCGAATGAGTTCATCGCCTATCCGACTGTCGCCCATGTCGCGCCCGCGCTTGCGCCGCTTGAGGCGGATGACGAACTGTTCGTCAAGGTCAACTTCAAGACATTGCGCAATACCTTGATCGGCAACTTCCTCGACTGGTGCGGCGTATCGCTGCCTTGCGGCACCGGCAGCGCCGGCATGCCCGTGGGATTCTTGCTGTCCGCTCCGAAGGAACAGGACGAGCGGCTGCTGGGGGCGGCGCTGGCTCTGGAGGATATCGTCGCAAAACTCGTCTGAGGCGAGCTTAGGCTTCATGGCGACCAGCATTTGCAGCAGGGGGCGCACGCATTTTGCGCTCGGCGTCGCCCACTCATGAATCATGAATATAACTCTATGCCGATTATGCCGTCTAATCGTTAGATGCTGCCTCGCGAGCTGAGTGCCGATGACCTGGCCGAAATCCAGCGGGCTGCCGCAGAGATCGCCATTGAAGGCGAACGCTATCCCGAACAGCTGATGAAGACGACTGGCCGCTGAGCTTGAGGTTGATTTCCGAGGCCGCCGCCGGCGGCCTCCTTCCAGACCTGACTGCATAGCCTTGGGCAAAGTGCTCCTTGGCCAGCCTCAGCGCGGCGCGACGGTGTAGCGCAGATAGATCACGCCGTGGTCAAGCGTTTCGCAGCTCTTGAGCGAAAGTGCCACCTTGCCCGCCAGGCCTTCTTCACCGAATTCGACGAAACTCTGGCTCGCGGCGCGTCCGTCGAGAGCGGGTGCAACGAGCAGGCTGATTTCGTCGACCAGACCTTCCGCGAGGAAGGAACCGTTGATGCCGGCGCCGCCCTCCAGCAGAAGGCGCTTGATGCCAAGCTCGCGATTGAGAGTGTCGAGCATGGCGGGAAGATCGAACTGCGGCTGTGTGGAGACGATGTAGGAAATGCCGTCTCCCGCCAGTTCGGCAAGATGGCTGTCCGGCACGTCGCCACCAAGAAGGACGACGACGTGATCGCCGTCGATTTCATTTTTGGTGAAATGCAATTTGCCTGACGTGTCGACTGCAATCGCATAATTGGCAGCCTCCCGATTGGCGAAATGGCTGGATCGGTCGACCTTGTCGTGCTCGCGCGGCGGATGCGGATTGCCTTTGCTCATTTCCGCCATCGTCACGCGGCCGACCATCCAGGCGTCGCCTTCCAGTTTCTCGTGGCACGACTGGTACAGTGCCGTCCAATCCACACGGCTGCCGTCTGGGCTCTCGGTCCAGCGGCTGGGGTGCAGCCCGCCGTCAAGCGACGAGATCATATGGCAGATGACATGGGGTTTCATGATTGCGGCTTCCCAAGATAGTCCTTGTCGCTCACCTTCTCCATCCAGGTTACCGGCGAGCCGTTTTCCTTCTCGGCGATCGCGATGTGGCTCATGGCGCAATCGGGCGCCGCGCCGTGCCAATGCTTTTCACCTGGCGGGAACCAGACGATGTCGCCGGGGCGGATTTCCTCGACCGGACCGCCTTCGCGCTGGACACGTCCGAGACCGGAGACGACGAGCAGGGTCTGGCCGAAAGGATGCGTGTGCCACGCCGTGCGGGCGCCCGGCTCGAAAGTCACGGTTGCGCCACTGAGATTGCCGCGGCCGCTGAAGGGCGCGTCGAGGCGAACCGTGCCGGTGAAATACTCTTCCGGTCCCTTGGCCGATGGTTGGGAACCGCTGCGTTTGATGTCCATGGCTTCGAACTCCTCGATAAAAAACTACGGCGTGATCGCCGTTATTCAAGGGACTTTAGACTTGTCGCATTGCAGGAACCATACGATATCAATGGCATAAAATTATATCAGGAGTTCATAAATGCAGCGAGAGGAGCTGGTCGACCTGAACGCCTTTGCTGTCGTGGCCGAAGAGAAGAGCTTTACGCGTGCCGCCGCCAGGCTCGGCACGTCGCAATCCTCCCTCAGCCATACGGTGTGGCGTTTGGAGGCGCGGCTGGGCGTGCGCCTGTTGACACGCACGACCCGAAACGTGGCCCTGACCGAAGCCGGTGAGCGGCTGCTTGCCACGCTTCGGCCCGCGCTGGAAAGCATCGGCGCCGAACTCGCCTCTCTACGCGAACTGCGCGAAAAACCCGCCGGTACGATCCGCATCACCACGGCGGAGCATGCCGCCACGACTGTTCTATGGCCGGCGCTTGAAAGGCTTTTGTCGCAATATCCCGATATCCGCGTCGAGCTTAGCATCGATTCCGGTCTGCGGGATATCGTCGCCGATCGGTTCGACGCCGGGGTCCGGCTTGGGGAAGCTCTCGCCAAGGACATGATCGCGGTCAAGATCAGTCCCGACATCCGCATGGTCGTCGTCGGCTCCCCGGCCTATTTCGCCAGGCATCCTGCGCCGGAGACGCCAAACGATCTGGCTGATCACAACTGCATCAATCTGCGTTTGCTCACTGCCGGCGGCCTCTATGCCTGGGAGCTGGAAAAGGACGGGCGCGAGGTCCGCGTCCGCGTCGACGGTCAGCTTGTCTTCAACAATGTCGGCATGATCGTGCGTGCCGTGAGAGCGGGATTGGGGCTGGGCTTTGTGATGGAAGATCATGTCGCCGCGGATGTGGCGGCTGGGCGGCTCGTGCGCGTCCTGGACGATTGGTGCACGCCGTTTTCCGGCTATCATCTCTACTATCCGAGCCGCCGGCAGCCTTCGGCGGCGTTCTCCCTGTTGGTCGACGCGTTGCGTTACCGAGGCTGATCCCGTCATCAACGAATATGACCAAACCCGGCCGCCATGACGCGGCCGGGATTTAAGGATGAGAGTCCAAGTTCGCTGCGCCGAGGCGCCCTGTCAGGCTGCTTCCGGAACCGACAGAGACGCCATGTCGATCACGAAGCGGAAGGGAATATCGGCCCGCTGCAGGGTCGCGAAGGCTTCGTTGACCTGCTCCGGACGGATGATCCGGCACTCCGGAAGAATGCCCTTGCGCGCGCAGAAATCGATCACTTCCTGCGTTTCGCGCATGCCGCCGATCGGCGAGCCCGCGACGCGACGTCGGCCCATCAGGAAAGGCAGGCCGTTTACCTCGCCCCAGGGGCCGACCTGGCCGACGATAACAAGCGTCCCGTCGACGTCGAGCAGAGGCATGTAGGCATCGAGATCGTGCTTGACCGGGACGGTATCGATGATCAGGTCGAAGGCGTTGGCCGCGGCTTGCATCGCCCCGGCATTGGTCGAGATCAGGAAGTCGTCGGCGCCGATTTCGCGGGCGACCTTTTCCTTGTCGGGCGAGCGCGAGATCATTGTTACCCTTGCGCCCATCGCCGCGGCGAGTTTGACGGCCATGTGGCCGAGACCGCCCATGCCGATGACGCCGACGCGGCTATGCGGGCCGACGTTCCAGGTGCGCAGCGGCGAATAGGTGGTGATGCCGGCGCACAGGATCGGCGCGGTGCGGGACAGGTCCATGCCCTCGGGCACGGTGCAGACGAATTCTTCGCGCACCACGATATGCTTGGAGTAGCCACCCTTGGTGATCGAACCGTCGATACGGTCTGGGACGCTGTAGGTGCCGGTGTTGCCTTCGCGGCAAAACTGCTCCTCGCCGCGGCGGCACTGGTCGCAATGCTGGCAGCTGTCGACCATGCAGCCGACCGCGCCGTGATCGCCGACCTTGAACTTGGTGACGTCGCTGCCGATCGCGATGACACGGCCAACGATTTCATGACCCGGAACCAGCGGATAGAGCGTGAAGCCCCAGTCATTATGCGCCATATGGATATCCGAATGGCAGATCCCGGCATAGGTGATTTCCATCACCACGTCGTTTGCGAGCGGCGCACGTCGTTCGAAGCTGTAAGGCTCGAGCGGAGCATCCGCTGAGGTGCAAGCATAGCCAATGGTCTTCATGTTTCGTCCGCCTTGTTTATCATCTACCGATAAGCGCTGCGCGCAATTGCCATTATCGGACGAAAGACTAGCCGAGGCTAGTCGCCGCGTTAAGATGGGCAATTCCGATTGCAGTCATGTCCGCTGTTCATGAATGGCAGACACTTGCGCGTTGCGGCATCACCTTGGCATAGTTTGACGCCCGGAAAGAGGCGTGGTCTTCCGTTTCCATCCGACTTGTTGGAGGAGTCCGGCCCATTATCCGGATTCCCGAATAGTAAAATCGTGAATTGCCGTCTAATTCCTGTTTTCCCGTAACATTAGATATGTAAGGGAGGCTGAGTATTGGCTTCCAGGTGGGTCGGGGGACAAAGAATGCATCTTGATGACTATGCCGCGTTCGGCCGTTCGAGCTTGCGTGTCAGTCCGCTTGCGTTGGGAACCATGACTTTCGGCGAAGGCTTCGCTTGGCAGTCGCGCGTCAAGAAGCCCGCGGCGATCCTCGATCACTATCTCGATCTCGGCGGCAACTATCTCGATACGGGCAGGGGTGACGCAAAACCGGATGCCCAGACGGTTGTCGGCAATTACCTCGCAAGGAACTCGATCAAACGCGACCGGCTCGTCATGGCTGCCAAGTTCGGCGTCGATCAGCAGGGCGTGGGGCTGGGTCGCGAAGCCATCATAGAGGCATGCGAACAAACCTTGCGGCGGTTGCGCACGGACTATCTCGATCTTTATTGGCTTGACAATTGGGACATGCAGGCGCCCCTCGACGAGGTGTTGGCAGGATTGAATGACCTCATTCAATCGGGGAAACTGCGCTATTTCGGCATTTCCGATACGCCGGCCTGGAAAGTCGCGCACGCGCAGCTGATCGCGCAATTTCATGGCTGGGCGCCATTCGTCGGTCTGCAGATCGAATATTCGCTGGCCGCCAGGCTGTTTGAGAGCGAGCTCATTCCCATGGCACGTGGAATGGGGCTTGGCGTCGTCTCGCATTCGCCGCTGAATGGCGGGCTCATTAGCGGAAAATACACTCGCAAGAACATCGGAAACCTCATGTCCGATCGCGCATCGCCATTGGCACGACAACCCGATGCGCAACGTCTTGAAATCGTCGACGCTCTGCTCCGCATTGCGGCTGAGCTCGATACAACCACTGCCCGGGTGGCCCTTGCCTGGGCATTGGCGCGGCCCGGTGTATCGTCAACCATTATCGGTGTGCATACCTTGGAACAGCTCGATGATGACGTCGGCGCACTTGATGTTCAGCTCTCACCCGAGCAGACGGCGACGCTCGATGCGCTGACAATCCCGGTCCATTCCCTCGCTCTGCCGCTATTTCTGCAAAATGCGGCGCCTTCGGCCTGCATCGATTACTCGATGATGAGCCGCAGGCTTTCGTAATTTTCCGTGCTTGCTCTTACGAGCGCATTGTAGCTTCTCTTCTCGGCTGGCCTCCCTATCTAAATTGCCAGTAGCAAGATGAGGATCCTCATGAGCGATGGGCCGCAGCCGCCGAACGTCAATCGAAACGTATTGCGCGAACTTGTCGCCGGATTGAGCGACGGCATCATCCTGATAGACCCTGAAGGCGCTATTTCCTGGGCAAACAGCGCCGCATTGCGGATGCACAGGGTGTCGACGATCGAGGAGCTGGGTGGCGATGCCGCCGGCTACCGGCAGGCCTTCACGCTGCGCTACCGCAACAATCATCTGCTTGACGAGGGCCAATATCCGATCGAGCGGCTGGTGTGCGGCGAGACGGTCGATGAGGTCACAGTCGAAATATCGCCCGCCGCCGATCTGGATCTCGTCTGGGTCCACACCGTCCGCAGCCTGATCATTGCGGATGCCGGAGTCCGCCCGGATGTGCTTGCGCTCGTCATTCGTGACGAGACGCCGCTTTTCGAGGCGGAAGAGCGTTTCGAGCGGGCCTTCAATGCCAACCCGGCACCCGGTCTGATCTGCCGTCTCGATGATCTTCGTTTCATCCGCGTCAACCAGGGTTTCGTCGAGATGACGAATTACGCCAAGGAAGACGTCATTGGAAAAACTGTCGATGAGATGGGCCTGTTTGCCAATTGCGATACGGGCGAGGATGCGTTGGCGAAGCTGGTGGAAGGCCGGCTGATCCGTCAGCGTGAAGCCCTGATCCCGCTTCCGAGTGGCGGCGATAGGCTGGTCATCATAGCGGGCGAGCCCATCGCTGTCGGCGAGGAGCCGTGCATGTTGTTCACTTTCGCCGATCTCGATGCACGGCGAAAGGCCCAGAACGCACTTCGCCAAAGCGAGGAGCGGTTCTCCAAGTCATTCAGGCTCTCGCCGGCGCCGGCGGCCATTTCTCGATTGGGCGATTTCGTCTTCACCGAAGTCAACGATGCCTTTGCCCAGCTCTCGGGCTACAGCCTCCAGGAGATTATTGGAAAGACCGCAAGCGAGTTGCGCCTGTGGGATGATGTTGCAGCCCGGCGCGCCATGGAAAAGAAGCTTGTCGATAACATGCCGCTTCGCGACGAGGTTTTGCGCATGAAGCAGAAGGACGGCTCGATGGCCGACTGCCTTGTCTCTGCCGAGCGTGTCGAGATCAGCGACCAGCAATGTGTCATCTGGTCGTTGCAGGATGTCACCGAGCGCAGCCGCAGCGAAGCCGAGCTGATTGAGGCTATCGAGAGCGTGATGACCGATACATCGTGGTTCAGTCGTTCCATTGTCGATCGCCTCGCGACTTTGCGGCAGGTCTCGAACGGCAAGGGTCCCTCGGCGCAACTCCTCGATCTCAGCGAACGGGAAAGGGAAGTTCTCGCTTTGATTTGCCGCGGCCAGAGCGACGTCGAGATGAGCGAAACGCTGCACCTTTCCAGGAACACGATCCGCAACCATGTTGCGTCGCTCTACGCGAAGATCGGCGTAAACCGTCGTTCCGCTGTCGTCATATGGGCGAGGGAACGTGGCTTCACAGGCATGTCGATGCCCATGAAGACTGGAAAATCGACCTGACGGGAGGTCATTCCGCTTCGGTCTGGGCGCTGGACCGAAGAATCGGCATTGCAAGCCTCAAAAAGGCTATTTTCTACTAGTACAAATAGTAGTTCCTGCTCTGCAAGCGCATACCATGCCGCCCTACTTCATTGTTACGGCCTCGGTTGAAAACCGATGCCTCTTCTTTTGAAAAAACCAAGGAGGCAAGACAATGGATAAGAACCGTGTCAAAGGTGCAGCCAAGGAAGCAAGCGGATCGATCAAGGAGGTCGCCGGAAAGCTGATCGGTAACGATCGGCTGAGGGCCGAAGGCGCTGTCGAAAAGGTCGAAGGGAAGATCCAGACCAAGTTCGGCAAGGCCAAGGACGCTGTCAGGAACGCGCTGCGCTGACAAGCGCGCCAACATCCACTCTTTCGATCTCGCCGAGGCTTTCCGATGCTCTTTCTAGCCAGGCTCTCATCGCTGACGATTTCGTCGGATAGCTGCGCGACCTGCGCGGCCATCCGCTGCTTGATTGCCTATGCCGATGGGCTGGAAGATGCGCATATCGACGTTAGCGCCGTAGAGGGCGCGATTGTTCTGTCGGGCGACGCGCCATCCGATGAGGCGCGTGAGCGGGCGCTCTCGATTGCCGGCGAATATGCCGGGCTTCGGATCATCAACCATATCGTCCTCCACACAGATCGAGGACCGCCCGGCCGGTCCGAGATCGGTGCATCGACCTCCGGGCCGCGGGCCGGGCTGACCGCGGCGCTCAAACCGCCAAAGGATAAGTCATGAAAAAGATCATCATCGCGGCAGCGGTCATTTCCGTTGCTCTTGGCTCGGTGGCTTCGGCCGCCAGCACGCATCATCCCAAAAAACAGCCAGTACAGGTTGCCTCCGAGCCAAAGCAGCGTCTTGGAACGCTGTCCTGCGAGGTTGCGGGCGGCGTCGGCATGATTATCGGGTCCAGCAAGGACATCAGTTGCACCTTCAAGCAGCGAACAGGCAAGGTCGAACGCTACACGGGTACGATCGGCAAGCTTGGTATCGACATCGGGGTCACCCGCAAGACGTATCTCAGCTGGATCGTCGTCAATACCGCACCAACCCGCGTCGGTGAAGGCGCTTTGGCCGGCACCTATGTCGGCGCTTCCGCCGGCGCTTCCGTCGGTCTCGGTCTCGGTGCCAACGCCCTCGTCGGCGGCAACTCGAAGAATTTCGCGCTGCAGCCGCTGAGCGCCGAGGCAGGAACCGGGCTGAATGTCGCGGCCGGCGTTTCGCGCCTGCAATTGCGCCCAGCCGGCTGACCTGATGATCTGCACCGGCGACGCAATCGTGCCGATGCGTCCTCGCGCATGGCTGCTTTCGCCGTCGTATAGGCCAAACTGCCCTGCTCTGATCGGCTAAGACTGCAGGCAATGATCTCGACAATCATTGCCTGCAATCAAAGTCAGCGAAATAGGTTGCTATGCCCTTGTAAGCCAAGCCTATCCGGGATTTGTACAATGAGAAAACTCTCTCCCAGGAAGTATTTTGCTTATCTTGGATAGTGGAGCATGCCAAATCTATTAATATGGACATCTTAAGGTGGCGCTAGAGATGAACAATCCGGCAGCCTTTGATGTCCGAAATTCAAAAGCAACTTCATATTCCGGCACTTGACGGCTGGCGCGGACTTGCTGTCTTGCTGGTGCTCATCGGGCACTTTGGCGGTGACAGCTATCTTCCCGATCTCGGATCGGCTGGCGTTGACCTTTTCTTCGTCCTTTCAGGCCGCCTCATGGCTGAAATTCTCTTTGTAAGGAAAATGCCCCTGCGGCTTTTCTTCCTCCGTCGTTTCAGCCGGGTCTATCCCGCTTTGTTGGCCTTCGTGCTTGCAAGCGCTGTCCTCCTTTCCCAAACGCCGCTGGCACCCGGCGTCACCGGCGTCTTGTCCGCGCTCACCTTCACATTGAACTACGTCATCATCGAAAGTCGCACCTTCATACCGGTTTTTGATCACATCTGGTCATTATGCGTCGAGGAGCATAGCTATGTGTTGCTTGCCCTCATGGCCTTGCTGCTTCGCGGAGCCGCTGTTCGGTTCATCGGGCTCACCATTCTTGCATTGGGCCTTGCGGCGCTCGCTAACGGCATTGTGCAATATGACATCTATGGGCGGGATCCGTTTATCGTCTTCTGGCCAACCGACGTGGCTGCGGCACCCATGCTGATTTCAGCGGCAGTCTTCCTGCTATTTGGTGAGCGCCTCAAACGGCCGGCGATAAGGTGGATAATGCCGTTGGCACTTTTCGGCGGTCTGGTTGCGCGCCTGTTCGGCGATGTCGCCTGGCTGTTCTTCGGTGCAAAAACTTTGCTATTGGCGATCGCTGTTTGCGCAATCGGGGACTCTACCCGTCTTTCCCGAGCGCTGTTCGAAGGCTCCGTCATCCGGCAAATCGGGCGAATGTCCTTCTCGCTCTATTTATGGCAACAGCCGTTCCATATCGCCATGCTACAAGATCTGCTGCCGAAGCCTATCGCGTTGGTCCTGGCTATTTGCTGCGCGGCAGCCAGCTACCATCTGATCGAACAGCCAGCTCGCGCGCGGTTGAATGCGTGGATTGAAAGAGGCAGACGCCAGGACGCTGCTGCCGTACCGGGCTGATCTGGCGGGTACCAAAACATAACATTCCAGTCCGCTTCATGGTTTGAAGCCGTGGATGTGCCGCGAGGAAATCGATCTGCCGGGATAATTTCGAAGATAGTCACGATGCGATATTCGGACGCGACCTGAACCGGGCCGCGTCCGAGCATGCTTCTACTTCACATCAGGCGATATCGAAGCGATCGGCGTTCATCACCTTGGTCCAGGCTGCCACGAAGTCTCGCACGAATTTCTGCTCGGCATCGCCCTGTCCGTAGACCTCGGCGATCGCGCGGAGCTGCGAGTTGGAGCCGAAGACGAGATCGACGCGGGTGCCGGTCCACTTCACGTCGCCGGTTGCGCGGTCGCGTCCTTCGAATACGTCCTTGGCATCCGAAACCGCCTTCCACTCCGTGCTCATGTCGAGCAGGTTTACGAAGAAGTCGTTGGTCAATGCCTCGGGGCGCTTGGTGAAGACGCCATGCTGAGTCTGTCCGACATTGGCGTTCAGTGCGCGCAGGCCGCCGACGAGGACGGTCATTTCAGGTGCCGTCAGCGTCAGCAACTGCGCCTTGTCGATCAGCAGCTCTTCGGAGGAAACGGTGTATATGCCCCTCTGATAGTTGCGGAACCCGTCTGCGATCGGCTCGAGAACGGCAAAGGCTTCGACATCCGTCTGTTCCTGCGATGCGTCGGTCCGGCCCGGCGTAAAGGGCACGACCACATCGTGCCCGGCCTTCTTCGCAGCCTGTTCGATGGCGACGGAACCGCCGAGGACGATCAGATCGGCGAGCGAGACCTGCTTGCCGCCGGCGTGCGCATCGTTGAACTTCTTCTGGATGCCTTCCAGCGTCTGGAGCACGGATGCAAGCTGGGCCGGCTGGTTGGCCTCCCAATCCTTTTGCGGCGCAAGGCGAATACGGGCACCGTTTGCACCGCCGCGCTTATCGGAACCGCGGAAGGTCGAAGCCGAAGCCCAAGCGGTCGAAACCAGCTGCGGGATGGTGAGGCCCGATGCAGCAATCTCGCCCTTGAGCGCGTCGATATCGTTGGCGTCGATCAGGGCATAATTAGCGGCCGGGACCGGATCCTGCCAGATGAGCTCTTCCGTCGGAACTTCCGGGCCGAGATAGCGGGCGCGCGGACCCATGTCGCGATGCGTCAGCTTGAACCAGGCGCGGGCGAAAGCGTCCGCGAATTGATCCGGGTTCTCGAAGAAGCGCCGGGAGATCTTCTCGTAGGCAGGGTCGAAGCGCAGGGCGAGGTCCGTGGTCAGCATGGCCGGGGCGTGACGCTTGGAGCTGTCGTGTGCGTCCGGCACCGAGTTGGCGCCTGCGCCATGCTTCGGGGTCCACTGGTGCGCACCGGCCGGGCTCTTCGTCAATTCCCAGTCGTAGCCGAACAGGTTCCAGAAGAAGTTGTTGCTCCACTTGGTCGGCGTCGAGGTCCAGGTCACTTCCAGACCGCTGCCAATCGCGTCGCCGCCCTTGCCGCTGCGGAAGCTGCTCTTCCAGCCGAGGCCCTGTTCTTCTATGCCGGCAGCTTCCGGCTCGGGGCCGACATGAGCGGCATCGCCGGCACCATGCGTCTTGCCGAAGGTATGGCCGCCGGCGATGAGGGCGACGGTTTCCTCATCGTTCATCGCCATGCGGGCAAAGGTCTCGCGGATGTCGCGGGCAGCCGCGAGCGGATCAGGGTTGCCGTTCGGGCCTTCCGGATTGACGTAGATGAGGCCCATCTGCACGGCCGCGAGCGGATTTTCGAGGTCGCGGTCGCCGCTGTAGCGCTTGTCGCCAAGCCAGGTGTCTTCCGCACCCCAATAAATGTCTTCTTCCGGTTCCCAGACGTCATCGCGGCCGCCGCCGAAACCGAAGGTCTTGAAGCCCATGGATTCCAGCGCGCAGTTGCCGGTTAGGATCATGAGGTCGGCCCAGGAGATGCGGTTGCCGTATTTCTGCTTGATCGGCCAGAGCAGGCGGCGGGCCTTGTCGAGGTTGACGTTATCCGGCCAGCTGTTGAGCGGTGCGAAGCGCTGCGTGCCGGAGGAGGCGCCGCCGCGGCCGTCGCCGGTGCGGTAGGTGCCGGCGCTGTGCCAGGCCATGCGGATGAAGAGCGGGCCGTAATGGCCGAAATCGGCCGGCCACCACTCCTGCGAATCCGTCATCAGCGCGAAGAGGTCCTTCTTCAGGGCCTCGAGGTCGAGCTTCTTGAATTCCTCGGCATAGTTGAATGCCTTGTCCAGCGGGTTCGACAGGGAAGAGCCCTGATGGAGAATCCTAAGGTTCAGCTGGTTCGGCCACCAGTCGCGATTCGATCTGGCCGAGACGCTTGTGTTGCCGTGCGGAAACGGACATTTGCCAGCGTTTTCAACTTTTGTATCCATAATTTTCTCCCTTATGATGGCTTGAACTGCGCCGCCCGGTGGAGGTGTCGTCACCTCTTGGGCAGCAATTCGGTTTCATGTTCGGCGCGATGACGACATGTCATGCGCATGGAATCTCTCGTTATTCTGACCTCCCGCGAAGCGGACCGTCCGGAAGCAGACCAATCCCGACGCCCAGGTTTTCGACCGACCCGGGCATCGATGAGCTCTTGCAGTCAATGCTCCCAATGTGAGCTTGGTATGACATGCGGCGACATCTCGTATTCGCCTTGCGCACTATAGCCAAGCCGTTCCATTAATTTAAGTTGGATTTCCTGATCGGTGCGATAAGGTAAAGTTATGACAAATCTCACCCTCAAGCAGCTTCGCTATTTCGAAGCCCTGGCAAAGCATGGTCACTTCGGGCGCGCGGCCGATGTCTGTGCAATCTCCCAGCCCGCCTTGTCGATGCAGATCAAGGAACTGGAGGAGCAGCTCGGCACCGACCTCTTCGAGAGGGGCGCGCGCCAGGTTCGGTTGACCAATTTTGGAGAGGCATTCGCCGTGCGCGTTCGCAATATTCTGCGCTCGGTGGACGAGCTCGGTGATCTGGCGCGCGCTTCCCATAACCAGCCAGTCGGGAGGCTGCGGATCGGCGTGATCCCAACGGTCGCGCCCTATCTGCTGCCCACCATCATCGGCAATCTCACCAGCCTGTATGACGGCCTGGACATTCATGTGCGCGAGACGCTGACGTCGAAGCTGGTCGAGGAACTGGCGGAAGGCCGGCTCGACACGGCCATCGTCGCGCTGCCTGTTTCCGAACCGACCTTGACAGAGGTCGCGCTGTTTGCGGAAAACTTTGTGCTGGTGCGACCGAGCGAGGACGAAGGCAAGCCGGTGCCCAATCGGGAAGCGCTGCGCGAAATGCGCTTGCTGCTGTTGGAGGAAGGCCATTGCTTTCGCGATCAGGCCCTATCTTTCTGTAATATACAGTCGGCGCTCCCACGAGAGCTTATGGACGGCAGTTCGCTCTCGACGCTGGTGCAGATGGTCAGCGCCGGCATCGGCGTCACGTTGATACCGGAGATGGCGGTGGCGGTGGAGACACGCTCGGCATCGGTGTCGGCCGTGCGTTTCCAAAGTCCGCAACCGTCACGAACGATCGGCATGATCTGGCGCAAGACGAGCCCCTTGGCCAAGCAGCTCACGCGGATTTCCGAGGTCGTTCGCCAATCGGCCGATGCCATGCGCGAGCAGCACGATTCGATCTGGCGCGCACAGGATTTCGAGTTCGACGCTCGAAGGCAGCCATCGGCGCTCCGTAACAGCAATGGTGCCTTTGCGGTGGACAAGGCGAATGATTCTGCTCTGAAATGAGCGGCTTTATGAATGGAATTGACTGAAGTTCGATCAGGATAGAGCCGTTGTCCACAAGCGAAAGGATTTCAAACGATTAAAGTAATTTTAATCGTTTAAATTTTTTAATGCCTTGATTTACAAAGAATCTCTTCCATGTCATGCCATTATCGCATGGCAATGGAGGTCGTGATGCAAGAGTTCGAAAACGTAAGAAATGAGATTCCTACGGATGTGATTGATCGTCTGGAAAGCGAATGGCGGCTGATGCAGTCTCATGACTCGCAGCTGAAGACCGGGCTGCAGACGGAGACTCCTGAGAACACCGCACCGGCCACGTCCGATGGTCTCGGATCCCTGGATAAGTAACGGGTTTCGAGGGATCTCTTTGACTTGACGGTGTCCCTCTGACGGCGCCTGTTGCCGACACTTTTTCCATCATCTCGCATCTGGATTTCGATCAGCCCCGACCAATGGTCAGGGCCGATCCGCTGCGAGAGTCTGGGCAGGTTCGCAATGTTGCCTAGGCGTCGAGATAGCGCTCGGTCAGTCGCGCCCACATGGCGGCGCCGACGGTGAGGCTTTCATCGGCGAAGTCATATTTGGCGCTGTGCAGGATTGCGGAATTGACGCCGTTGCCGAGGCGCAGGAAGCTGCCGGGCTTGTGTTCCAGATAGTGGGAGAAATCCTCGCTGCCGGGAATGAGGCTGCATGTGGTGACCTTGTCGGCGCCCACGAGCTCTTCTGCCACCATGCGCGCGAATTCGGTTTCCTTCTCCGAATTGACGACGACGGGATGGCCGTGGGCATAGTCGACCTCGACACTGGCGCCATAGCCTTCGGCAACGGATTGCGCCAGCTTGCGGATTCGGGCTTCGAGGAGTTCGCGTATCTTCGGATCGAAGGAGCGGATGCTGAGCAGCATCCTGGCACTCTCGGGAATGACATTTGACGCTTCGCCGGCATGGATCGAGCCGACGGTGACGACCGCTGTCTGCGTCGGGTCGATGCTGCGGGAGACGACCGACTGCAGGCTGACGACGAGGTTGCAGGCGACCACGACCGGATCGATGGTCAGGTGCGGGCGAGAGGCATGGCCGCCCTTGCCGGTTATGGTGATCTCGGCCGTATCCGCCGCCGCCATCAGCGGTCCCGAACGTATCAGCCAGGTGCCTTCCGGCGCGCCGGGATGATTGTGCAGGCCGAAGATGACGTCGAAAGGAAAGCGCTCGAACAGCCCGTCTTTGATCATCGCTGGAGCGCCGCTTAAAGCGCCTGCTTCCTCGGCTGGTTGGAAGATCAGGTTCACCGTCCCGTTGAAGCGGCGGGTGCGGGCGAGATATTCGGCAGCGCCCAGCAGCATGGTCGTATGGCCGTCATGGCCGCAGGCGTGCATCTTTCCCGGCGTCGTGCTGGCATAGGGGCGACCTGTCTGCTCGGTGATGGGCAGGGCGTCCATGTCGGCGCGGATGGCGATGCTCTTCTTGCCGGCCCCGGCCGTCAGCCGGGCGACGACACCATGGCCGCCGACATTGCGCGTCACCTCGTAGCCCCAGGCTTCCAGTTTTTCGGCGACGAAGCGGGCGGTTTCCGCCTCCTCGAAGGAAAGCTCGGGATTGGCGTGAAAGTGCTGCCGGATGCCGATCAATTCGGCCTTCATCGGCTCGAAATCCGACAGGCGGGCGAAATCGTTGTCGAGGGTCATGGCTGTTCCAATGGTTCGCTAGAGCCGCCGTCCAGCCTCGGCGGGGCGGCTTCAAAGGGGATCGAATGCCGCCGCGCTAGATGAAGCGCGACAGGAAGCTTCTGGTGCGGGGATGCTGCGGATTGCCGATGACATCCTCCGGCTTGCCCTGTTCGACGATCTTGCCGCCATCCATGAAGACGACCCGGTCGGCGGCTTCGCGGGCAAAGCCGATCTCGTGGGTGACGACGATCATCGTCAGGCCCTGGCTGGCGAGATCACGCATGGTGGCCAGCACTTCGCCGACGAGTTCCGGATCGAGCGCCGAGGTCGGCTCATCGAACAGCATCAGCTTCGGCTTGATCGCCAGCGCTCTTGCGATTGCCACGCGCTGCTGCTGGCCGCCGGATAGCTGTCGCGGATAGTTGTCGGCCTTGGCTGAAAGGCCGACACGGTTGAGCAGTGCCCGCGCATTGTCCGTCGCCTGCTTCCGGCTTTCGCCGTGGATGCCGACCGGTGCTTCGATGATGTTCTGCAGGGCCGTCATATGCGGATAGAGGTTGAACTGCTGGAACACCATGCCGATCTTGCGCCGCTGCAGCGCGATTGCATGATTGGAGAGCTGCACGAGGCGGCCCTTGTTCATGCGGTAACCGATCTGTTCTCCATCCACTTCGATCGAACCGCGATTGATCGATTCCAGATGGTTGATGCAGCGCAGGAAGGTAGATTTTCCGGAGCCGGAGGGGCCGAGGATGACGACCACTTCGCCTGGCGCGACATCGAGGTCGATGCCCTTCAAGACTTCGAGATGCTCGAAGGACTTGTGGACATTGCGAGCGCGCACGAGCGGCGGCAGGTTGATGTTGGCGTTCATTGGCCCGCCTCCTGTGCCGGAGCCAGCATCGGAGTATCGTCCTTTGCTGCGGTGGCAGTGCCGGTGCGGCGGTCGCTGCGGCTATAGTAGCGCTCGATATAGCTCTGGCCGATGTTCAGCACCGACGTGATCAGCAGGTACCAGAGGACGGCTACAAGCAGCATCGGGACGACTTCGAAGGTGCGGTTGTAGATCGACTGCACGGAATAGAGCAGATCGGCCATGGCGATGACGCTGACGAGCGAGGTCGCCTTGATCATGCTGATGAGCTGATTGCCCGTTGGCGGCACGATGGAGCGCATCGCCTGCGGGATAATGATGCGGCGGAGGGCGCGGGCCCGGGTCATGCCGAAGGCTTCGGCCGTTTCGAACTGGCCCCTGTCGACCGAGAGAAGGCCGCCGCGGATGATCTCCGCCATATAGGCAGCTTCATTGAGCGCGAGACCAGCGATGGCCGCCGTCATCGGGCTGATGACGGAATTCGTGTCCCAGCTGACGAAGGTCGGGCCGAAGGGAATGCCGATCGACAGCGTCGGAAAAAGCGTCGAGAGATTATACCAGAAGATCAGCTGCACGAGCAGCGGCGTGCCGCGGAAGAACCAGATGAACAGGGAGGCGAGCGAGCTTGCGAGCCCATCCTTAGACAAGCGGGCGACCGCCAGCAGCAGGCCGAGGACGATGCCGAACGCCATGGCGACGACAGTCAGGCCAAGCGAGACATAAAGGCCGCTGATGACGACGGGATCGAAGAAATACTGGCCGACGACATGCCAGCCGAAATTCTCGTTGTTGGCGACCGACCAGGCGAAATAGGCGGCGATCGCAAGGGTGACGGCCCAGGCCGCGACGCGACCCTTCGGAAACGGTTTATGGGCATTCGCCACATCCCGCTCGGCCGCATCGCCGGACGGCGATGCGATATCTCCGGTGTTCGTACTCATTTCGGCAACGTCCCGCCAAGATTGATACCCGGTTCCTTGATCATGTTGTTCTCAAGGCCCCATTTCTTCATGATGGCGGCATAGGTGCCATTATCAATCAGAAGCTTGACGGCATCCTTGAGAACGGGCCCTAGCGGCGAGCCCTTCGGCACCACGGCGCCCTGATAGAGGTCTTCGAAGCCGTTCTTCTGGCCGACGCCGGTCAGTTCCAGCTGGCCGTTTGCCTGCGATACGAAATAGGTGAGCGGTGCCTGCGACGAGAAGAAGGCGTCGGAGCGCTTCGAGCGAACGGCGAGGATCGAGCTTGGCTGATCGGTGAAGGACTGGATCTCGATCGCGCCCTTGCCATCGGTCTTGCATTTCTCGGCCTGGGCCTGGATCACCTTTTCGGCCGATCCGCCAGCCATGACGGCGATGCGTTGGCCACAGGCGCTGTCGAGCGAGGTAATGGCCTTTGGATTGCCCTTCTGGACGGCGAAGACAACGAATTCCTGCACCCAGTCGACGAAATCATTGGCTTCCTCGCGGCTCTTGAAATCGCCGATCGGACCGAAGGCAAACTGATAGCGGCCGGAATTGATGCCTGCGAGAATGGCGGGCAGGCCGCTGACGCTCTCATGTTCGATTTTGACCCCGAGGATCTCGCCGATAGCATCGGTCAGATCGGCACTGGCGCCGGTGAGCTTGGTGCCGGTGACGATTTCATAGGGAGGGAATGAACCATTATTGACGGAGATCATCTTGCCGGAGGTCCGTAGAGCTTCCGGCAGCTTGGCATGCAGGTCCGCGTTGACCGAGAGTTTCGGCAAGCTCGCGTCCTCTGCAAAGGCGGAACCCGAGATCATCAGGCTTGCCACGGCAAGGTAGGTCATTTTCTTCAGCGACATATGTGTTCCCCTTTTTTGCTTTGCATTTTTGAATTTCAGCCGATGGTTACGCCGCGCTCGTCCGGCTGCCATCGATGTCGAACGGAAAGAGTTCTTCCGGCGTCATCAGTCGCGGCAGGATCCCCTGCACATGCAACTCGCCGGCGAAATCTGTGATCATCTTGCGATTGGCCGCAAAGCCGCTCGCATCCCAGCCCTCCGGCAGCTCGGCCGCCGATTTCAGCAGTTCGTCGAGCATGAAGGGCGTCGTGTCGGCATATTTCCGCCGTTTGTTCAGCCACACGCGCTGCGATTCATCGATTAACGCACTCAGCTCGCCAATCACCCAGGGATGTTCGGCGACGATTTCGGCCTTCAATCCGATCAGGTGCATACCCGGTACATAGCCCACGTCATCGAAATAGCGACGCTCGGCGCTGCGGAAATCCGAAAGGACCTGGCGGAAAGCGGAGTCGCCGGCGAAATAGCCGTCCGGCATGAAGGGCGTGAAGATCGCGTCGAGCCCGCCTTCTTTCAGAAGGTCGACCATCGGCCTCTCGCGGGGGGCTGCCTCGATACGGCCGGGACGGCCGAAGCCATCGAGACGGTCGACGATCGGATGAGCTTCGGTGAGGCGACCGGCATACCACATGGCGTCCTCGACGCCGACACCCTCGCGGCGGAGTGCTGCCCGCGTCCAGGTATTGCCGGAGTCGCGCCAGCCGGTGACGCCGATGCGCTTGCCGGCCAATTGGCCGAAGGTCGTGATCGGACTGTCCTTGGTGGTGATGACGCAGCGGTGGCGGAAACCGCGCATGATGAAATTCGGGATGCCGACGACGCTCTCGTCGCCGTCGATGCGCAATTGCGTATAGCGGCTGAAGGAGGTTTCAGCCGCGTCATAGGCATCGCTCTTGCCGACATGCGAGATGAGCGTGCCGACCCGGTCGACCTTGAGATCGAGCTTGGGGGAGGAGACGTCACCCAGGACCAACGGTGTCATGTAGTCCCAGTCACGGAGGGCAAGGCGGAGAGTAAGGGGCATGGATATTCACTCACGAGAAAACTTGTTTTCCAGATGAGTAAATGTTCAATATGGGTCAATCAAATGTTATTACGTTATTGAACATTAAAAGATGGCGCGGAAATGGGCGAAAATCGGGACGCGAAGTGGTTTGCCGAAAAATTGAACGATCGGACGATTCGCGGCATTGCGATCGAGACCAGTGCGCTGATCCGCGCGGGCGCGCTGCCTGTCGGTACCAAATTGCCGCCGATCCGCGATCTGGCCTTTGCGCTCGGCATCAGTCCAGCGACGCTGTCGGAGGCCTGGAGCGAGCTCAGGCGCCAGAAGATCATCAGTGGGCGCGGTAGGAACGGCACCTGGGTCAGCGGCGACCGTTTCGTCGCCAAGCCCGCCCGCCTTGCAAGTGCGGGGGACTATGGTGACGATGTGCTGGATCTAACGGCCGCCGTTCCCGATGTCCGGCTGCTGCCGAAGCTGGAGGCGGCGATGGCCTATGGCGCCTCGGCCGAGAACCTCAACAGTTACGAGCGCAGCCGTATCCTGCCGGAGCTGGAGGAGGAGGTGAGGAAGGCCTGGCCCTATGAGCCCGAAGCCTTCCTGGCGACCAATGGCGGCTATAACGCCGTGTATACTTTGATCAACGCTCTCGTCATGCCCGGCGCCTCGGTCGCCATCGAGGATCCCACAGGCATGCGGCTGCTGGATATTCTGGAGGATCGTGGCGCCCGCATCATTCCGGTAAAATGCGATGAGGAAGGGCCGCTGCCGTCCTCGCTGGAGGAGGCGCTGAAGTACCGGCCGGTCGCCTTCGTCTTTCAGCCGCGCATACATTCCGTCACCGGCCAGAGTGTCAGCCCCGCGCGCATGGCAAGTCTTGCCGGCGTCCTTCGCGATAAGGACACGCTGATCGTGGAAGACGATGGTGTAGCCGATATCTCGACGGCTCCGCGTCATTCCATGGGACATCTTTTCCCCGACCGCGTCATCCATATTCTCTCATTTTCGAAAACACACGGGCCGGATCTGCGCCTCGCGGTGCTCTCGAGCTCGCGCGCGATCATCGACCAGATCCAGTCCTATCGCAGCTTTAGTTCCGGCTGGACCAGCCGTATCCTGCAGGCGGCTGCCGCCTGGCTGCTGCGGGATTCGGCGACTGAGGCGTGCCTGGACCATGCCCGCAAAACCTACCGCGAGCGCCGCGCCGGTCTGATCGATGCGCTTGGCGAGCGCGGTGTGAAAGCGTTGCACGGAGAAGGGTTGTGCGCCTGGATACCAGTCTCGTCCGAACCCTTCGCGATGGTGACGCTTGCGGCGCGGGGCATAGCCGTGCATCCAGGCGCCAAGTTCTCCATCCTGCCCAGCAGCCACTTGCGCGTTGCGACCGCCAATCTTTCAGAGCGCCGCGATGAAGTCGCCGATGCCATCGCGCTTGCTGCCGTTCACACCTGACTTTGCCAAGAGCTATTCGCCGGGCGTGCTGGCGCTTACTCCCTTGGTCTCGCTTTTCCAGGATGATGCATATTTGACGAGCAGAGTGGCAAGCTGCGCCGAGGCAAATGCTATGACGGAAATCAACGCGAGATAGAGAACAATATAGGCAAGGGGCTGCGACTGAATCGCACCGAAAACATGGCCGTAGATCTCGGTGAAGCCGCGATGGCACATGTAGATCGGATAGGAGAGATAGCCGAGGAAAACGCCGATCCGCTGCAAACTGGCCGGAAGCTCAAGCATCGTGCCGGCAAGGACGATGAGCGGCGAGATCAGGATGCAGAATATCAGCGCATATTTCAGCGAAGAGGTGGGCAGGGACAACAGAATGCAAATCGCCGCGATCGGTAGGACGGCGAAGTAGGTATTTGCTGTTCGCCCGAGCCCGGAAAGGCTTCGGAGCCTGTAGATGATCATGCCAAGGGTGAATGAGAAAAACACGCGGGCGAGGCCGCCATCAACCGAATGCCATTCCCAGCCGAGGTCAAGCGATCTGTGAACGAAGACCGAAGCGATCAGCGCCGCCAGGGAAACAGCGGCAATGGCGATAAGTGTTCGCGTTTTCAATCTGAAAAGCACGAGCGCGAATACCAGATTTGCCAGCAGCTCCCAGAACAGCGACCAGGCCGGCCCATTCAGCGGATAGAGCGGCCAGAGGTCTCCGGCCGAACGGGTCAGGAAGCTCGGCGAAGGCAGCATGAAGACGGTCGACAAGATGCTTGCGAAGAGATCGGCGCGCCCGACGCCTGCGGCCTGCCAGTGCAACAACAATTGAACAAGGCCAAAGACGCTGCCGATCAAAAAGAGCGGATAGAGGCGTATATATCGAGCCTTCATGAAGGCCAGGACGGTCATGCCACCGGCAAGCTTTTCGCCATAGGCTCTGGCGATCACAAATCCGCTGAGAACGAAGAAGAAATCGACCGCGATATAGGCTGATGGCGCATAGGGCCTGTCGAGATGGTAGACGACAACGGCGAATGCCGCCAGGCCGCGCATGGCGTCCAGGGCGGCGTATCTATGTCTTGTTGCATCAGCCGGCATTGATCGAGACCTCGTTGAGCGAAAGCGACGCGTGTGCCTTATCCGGCTGCGCGGACGCCGAAGAATTCACTTCGCAGGTTGCGACCAAGCAGGCGCACGCGAGAAAGGTTGCGCAGGAACTGGCGTGGATGGCGAAGCACCGATGAGTTCAGGAAATGGGTCCGGATCAGATTGG
>NZ_JAAZQI010000003.1:0-538105 GCF_012275345.1 Rhizobium sp. SG570 | reverse complement strand
GCGCGGACTTCCGGTGAAAATTTGTTTGTTGTCTTGCTCATATCGGCTCCACTTTCTCAGAAGTTGGAGCCTCCGGCAAACCCGGCGCGGTTCAATTCCATTAAAGAGAGAGAGGGAGAGTCAAAAGACGCTGCAGAGGCACTATCCGATCAAGTGCATCTTTCTTGGGTGACGCGATCAGTTCTAGCAGCACATAATGGCACTCCGGTCAGTTCCAGTTTGTATTCCGCCAGTTCCCAGTCCTCAAAAGGCCGGCGGCCTCGACATTGAAGCCCGTAGGCACTCTTTCTTAGGAAGCGCACGTGGAAGGCAGACTTTAGCACTTCACGCAGCAATTGCTCGTTGAGTGCACGGAATTGTCGGCACAACAATGCTACAAAAACGATCGGTCCGTCGCAGAGCTTTCTCTCTATGGCATCTTTGTATTGCCTGCGATTTGTATTGGCGAATGGAAACGCATCCCATAAATAGCTCGTCGGGCGTCATGATGGGGGTTGAAAATGCGAATTTCAGAATTGGACGGCCTACGCGGATGGGCCGCCCTATCGGTCGTTCTCTTTCACGTATTTTGGGAAACTTTCGGCGTCACCATCCCCACATACCGCTCGCTGTTCGTGTCGGGGTTCATCAATGGCCAAACCGCGGTAACAGTCTTCTTTTTGGTTTCGGGCGCCGCACTTTCCGCGCCATATCACCTTGGCAAAAGTCGAGACTACCTCATATCTGCTACCGTGAGGCGTCATTTACGATTGGCCATACCGATCTTTGCCGCCGCAACGATCGTATATATGCTGTTCCATTTTGGTTTAATGAGAGGCCCGGAGGCGTCCGTGTTCGTCAACCGCGAGGATTGGCGTGGGTTAAATTGGGCCGCTGACGTCACGTTTCAGAACATTTTTTATTTTTCCTTCGCCGGGGTATTCGTTGGATCCCCGCCGCAGTACGAAATTATCCCATTTCTCTGGACGATGACCATCGAGTTTTCTGGATCGGCCCTGCTTTTCCTCGCGCTTTTCTGTCGCGAGCAAATGCAAAATCCGCGCTCATTCTTTCGGGTAGTCGCCTGCTTCCTGCTTCTAACTCTACCCAACCTCTCGTGCTTCTTTCTTGGATCATTGCTCATTGAGCGCAGACTAAAGCGCGAGCGATCAAAAATTGCCGATCATCAAATTTTTGCTCTCTCGTCCATTCTAGCATTATACGTATTTAGCTGCCTCGCACTGAGGTACAAAATTCCATACGGCGAGCAGTTGAGAACAATATTCTGTACGCTCTTCTTCTATCAGGCACTCAATTTTGAGCAGCTTCGCAGGTTTTTGGGCGAGAATGCGTGGTCGATCTTCCTCGGGAAAATCTCTTTTCCTATATTCCTGATACACTTCGCCGTCATAGGTTCCTTCACTGCGCCGCTCATTATTCGCTTTCATGATCATTTGGGACCTAAAACAAGCTTCGCAATCGGTATTACAACAGCAGCCATCGCGATTCTCGCAGCATTGGCATTTCTACCGCTCGAACGGTTCGGGCACGATATCAGCAAAAAATTTGTCAAGCTCGTCCTTAAAGGTGAATGAAGGTCCAAATTGACGGCGATAGATTGTGATGCCGACGCCGTCATTTGTATTCGCAGAAACCGAGTAGATGCGATCGTTCCATAGAACGGTTGGCCAACAATGCGACCATAAATCAATTCACATTATAACTTGCAATGTGGACGCGTCCGGCGAAGGCATTTCGCTTGGTCGAGGGGCTGGAGCTATAGGCCGCGCTTCACCTCAACTACCATGACGTCCTCGATCATCTCGGCATCGCATAGCTCATCGACCAGGAACTGGCCGATTGTACCATCCCACGTCCGTATGTCGGCGAGGAGATTTTGAAGCTCGTCCATGCCGTTTCTCGGTCAGGCCTTTGTGCCATCTTCTTCGCTGCCGTCGCGGACGTAAAGAAATTCGCCCTCGGCGATATTGTCCGGGTTGGCGGTTACCTCCTCGATTAATTTGAGGTTCTCGCCTTTCATGACGTGAGCGTCCGGTGAGCTGTTTTTGCTGCTCGGGCAAATCAGGCGATGTTCTGGCATTAGAACCAGCATTAGTGCTGACATTAATACCAGAACAAAGAGGTTTCATGGCTCGCATAGAGATCATGTCCGGTACCGAGCGCAGACGGCGTTGGTCGGACGAGGCGAAGCTGAGGATACTTGCGGAAGCTGATGAGCCCGGTGCTCGCATTGGCGATGTGGCGCGCCGGCACGACGTTCATCCGGGCCAGATCCGCTTGTGGCGGCAATCATTCAGCTATGGCGATGGGCCGACGGTGTTCCTCCCGGTGGAAATCACCGAGGAGGTTGGCGTAAGCCAGCCGTCTAACGCAGCAACGAGGCCGGCGATCGTCGAGATCTTGCTTCGAAACGGTCGGAGCTTGAAGGTTCCGGTTGACGTTGAGTTGAAGCTGCTTGGCCCGCTCGTCGCTTGCGTGGAGGCGGCATGATCGGGCCATCGGGGAATGTGCGGGTCTACCTGGCCTGCGGAGTGACGGATATGCGGCGTGGCATCGATGGCCTATCGGCGCTGGTCGAAACGGTCGTGAAGGAGGCGCCGGGCTCGGGCGCGATCTTCGGCTTCCGCGGAAAGCGCGCTGACCGGATCAAGCTTCTCTGGTGGGACGGCCAGGGGTTCTGCCTGTTCTACAAGATTTTGGAGCGCGGATACTTTCCCTGGCCGACGGCGAAGGAGGGCGTTGCGCACCTGACGCAGGCGCAGCTTTCGATGCTGGTTGAGGGGATAGATTGGCGCCGCCCGGCGTGGACGTCAGCTCCCGGCCGAACGGGATAAAAGCCATGTTTTGCAGAGACATGCGAGGCATAAAACTGGCGTGCCGGAGGCAAATCGGGTAGACATGCCGGTATGGAAACAGCGCCGCTGGACAGTCAGGACGAGCTCACTGCTTTGCGCGCACTCGTCGCGGAACAGGCGGCGAAACTTGAAAGCCAGGAAGCCGAGGTCATCAAACGCGACTCCATAATCGGGCTGTTGCGGGCACAATTGGAATTGCTCCGACATCGGCAGCATGGCGCTTCCTCGGAAAAGATCGACCGGAAGATCGAGCAATTCGAGCTGATGCTGGAGGAGATTGAGGCCTCCCGTGCTGAGGCGGAAATGCGCTCCGGGAAAATCCCCTTGCCGGAGTTGGACGACGCGCCGGACAAGCCGAAGCGCAAGCCTCTGCCCGATGGTTTGCCAGCCGAAGAACTGGTCTATGCGGCTCCTTGCAACTGCCCGACCTGCGGTGGCACTTCATTCCTGAAGGCGCCCGACAGGGTGGTTCAGGTGTTGGAGCACGTGCCGGCGTCGGTCAAGATTGTTCGGCATGTCGAGAAGCGCATGATCTGCAGGGAATGCGATACGACGGTGGCTGGTGAGATGCCGACCTTGCCGATCGAGCGCGGCAAACCCGGGCCGGGACTGCTCGCCCATATCATGATCGCCAAATTCGACGATCACATTCCCCTCTACCGCCTATCAGAGATGTACGACCGGTTGGGGATAGACATCTCCCGATCCGTAATGGCCGACTGGGTCGGCCGGGTATCTGCATTGCTGACACCACTTGTGCTGTTAATCAGGGCCCATATCGCAGCACTCGACCGAATACATACGGACGATACCCCGGTCGATGTCCTCGACCCCGGGCGGGGCAAGACAAAAACCGGCAGGGTCTGGGTCTACGTCTTTGACGGCAGTGGCTATCAATCCGCCACTCCCGCAGCCATCGCCTATTACTACAGCCCTGACCGCAAGGGCGCGCATCCGGCTGATCACCTGGCAAGCTTCAGCGGCGTCATGCATGCCGACGGCTACGGGGGTTACAAGAAACTCTACGGCAACCAGATCATTGAAGCCGCCTGCATGGCGCATGTGCGCCGCAAGTTCCATGATGTGATCAAGCTGAAGCCTTCTCCGATCGCTGAGGAAGCACTGTCGCGCATCGGCGCTCTCTACGATATCGAGAACCGTATCCGAGGCATGTCGGCTGACGAGCGGCGCACCCTGCGCCAACAACATGCCCGGCCCATTCTGGACGCGCTCAAGGCCTGGATCGAGGCGACACTCTCAACTTTGCCACAGAAGCAGAGGCTGGCCGAGGCGATGCGATATGCGCTGTCGCGATGGACAGCCTTGAGTGTCTACATCGATGATGGCCGTGTCGAAATCGACAACAACATCGCTGAACGAGCCATGCGTCCGCTTGGAATCGGAAGAAAGAACTGGCTGTTTGCCGGCTCGGACAAGGGCGGTGAGCGCATCGCCAACATCCTGACCATCATCGAAACTGCATTATGCCGCGCGCGGCATAAGGCACTTTATGCCGACCGTCGAACTATGCCGAGCGCCTCTTTTGATGAGGACGCTACACCGTGCGTTCCCGGCCGGTTCGGCTGGTCGCCGTTGGTTGACACTCGGCATAGTTCTCATGCTCAGAGGGCGTTCAGGAATTCCAAAAGCCGGTCGCTTGGTCGAAACCGCTCGGCCTTGGCGCGTTCGTACGGCTTCAGCTTTGCGAGTGCAGATTCCTTCAGTTCGAGATGTGCATGAAGATAGGTCAACGTCGTTTCCATCGCTTCGTGGCCCAACCACAGGGCAATGACCGAGCAGTCGACGCCCGCCTGCAGTAACTCCATGGCAGCGGAGTGCCGTAAGACATGCGGCGACACCCGCTTTGAGCGAAGGGACTGGCAGTGCTCGCGCGCTTTGGCGACATATTTGTTCAGCAGTGCCTGCACGCCGTCGGCGCTGAGCCGGCCACCGTGCATGTTTGGAAAGAGAGCCGTTGCGCCTCGCTTCCCTGGTTCTTTGAGCCAATACCGGAGGGCTTGCTGGGCAACCTTTGTGAGCGGCGTACTTCGCTCTTTGCGGCCCTTGCCGATGCATTGCACATGCGCACCGCGGCCGAGCATTACCGAATCTCGGTCAAGGTCGATGATCTCCGAGACCCGAAGCCCGGTTTGGGCGGCCAGTAATAGCAGAGTGTAGTCGCGGCGTCCCAGCCACGTGCTTCGATCAGTGCAGTCCAGGATCGCTTCAATCTCGGGCCTGGTTAGAAACTGAAGTTGCCGCTTATCACATCGCTTGCTGGGGATCGCGAGCACACGCTGAATATGAGCGCTATGTGCCGGCTCCTCGAACGCTGCATATCGGAAGAAGGATCGGATGGCTGTAAGGCGGAGATTCCGGGTCCTCACCGAGGCGGATCTCTTTGTCTCAAGGTTCTCCAGGAATGCGCCGATGAAAGGAGCGTCTATATCCCGTAGTGTCAACTGAGATGGGGACCTGCCAAGGCGCGTCTGTGCGAACGCAAACAGGAGCCTGAAGGTGTCGCGGTAGGAGGCGATGGTGTTGGGACTGACACCTCGATGCTTCATGAGCCGATCTGTGAACCACCGCTCGATCAGCACGGCCAGGTCGTTCGTGCGTCTCATGACCGAGCCTCCCAGCGCTTATCCAATCGCCGGACGGCATGGTTCATCAGTTCCGGCGCGGCGGACAGATACCAGTAGGTGTCGCGAACATTGGCGTGGCCTAGGAAGGTTGAGAGAACCGGCAGCTCGCGTTCCACATCTTCGCCAGCCCGATGCCAGTTGATCAGGGTCTGGACGGCGAAACGGTGGCGAAGATCATGAATCCGTGGACCATCTCGTTTCCCCTCCTGCCGTAATCCGATTTGCCGGGATAGTCGCCAGAACACGCGGTGCACGTATTGATGCAATAATCTGCCGCCCTGTTCGGCGACAAAGAAATAGGGACTACGAGGCGTACGAAGGTGTGCATCGCGTCGGGCGGCATAGTCCAACAATACAGCGACTGTCGTGGCATGCAGCGGCACCAGCCTTGTCTTGCCGAGCTTTGTCTCGCGAATGGTGAGGACGCCCTGGTCGAGATCGACGTCGGCCCGGCGTAGGCCGAGCGCTTCGGAATGGCGCAGTCCGGCGACCGCTATCAGCCCGAACAGGCAGTGATATGTCCAGCGCCGCAGGGCGTTGGCCGGCGGCAACGACAGTGCTGCCGCCAGAAGCGCCTGAATCTCGACTTCACTATAGATGTAGGGCTTTGTGCGCCGTGCCGGCGGCACTGCGTCGCTCGGTGGCACTTCCGTCAGAGGATCGAAATGACTGAGGTGCTGGGCAAAGCAGCGCACATCAGCCAGTCGGATTGACCAACTCGGCTGCCGGCCCATCGAGGTGACCCACTCCATTGCCAGGTCCGCCGTAATGGTCTCGGCGCCGCGGGCCTCCATGAAAGCGACGAACCCCGACAATCGTTTTGCCGGACCGTCATATTTGTATCCCAGCCCTTGGCGCATGCCGATGTAGCGCTCAAACGCGGTGCGAAGCCGGCTCATTGGACACCTCCCGGCCAGGGGAGGCTCAGTTCGCGCAACTTCTCAACATCGAGCTTGGCATAGATCCTTGTACTGTCGATGCTTCGATGGCGGAGCAGTTGACCGATCTCGGCAAAGCTGGCGCCCGACCGCAAAAGGTCGGTTGCAAGGCTGTGGCGGAAAAGATGGGCGCCGTGATGCGCATAGCCGTCAATGCCCGCCCGTTCGAGTGCCTGCTTTGCGATCATCGTGATGGCGCAGCCGGAGGCAAAACCCACATGCGGCGCAAGAGTTCGCAAGAAAACTCGCCGACACGCCGAAGCGGGGCGCCCATGCCGGATATAAGCCACGATCGCTGTTCCGACGTCGTGACGCAGCGGCATCGTTGCTTGTTGCCGCCCCTTTCCGTGTACGAGAATCGTGCCCGACTGCCAGTCGATATCGTCAAGATTGAGGGTCGCAACTTCGCTGGCGCGCAAGCCGAGCTTGGCGAGGATCATCAGAACCGCATAGTCCCGATGGCCCATTGCCGTCGTCCGATCGCAGGCATCGAGAACCTTCTGGACCTTCTCGGGCGGCAGGAATGTTGGAAGGCCGGCAAGTCGCCAGCGGCGGATGGACGGCACACAGTCAGCGAGCGGCGTCGAGATGAAACCCTTCAGATGCAAATAGCGCAAGAACGCACGCACAACTCCGCACATGGCTTTGCCACTGTCGGCGGAACCGTCAAGCGCATGTCGTTCGACATAGCCGATGACGATCTCCGGGGTGAGCGCTGCAAACTCGTCTGCGCCGGCCGGACAGATCTCCATCAGAAATCGATGCGACAGCAGCTTGTGACTTTCCACCGTTGAGGCGGCGAGCCCTCTCTCATTCGAGAGATAAGCTGCGAACATATCGACAATCTGCTCGTGCTCCGTGCGCTCAATCGGAACGGCGGCTGATATCAAACCTTCTTGCCGCAATGTAGAGAGTAAGTGGCGGAGAGCTGATCGGTCGCCCGCGTCAGGTCTCCAGTGTTTGAAACGGTGCTCGAAAAACCGACTAACGTGACCTTCGCTTAAATCCTGGGGCTCATGTCCGCTGCCAACATGCCAGTCCATCAGCTCTCGAAACAGGCTCAGCGATCGCCAGGTACATTGCCGACCCAAGCCTTCGTTCGACAACCTGGCGGCGTAAACTTGGGCAAACTTGCCATGCGGCCCGTGGATCAGCTTTCGATACAGCGTGCTGCGCTTCAAATAGTCACTTGCGTTCATAGGGCTCTCCTTTGCGTCAACTGCGACGGAGAGAGCCTAAGCTATGCCGATCCTGCTACTGCTTTGTCACGAAAAACGTTGGCATAAACCTGCTCGTTCGGCATAGTTCGACGGTCGGCATAAACAGTCAAATTGCACGGCCAAAATCCGGAGGTGTATCTGACAGATGTCCTCGCCCGGATCCAGGATCACCCCAAGGATCGACTTGAAGACCTGCTGCCCTGGAACTGGACGCCAGCAAACGCTCGATACGAGGCCGCCTGATGGCGCGCTCAAGGTTCATTTACACACTCAGGCAAGTCGCCAGCAAGATCGGCGAAAATCTCGAACTGATCGAGGAAGTGACGGCCAACTCGGACAACATCTCCGAGGGCGAACTGGTTTACGTTAGCGATGGCACTGAAGATGGCACGAAGGGTCTGACCGAGAATGGCATCGAAGAACTTCAAAGCCTACTCGCCGACATCAGAACGTGGGACGGCGGTATCCGCGAGTTCCTCATCGACACACAGTGCGATCCTGAAATAATCGACCGCATCATGGCCGATGAGATGAAACGCGGCCTATAGCTTCCATCTCTCGACACCCAAAAAATGCGTTCGCCGGACGCTCACTTCATGACGGCGACTTCTCTAAGCGTATAGATGAACCAGAGTGTGCCATCACGTAGCCTCGATTCGATCTTTCGTGAGCGGAACGAACACGCCATCTTGTGGACGGTGCAAATTTGTGTCGATTGCTACCGGCGAGCGGCGGGTGACAGCGTAAAGCTGGGTTACTGTTGCTCGAATATGAAGATGAGCCGTTGCTCGGACTTTTCGTCTCTCTTGCGGCGACAGGCGAAACAGCATTTTGGTGAGCTGCGGATTGACAGCCTTGATCGGCGTGATGATGGGCTTTGATGTTGCCAGCAGGATCGGTGCCGATGCCATGCCACCCAGTCCCGGCCCTAGGGCAAACCCGATCGCCCAGACGTCGACGATGGTTTTGCCCTTATCCTGCATGAAGATCGGATAATAGTTGCTAGGCGCGTTGGCGAGGAGATGATCCACTTCGTCATGCCGATTGAGCACGGTGTTGACGAGGGTTCTTCGAGCGAGCCAGGCATGGTCTGGGGCATGGCTCCCCCGAACACATTCGGCAGCCAGACTGCGGGCGCGACCGTTGCGGGTCCCGCGACGACCGCCGTGACCAGGCCGTCGATAGCGCTCATTCCGACATAGTCGTTACGTCCGTCGCCGCGCAGGCGTTCATCGAGCTCATCATAGGAAACAGCAGGTCGGTTCATGCCGCCTGCCTGACCTGCCCGGCCGACCAGTTCCAGGGGAGCAATGTGTCGAGCTGGTTGATTGTCGTGCGACCTGACACGATGCGCTCGAGGACATCAGCGAGCCAGGTGTCAGTACCGGAGCATGTATGGATGCCCCCGTTCATGCAAGGCTTTTATCGAGCGATTTGGTCGTGTGATCGGGTGCGGTCATGTATCAGGCCTTTCGTCGCGACCTGATCTTGGCCGCTGGCCGGTATGGATTTACGCGAACCTGGTGCAAATCAATACTGCGAGCTCTTAGCTCATTGCTCCGGATGCATTTCCAGGCTCACTCTCACCGATCTTTGTCCTTACCGTTCGTTGACCTCCTCACACGCCGACGATTCCACCTGGCAACAGCGCAGTGTTTTGCTAGGCCGCGGCCGGGCTGGAATTCCTGTAAATTTCGTTCTTCGTCATCATGGCCCAGATCGTTCGCGCCATTTTGTTCGCAAGAGCAATTGCAACGAGCATGCGGGGCTTACGCGCCAACATCCGTGCAAGCCATGAGTTCTCCGGAGGAGCCTTCCGGCATGCCCATCGGATCACAGTCATTGCACCGATGATCAAAAGCCGTCGGATGTCGCGCTGACCCATCTTCGATGTTCGTCCAAGTACCTGCTTTCCTCCGCTCGAATGCTGTCTCGGTACCAGACCTAGCCAGGCCGCGAAGTCTCGGCTCTTGCGGAATGTCGTCATGGTTGGGGCGAAAGCCTCAATCGCCATGGCGGTGATTGGTCCCATTCCTGGCATGGACATCAATCGAGCCGTGTTCTCAGAGCGTTTTGCCTCCGACTTAAGCGCCTTTTCCAAGCCAATGATTCGAGAAGAGAGCGCCTCAATCTGCTCAAGATAAAGCCGAGCGGTTTCCACGACAATAAGTTCGAGGCCGGAGCGGTCTTCCTCGATGATCTGCGTGAGCAAAGGCAAGTTAGCAGTTCCCTGTGGCGCGATAACCCCATGCTCGGCAAGATGGGCGCGCAAAGCGTTGATAAGCTGCGTTCGCTGACGAACGAACAGATCCCGCGTCCGGAAGATCATCGAACAGGCCTGCTGGCTTTCTGTCTTGGATGCTACGAAACGCATGGACGGGCGAGTAGCGGCTTCAACGATAGCTTCGGCGTCGGCAGCATCATTCTTTTGCCGCTTGACGAAGGGCTTCACGTAAGCCGGCGGGATCAAGCGCACGTCATGACCAAGCTTGCCAATCTCTCGTGCCCAATAGTGGGCGGTGGCGCACGCCTCCATCGCAACGATGCATCTCGGCAATTCTGTAAAGAACGCAAGGACATGACTGCGTGACAGTTTTCTGCGCAGGACAACGCTACCATCGCTTCCTGCGGCATGAACTTGAAACACCCGCCTTGCAAGGTCCAAGCCGACAATGCTAACTTCCTTCATGGATGCTCTCCTCTACGTGACGTTTTGGCGAACGTCACTTTGACACATCGCGATGCCGTCGGTAGGGGGCATCCATTCCATCAATACTCCCTACTGAGACCAATCGAGATTCAGGCTCCCCATATGTGGAACGCCTCTGCGGTCGAGGTGTTTAATCTTTGATATTCCCAGGGGCTGGTGCGCCCATGTGTCCGGCCTTTTCGCGCAGCATTGGGCTACTGGCCTTGTGTCTGGAGATTACCGGAAATCCTATCCGGACTTTGACGAAACCCGCACCGCTACCCATCGCGAGGAATATTCGTCTTGGTGATCCGGAACCATCCGCACTGCTCGGGCGCGGACTTCAGGTGAAAATTCGTTTGTTGTCTTGCCCATATCGGCTCCACTCTGTCAGAAGTTCGAGCCCTCGGCAAACCCGGTGCGGTTCATAAGGTTACATGGCGAATCCACAACTATAAAGTGCACAATTATTTAATAGTTCAAAGATTCAGCTTCTGATGTGCGGAACCTTAGCTACTTCATATTTAGCGCTTGCCTAAATACAGCAATATTCGGTAATAATTCACCATCCTAGGGGGCGACGTTGGATGCAAAATGAAAAGCCAAGATTGTTGCCGCTTGATTTTGTGCGGATTTTTGCGGCTTATTGGGTCCTTTTTCATCACTGGTCCAGTACAGGCGGCTTTCTGAAACATATGAAGCTCGGCTACGAGGTGCCTCAGCTTCCCGGCATAATTCATGCCTTTCTTCTACCGGGATATCTGGGAGTTGATATCTTTTTCATTTTGAGTGGCGTGGTCATTGGTAGGAGTGCGGTCGATCGGTCATGGAAACAATTTGCCAAGGCGCGGTTTGTTAGGCTTTTTCCAGCTTATTTCATGGCCACGCTTATAGCTATCCTACTGGCCCCGCTGACAGTTTCGGACCATCCGCCGTTATCCCAACTATGGCTCTCGCTCTCCGGCCTTCAGTGGTTCTTCGGCTACCCAACGATTGTTGGACCGGCCTGGACACTTTTCATCGAAATTAGGTTCTACATATTAATTGCAGTTGTTATCGCTGTAGCCGGGCGCTGCTCGGCAGCACGTTTGATGGCATTCGCGCAGATATGGCTCCTCATTTTGCTTTTCGCACCGAGCCTTAATATTGACTGGTTAAACTTTTTGTTCCTCGCAGAATACGGCTGCTATTTTGCGCTGGGTATGGTTGTCGGCCTCTGTCGTAGCCGACAGGACATTGCGAAAAATATTCCAGTTATCGTCCTTGGAATGATCGTCTCGTGGGTGCGCATGCAGGCCAGATCAAGTCAAGCGATGCCCGACCCTGCAATCGCTCAATTGGTGAGCGCTGCCATTATTAGCGCAGTAATGGCAATGGCATATTTTGCAGTCGAATCTAAACCCGCGACAGCTGGTAGAATGGATAAGATAGTTGTGACGCTCGCTCTTGCGACTTATCCGATTTACCTTCTTCACGAACCCATCGGTATGCCGCTCATAGCTTGGCTACGCTGGCAAGGCGTCGGTTTCACCACATCGCTTCTGATCGCGGTGGTCATGTTGACAGCGCTGTCTGTTATCTTTGCCAAGGCGCTGGAGCCCTTTGTAGGTCGCAAGGTGAGAGACGCGCTCGACTTAGGGGGCGGCGTAGCTGCATCGTCATCACGACTGTAAAGAGCCAGTATGGTGGAGCACTGGTTGCAAGACATCTGATTGACGCCTTTGGCGAGCATCCACACACACGTCCGGTGAGCCGGTATTGATTGGGTACGAGGTTAGCGCAGGTTACGACACAGATGATTCATTTGTGATGTAACAGGCCATATGAACAGCCAGCGAAGTTTGAGATTCTGACGGGTGCCGAGCGAGACCGTCGCTGGTCGACGGAGCTGAAGCTTTCGATATTGCAAGAAGCGTTCAGCTCGGGAGCCTGGGGCGCGCATTGGGGATGTAGCCCGCCACACGATATCCGCCCGGGTCGAATCCGTTCGTGGCGAAGGAAATTCAACCATTTTAGTGCGTCGCCATCATTCCTTCCGGTACCACTGATGGACGAAGTGGGTTCTAAGCAGAAGCCTGCCGTTTTGTCGGCGCCGTGTTTATCAAGATATTGCTGCGAAACGGTCGCGTTCCGCCAGACATGTCGTTCGATAGCCTTCCTCAAATCTGGGCCAACGATGCGCCGACCGACGCTCATCGCAAGGCGCTATTGCGGTGTCTTATCGAAAAAGTCGTCCTTGATCGCGGTGAGGGCAACGTTGCTTTGGCGAGGAGCGTATGGCGTGGCGGCACCGTGACTGATCTCCACGTCAAAATGAAGGTTAAATTCGTCGCCAAGCTAACGCGCAGTGAAGAACTGCGCAAGCGTCTGTTGGAGCTCGCTCTGACGGGCGTACCCGGCGATCAAGTCGCTGAAATGCTGACGCGCGAAGGATACCATTCGCCCAATTGCGAGGAAAAGGTTTTACCGATCACGGTGCAACGCCTCCGTCTTGCAGCCGGCATCAAGGCAAAGGCGCAGCGCAACAGATGGACACACGAACCTACGTTGTTCAGCGCCGTACAACTGGCCGCCAGCCTCGCTATTCCAGTCAATTGGATTTACGTCCAAATCAGGCGCATGCGCCTGCTCATCGACCAGCAGTCAACCGGAGCATATTTGTACCAAAATTCCCCAGCGGTCGTTAACGCGGTTCGCGACCTTCGCAACCGCACCATTCATCACCTCGATCTGAGAATCATTCAGCCTAACCAGGAGGGGCATCAACATGAGTAGTCGCTCGATGGCATCGATATCGACGCGATGATCCGCCATCCGGTGCGGCAATGTCACATCGTCGGCTGAGGATGGCGAATTGAGCTGTTGACGCGGCAAATAACTCAATCGACCAAAAAATACAACTCAGCAAACAAGTTAATACAAAACTAACCTGCTCTGCCTTCCTCACAATGACGGGCGCCACACCAAATACGCAACGCCCGCCAATCAGTTACCACCGATACTTCAACGATGCCGTGATGTTGCGGCCCTGACCCAAATAGCAATAGCCGCTGTCGCAGACCGTCAGGCGCCGGTTGGCGATGTTGCGGACGTCGAGGGATGCCGTCAGGCCTTTGTATTTCTTGTCGACAGCCCCGAAGTCGTAGGAAAGGGCCGCGTCCAGGTAAAAGCTCGCGTCGTTCTTGGAGGTATTGGCGGTGCTGGTATAGGTCTCGCCGGTGTAGCGAATGCCGGCGCCGGCCGTCAGGCCGTTAGCGACGGAATCCTCCTGGAAGGCATAATTCGTCCATAGGCTGGCGATATGCTTCGGTGTGACCGAAGGCGAATTGCCGACGTCGTCACCACCGGTGATTTCCGAATGATTGTAGCTGTAGGCGGCAATCACATCCAGGCCGTCGGCAACTGTCGCCCTGGCCTCCAGTTCGATGCCCTTGTTGGTGACCTCACCCAGCGAGGCATAGACGAGCGTCAGGGGATTGACCAGCACGGGCTTGTTCGTCTCGACGAGATGATAGGCTACGGCGGACAAGAGAATATCGGTACCCGGCGGCTGGTACTTCACACCCAGCTCATACTGCTTCCCCTTCGTGGGATCCAGAATGCTGCCGGATGCCGATCGTTGGGTCACCGGATCGAAGGAGGTCGAATAGCTGGTGAAAGGCGCTATACCGTTGTCGAAAAGATAGAGTGCGCCGGCCTGGACGGAGAACGCCTTGTTGTTGATGTTTTCGGACGTGCTCGTCCCGGAGGAAACAAAGGTCGTGTCGCTGGATTGATCGACCCATGTCTGCCGTCCACCAAGCGTGAAGCGCCACTTGTCCAGCTCGATCTGGTCGAGAGCGTAGGCTCCCACCTGCCGCATGCTGGCGCTGACCAGGCTGTAATTATAGTCCGGCGTCGGGCCGGAAACGCCATAAGTCGGATTGGAGATGTCGAAATCATAAGCGGCGCTGGTCGTCGCATCGAAGCCGTAGCCGAAGGACGAATTCACATTGGTGTAGTCCAGGCCGAACAGCATAGTATGCGAGGCTGGCCCCGTGTCGAACTTGGATTCGAGCTGGTTGTCGACCTGGAAGACATTCATCGCGTCCCGGATCGCTGTCGCGCCGCGATGGGCGACGGTGCCGGTCCAGCTGTATGTGCTGAGATAGCGAGCTCTCAGATCCATATGAGAGAAGCGAAGATTCTGGCGGAAGGTGAAGCCGCCGTCAAACTCGTGCTCGAACTGGTAGCCCACCTGCTGTTGGCGGGTCTTCTGGTAGTCATAGTCGGGATCGCTGTCGCGCAAATTAAGAATATTGCCATCTGGACCGACCATGGCGCCGACATTGGCATCCGTCTCATCCGCCTGCGCCGAGCCATAGACCGTAAATTTAGTGGAATCGTCCGGCTTCCAGGTAAAGGACGGCTGTATCAGATAGCGATCGTCGGCAATATCGAAATTGGTGTCACCCTTTCGCGCCAGGCCAACGATCCGGTACAACATCGTATCGTCATCCTGGGTGACCGGGCCGCCGAAATCGAACATGGTCTGGGCGCGATCCGATGTTCCGTAGACGACCCCGACTTCCCTGATCGTCTCTTCCGTCGGCAGTTTCGAGATCTTGTTGACGATGCCGCCCGGCGAGCCCGCACCATAAAGCACGGACACAGGCCCCTTGATCACTTCGACCCGATCCAGCGCATAGGGATCGGTGCGGAACATTCCATAATTCATATAGGGTTGCCGCAGGCCGTCGCGGAAATCGCCCGTCGTCGTGATGTTGTTGCCGCGGATGAAGATCTGATCGAAGCGAGGATCGAAGCCGTTCATGCCGGTCTGGACGCCGGCGGAATAGCGCACCGCCTCGATGATGCTCTGCGCACCGCGCTCCTCGATCTCCTTCTTGGTGACCACCGAAACGGCGCGTGGCGTCTCAACCAGCGGCGTATCGATCTTCGTGGCACCGCGGCTTTTCTTGGCAGCGACTGTCTTATCGTCACTTGTGCCGCTCGACTGGCCGCTGACGACGATCGGAGCGAGCTGTGTCGCGCCGCCCGCATTCTCACTGGCTGCAGAATCCTGCGCAAAGGCATTGCCGCTCAGCGCAAACAAGGTGACCAGTGCAGTGGCAGCGCGCCCCAATCGAAATGAATTTCTTCCCAAACAATTGATATTATTATAGAATATCTGTCTCATGTTCCCTTTTCGCCTGCCCTTTCCTGTAAAAGATGGCGCAAATTAGATTGCAGGCGCTGCTGTCGTCAAGAATACATGACTTTAATAGTCATCTTTTTTGTCGATATGGGATCTTTGACGCACCAAAGTTGCCTCCAAGGGAGGGACGTCGTAAAATTACGAGGTTGAAGTTCCTGATCTGCTTGGCAAATTTCGATTCTCATAATATGAGGAATTTTATCATCTTTTTTTTGCGCAGCCTCTTTTGCGCCGCGCCCGCCCTTTCGATCGCCCAGAGAGACCATGCCTCACCCGTCATCACTCAATCCAGCGGTCCCACTAACGCCTGTTACACTTGCCGGCGCAACATTTGCCGATATCACCTTCGAAAACGCCGATCAGCCGCACAGGATCTTTCTCTATCGACCCGATAAATCGCCCCCGCCAGAAGGGTGGCCGGTTCTTTATCTGACGGACGGGAATGCCTGCTTTGCAACCGCCGTCGACGCGCTCAAAGTGCAGGCCGCCTATCCGAACGGAACCAATATCTGTGAAGGCGTTATCGTCGCTATCGGCTATCCATCCGACGAACCCTACGATCCGCTGAGGCGCTCCTGGGATTTGAGCCCGCCACCTGGGCGGACCTATCCGCCATTTTTCCCCGGCGCGCCGGATGTCAGGACAGGTGGAGGAGAACGCTTCCTCAAGCTGATCGAAAACGAACTGAAGCCCTGGGTAGAAAAGCAGGTTCCGGTCGATCGGTCACGCCAGGCGCTTTTCGGCCACTCATTCGGCGGCTTGTTCGCCCTTTATGCGTTGTTTTCGAAGCCAGACGCCTTCAGCCGCTGGATTGCGGCGAGCCCGGCGATCTTCTGGGAAGATGCAGCGATCCTTGCGACTGAAAGAGCGCTCCTGGACAATCTTGAGGCTCCCCTCGATATCGAGCTGCATCTTTCCGCTGGTGAATACGAGGGAGAAGTGCTCGCGCCGTTCCACAAGGGCACGCCCGATGAGCACAAGAGGCAGGAACGCGCCAAGGAAACACGCACGATCGAACTCGCCCGCGACATGGCGCAGCGATGGGCAACATCGGCGTCGTTCGCAGGAACTGCGATATTCGAGGAATATCCCGGCGAGAACCATATGTCCGTTCTTCCGGTCGCCTTGAACAAGGCCGTTCAGATTGCGTTCCGCAGGTCGAAATAGAGCTCAAATTCACGCATTTGCCTGCAACAGAAGTGGCGCGCGGGCGAGCCTTTGCGGTTCGCCTCGGCGCAAATTTGAACGAATGTCACGCCCAGCTGAATTTCATACCGTTATCCGGCACCTCAATTCCTGACGTTAATCCTTGGTTAACCATAATCCCGCTTATTCGTGCTATCAAAAGGACTTGATTCCCAGCTCCACCGCGCAATTTAGCGGATAATATAACACAGAAACACTTTGCCGTGACCCGACAAGATGCACCTTCTTAAAACGATAGCGCTGATGACGTTAGCCGGCTTGACGGCAGGATGCACTACAACGGGTCACATTAGGCAGTCGATCGGTGTCGAAACGGTTGACAATGACAAGGCGCTGGCTTTTCCGCCGCCCGGTGGTCCGGCGATCGTGAATGTGGTCGAGCGCAGGCATGCAAAGGATGTCGAGCAGACGATTTCGCTTTCAACGTCGTCTTCCGTCCCCGGCCAGAATTTCCTCAAGGTGCAGTTTCTCGGCCTGACGGGATCCAATCCAGGGCTCGGCAGCAGGCCGTACAACACGATCAGCGACCTCGCGATAGCCCGCGAGATGGCATCGGCCGTGCCCGGTGTACGGCTGGCACGCTCGGCGACCTTCGTGCAGAACAGCTACGGACCGTTCGGCTATGCTTCGGGCCAAAGCAGAAATGGCGACACCTGTCTCTATGCCTGGCAGCAGATCCAGGCAGGTTTTTCTCCGCCGGTGGAGCAGCGCAATTTCGGTATGGTGCAGGTTAGGCTCAGGCTTTGCGACGCACACGCAACCGAGCGCCAGCTGCTGGGCACAGTCTACGGCTACACGATCGCCGGCCGTTTCGACGGCGCCGCCCTGAACCCGTTCGGAGCTCCGCGGGGTGCCGACGCCCTCTTGGGCAAGCCCGGCGAGCCGGTTTATCCTGACGCGGCCGCCTATCGCGCTCCCCCGATCAGCATAGGCTACCAGACCGCTCCAGTGGCAGCGCGCCGCTTCGTTCCGCGCCGGCCGGTCGTCGTTCAGCCGCAGGCGGCCCCAGCGCTGCCGCCAATGATTGGTCCGCGCGTGCCGCTCCCCGATGGGCCGGGCGACACGCCGCAGACGGGAGCTGCAGGCAGCGCACCGGCGACCACGGCGCAGCATCCGCCCGCAGCCGCTGGAAGCAGCGTCATCGTGCCTTTACCGGACTGTAACGGAGATGCAGGCATATCTGAAGCTTGCCGCCGTTAAGCGGGACGACGTCGGGGCGCCAGGATGGCGCCTGGCAATACCCTTGAAGGAAGATCGATGCAGACAGCAAGCAGCATCTTGATATGGGCCGTGATCGCGCTGTGCGGGGTGGTGCTTATAACGTTGCCGGTCAACCTTCAAACGCAGCTGATCGCCAGCACCGTTGTCGTCACGATGATGGCGATCATCAAGATCCTCAAGCGTCAGGGCACCTGGCGGCTTGTCGCGCTCGCCTTCGGCACGGCAATCGTGCTGCGCTATGTGTATTGGCGGACGACGAGCACGCTGCCGCCCGTCAACCAGCTTGAAAACTTCATCCCGGGGCTGCTGCTCTATCTCGCCGAAATGTATAACGTGGCGATGCTGATGCTCAGCCTCTTCATCGTCGCCACACCCCTGCCCCCGCGCACGGCCCGTGCCTTGAAGACGCAAAATTTTCCATCCGTCGACGTCTTCGTGCCGTCCTACAACGAGGACACCAATCTTCTCGCCAATACGCTCGCCTCCGCCAAGGCGATGGACTACCCAGCCGATAAGCTCCGAGTCTGGCTGCTTGACGACGGCGGCACGGCACAGAAGCGAAATTCCACCAAGGTACTTGAATCCCAGGCTGCCATTGCTCGCCATGACGAGCTCAAACAGCTATGTGTGGAGCTCGACGTCGAATATCTGACGCGCGAGCGCAACGAACACGCCAAGGCCGGCAACCTCAACAATGGACTCGAACATTCCGATGGCGACCTGATCGCTGTCTTCGATGCCGATCACGCGCCCGCGCGCGATTTCCTGCGCGAGACGGTCGGCTACTTTGAGGACGATCCGAAGCTCTTTCTCGTCCAGACTCCGCATTTCTTCATCAATCCCGACCCGCTGGAGCGCAATCTGCGCACCTTCGACAGCATGCCGAGCGAGAACGAGATGTTCTACGGCATCATTCAACGCGGTCTGGACAAGTGGAATGCAGCCTTCTTCTGCGGCTCCGCAGCCGTGCTTAGCCGCAAGGCACTGGAATCCCAAAACGGCTTCAGCGGCATCAGTATTACCGAAGACTGTGAAACCGCACTTGCGCTCCATGGCGCCGGCTGGAACAGCATCTATGTCGACAAGCCGCTGATCGCCGGGCTGCAGCCCGCAACGTTTGCGAGCTTCATCGGCCAGCGCAGCCGATGGGCGCAGGGCATGATGCAGATCCTGCGCTTCCGCTTCCCGCTGCTGAAGCGTGGTCTGACCCTGCCCCAGCGCCTGTGCTACATGTCCTCGACGCTGTTCTGGCTCTTCCCGTTTCCGCGCGTCATTTTCCTGTTCGCGCCGCTTTTCTATCTGTTTTTCGATCTCGAGATATTCACGGCCTCAGGCAGCGAATTCCTTGCCTATACGCTTGCCTATATGCTCGTGAACCTGATGATGCAGAACTATCTCTATGGCTCCTTCCGCTGGCCGTGGATTTCCGAGCTCTACGAATATGTCCAGACGGTGCATCTGTTGCCCGCCGTCATCTCGGTCATGCTCAACCCCCGCAAGCCGACCTTCAAGGTCACGGCCAAGGACGAATCGATCTCCGTCAGCCGTCTTTCCGAAATCAGCCGCCCATTCTTCGTCATATTTGCCGTACAGGTCATTGCGCTGGCGGTGACCATATACCGTGTCTATGCCGAGCCCTATAAGGCTGATGTCACGCTCGTCGTCGGCGGCTGGAACGTAATCAACCTGATCCTCTCCGGTTGCGCGCTGGGTGTCGTCTCCGAGCGCGGAGAGCGCGCCTCCTCGCGGCGCGTCAGGGTCGATCGCCGCAGCGAATTCGGCGTCGGCGACAAATGGAATTCCGCCTCTATCGAGGATGTGTCCGTTCACGGCGCCAGATTGAACGTCTTCAACAAGGACATGGGCCTGGTGAAGATCGGTTCCGAAGCCATCGTCCGCTTCCAGCCCTATAGCGGCACCGAGATGGTGACGCTGTCGGTCATCATCCGCAATATCGAGCAGATGGGAGATATCACGACTATCGGGTGCCAATATGTCCCGAAAGGTGCAGCCGATCACCGGCTGATCGCCGATCTCGTCTTTGCCAACTCCGATCAGTGGACGAAATTTCAGCAGGCACGCCGCCGCAACCCTGGCATCATCCGCGGAACGGTCTGGTTCCTGGGGCTATCGCTCTACCAGACCAGCCGGGGCTTGCTCTATCTCTTCAAGGGAGTCGGGGCAGAAAAGGGGCAGCAACGGCAGGACGCGAAGGCGAAAGGCTGATGAGACGCATCCTTCCAGCACTGATCTTCCTCATCACCGCCGCCGTCGCGCAGGCGCAAACGACGCCCTTCGATATGTCGGGTGAACGGCCGAAAGGCGAGCCGCCGGCCACACCGCAGATTTTCACGCCACAGCCGGCAACGCCGCAGACCGAGGCACCCAAGGCGGTGGCTCCGCTGGTAATTGCTCCCCAGATGACTGCTCCACAAGCGATAGTGCCGCCGGCAGCTACGCCGCAGGTTGTCGCGCCGCATATGACGACGCCCGCCGTCCCTGCTCAAGTGACACCGCAGGCGGCACCGGTTGTGAAACAGGCGGCACCGGCAACACCTGCGTTTCGGCGTTACGTCGTCCCCTTCGCGAAATTTCGGCTGGAAGGCGAGAACGATCGCAGATCCTGGTCGATCTATCTGACGCCCGAACAGGCGGTGGCACCGGCGAAATTCAATTTCGCCTATCAAAACGCGGTCGTCGTCGCTCCTGAAGCATCGCAACTCACCGTCCTTCTCAACGACCGGGTAGTTCACCAGCAGCAGATCGGTTCGCCCGATAGTGTTTCGGATGTCAGCTTCGACATTCCGCGAGGGCTCTTGCAGCCGGGCGCCAATTTGCTGACGTTCGAGGCGACACAACGCCATCGCACCGACTGCGACATACAATCGACCTATGAACTTTGGTCCGATGTCGATCCGGAAAAAACCTATCTGAGCTTCACCGGCCGCGAGGCTGAGAAACTGTCGACCACCGATGCAATCCGCGCGATCGGCGTCGATGGTGCCGGGAAAACCCAATACAATATCGTGGTGCCGGCGCTGGCTCAACCCGGTACCACCAAGCCGCTGCTGCGGCTTGCGCAAGGCCTGTCGCTCCTCAGCGGCATGCCGAATGAGACATTCTCCTTTGGCACGGATGGAGTACCGGCAGCGGGACCGGGCAAAATGACGGTTGTCGTCGGCACACCCGCAGAACTGCAGCCGGTCTTCGCCGCACCTTCCTCGGCGCAGAGCGGCGCGCTGGCGACATTCGCGACCGATCCGCGCAGCGGCCAGCAGCTTCTGCTCATCAGCGGCCCATCCTGGCAGGCGATCTCTGCCGCGATCGATATGGTCGTTTCACCGACCGACAGGGACCCTGGCACTCGTCGCGATCTGCTGGTTACGCAGCGATGGACGGCGCCGGATGCCCCTCTGATCTACTCCGGCACCAGCCTTTCCTTCGAGCAACTGGGCGTGAAGACGACGGAATTCTCCGGGCGTCGCTTCCACACCAGCTTCAACGTGGCGATCCCCTCGGACTTCTATGCGAATGCCTATGGGGAAGCGACCATCCTGCTGGACGCCGCCTATGCAAAGGACGTGCGCCCCGGCAGCCATATCGACGTTTACGTCAATGGCAGCATTGCCACGACGAAACCGATTACTGCCAGCGGCGGTGGCATCTTCCGGCAATTGCCCATCCGCATCACCATGCGCCATTTCAAGCCGGGCCTGAATACATTGACGCTCGAGGCCATGTTGATGACCGACGAGGATACCGTCTGCGCGCCCGCCGCCACGTCCAGCACGACACCGCGCTTTGCGCTGTTCGACACAAGCCAGTTCCGCATGCCGGATTTTGCGAGGGTCGCACAGCGCCCCAACCTGGCGGCGTTTGCAGGAACCGGCTATCCCTATAATCGCGACACCGAGCCGACCACCCTCTTCATCGATCGGGCCGATGCCGATACGCTGTCGGCGAGCGCAACCCTGCTCGGACAGATGGCGATCGTTGCGGGACACCCGGTCGCCGTGGAGCCGACTACCTCGCCGAACACGATCAGTGGCCGCAACGCGATCTTCATCGGTTCGATCTCCCAACTGCCGTCGACGATCCTTTCGCAAATGAATATCGCGGCGACGAGCCAAGTGGCTTGGCGTCCACCCACTCCAGGGCAAGCCGGCACGCAGGACGCCTCCGTCACGATCGCGGATTGGCGCTCCCGCATCAGCGGCGGTCTGCTGCAGGGTCAATTCGACCGCTTCCAGCAATGGATGCATCGCAACTTCGATATCTCGCTCAGTTCGCTACGCTTCATGCCGAGTTCGGAGCAGGTGTTTACGCCGTCGAATGCCAATACGTTCCTGATCGCCCAAGAAGCCAACTCGACCAACGACGCCACCTGGACCGTGATCACAGCACCGAGCGCCGCAGATCTGCGCGCAGGCGTGGAGGCCATGACGTCGCAACTCGACTGGCCGCAAATCAGCGGTCGCATCACTGTCTATTCCGGCAAGACGGGAAAGATCGACACGGTGCCTGTCAGCCGCTTCGATTTAGTCATGTCGCAGCCCTGGTCGCTGACCAATTATCGCCTGATCGCCGCCAATTGGCTTTCCAGCAATATCTTGTCCTACGCCTTCCTGCTCGTGATCGGTTCGCTGCTGCTCGGCGTCAGCACCGCAAGCATTCTCTCGAAGATCGGCAGGCGCGAATGAGACGCTGGCGCTTCATCCTTGCAATCTGTGGCGCTGTCATCCTGGCGGTAGCCCAACCGGTCGCAGCTCAACATGCTGCGATCGATCCGGAAGCCTGGATCGCCTACAAGACGAAATTCCTCGATGCAAGCGGCCGTATCATCGACAATGGCAACGGCAACGTCAGCCACAGCGAAGGGCAAGGTTACGGCCTCTTGCTCGCCTATCTCGCCAATAGCCCGGCCGATTTCGAGCAGATCTGGTACTTCACACGAACCGAATTGCTGTTGCGCGACGATGGCCTGGCGGCCTGGAAATGGGATCCCGCCGTCATACCGCATATAACAGACACGAACAATGCCTCCGACGGCGACCTCTTGATCGCCTACGCGTTGGCGCTTGCGGGATCGGCATGGAACAAGAAGGACTATCTGCAGGTCGCCGCAACCATGGCAAAGGCACTTCTTTCCCATGTCGTGATCGATTCCGATGGTCGGACGCTCCTCCTTCCCGGAGTTGATGGCTACAAGGCTCCGGGCCGCAAGGATGGCCCCATCATCAATCCATCCTATTGGATTTACGAGGCTATCCCCGTCATGGCGCTGCTGGCGCCTTCCGATCGATGGCAAAAACTGACGGATGATGGCGTTGCCCTGTTGCGCTCGATGCAGTTCGGCCCGCGCAAACTGCCGGCCGATTGGGTGAGCCTGCGCGCAAGGCCGGAACCTGCCGATGGCTTCGAGGCGGAGTTTGGCTATAATGCCATCAGGATACCGCTCTACCTGGCGCGAGCCGGGATAGCCGACAAGGTTTTGCTGACACGACTGCGACAAGGCATGACCGTCGAAGGGGACGAACCGGGCACGATCGATCTGGCAACGGGCAAGCCAAAACAGCTGCTTACCGACCCCGGTTATAGAATTGTTAACGATGTTGTGGCGTGTGTGGTTAACGGAACGAAACTACCCACCTCGGTTCGGCAGTTCGCGCCGTCCCTTTACTACCCGTCCACTTTGCAATTGTTGGGCCTGGCTTTCGTCGCGGAGAAACATCCGGAGTGCTTATAAAATCCACTTTGATCATGGCTTTTATGGCAGTGGCCGTGGCGGGTTTCACCCTCGCGACGAAGGATCATGTCTCGCCTGAAGACAAGATCAAGCTGGCCAAATCGAGCCGCCTGGAGCCGCAGACTCTGCTTGTCGCCGATATCAAGCCGGGCGGCGCTACGGAACAAACAGTCGATTTACGCGCGGTCGCCGACCGCATTCAGGCGACGGCACCATCCGCCGTCCTGTCCGACGCGCCGAGCAATCCGCAAGCGAATGCGCCGGCGCCTGACGCATTGGCACAGGCTGCACCGCAGTCGACGGCAACCCAAGCTGCTCAACAACAACCGGCACAGCAGCAGTCGGGCCAGGCTCAACCGGCTAGCCCGCCGAAGGTGGACGAAAGCGCGTTGCGCTATTTCGCCAGCCGCGGCGACAAGGCGCGGCTGCAGGCCGAAATCTCCAGATTGCAAGCGCTTTACCCGAATTGGACACCGCCGGCCGATCCGCTTGCCGTTCCGCAAAACAGCGACAAGCAGCTGGAAGCCATGTGGCAGCTCTATTCGGAAGGCCGCTATGCCGAGCTGCGCAAGGCGATCGCCGACCGTCAGACCGCGGAAGCGGGATGGCAGCCGCCCGCCGATCTGCTGGAACGCCTTGACGTCGCCGAAGCGCGCGCACGCCTCGTCAACGCCTCCGATCTCAAGCAATATACGACTGTCATCGACATCGCCGCCAACACGCAGAGCCTGCTCACCTGCAGCGACATAGACATTCTGTGGCGAGTGGCGGAAGCCTTTATCCGCACGGATCGGGTCAAGCGCGGGCAGGACGCCTATACCTATATGCTGAAGAGCTGCACCAATCCGCAGGAAAGGCTTGCGACCATCCAGAAAGCCGCGGCACTGCTGTCTTATCAGCCCATGCAGGACCTGCTGGCCCTCGAGAAACCCGACGGCAATGGCGGGCGGGAATTCGACAGCATAAGGACCGACCTTGCACGCCGTTTCGTGGCGCAGGGCAATGAAGATCCAAAACTGACCGTCTCTCAGGACTATCTCTCGCAGGTCGAACGGGTCGCCCGCAGCCAGGGGCTGGCATCCGATGATTCGCTTCTCGGCTGGTATTATCTGCGCCGCAGCAATTACAGCGACGCGGAGCAGTGGTTCGAGGCCGCGCACACCAAGGAAGATTCCGCAGCAATCTCGCAGGGCCTGGCATTGGTGCTGATCGCCGACCACAAGCCGCAAGAGGCCGAAGAGGCGATGTACAAGTGGCGCAACGAATCCAAGGACGCGATGGCAACCTATCTTGCCGCCACCGCCAATCTGATGGCCTTGCAGCCACCCGCCAATCTCAGCGAGGACGTCCTAGGACGAATGGCCGGCGAAGTAGTGAAGCAAAAATACGTTCCAACGGCGCAACAATTCGGATGGTATGCGCGTTCGCTGAACCAGCCGCAGGCTGCGGCGCGCTGGTTCGAGACGGCGCTTCGCTGGAAGCCGGATGACGAACCATCCGCTTATGGACTGGCCATCACCCGCAATCAGCTGAACGACCGGCAAGGTGTCGCCGAAGTCCAGCGGCTCTGGGCAGGCCGTTCGCAGCGTATCGCCGTTCTCGGCGAGCCGGCGACGCGCACGCCGACCTCGGCACCACTGCCCTCTCCGAACCAGACAGTCCAGCTAACACCGCAGATCGCGCCGCAGGGATCGCTCCAAAGCGCGCCTCTGGCGGCTCCCCAAGCAACGCCTCTGGCCCCCTTCACACAACCACCTGTCAACGCACATGCCGCCGCGGAGCCCGTAGCGCCCGTTCGCCGCGCGCCACCAGTCGAATACAATCAAGCGGAAGGCCGCACCAGGACGGTCGTGCGCGGCGCACGCAGTTCGGCCGGCTGTACAACCACGATCAGTGCCGAACTGCTGACACCGGCAAACGCGCTATCGCGCGGCTGGTGCCTGATGAACCTCAATCGACCGATGGAAGCCGTGGAAGCCTTTGGCGTCGCGCTGAACAATACCGACCCAAAGTCGCGCGAGGAGGCAGCCTATGGGCAAAGCCTCGCCTATCTGCGAGCCGGGCTTGCCAACAACGCCGCCGTCGCGGCGACCAAAGCCCCCATGAACCACCAGCGCGCCGCTGAATTACAGGTGGCCATTCTCTCCGATCGCGCGCTCTCGGCCTTTTCGGGCAAGCGGTACCATGAGGCCCTCCTCTATCTCGACCAGCGCTCGCAGCTTCAGCAGGAGCGTGTGGACCTGATGGTGCTGCGCGGATACTGCTATCTCAATCTCAAAATGTATGACGATGCTGAACGCATCTTCACTGCGGTCGCCGCAACCGGCAACCGCGACGGCAATCGCGGCCTGAGAGACCTGAGGCTCGCGACCCATCCGCAGCCGGGGGGGTATTAAGACCGACGGAATGCGTCCCATATTTCGTGAAATGGTGCGAGTCTCATCGGTTGTGGAGATCGACTGATCGAACTTCAAGGCGATCACGGAAGACGTTGAAAACAGGCGGAAATCGCCGCAGCTAGCTACGACTTTTCTTAGGCCGTGGCCGCGAGTTGCCCACGGAAACTATGCCGCCATTCATGCGTCGGCTTGATATAATGGAAGAGCATAAGCCATCCAACGTGTACATGGTCATCGATCTCGATATTGGTTTGATCGTCTTTCGCCTCCAATGTGCGGCCCGTGATCTTCGTCTATCCCTTTCGAAATCATCCATCCGCGCCTCATCGACAGCTGACACATGCCGTCCTAAGCGGAATTCAGAAGCTGCGTTGATATATGACATTCGTGAAGTGTCGGGCGAACGAGAACGACGGCAGGCCGGTGATCTCTAAGCCCAGCCGACATGCTCCCGCTTTATCAGTTTGAGAAACAGGTCAAACCAAAAATGGTATTCGGGGTTACCATGATCACCCCACGTCTCAAGCGCACAATAGGCGACTGATGTGATCCCATCTTCGCCATGCCGGTCGATTGCCAACTCGATCGCTTCGGCTTCGGTCATGGTGAACCAATCTTCGTTGGTGATGTAATCCATGCTCATGATTTGTTTCCTCGCTGTCAATCGATCGTTTCCGCCCCAGCAGAACGTCGCCAGCTCTGCCGTCTCGTTGTCATCGCAATCAGAGCTGTGATCAGGGCAATGGTGCGGGTTCTAAGCCGTGACGGAAGCCGCAAAGTTGCCTCGACAGAGCGGCGATTCCTGCTTGTCAGGGTCAAAAAAATGGGAGTACAGGCGCGCCTCCATTAGGGTCTCTCCAGTAAAAGCCAAAATTATCTGAATTTAAGATACCTGAAAATCAGATATAATGAAAGACCCCATCTTTCCCAAGGATGGGTGGCACAGGTGGCGAAGACCCTAGGCAGTGAACGACACAAAGCGCTGATTGCTTTGTTGATTGCAAAGCGTGAGGCTGCAGGCCTGACCCAGACCGAACTCGCTGAAAGACTTGGAGAATATCAGTCGTTCGTCGCGAGACTTGAGAGCGGCCAACGCAGAGTGGACGTTGTCGAATTTCTAGAGCTATCCCAGATTCTGGACTTCGACGCATTTGACGTTCTTCGCGCGATCTCGCGAACCGGATAAAGCTTGCTAGCCGCGTTAGGGTATCGCGGACAACGAAGCCAAATGGGGTTCACAACATCGTTTCAACGTTCCCATCGAAACATCGGTCTTGACGTTCAACACGCTAGGGATCCATGTCGGTGGTCGGCCCGAAAGCGCCGATAGCTATCAAGATCGGCAGTGACGATGCGAAGGACAGCATCGCGTTCTCCCGTCGTCAGATAGCATTCCATGACTTTAGGGAACCGTCTGACATCGTGGCTGCCGACACGGCCAGCGTTCCCAATTGGGGAAATCTTTCTTGTTCCCAAGATGGGAATATGTTACACAATGCCTATGCAGATCATCGCCAAGTCGACATTGAGGAAGTTCTGGGAAATCCATCCCCAAGCCGAAACCCCATTGAAGACCTCGTATGCGATTGTCGGTAAAGCGGCCCGGAGCGGCCCTGCGGATGTCAAAAAGATGTTTGGAGCGAACGTCGATTTCGTCAGCGATAATCGCATCATCTTCGATTTCTCAGGCGACAAGTATCGCCTGATCGTCCACATCGCCCATCCATGTCAACGGGTGCTGGTCAAATTCGTCGGTACCCATACGAATTATCATATCATCCCGGAGACAGTGTAATGGACAACATCCGCGCCATCAGGAACGATGGAGACCTTGCCTGGGCTACTGGCGAGGTTGAGCGGTATTTCGATAACCCTCCCGCCTTGGGTACGCCGGATGCAGATCGCTTCGATATCCTTTCCGCTCTTATCGAGGCCTACGAGAATCGTCACTATTCGATCGAAGCCCCGGAGCCCGTCGAGCTGATCAAGGCCCACATGAAGATGAGCGGGCGAAAGCAATCCGATCTAGCTAAACTCTTCGGCTCCAAGTCGCGCGCTTCCGAGATTTTGAACCGGAAGCGCGCCCTCACTGTGGATATGATCCACAAGCTGAACAAGGAATGGGGCATCCCTTCCGATTACCTAGTCCGACCTTACCATCTTGTATCTGAGGCGGCGTAGTCAGCACAAATCCGAACGGCCCACTGCCAGATTCAGCGTCTCGAACATGCTCTGCTCACACCCGATGCGATTTCAGAGCTGCCGGCAAAACGTGCGCCGCTAAAGTCTGAAACTCGCTCTTGCATTTAGACTCCATCAGCATGCCCGCCTTGTTTGACGTCGCCGACGATACAGCCGCTTTCACCCGCCGGGTAATCGGCGGATCCGAATAGCCGGCGCGGAAAGCTCCCTGCTGCTCCGGCATCAGTATAGAAGCCGCCGATGCTGTCAGCGGTGCGTGCCCGACCCGACGGCGCGGCAGTATCCGTTACAACGGGACCAAACTTTACACGATGCACAAAACGGCGAGCTCTCGGAACCGGGCTGCCGTCGCGCCCAGCCATTGCTACTGGGTGGCCGGAGGTTGTGCATCGGTGACGTCATAGGTCCAGACCCGGAAAGACTTCAAGACGTGTGGACCGAAGGAAACTATGAGCGGGACGTCAGCTGCGTCCCGACCTCGGGCGACCACGATGCGACCGATGCGCGGCACGTTATTGCGCGGATCGAACGTCATCCATCGACCGCCAAGAAAAACTTCGATCCAGGCGCTAAAATCCATTGGGTCGAGGATCGGCACGCCAATATCGCCCAAGTGACCGTTGATATAGCGTGCCGGAATATTCATGCAGCGGCAGAAGGCAATGGCCAGATGAGCATAATCGCGGCAGACGCCGATACGCTCTTCGTAGGCTTCCAGCGCCGTCCGCGTCGAGCGGGCGTTCTGATAGCCGAAGATGATGTGTCGGTGAACGAAATCGCATATCGCCTGCACCCTGCCCCATCCCGGCGCGACGTTGCCGAACCTGTCCCATGCGATCTGGCTCAAACGGTCGGTCTCACAATAACGGCTTCCCATCAGGTAGATGAGGCAATCGTCCGGCAGCTCACCGACTGCGATCTCCTGCGCATCCCAAAAAGCAGGATCATGGGTACCGCTGTCTTCAAGGGTTCCGTCCCCCCATATCTGCAGGTCGCCCGTCGGCGCGATGAAGCGGCGGCAGACATTGCCGAACAAATCCAGATAGGTGGTGGTTGCTATCTCAGGGCTTGTCACAACAACATCCGGCGATCGAACATCAGCCGAGCGCTCGGGACGCGGCGTCAGCATGGTCAGCATCGGTGTCGGTTGTGCGCAAGTTACGGTAATGTCGTACCCATAGCGGATGAGCATAAGGTCATATCCCTGACGCTCGCTATGGCGGATTGAACGGGGCGTCGCCGTCAACCGTGGCGGAGTGTCCGCATGTCTTTCATCATATTAGAACACGGTGGTCGGAACGACAAACGCCAAATAGCTGAAAGGCGAAACGATGTCTGGCGGGTCGCAACGATGTGAGAAGGAACCTCCGCGCGAGGGGCGACGGTCTATGTGACGGTCGGAGCGCCGCGGACGGCGGTTGCCTTTTGGCGGCACCGTGTTCGAAACGCCCGCCCCGGCTAGCCCTGTTGGAGGCCGGCGGACGAAGCAAGCGTCCGGGTTCGGCATGCTTCTTGCCTTCCTGCAACTGTTCTAAACGAAGTACGACCAATAGAGGATGGGTTGTGGAAAGTTTGGGTTGACCGCTTTCGATGGTGAGGCGACACTTCAACCCGCAGCAAGGCAGGAGGAAAAATGATGGACGAGCCAGACCGCTGGCGCCACATGGCAAGCGCGCCGAAAGACGGCAGTCGGATCCTCGTCACGGTCCGCCCGTCCGAACAGGGGCCGGCAGAAGTCGACCTCGCCTACTGGTCGAATGGCGATCAGTTCGGCGTAGAAGGCTGGCGCGCCTCTGATTCCTCGCCCGGCCGCGTCATCGAATATGCCGAGCCGGAGCTGAAGTGCTGGATGCCGATGCCCTCGGCTAATCTCAATCGCACCTCGATGCCCTCACCCTGGGAAGGCGACGACACCCAGCAGCTCGACGGGTCAGGGATTTAAGAACCCGCGCCGCCGCGTTGCGATCCGATACCCGGCGCGTGGCATAAGGTCAGCTCTGTCCAGACAACGGGCGCCGTCGGCCAAGCCCGTCGTAGGCTAAACTATGTTTGTTTCCGGGGGGCTACACGGCGCAAGTGATGCCGATCAGCCGACTTTCCTTTTTCAAGGCGAAGCCTTGCAGATAAGGGTACGATACGTAATAACGTATCCCTACACCCAAATGACTGCGGTGCTGGCGAAATAGATAGAAAACCTTTCTTCAATGCGGCGTGGAAGAGCGCATAAAGTATGGGAATGCCGAAAACTAGTTCCGACGACACGCAGCAGCTTCCTGAGATCAAAAACCGAGCAGACTTCCAACTTGCCGCGGTTCAAGCGCATGATATTGCAAACCAGGGTTTCAGCGTTTCAATCTTTGCGGCCCTGCTTTTGCTCTGTGCTCTGATTGCAAATACGTTCAGCCTTAACCCAATTTGGGTGGCTTTCTTTTGCAATAACGCCGCTGCACTTATCCTGTTTGGCACCGGGCTTCGATCTGCCTACGACGTTGCAGAGTGGCGTCGAAAGAAAGCCGGTCTCGCCGGTATGCGGCTCGGGAAACCCGCGCAATGGCTCATTGCTTTCGTGACGTCGCCGTGGTCGCAGCGGGAGACGGAAGGGCCCGATCTGATCGAGCGATGGACGGGAAGCGCTTTCTTCGCGGGGCGATCACTCCTGTTGCGGATCGGAGCCAGCCCGCTCCGGGTCGCCGGTCTATCCATGTTCGCATGCTTGATCGTCTACACCGGCTGGACATTGAAGGCGGATAGCGCTGCGATCGGAACGCCGTTCCTCGTCGTCATTGCGGCCTGTCTGGCTTTCGCCTTTCTTCTGCTTGTGACGGAAAGACGACTCGCTGCGACCGATGCAGCGGAGTGGCCCGAGGCAAGAGCAATTTCGCAATTGGCGCGCGTGCCCATTTTCGTGCTCGTCCTGTCTTGCTTCTGCCTGTTCCTGAGCGCGCGCGGATCGGGACTGCCCATCAAACTCCTGGCGGCGTTGGGAGGCTTTGTCGCACTCGTCGGGCTTGAGTTCCTGTTCCGCGCGATCGCCTCCATGTTCCGCCCGCAAAACGACAGCCGCGAGCCGACATTGATCGCCACCAGCCTTGTCGCCGGCACGCTTCAGTGGCCGCCTCAGCTTTTGGTCGGCATCCAATCTGAATTGCGAACCAAACACGGCATCGACCTTCGGCAGATTTGGGCTTTCTCGTTCATTCGAAAGACCGCTCCGGCCATCATTCTTGGAACACTCCTTCTGGGTTGGCTGTTGAGCGGCGTGCGCGAAATTCCGATGACCGGCCGTGGCGTTTATGAGCGGTTCGGCAAGGCTGAGGACATTCTGCATTCCGGCCTTCACATCGGTCTTCCGTGGCCGTTCGGCCGTGTCATTGCCATCGAGAACGGCAGCGTGCACGAGCTGGCAACCTCCGTCAGCACGAACGGCAATGGCGAGCCGCTGGCCGATGCCGAAGGACTAGCGCCGGAAAGTGCGAACCGGCTATGGGATGCCTCGCACATCAGCGAGAAATCGCAGGTCATCGCCAGCGGCACCGGCGGCGAGCAAAGCTTTCAGATCGTCAACATGGACGTCCGCTTCGTCTACCGTATCGGTCTTTCGGACCAGGCGGCAATGAAGGCCGCCTATCGGGTCGCCGATCTGCCGGCCTTGATCGAAAGCACAGCGAACCGGGTATTGGTGCATGATTTTGCCAGAAGAACGCTTAACGATGTCTTGAGCGAGGGCCGGTTGTCACTGGCAGGCGATATTGCCTCAACAGTTCAGAAGAGCATGGACGAGTTGAACAGCGGTGTCGAAATCCTGGCGGTGGTCATCGAGGCCATCCACCCACCCGCCGGCGCAGCCAATGCATTTCACGGTGTCCAGGCGGCAGAGATCAGCGCCGAGGCACTGGTTGCGCGCGAGCGGGGAGCCGCAGCCGAACAGACGAACGAGGCGCAATTGAATGCCAGCCTCCGACAGGACGATGCGATCGCGAAGGCAAGGGAAGGAATCGCGGCTTCGGAGGTCGCAAAGCTGCGCTTCCAGGCCGAGCAATCGGCCTTCCACGAGGCGGGACAGGCATTTCTGACAGAGGAATACTTCAATCAACTAGCGATGGGATTATCCCATTCAAAGGCTCTTGTCATCGATCACCGCATCGGCGGGAGCATCACTCCGACCCTCGATCTCCGGAGCATGATGCTACCGCTCGATCCCAAAACAAATGCCGAGCCTAACACTCCATACCAAAGCGAAGAAACCGGCCGATGACTGACGCGCACGCCCATCCGGACTCGGACCATCACGGTCACGATCATCATCATTCTCACGGCGATGATCACAACGAGACGATGCCCTTTCGGTGGTCCCGCCTGATCGTCGCGATGATCGTCGTCGCCATCATTCTGGTTGCCGCCTGCCTCGTCCAGGTGAGATCGGGAGCCGCGACCGTCATCACCCGGTTTGGCAATCCCGCTCGCGTTCTGATCGATCCGGGTCTCGCCTTCCGGCTTCCCATTCCCCTGGAAAAGACCATCGACGTCGATCTGCGCGCCAAATCAACGTCCAGCGGCCTGCAGGATGTCGGGACCAAGGATGGGCTGCGGATCATCGCGCAGGCCTATGCGATCTGGCAGGTTCCCTCCGATCCGGATGCCATCAAGCGCTTCGTGCGGTCGGTTCAGAACCAGCCGGATCAGGCGGCAGTGCAAATCCGCACGTTCCTCGGGTCATCGCTTGAAACCACAGCCAGCAATTTCGACCTGTCGTCGCTGATCAATCCCGATCCGAACAAGCTTCGGATCGATGCGTTGGAAGCACAGCTCAAGGCCCAGATCGTGCAGCAATTGTTCGACACTTATGGCTTGCGGGTTGTCGATGTCGGTATCGAGCGCCTGACGTTACCGTCGGTGACGCTAAACGCCACCGTCGACCGCATGCGGGCCGAGCGTGAGACCATCGCCACCGAGCGAGCGGCGGTCGGCAAGCGTCAGGCCGCGGAAATTCGCTCCGCAGCCGAACGCGACGCGAGAGTCCTGCGGGCGGACGCGACCGTGAAGGCTGCCGATATAGAAGCCAAATCCCGCGTCGAAGCGGCGCAGATTTATGGAACTGCCTATAAGAGCGCGCCGGAGCTTTACGAACTGCTTCGCTCGCTCGACACGCTCGGCACGATCGTCAATTCCAACACGCGCCTTGTCCTACGCACCGATGCCGCGCCGTTCCGGGCTTTGATCGATGGTCCACCCAGCGCCGCGTCGGCAGGCGGAGCACGTTAGAGATGAATGCGGTCGGGGATAGGAATTCGGCGGCGCAACATCAGGCTGTTCGTCTGGTTTCCGTGCTGCTGTCCACCATCGTGGTGCTGGCGGCCGTCGGCTGGGCGACATCCAATATCAGGGAGATCGCACCGCAAAGCCGGGCCGTTGTCCTGCGCCTGGGCGCCTTGGATAGGGTACAGGAATCTGGCCTGCTATGGGCCCTGCCCGCGCCTTTCGAAAAGGTTTTGCTTCTGCCCAACGCCGCAACGGTCTTGGAACGCCGGATCAACGGATTGCTTCGCTCGCCTCCGGCTCAGAGCGGCGAGGCCGACGCTTCAATGGAAAGCGATACCCTGGCGGGATCGGGATACCTGCTGACCGCCGACGCGAGTGTCGTTCAGCTCGACATCCGCGTCTTCTATCGGGTGACTGACCCCTTCACCTACGTCCTGCAAGAGGAGCACGTCCTTCCGGCACTGGACCGCCTCGTGACCCGAAGCGCCGTTGTGATCTGCGCTTCACGCGATCTGGACAGCGTTCTGGTCGCCCGCCCGGAGCTGGTCTCCGCCGGCAGCGATATCGCCGAGCGTCGCGAGCGTTTGCGCGCCGACCTGGTGAGCAGCATCAATAGCAGTCTAAACTCCCTGAAAGCGAAGGGCACAGGTCTCGGGATCGAGATCGACCGCGCCGATGTTCAATCCGCGCTCCCGACGCCGGCCGTTAGCGCATTCGACGGGGTGCTGACGGCAAGCCAGCAGGCGGAGCAGGCCATTGCGTCAGCGCAAAACGACGCGGAAAAGGACAAGCAGGCCGCCGATCAGGAAGCCGACCGGATCGTGCAGGTGGCAGAAGCGCAATCCAGCGAACGGCTGTCAAAGGCGCGTGCCGACACGGCCACCGTCACCGGCTTTGCCAACGCGCAAGGGTCCGATAGCGACCCCGGTCTTCTCTGGCGCCTCTATCGGGATCGCGTTGGCAAAATCCTGTCGCAGGCAGGCTCGGTGGTCACGGTCGATCCCCGGGACGACGCACGGCTCATTCTGCAGGGAGCCGACAAATGAGTGTCGCGACCGATCATTCGCACGGCTCCCACGGCCACGCGCACCATCATGGCCATATGCTCAGCACCGGCCTGCTGACCGCCAACGAAAAGCAGGCGGCGGCCGTTCAGCTCACACTCGCCATGATCGCCTTGAGCTTGCTCGCGCTCGGCATCGGCTGGCGCTGGCTTGCGCCTGACGAAGAGGGCGTCAGCCAGCTTCTGCTGGCGGCTGCCTCGCTGATCGTCGCAGTTCCGGTCATACGGTCCGGTTGGCATAGTCTGCGCCATCCAAGCCTGCACGGCATCACCGATCAGTTGATCGCCCTGGCGATGCTGGCTGCCTGGGCGACGGGCGATCTGCTGACCGCCGCACTCCTGCCGATCATCATGATATTCGGCCATGTGCTGGAGGAGCGCAGCGTCATCGGATCAAAAGAAGCGATGGAGGCGCTGGCACGTCTGACCCGCAGCCACGCGCGGCTGATCGCACCGGACGGCCGGACGCGTGAAGTCGACAATGTATCTCTAAAGCCCGGCGATTTGGTGGAGGTAAGAGCGGGAGACCGCATTCCCGCCGATGGTCGCGTCAGGGAGGGACAGGCAAGCCTCGACACCGCGCCAATCACCGGCGAATCCTTGCCTCTCGAAGTCTCCGCCGGGATGGACGTCTTCGGTGGCGCGATCAACCTGGACGGTCGTCTTGAGATCGAGGTGACCCGAACAGGTGAGGATTCGACGCTTGGAAAAGTCATCGCGCTGATGCAGCGCGCGGAAAGTTCAAAGCCGCCTATTACCCGGCTCTTGGAGCGTTACGCCCAGCAATATCTGGCATTCGTGTTGACGATAGCGGCCATCGCCTGGTTCCTCACCTACAATGACCAGATCATGCTTGCGATCCTGGTTGCTGCCTGCCCTTGCGCCCTGGTCCTGTCCGCGCCGGCAACGGCGATTGCCGGTATCGCAGTCGCCGCGCGCCACGGCATCCTCATCCGTAGCTCGGCATTTCTCGAAGAGCTGGCAGACCTGACCTCCTTGGTCATCGACAAGACCGGCACCCTCACCTTCGGCCGGCTTCGGCTGAAGGACATCAGGCTTACCGCCGATACGGATCGAGAGATCGTTCGGGCCTTGGCCGCCTCTCTGGGCGCTGCCAGCAGTCATCCGGTGAGCCGAGCGCTGGCCTTGCTCGTCGCCCATGATGCTTATCACCCCCTGACGAGCGTTCGGGAATTTCAAGGTTTGGGCGTCGTTGCGAGCACGGCAATGGGTGAAGTGGCCCTCGGACGTCCCCAATTGTTTGAACGCCTGTCCGTCGTCGTTCCCCCGGTTCCCGTGCATGACGGTCCGCTCGCGGGCATGTCGATCGGCGGAAATTTTGTCGCCTGGCTTCTCCTGTCGGACACGATCAAGCCCGAAGCAGCGGCTGCGATGACGGAGTTGCGGGCGCTCGGGCTCCATCGACAGCTTCTACTCACCGGCGACCGCCAATCGGTCGCACATACCCTCGCGCGCGAGATCGGCATAACCGACATCGCGGCTGAGGCCTTGCCCGCAGACAAGCTGAAGCGCGTGCTAAGCGAGACGAAAAGCGGCTTCAAACCTCTTGTCGTCGGCGACGGGATCAACGACTCGCTCGCTCTCAAGGCCGGTGCCGTCGGGATTGCCTTAGGCGCGGGCGGCGCCGATATTGCGCTTGCCTCCTCGGACATCATCCTGATCGGCAGCGATCTGCGACGGCTCGGCACATGCATCCGGCTCAGCAGGCTCTGTCGCCGGACGCTGAAAACCAACGTTATCACTGGCCTCGGTTGGACAGTGGCGATCGTCGTATTGGCGGGCTTCGGTTTTCTCGGAGCGGCGGGGGCCGTTGTCGCCGCCCTCCTGCATAATTTCAGCACACTGTTGGTGCTGGCGAACGCCGGGCGGCTGATGCGATATGACGAACCACTGGCGGCATGAGGCAAGATCTGCTGACATCATCTGCTATGCTATACACCAGCTAATGTCGATCAGTACTATCGTCACGGTTTGCCCTTTAACGTCGACGCAGCGCTCGCCTGCAGCAGACGCCAGAGTGCCGACGCTGCTGGCCCATGTGCCCGGCCGGACCGCCGGGCGGCGACCAGCTCAATCACGCCGCCGCCGAAATAGCCGTTGGCCAGAGAAATCAAACGGCCTTCCCGCAATTCGGCATCGACAAGAAAATCCGGCATGTGGCCCCAGCCAAGGCTTTGCAGGATCACTTCCTTCTTCATGAGCTGATCACTGACCGTGCAAGTCCGCGCACCTTCGATGACATAGTAGCTTCTCTCGGGCAAATTTTGCGCGCTGTCCCGAATGACACATTGAACCAGGTCCCGCATTCGTTCCGGCGACGCCTCCTCTGTCGAAAAGGGCAGAAAGTTCGGGGCAGCGACTGGAATCAGGCGAACAGGACGAAGGTTGATCGTTTCAAAGCGCGGATCACTCTGATCGACGTGATGCAGAATGAGGTCTGTAAGATCCTCCAACAGCAATTCCCATGGCCCGGAAATCGCCGCGAACTGAAGATGCAATCGAGTGGCCGGCCGACCATCGAAGAAACCACGCAGGAGTTGGAGCATTTCGGGAAGCGGCGATAGATCACCGATCACGACTCGCAACTCGCTTTCCTCACCGGCGGCGAGCTGGGCGGCATAGACCTGAAGGTCCGCCATTTCGGTGAGCACGCGTCTGGCACGCGCCAGGAACGCCTCTCCGGCGGGCGTAAGGACCATGCGATACCCAGTTCGATCAAACAGGGGGAAGCCGATCTGGCGTTCGACGTTGATGATGGCCGTATGCAGAGTTGGGTGCGTGCGGCCGAGCCGCAGCGCGGCAGCTTGCAGCGATCCCTCGGAGACGACGGCGTCGATCGAGCGGAGTTGGGCGAGCGTGAGACCATTCATGGCGATAAAGTCTACAATGTTTGGAGAAACTTTGTAAAATAAATTTTTGCCGGGCGCTTGTATGTCTTCTGAGAGGAAAAAAGGAGCAAACACATGCGCGCCATTATCATAACCCGCCCCGGCGCCGCCGAAGTTCTTAGTCTCTCCGAACGCCCGAGACCCGATCCACGATCAGGCGAAATTCTGATCGCGGTCAAGGCCTTTGGCTTGAACCGAGCGGAGCTTTACTTTCGAAGCGGTGCCTGGGGTAAGGTGGCGGAGATCAGCGGCATCGAGTGTGCCGGCAGCGTCGAGGCCGATCTCGAGGGAGGCTTTGCGCCGGGGCAAAAGGTCATTGCGCTTATGGGCGGGATGGGCCGCACCCGCAACGGCTCCTACGCGGAGTTCGTGAGCGTGCCTCGGGAAAACGTTGTCGCCATCGACACCGACCTGCCTTGGGAAGAGCTTGCGGCTCTTCCTGAATCCTACGCCACTGCTTGGACGTGCCTGGTTGGAAATCTCCAACTGGCTCCCGGCCAGACGCTGGTGATCCGAGGGGCGACTTCTGCGCTTGGCCAGGCGGCCTTGAACATCGCAAGAGGTTTGGGAGTGAGAACGGTCGCCACCACGCGCCGAAGGGATCGCGCTGATATGCTGTACCGGCTCGGCGCGGCGCATGTCATAATTGGCGGCAACGAATTGGCGGCGAAGTTGCATGATATCGCGCCGGCTGGCGTCGATGCGGTGCTGGACCTTATCGGTACCACGACCATGCTCGATTCTCTGGCGGCGGTTCGGCGGGGCGGTCGCGTTTGCCTGGCAGGGTTTCTTGGCGGCGGCGCGCCGTTGCCCCAGTTTGATCCTGTCTTCCAAATGCCGAGCGGCGCCCACCTCAGCGCATTCGCCAGCGCGCTCGTCTTCGGCACCCAGGATTATCCACTCAGCGAGATTCCGTTCCAGCAAATCGCCGACAATGCGGCCCGAGGGCTCTATCAGGCAAAGCCTGCCCGCGTGTTTCGTTTCGAAGATATCCAGGCAGCGCACAGGCTGATGGAGACGGACGAGGCCGGTGGAAAGGTAGTCGTGCGCATGTGAAGACAGAGGATAGTTCGTTCGACGATGCCCCCAGCTCACCCTTTGCCCAGTGACGCGTTCGTTCTGAAGAACACGCATTTGCATAACGAAGAATGGGGAGACAGTTTTTGCCCTTGTTGGGGAAAAAGGCAGAGCCATCTTTCCTCACTGGAGGAAGTGCGCTTCCAGATCCTTAGCAAATGCCTCTGTATATGGGCTCTCTCGACGGGGTCATCTTTGCACTTTTTTCACACTCTGACGCTCAAACTTCTCCTTTTGTTCTTGGCGACACTGCCATCCCGAGAAAGACCAGCATCGCCTGATTGAGGCGCACGATGTCCTCATCGTCAAGTCGTCCGACCTGCCCGCCGATCTTCGATTTCGGAACGGTTGTGATCTTATCCACCATCAGCCGGGATGCCGTGCGCAGACCGTTGCGGTCATTCGGCTTGACAACAAGCCGGAACAACGGCGCCTCCGTCTCGTCTGATGTGAAGGCGCAAATAGTGATCGAATCCGTGGCGTCGAAACTGTCGTCCTGCACGATCACGACGGGGCGCGGCTTGCCCGCATAATCTTTGCCACCCGCGACCGTCCAGATATCGCCGCGCCTCACCCATCACCCCAATCAGACACAGCATCGACAAATGCCTGATCCTCGTCGGCATGCACGCTTGCCACAACGGCAAGCGACTGGCGGTGGGCCTCGGCCTTGAACGATGGTGCACGCACGTCCGGAACCCAGATCTGGATCGGACGCAAACCTTGGGCACGCAATCGGGCGCGATGCTCTCCGACCTTCACGCGCGAGGGAATGCGCTTTGATATAAGGGCCACGTATTTCTCCATCATTTTTGGTTACATGTAACTTATCAGAAGCCTACAAGCTTGCCAACATCCTTTCTAGAAGCGCCCCCCGGCATCGGCGCTGCGCCGAGCCGGTCTCCGCCATTTCCAATTCCATCGCCTACGAGAACCTGATGGTCCAAGCTAAGGTCGCGAAGCCCTCTGCTGTCCGAGATGTTCTCGGCCCCTCCCGATGGATCAATCTCCCACCGTTGACACTCTTGCAACGGAAAATGCCCATACGGGATGGCGAATTTTCGTTTGCGGTGGACTCGTCCAGAGCTGCTTCCCTACCTGGCAAATCGGAGGGCGTTTACGTCACCCACCCCCAGCAATGCGGCACATCGGTAATCGTGATCAGGTTGGATATTGCCGGCCTCGTCGAAAACAAACCGGAGGGAAGGCGGGCGAAGTGTCACCCGCGATCATTGATCAGCGGCTGATCGTCGCCTGCAGTGCGTCGATGGAGGACTGGATGCCTGCATCGGTGGACATGGTGAAATCTTCCATCTCGAGGCTGACCCAGTCGTCGTAGCCGACCATGCGAACTACAGAGAAAAACTCCTTCCACCATTGCAGATCATGGCCGGCGCCGACGGCGACGTAGTTCCATGTGCGGTTGGCGACGTCGGTGACGTCCTTCAGCTCAAGCAAGCCATTCACGTCAGCCAGGCCGCGTTCGATGCGAGTATCCTTGCCGTGGCAGTGGTGGATCGCGCTCCCGAGCGCGCGCGCCGATGCGATCGGATCAGCACCCATCCACATCAGATGCGACGGGTCGAGGTTCATACCGACTGTCGAACCAACCTCGTTGCGCAGGCGGAACAGGGTCTCCGGGTTCCAGACGAGCATCGCCGAGAAATTCTCCAGCGCATATTTCTCGACGCCGACTTCGCCTGCAAGCCTCACAAGATCGTGCCAGAGCGGAAAGGCGCGATCTTCCCACTGGTAGCGGTCGCGCTCCGGCATCTCGTTCGGCCAGCTCTTGGTGTAGACGAGCCAGTTCGGCACCATGTCGCCGGGACCGGCCTCCGGCAGACCGGACATGGTAACGATCTTCTTCACACCGATTTCGCCTGCAAGCCGGATCGTGTCCTCCATCTCCTTGCGGTGGCGCTTGCCCATGTCGCCTGGATCGAGGGGATTGGCGGAGCAATTGAGGGCGGCGATTTGCAGGCCGCGGACCTCGATCTCCTTGAGTTTGGATTTGAGCAGACCCTTATCGGCCAGGAGCTCATCGGCCCGGAAGTGCGGACCGCGTGACCAGCCGCCGCCGGTCATCTCGATACCCTCGACGCCGAGCTTCACGCATTTGTCGAGCATATCCGTGAAGGAGAGGTCGCCCATAACGTCGGTACAAATAGAGAGTTTCATCGTGTTGTCTTTCAAAACAAGGAGGGTGAGGACGCGCCTAGGAGTAGGACGGAGGAAGTCCGGCACGTCCTCTGCTGGGTCACTGGAAGTCGACCCAAGCGGCGCCCGCGTCAGCCGAGCGGACGCAGTTTTCCAGCCAACGCACACCTTCGGTGCCGGCCTTGATGCCCGGATAGTGATGGCCCTGAAGGAAAGCCTCGTCTCCACGGCGTTTGGCATCTATGGCCTGGGCAATCCAGAGGTAGATATTCGACCAGCTATCCCCCAGGCCCTCGGTGTGCAGCGCGCCCATGCGGTCGACGGCAAGGCTTTCCTCCTCGAGGTATGGCATGCCGTGATGCAGCGTGCGGTTCGGCTCGCCCTGCACTTCGTAGATCAACTGGTCGGGTTGAGCGTCGGACCATTCGACCGACGCCTTGGAGCCGACGAAGCGGTAGCGCTGCGAACCCATGTTCCCCGCATTCACCGAGGATACCCAGAGGCGACCGCGGGCGCCGTTGTCGTAGTGCATAAGAACGGTGGCATGGTCCTCGAGTGGAGCCCGGGTCGGGATGAAGGCCTTGCGGTCACAAAGCAGCTTGTCGATCTTCATGTGCGGCAGCACGACTTCGGAGAGGTAGTAAAGGTGCGTCCCAATATCGCCAAGCACGAAGGTCGAGCCGGCGGTCTTGGGATTGGTGCGCCATTTAAGGGCTTCCCCTGCGCCGGTGTCGTCGCCCGCGTTGAAGCCATGGCTATATTGCATGTCGACGATCCGGATGTCACCGAGCATGCCCTTCTTGACCATCGCCGCCATCTGATGAACTAGTGGATGGCCGGTAAAGCCGTAAGTGACACCGACGATCAGGCCGTTTTTCTCCGCCAGCTTCGCGACCTCGTCGCATTCCGCGACGGTGAAGAACAGAGGCTTCTCGCAAATCACATGGAGACCGGCTCCAAGGCAGGCCTTGGTGATCTCGTAGTGTGTGAAGTTCGGCGTGGCGATCGAAACGACCTCGACGCCGTCCTCGCGTCCGGCCTCGCGGGCGATCAGTTCCTTGTAGTCGGCATAGCATCGGTCCGCCGCGACGCCGATCCTCATGCCGAAGTCGCGTCCGCGCTCGGCATCAAGGTCGAAGGCTCCGCAGACCAGCCGATAGGTGCCGTCCCGCTGAGCGCCGGTTCTATGCTTGTATCCCACCTGCCCAGTGCGGCCGCCGCCGACCATGCCCCAGCGCAGGGGGCGCTCGATCTGTCTTTCTCCGTTGATCATCCTCTGTCCTTCCAGGAGTAGTGTCCGTGAATTTCAAGTGGCGGCACAGCCGCGTCGGCCTCGGCTACAGCGCGCCGAGGGCTCACTGGGGCGCTGGCTGCAGACGGGCCTATCCGCTGTCATTTGGCCGCCCAGTACTTGTCGACGAAACGCTGCATCTCCGAGCGCATGAACTTGCCGGAGTGGTCGGCCTTGTCCTCCCATGCAAAGACGCAGGCGGTCATGATACCGTCGAAACCGACCTCAGCCAGGGTGCCGAAAAAATCGTCCCACGGAACCTCGCCCTGACCGATGTTGAGGTGCTGATGCACGCGGGCGTTCGTGCCGGGAGGATTGAGGATATACCGAAGTCCGGAGGACGCCCTATGATTGAAGGTGTCGCCGACGTGGACATGGGCGAGCACGTCCTTGGCCTCGCGCAGCATCGCCTTGGTGTCGTCGCCGAAGTAGAATGTGTGCGGCGCGCAATAGAGAAACTTGACGTTCTTCGAGTTCACGGTCCGGATGATATCCAATGCCGGCTGAAGCGTTTCGCACCAGTCTTCCGGGTGCGGTTCGACGTGCATGTTGATGCCTTCGCGTTCGAGGACCGCCACGAGTTCGTCCATCGAGCGCCACCAGGCATCCTCGCAGGCTTCGATCATCGATCCGGTATGGCAGCAATAGCAGGAGCCTCTATCCGGGTGAGGACCGCGCCCGAATTCGGAATTCATAGTATCGACGCCGAGTTCGACGCAGATTTCGATGGCGCGCTTCCAATGCTTGACCGCGGCCTGCCGCTCGGCCTCGTCGTTGGACGCCCAGCGGTACATCGGCAGGAGAGAGGCAATGCCTACATTCGCGTCCGCGAGCGCCTTCTTGAAGGACTTGATCCGCGAGGGGAAAACGCGCGGCGCCTTGAACCATTCGAGGAAGTCCGCCCTGGGGCTGAGTTCGATCCACTCGTAGCCAAGTTCGGCGACCTTCGAAGGGAGTTCCTCAAGGGAAAGATGTCGATGCATAAATGGGTCGAGCGCGATTTTCATGATTGATCACCTCTAAAATGGTTGCACTTGACAGCCCCACCCGCGATGGCGGGTGAGCCGGTTTTGATTGTCTGGCCGTGTTCGTTTGGCCGATCGCTCAGACCGCCGGGGAATGGTCGTCATTCGCGGATGAATGAGCCTCGATCTCAGCCTCCAGTTCGGCCATCGCCTCCCCGCCTGCCATGAGATCGGTGATCTCCTCCCTCGTCTTTTCGCCCTTGCGGAAGTCGGCCGCCTTCTCGCCCTTGATCAGGACAGCGAAATGATCACCGACCGTCATCGCGTGAATGACGTTGTGCGTAATGAAGATGACTGCCAGTCCGCGACGCCGCGCTTCGAGAACGATGCGAAGCACGTGGGCGGCTTCCTTGACTCCGAGTGCTGCCGTTGGCTCGTCGAGGATCAGCACCCTGGCGCCGAAATGGACCGCCCGGGCAATCGCCAGCGACTGGCGTTCCCCGCCCGACAGTCCGCCGATCAGGCGATCGCCGTCGTCGATACGGGTAATGCCGAATTCGCGCACCGCCTTCACCGCGATGTCGTTTGCCGTTTTGCGGTCGTAGATCTTGAATGGGCCGAAGCCCTTGGTCGGCTCACGACCGACGAAGAACGAGCGGCCGATGCTCATCAGCGGGAACGTGCCGCCGAACTGGTGCACTGTCGCGATGCCCATATCGGCGGCCTCGCGCGGGTTGTTGAAGATCAGCGGCTTGCCTTCGAACCTCACGGTCCCGCTCGTCGGCTTGTAGACGCCGGCAAATGTCTTGATGAGAGTGGACTTGCCTGCACCATTGTCTCCAAGAAGACAAAGGACCTCCCCCGGATGGACTTTCAACGTGATGTCATGAAGGACATCGATCGGACCAAAGGACTTGTTGACGTTTTCGAGTTCAAGAAGAGGCGTTCTCATATCCTGATCCCTCACTTCTTCTTCGGCGAGTAGGTCAGCGCCATGTGACGGAACGTGTTGTTCATAAGCACCGCGATCAGCAGCATGACGCCGATGATGAGGCTCGACCAGTTGCGGTCGAAGGTTGTGAAGTAGATGCCCTGGTTCACAACGGCGAAGGTGATCGTCCCGAAGAAGATCCCGATCACGGAACCGAAGCCGCCAGTCAACAGGACGCCGCCGACGACAACCGAGATGATCGCGTTGAAGATGAAGGTCATGCCGCCGGAGACCTGCGCCGAATTGAAGAGGATGGCCTGGCACATGCCGACGAAGGACGCACTCGTGGAAGAGAGCACGAACAGGATGATGGTCAGTCCCGCCGTAGGGATGCCGGCATTCCGCGCGCTGCCCCTGTCTCCACCCATCGCGAAGACCCAATTTCCATACGGCGAGAAATGGATGAAGAAGACGAAGAGAGCGGTGATCGCGATCCACCAGACGATGATCACCTGGAAAGACCCGAATAGAAACTGGCCGAAGAGGAATTTTGCCCACGGATCGGCGGTCAGGGCGACGCTGGTCGTTCCGGTTACCAGAACCGAGACGCCGAGCATCAGTCCCTGGACCGCAAAGAGCGTGCCGAGTGTTACGATCAGCGATGGCACCGCCGTGCGCACCACGAGATAGCCGTTGGTCAGACCGACGATGAGACCGATGCCGATCGACCCGAGCATGCCGAGCCAGATCGGAAAACCGTAATAGCCGGATATGATCGCCACCGTCATCGAACCGGCGGGGATCATCGCGCCGATTGAAATGTCGAGATCGCCGGCGATCATCAAAAGTCCGATCGGCAAAGCGACAATGCCGAGATTGGCAGCGACGTTCAGCCAGCTCGCGGCCCCGGCAGGTTCCAGAAACTTGGCGCTTCCGAAGATGATGAAGAACGCCAGCACTCCAAAGAGCCCGAGAAAGGCACCCGCCTCAGGGCGGCGCAAGAGGTTGCCGACAGACAGATTGTTCATTTGCTGTATCCCCAATCAGGCTTCTTTTCGAAGCATGGGACGTCTCATTGCCGATCCGCGAGTTTCTCGCGGGCCGGAGCGAAGCCTGCCCGATCTATCGGGCGCCCTGTTTGACGCCGACCATGACCGCGTCGATATTGGAAACATCGACGATACCCGGACCCGTCAGCACCGGCGCCGTGGGCAGGTTGGTGCCGAAGTCCAGATGGGATGCCAGTAGCGTTACGCTGAGCAGGGCTTGGAGATAGGGCTGCTGGTCGATCGCGAAGGTCTGAGAGCCGTCCTTGATGCGCGCCAATCCCGATGCATTCAGATCGAAAGTGCCATGGACGACTTTCCCCACCTTGCCTGCTTGATTGATCCCGCTCGCAGCGGCGTCCGCGTCGGTCGCTCCGACGTTGAGGACGCCATCGATTGTGTCATCCTGAATGAGTGTGGCCTTCACCGCCTCGGCGATTGCCGTTTGATCACCGAAGCTCGTGGCCGGCAGCGGCAACTGCTTGCCCTTGCCACCCCTAGCGGTGATGCCATCGATCACGCCTTTGCACCGGGCCTCCTGATTGGCAGCACCTGGAAGCGTATTGACACAAATGACATTCTTTGCGCCTTTTGATCCCATATATTCGCCGCCAGCCTTGCCGGCGACATATTCGTCCGAGCCGACATAGTTGATCGCGCCGAGCTCGCGCGCCTTATCGATATTGCCGGCGTTCATGAGGATGATTTTGATCCCGCTCTGAATAGCAGCCTTGATCGCTTCATCCTCTGCCGCCGGCACCCAGTCAGGGACCACGATGCCCTTCACACCCTGGCTCATCGCGGTGCGTACGAGCTGCGCTGCGTCCGGACCGAGATTGTCATAGGTCTGCAGCTGGAGATAAGTTACCGTACCGCCGTTCTTTTCGAGAACGGGCCTCGCATCATCGACACCCTTCTTGATGCGGCTCCAGAACTCGTCATCCGTCTTGCCACCGACCACGGCGATATTGGCGGCCAGGGCGGCAGAGGCACAAAGGGCGACAACAGACGCCGCCAATACCCCTTTGAGGGCACCCTTAAAGAACTTCATTAGATTTCCTCCCGAAAGTTGCTCTCGAGATCACATCTCCTCTGATCGATCTCGGCAACGCCAGGCAGTAGTACCAAATGAACTGCTTGTTCGAAATAGCTATTGCAATGGAATGAATATTTTGTATCTTTTATTCCATTCTAAAATGAATTGGATAATGTCATGAAGGCACGCCCTACGATCGCGGATTTGGCCAGTACCGCCAAGGTGAGCATTTCCACCGTGAACAGGATCCTTAACGGTTCATCCTCTGTGAAACCGAGGACAATCGAGAGAGTTCAAAAGGCTGCGGAGGAAATCGGCTTCTATGGTCGGGGCGTCATCGAAGACCGGCAAAGAAATGCCCGCCCCTCATATTGCTTCGGATTTCTTTTGCAGCAGTCGACCCGAGAGCTATACCGCCTCTTCGGCTCCAGCATCGTCAATGCATGTCAGCGGAGATCCGGTGAGAAAGTCGAGGCGCTGGTCGAATTTGTCGACGTTTTAAGTCCCGAGAACATCGCAAACAGATTGGATGCCCTGGGAGAAAAATGCGATGCGGTCTCTGTCATTGCGGGAGATCATCCCCTGATCGGACAGACAATTCATTCTCTCAAGCTTAGAGGCAAGCCGACCGTTGCCTATATAACGGATCAGAGCGCTCCAGATCGCGCCGGCTACGTCGGGACCGACAATTGGAAACTGGGCAGAACTGCCGCATGGTTTTTAGCCCAGACTGCCCAATCGCCCGGGCGGGTTGCAGTGTTCATCGGTAATCACCGCTACCAATGCCAGGACGTCTCGGATGCCAGCTTTCGCTCATATATGCGCGAGCATGCGCCTCACATCCAAATCGACGATAGCCGGCCAACTCATGAAGAGCCCGAGGAGGCTCATCGGATCGTTAGCCAACTGCTGTCCGAACTCGATGACCTGAGAGGTATCTTCATAATTGGAGGCGGGATTTCGGGGGTTCTCAGGGCACTGCGCGAGGCGGCTCCCGAAAGAAGAGACAAGGTGAAGGTGGTCTGCCGCGACCTTGGTCCGGAGACGCGTAAGGGACTGACGGAAGGCCTAATCACTGCAGCTTTGTGTCATCCGATGGACCGAATCTCTGACGAATTGGTCGCAACAATGATTGCCTCCCTGACCCATCGCGACAGCCCGGCAATTCTCCAACGTATCGTGCCGTTTGAGACGATAACTCCAGAGAGCGTGTGAGCCTGCAATGCGAGATATCGGGCAGCAGTCTCAGTATCGAAGAACTGATTTGACCGGCGTCGACGATAAATTGAGCCTGGTGGCGGCGGTGGGGATAATGACAAGCAAGGCAACGTGCTTCGACTACCCATCTCAATTTACATGTCGAGGCGAATACGCTTAGACTCCGCTGTTGCCTGCCCGGCGGCGATATCAGTGGTTCGCATATGGACCCGCGCGGAGCGCGATGGTGCACTTTTTCCTTAAGAAACCCAATATAAAATTGGCAAACTTCCGATCGAAGCTCGGAAAACCCTACGAAGCAGATGCATATCGGCGACTGCCGGCGTTTGTGCCTGTGATCGTCAGGCGGCGTCTGCTATGGCATTGGCTCTCGCATCGCTTCCAAGCAAAAAAGAGATGCAGGATTTATAGGTAATGCTGCCCTCGCAACTATCATCGGTGATTGGATGACCACATTCTCCGTCCGGCATATCACCTCCTATCGCTACACAAGACCTGTGGAGTTTGGCGAGCACCGCCTGATGTTCAGGCCAAGGGACAGTTTCGACCAGAGGCTGTTGAGCTCCCACCTGCAGGTCGATCCGCAGCCGGAATACGTCCGATGGATCCATGACGTGTTCGGCAATTGCGTCGCCCTGATTGGTTTTGCGGAAGCTTCGCGTGAACTTCGCTTCGAGACAACAATTCGCCTCGACCATACGCCGCACATTGCAATCGACCTTCAGATCGACGAGGCGGCCTTGACCTATCCTTTTGCATACGATCCGGAGGAAGCGCTTGATCTGGAGCGGACAATCCATCGCCATTACCCAGACCCGGGGGATGCGGTCGGCAAATGGGCGCGGCAATTCGTGCGGATCGGCCAGCCTACCGAAACCGGGCACTTGCTGATGACCTTATGTTACGCGATCCACGAGAGCTTCATCTACGCTCGGCGGTTGGCGCATGGCACGCAGACTCCGCTGGAAACTCTGCAGCTTCGGCGTGGAACCTGTCGCGATTTTGCACTGCTAATGATGGAGGCGGCGAGATCGCTTGGGCTCGCTGCCCGCTTCATCACCGGCTATATCTATGTTCCCGACCGTGACGGCTCGTTGACGCTCGGGGGCGGGTCGACCCATGCCTGGTGCCAGATCTACCTTCCGGGCGCCGGCTGGGTAGAGTTCGATCCCACCAACGGTATCGTCGGCAACCGCGACCTGATCCGGGTCGGCGTCGCCCGCGACCCGAAACAGGCGATACCCCTGTGGGGCAGCTATGATGGCAGCGCATCCGATTTCGACGACATGTCCGTGCAGGTAAATGTCACGACCGATGATCGCAGTGCCAGGCTTTGAGGTCCACGTCCCCGGACAAGGCTGGCGCCCACTCGCCCTTCAGGTTCGTTTAAGCGAGCTCCGATAAAGCACGGATCGTGCGAACACTCGCGCCCCCCAGCCGGAGGTTCGCACAGGGAGGTCTTTTCAATAGGCCTTTTTAAGCTCTGCCTCAATGCCACGAGGCAGAGCTCTTCTCGTTTGTCATCGGCATGCACCGCTTCACAATGCCGTAGTTGAGGTCGGATACCTTCTTCATCCAGGCAAGCCAATGGCATTGCGGCAACTCGGCAATGATCTGCGAGACCAGGGGAACCTTCGTCGTACTTGACTTCATGTGTCCCTCTGGCACGGTAAATGTTACGTCAAAAATAGGAAGATCCATGACCCCAGAACGTTTTTCCGAATGCCTTTTGCATATCCGCTGGACGCCCATCAATCTGGCGAGTGCCCTGCAATGCGACTTGTCGTGGGTGGAGGCGTTGGAAGCAGGCAATGCCGAAGTGCCGACTGGATTGGCGGCGTGGCTTGAAACTCTCGCACAATGCCATGAGGCTGCCGGCGTTCCAACGACCTATCGCGGACGTGGGCACGAGTGAGATCAACAGTGGCGAGCCGGCGGCTAACGCGAGTTATCGATGAGTACCACCCCCGGCGGAGGGATTTGAAATGAATGATGATTTTCGCTTAAAGCTTGTCAAGATTAGAGACGAAAAAGTCGCCCATCGCAATGAGCTTCTGGCGATGAAGTTGCAGGGCGCAGCTGCGAAATGGGTCAACGAAGATATCGATATTGACGGCATGATCGCCCGCGAACAACTCGCGATCGACAACCTCGACGATACGATTGCCCGCCTCAGCTAAAAGCGCCCGATCGTAACCTGAAGGCGAATCCTCGCCATCGACATTCGCGCGGCTTCTGATATTTCTTCTATTTTACAGCGACGACCGTTCTTGGAGGAACTTCACCGTCGGGAGGAACACATGACCGGCAAACCGAACAACCGTGATGCCGCCGCCCTGTCAGCCGGCGCGGTGGCGCTTTCGAATTCCGCCATGCTTGCAGCGCTGATCGGTCATCTTCGGCGGATCGGCGCGGTCAGCGCGGAAGCAGAGCGCGATATGTATGAGAACGCCCTTCAAATGCTTGAGGAAAGCCAGGGCGATGACCAAAGCGGCGTATTCGCAGCGGCTCGGGAACTGATTGCAGAGCATTTGAAACCGCATGGCTCCAAGCTGGCAACTTAGGATAGGTTACAGATAAAACAGGATCATGCGAACACTCGCGCCCCACCTCCTGGGCAAATGCGATGTCGTGCAAACGATTATGTTTTTCGGCTCGCATGTACCGCAATTTGGGGTTTGCAAGAGACAATAGGATTTCCAGTTCTGCCATTGATTATCATTCCACGGGAGGCTGAAAGAGAGTATCTTGTACGATGGAGGAAGGTCATGCGTCGCTACCTCATCGAATGCGTTCTTCAACCAGAGGAGATCGACAATCTTCAAAAGATTTTCGACGTTATCATTGCTCAGCCCTGGTTCGTTTTGAACGATGTCAACCGAGAGATGTTTGCGGTGGATCTGATCAAGCTCTACCAAAGTGGAATTGTTGATTGCAATATACTACGCGATCTCGCCACCTCGAGAGCCATTAGGCGCTTCGGCCGAGAAATGCCGAGGACCCCATCGGAGAGAGAAAGAGAAGCCTATGAACAAGGCATTTCTGCAGGAAGACGACACCTGAACGATAGGCCCAATCCATATCCGGAAAACAGCACTCTTGCAGCTGCCTATGAGAATGGTCTTCTTGACGGTCAAAAGCTGCAATAGATGCCAGCCCGTCCGATTCTCGCGGGCTCGACCATATCTGGCCTGAATTTACCGCCAATTTGATGAAGAGGGACCGCCGTCGATCGGCGGAACGTCGTCGCACCGTCGCCAAGAATTTCGCGTCATCCCTGTAATTTTCCTCGTTTCCCTAAGGAGCTCAGGCCTACATACCCGGAGGCGCCGCGTCACGAAAGGATGATTTATTATCTAGGAATTCACCCTTGAGTAGTGTAATATTAGCGGACGGACAAGTTCACACCCCTGACACTTGGTCGCACTAAGTGAGCCGTTATAGGTCTCCCGGCTCTGCCTTGCCCCACACGGCAGAGCCGCTTCTCTATTCCAAGAGAAGGAATGCCAATGGTGTGGCCCTTCGGGCAGCCGTATCCGGCCCGGCGAAAGCGTTCAGAGAAGTCGTCTCAGCCGTAATCCGTCGACCTGCGCCAAGCAGGCGAAAAATATCAATACGAAATTAAGGGCTGGCTGTCCGCAATCGTCAGCGAAGAGTAGCGGAGGACCGCTACAATCAACTTCAACGCGCCTGAACGGGCCAACTACATCTAGGGCAGTTGGACGCCTGTGGCTGTGGTGTAGACGCGGTATACCGATTGCGTCGCAGCGATAAACAGCTGATTGCGGCGACGCCCGCCAAAAGTCAGGTTGGCGACCGTCTGCGGTATCTTGATCTTGCCGAGCAAGGTGCCATCGGGCGCGAAGCAATGCACGCCGTCGCCGGCACTCGTCCAGATATTACCCGCAATATCCGCGCGGAATCCATCCGGAATGCCCGCGTCGATGTCGCAAAACACCCGGCCGTTGGCGAGCTTGTTTCCATCGATCACGTCGAACACGCGAATGTGCCGCGGAGCATTGATGTCATGGCTTGCGGCAGAGTCGGCGACATAGAGCTTGGTCTCGTCAGGTGAGAAGGCCAAGCCGTTCGGCTGACGGAAATCGTCGACCACGATCTCTAGTTCGCCGGTCGCCGGGTCCAGCCTGTAGACATTGCGTGTCGCCTGTTCCGGCTCTGCTTTGTAACCCTCGTAGTCCGACAGGATGCCGTAGGTCGGATCGGTGAACCAGACGGATCCATCGGAGCGGACGACCACATCGTTGGGCGAATTCAACCGCTTGCCCTTGTAGCTATCGGCAAGAATGGTGATCGAACCATCGATCTCGGTGCGCGTCACTCGGCGGGTGCCATGCTCGCAGGATACCAATCGCCCCTGGCGGTCGCGCGTGTTGCCGTTGGCGAAATTCGATGGAGCACGGAAGACCGACACGCTCCCACCCGGCACCCAGCGCAGCATGCGTTCGTTCGGGATATCGCTCCAGATCAGGCATCCGGTATCTGCGAACCAGACCGGCCCCTCCGCCCAGCGGCAATCGGAATAGAGTTCCTCAAGACCGGCACTGAGAACCACGAGATCGCGGAACCGCGCGTCGTACATTTCGTAGATGGACGGTGCGTCGTTTGGCATTGCTGTTTTCCTGTAAAGACCGCTGGGAACAGTGTCAGCGCCCGCCGATGGGGCGGCCGCCGGCAACGAGAATGACGGCAATGATGATTAAGCCGGTGAGAATGAGCCTTGGGCCTGCGCCGAAACCATAGGTGTTCAGCATGGAAACGACCAGGAACATGAACAGGGACGCACCCCATATGCCCGGCACATTTGAATCGCCGCCGGCGACCGCCGTGCCGCCGATGATGACGACGGCGATCGACATCAGCAGATATTCCGCCCCCATATTAAGAGCTGCGCCACCGGAGAAGCTGGCGAGAAGATAGCCGCAGATCGAGGCGAGAATGGCGCAGAGTACATAGGTGGCAAGCCGCGTGCCGTCGACGGGAATGCCGGCCATGCGCGCGGCAAACATGCTCTGTCCGATCGCCGAGATCCAACGACCGTAGATCGTCCTCTCCAGCAAGACCCAGGCAAGCGCCGAGAGCAGAAGCGCGACGATGGCGACATTTGGAATGCCGAGCACGCCGGACGTGGTGAAATCTGCCAGCTGCTCGGGCGGCTTGATACGCAGCCCGCGATTGCTCCAGATGGCCGCCGACTGAATGATGAAGCTCATCGAGAGGGTCGCGATAATGGGTGGAATGCGCAACAGCTTGATCAGCGCATAGTTGCCGATCCCGATGCCGAGACCGATCACGATCGACACCAGAAGACCCGGCACGACCATGCCGTCCTCGACATTCATCAGCTTCAGCGCAATCGTACCGGCAAGCGTCATGGTGGCCGGCACCGAGAGATCGATATTGCCAGGCCCGAGCGTGATGACGAACATCTGCCCGATGCCGACGATGACGGAGAAGGCGGCAAAGGTGAGTGCGGCCTGCGACAGGCCAATCGAACTGGCGCCGCCGGTGAAAAGCACCGTGATGATCCACACGAGGATGGCAGCGACAAAGGACCAGATCCAGGGCTTCCGGCCGAGCGCACGAAGAGCGATCATGATTGTTTCTCCCGCTTTTCGACACGGTTGAGCAAGAGCCTCAGGGCAAGCACGATGACCAGGATCGCACCCTGCGCACCGATCTGCCAGTCCGGCGAGATCCGCAGGAAAGACAGAAAGGAGCCCGCCAACGTCAGCGTCAGCGCGCCGATCACGGCACCCACCGGCGAGACGCGCCCGCCCGTGAATTCGCCCCCGCCAAGGATGACCCCCGCAATCGACAGCAAAGTATAGCGCAGCGCTATATTCGCATCCGCTGAGGTCGTAAGGCCGACAAGCGCAACACCGGCCAGCACGGCGAAGAGGCCGGCCAGAGCGTAAGCCGCTGCACGCAGGCTGACGACGGACCAGCCCGCACGCTGGAGCGATCGCTGATTGCCACCGACACCGCGGATCAGGACACCGAAGGAAGAGCGCATGACAATCAGGTGGGAAATCAACGCGATGACGACGCTCGCGACGATTGCTATGGGGACGAGTGGCGGTTTCGAGGTCATCAGCCAGCGCGCCCAATCCGGCGCGGTACCGCCTGGTGCCGGCAGCAAAAGGACCGCCAGACCGCCCCAGACGAAGCTCATGCCGAGCGTCACGACGATCGACGGCAGATCCCTGATATAGATGACGATGCCGATTACGGCATAGACGGCAATCGCTGCAGCCAGGATGAGGATGCCGATGAGCGGGGACGACTGCAGATAGGTCGCCGCCACGCAGGCGGTGAAACTGACGAAGGTTCCCATCGACAGATCGAGATCGTTGACCGACATGATCAACATCTGGGCGATCGTCGCGAGCGCAATGGGCACGGCAAGATTGAAGAGCAGATTGAGGCCGATATAGCTCATGGCGCGCGGCTGCAAATAGAAGACCGCGACGAGCAGGACGGCAAGCGAGAGCGCCGGGATCAGCAGGCGCAAGGTGGCGGAAGATGGACGGTTCATGCGTCTTCTCCGGCAAATGAAGCGGCCAGCACATTTTCCTCGGTGATTTGGTCCCCGACCAGTTCCGCGACGATGGCGCCATTGCGGAAGACATAGGCGCGATCGCAGAGGCGGATCTCATCCATCTCGGTCGAGTACCAGATGAAGGTGCGCCCGGCCGCTGCTTCGTGGTTCAGGATCCTGTAGACCTCCTGTTTGGTGCCGATATCGACGCCGCGCATCGGATCGTCCATCAGCACAATCGGCGACGTGGTCGCTAGCGCACGAGCAAACAGAACTTTCTGCTGGTTGCCGCCCGATAGCGACAGGATTCCGTTTTCCATGGCTGGCGTGCGGATTTCGATGCGGCGCTTCCAGTCGGCTCCCAGGCCTTCTTCCCGCTGTCTGTTGACGAGGTACTTCTGCGAGAGCTCGCCCAGCGATGCGATGCTGAGGTTCTTCAAAATGCTCCACAGGGGAAAGGTGCCATTCAGGCTTCTGTCGCCGGCAACGAAGGTGATCTTGTCCTGCCTGCCCGGCAGCCAGTTGCTCGAGAGCGACCGATGGAGATCGAGGAGCATTTCGGTCTGGCCGTGGCCAGCAAGACCGGCAAGGCCGATCACCTCGCCCTTGCGGACCGCGAAGGGAAGACCCTTGCCGCCGCGCGCAGGCAACGCAAGAATGGGAGATACCGCGACACGCTCTTCGTTCCTCACTTTGCGATCCTGTTCCTTGACGACACTACCCATCGCCTGAACAAGGCTGTGCACGGTAAAATCCTGAGCCACGCGATCGGCAACGACGCGGCCGTCTTTCATGACCAGAATGCGGCTCGCGGTCGACAGGATCTCGCCAAGGATATGCGAGATCAGCATCACGGCGCCGCCTGTCTGAACGAAAGCTCGGACATAGGCCATCAGTTGCGCCGCCAATCCGGCATCGAGCGAAGAGGTGGGCTCGTCGAGAATGACGAGCTTCGGCTCTTCCCCCACGGCGCAAAAGGTAATCGCGATCTCCACCATCTGCCGCTCAGCGATGGAAAGTTCGCCGACAGTGCGCATGACATCGATCTTGTGGCCGGTGAAAATCTCGTCGAGCTTGGCGCGGATGATCGCTGCAGCCTGCCGCCGCCAGTTCCAGCCGGCGAGGCTGCGGTGAACGACCCGCATGTTCTCGACGACGGTCAGGTTCGGCGCGAGCGATAGCTCCTGGAAAACACAACGAATGCCATGCGCACGCGCAGCGTTGATGCCATGCACTTTATCGTCGCCCTCATAGGCGATGATGCCTTCGTGCGGGCTCAGGCCGCCATTGATCACGTTGACGATCGTCGACTTGCCGGCGCCATTGTGACCGACAAGACCGATACATTCGCCGGCAAGAATTGTAACATCGGCGCCATCAAGCGCCTTGACGGCACCGAAATGTACCTTAATGCCGCGGGCCGAGACGACCGCTTGCGGCTCGGCATCCTGTCTCATCGAAGCATTGTCTTTGACTGCAATCATGGATCGTCCGGTCGGGCGTTGCGTCTGCCCAGCGCCACCCTCTCATCGGGCGGCGCTGGTTTTAAATAGCAGGTTGATATCGACTACTTCGCCGTGGCGATGGCTTTCTTGGCATCGTCGAGCGTGTATTCAACATTGGCGACACCGCCAGCCTGGGTCGAGGCAAGGTTGGTTTCGAGATTGTTCTGATCGATGCGCAGGAACGGCACGACCAGATCCTTCTTCACCTGCTGGCCGTCGAGGATCTGCTGGGCGACCCAGAAGGCGAGCGTCGAGACGCCGGGCGCGATGGAAACCGACATGGTCTCGTAGCCGCTGGCGTCCTTCTCCTTCTTCCACCAGGCAAGCTCGTCCTGGCGGTTGCCCATAACGATCGTCGGCATGGGGCGCTTTGCGGCTGCGAATGCTTGCGCGGCGCCATAGCCGTCGCCGCCCTGGGTCACGACCGCGGCAATGTCAGGCAGGCTCGGCAGGATACCCGCGACGGCGCGTTGGGCAACATCCTGCGCCCAGTCACCATGCACCGAACCGACGATTTTGAACTGCGGATATTTAGAGGCCGCATCGTGGATGCCGGCCGAAATCTCGTCATCTACGGAAACGCCGGCAAGCCCGCGAATTTCCAGGATATTGCCGCCCTTCGGCATTTTCTTCGCGAGATACTCGATCTGGCTTGCGCCCATGCCCTTAAAGTCGACGGCAATGCGCCAGGCGCAGGGTTCGGTGACGATGCCGTCGAACGAAACGACGACGATCTTGGCATCGCAGGCTTCCTTGATCGCGCCGTTCAGCGCGGTCGGCGATGCAGCATCGATGACGATCGCATCATAACCCTGCAGGATCATGTTCTGGATCTGCGCGGCCTGCTCGGTCGCCTGGTTTTCTGCCGTCGTGAACGGGTCGGCGGCGGCAACGACGCCCGCTTTCACGGCCTCGCCGGTCACTTTCTGCCAACTGGTGAGCATGGCCTGGCGCCAGGAGTTGCCCGCATAGTTGTTCGACAGGGCAATTTTCTTGGATGACGTATCTGCAAAAGCAGCAGCCGGTACGGCAACGCTCGCGATGACGGCGGACGCCAGAAGCATCTTGGTAATATTCATTTTTTCCTCCCAAAGAGCCTGTACTTCAACTTCCAGGCCAAGATTTTCGAGCGCGCTCCTCAACGAACGATCGAAAATATTATTTGCACTGAAGGTTCCCCTTTCAGTAGAAACAGGATGTCCGAGATTGTGACGCTTGTACAGGCGCTTAAAGGGCGGGACCTTGCGGGATCCCGCAGAAAAGATGCGCAAGTCCGCAGGACGAACGACTTTGTTCGGCGCTTAATAGCGTTGGAAATTTACATGCTGCGATCGGCCGGAGGAGTTGAGGTCGACGCGTTGCCTGGGAGGGCCTGTCTTGCGCGATCTGGCGCCGCAATCGGTCTTTGACCATTACCTCAACATTTCAAGGCTCATCGCAGGACGGCTCGATTTTCACTCCGTCATCCAGGCGGTCGCGGCCGAGATCAACCATGTCATCCCGCATGATCACCTCGATGTCTGCATCATCATGGTGGATGAAAAATTCCATACGGCCTACGAAAGCGGAATGGAGACCGATTGGGGCAAGCGCTTTCCCGCTCCCGTCAGCAACAGCCCCATCCGCACGCTTCTGTGGGGCGAGACCGACCATCTGCTGACAGATGACGCCTGGAGCGATGCGCAATTCCATTTCCAGGGGGCCTTTTCGCATCCGATCTTCCATCAATCGCTGCACAGCCGCCTGCATGTCCCCCTCAAAGTCCAAGGCCACGTCATCGGGGCACTCTCCTGCTCCAGCCATCAGATGGGCTTTTACGACATGCAGGATGTCGAAAGCGCACGTGTGATTGCCGATCTGTTGGCTCCGCACTTCTTCGCCATCCGCGCGGCCGATCAGGCGAAACGATCCGCTATCGTCGAGGCGGAGGCACGGGCTCGCGAGGAAGGCCTGCGGCTCGGCGCGCTGAAACTGACGGAGGCCCTTGAGGCGGAGCGCCAGCGCATCGGCATGGATCTGCACGACCAGATTCTCGCCGATCTCACTCGACTTTCGCGGCGGCTGGAACGGCTGGCGCGTCAGCCTGACGTCACAGGCGAGGCGCTCGAACCTCTCTTCCGGGGTCTGCAGCACAGCATGCACGATCTTCGCCAAATCATTGAGGAAGCAAAGCCCTCGGTCCTTCAGCTCTTTGGCTTTGCCCAGGCGGTGGAAAACCACCTCGAACGGTCGATCCAGGAAAGCGGGGCAACGCTGACATGGAGGCTGAACGATGAAACGAGCGGTGCCATCGACCGCCTCGAGCAATCAGTCAGCATCGCGCTCTTTCGCATTATACAGGAAGCCATCAACAACGCGATCCGCCATGCCCAGGCAAGCAGTATTGTGGTTCATCTTAAGGCCACCGAGGGAGCCATCACCATCGATGTCATCGATGACGGCCTCGGGCTTGGAAACGCCCACAGATCCTCTGGCGGCGGTATCGAAAACATGAAGACGCGGGCGCGATTGATTTCGGCGCGCTTCGCGATCAACGCCGCAGCGGTCTCCGGAGGCACGCTGGTCAGCGTCAGCCTGCCCGCCAAAGAGCTATCGGCCAAGGGAGCTGCGGCATGAAGGTGCTGATCATCGAGGACGATCCTCTCCATCGATCCTATCTCAGCGAGGCCATCCGCGCCGCCCTCCCCGAATGCGATGGCGTGCTGGAAGCAGAAAACGGCGGAGCCGGAGAGCGGCTGGCGCGCGATTGCAAATCCGCCCATATCGTCATGGACCTGCAGATGAGCGAGCGCAACGGCATCGAGGCTGCGCGCACCATCTGGAAGGAGCGCCCGGAAACGCGCATCCTGTTCTGGTCGAACTACTCGGACGAAGCCTATGTCCGCGGCGTCTCTCGCATCGTGCCGGTCGGTGCCGTCTACGGTTATGTCCTGAAATCGGCCTCCGACGACCGGCTGAAGCTTGCGCTGCGCAGCATTTTCATCGAAAGCCAGTGCGTGATCGACCGCGAAGTGCGCGGCATGCAGCAAAGAAGCCTCGGCACCATCAACGGCTTCACCGAGGCCGAGTATGAAATCCTTGTCGACATCGCGCTCGGCCTCACCGATCGGGCGATTGCGCACAGGCGCAATCTGTCGGTACGCAGCGTGCAGAACCGGCTGCAGCAGCTCTACATCAAACTTGGCGTCTATCAGCCGCTCGGTGCCCAGAGCGACGAGGGCCGGTTCAATCTGCGGGCGCGAGCCATTGCCGTCGCGCTCCTTCGAAAGCTACTCAATCACAGCGCGCTGGAGCGGGCCGAGGCGGATCTGAGCGCCTGGCTTGCACGCCAGCCGCACAGCTGATGGAAAGAACTTTGCCGCCGGCGTCAATCACGCTTGACGCCCTCCCCGTCGAATGATTGTCTATTGCTAGCAATAGACATTAATCCAACCTCACGGAACCCTTCATGTCCGCCGTTTCGCCTGTCATCCTCCTTAATCCCATAGACGACGTCGCGGTTGCCCGCGCGATGATCCGTGCCGGGAACCAGACCGGCATCGAAGGATTGATCGCCGCCGAGCAGATTCCGCGCGGACACAAGGTGGCGGTGCGCGATATCCCCGCCGGTCAGGAAATCCGTAAATTTGGCCAGCCGATCGGCATAGCGACGCAATTCATTCCGGCGGGAGGCCATGTGCACCTGCAGAATCTCGCCGTCATCGAATCCGAGCATCCCTACCAATTCAGTGTCGATATCGAAGAGACGGGAATGCTGTCGCGCGAGGACTGTCGCACTTTCATGGGCTTCGATCGCGGTGCCGGCGGCGTCGGCACCCGCAACTTCATCGGCATCATCACCACGGTCAACTGCTCGGCCACCGTCTCGAAATATATCGCCGAACACTTCAACCGCACCGGCGGCCTGGAAGGCTTTGATAATGTCGATGGCGTCGTCGCGCTCACCCATGGCGGCGGCTGCGCGATCAATATGAATTCCGAGGGCTACCGCTACCTGGCGCGTACCCTGCAGGGCTATGCGCGCCATCCGAATTTCGGCGGCATCCTGATGATCGGGCTTGGCTGCGAAACCAACCAAATTGCGCCTATTCTGGAGCACTACAAGCTAGAAGAGGGAAACCGGCTGCGCACCATGACCATTCAGGATCTCGGCGGCACGCGAAAGACCATCGCCGCCGCCTCCGAGATGATCCGGGATATGCTTCCCGAGGTCAACGCGGCCGAACGGACCGTTCAGCCGCTTTCGGGATTGAAATTGGCTTTGGAATGCGGTGGATCGGACGGCTATTCGGGAATCTCCGCTAACCCGGCGCTCGGATATGCCTCGGATCTTCTCGTTCGCAATGGCGGGACATCGGTTCTGGCGGAAACACCGGAGATCTACGGCGCGGAACACCTGCTGACGCGGCGCGCTGCAACGCCTGACGTTGCTGAAAAACTGCTCTCCAGGATCGACTGGTGGCGCGACTATACGCGACGCAACGGCGCCGAGCTCAACAACAACCCATCCTACGGCAACAAGCTCGGCGGGCTCACAACCATTCTAGAAAAATCGCTCGGCGCGGTCGCCAAGGGTGGCACCATGCCGCTTAAGGCGGTCTACGAATATTCGGAGATCGTCGACAAGACCGGCTTCGTCTTCATGGATACGCCGGGCTATGATCCGGTTGCCGTTACCGGCCAAGTCGCCGGCGGCTGCAACGTGATCTGCTTTACGACAGGCCGGGGATCGGTGTCGGGCTTCAAGCCGGCTCCCTGCATCAAGATCGCCACCAACACCGAGATGTACAATCACATGCGTGAGGACATGGACATCAATTGCGGTGACATTGTCAGCGGCGAGGATACGATCGAGGCGGCCGGCGAGCGCATCTTCGAGGACATCATTGCAGTTGCCTCCGGCAAGAAGACGCTGAGCGAAACCTTCGACTACGGCGATAATGAATTCGTGCCCTGGCAGGTCGGCGCGATCACCTGATACCGCTTTTATCTGCTAGGCGATGAAGCTGTAATCATCAGGCTGATAATGCTCGCGAATATAGGCAGCGCGCGCCTGGACATTCGGCTCGGAATTGCGGATGTGGTTGCGCATGGCCTTGCGTAACCCCTCCTCGTCGCGCCGCCGCATCATCTCGAAGACACCGATATGTTCAGCAAGAAACGGCTCGTATTCCGGCATTTTGATGCGAATGCCGACGACATGCTTGCTGAGCGTCAGGATGCAATGGGTCCGCCTGAGGATGCTCAGGAACTCCTTGTTCGGGCAAGCCTGAAGGCTGCGAAGGTGAAGATCGAGCTCCAGTTCGTACATGGTCGAGGCCGAAACGTCGGGATAATCAGCAAGCGCCGTCGACAGCCGCGCTAGCATCATGCCGATATGATCATCCGAAAGGCCGCCCAAGGCGCTTGAAAGCGCGATCGGCTCGATCTGCTCGCGCACCTCGTAAAGATCGCGGATGCGCTGGCTGTCGAGCGGCACGATCGACCAGCGGAAATTGTCGTCCTTTTCAATAATGCCGAGCGTTTCGAGCTTCAGGAGCACATCGCGCGCCACCGCACGGCCGACCCCGAAATGCCGCGCAAGCTCGTTTTCATTGATACGGTAGCGCCCGAAAAACGAGCGGTAAACAACGATGCGCTCGACATTTTCATAAAGCGCCTGCCAGGCAAACATCGGCCTTGCATCGGCCTCGATCAGCTTGCCGAGATAGTCGGCCAGCTTCTCCCGTCTGGGCGCCGTTCCCGACGAGCCGACGACAAAACCGCGGCCGTCGAAGCGATTGATCAAGCCATCCTCGACCAGCATTTGCAGCGCCTGCCGAACGGGCGCGCGGCTGCTGCCGACAATGCCGGCAAGGGCAGCCTCGGTCAGCACGATGCCTTCCGGCACGGCACCCTCCAGGATTTCAGCCTTCAGCCGCCCATGAAGCTCCTCATAAAGGCTCCTCTTGCGCGGTCCACCGCTGCCCTCCAAGTCCGATACGCTCATACCGCCCATTTCCCTTGTGCGCAGATCCTGCCGTTTCGCTGAGGAACATCGCACAATTGGGAGGAAGACAACAATCCTGGAAAGACCGTCGTGCAGGGCAGCAACGCGCGGCAGGACATTTTTACCGACCGAGGTGACGGCACCGATGATGGTGTCATACGTTCCTCGCGTTTCGTTGAGAGGAATGCCGCGCAATTTCTCGACCATCTAGCGATCGTAGAGGACCGGGGCAAAAAAAGCCGGACCCACCCTGCTTCCCTACACTTTCTCGGCGAGCAACGCCGAGTTTCGCGTAATTCTCAGCCGGCGGATCAGACGCACGATACGCAGCACGACATCAGCAAATGCTTCGCGGGACACTCAGAGGCGTTCCCCTTTGAGGTTCCAAGCGGCTGCTCGTCGACAAACCTGCAGCCGTGCTTTGACGGCGGGCCAGAGTAGCCAGATGTTCGGCGAGTCTGACGGCCAAGGCGACGGCGGGAAGCGTGGGGTTAGCTTGTCCGGATGTAGCGAAAACGGAGCTACCGGCGATGTAGAGGTTAGCGATATCGATGACGCGACAGTTGTGGTCGACGACGGCGTGGTTGCGGCCCACGCCCATCTTGGTCAACCCGATCTGATGGTAGCCGTCTTTGGCTTGTGCGGCGATATGCTCTTCAAGATTCTCGGGGGCTGTATCGAATATCAGCTTGCCTATTTTGCGCTCCTTGAGCCAGCGATCAAGGGCGAGATGTGCTTGGAGCGTGCCGCGAAAATCCTGAGGTAAATATTGGAATGAGACCTCGAGCTTGAACTGGCCGTCCGCATCTTGCACGGGCTTGAGGAAGGCGCGGTTTGAACTGCTTGGAATTTGCTCCCCATGGTAACGAAGGCCGTATCTCAAGTCAGGCCTGCGCAGCAGAACATATGGTTCGGCCACACGGTATTTTTGGTTAAACAGCGCCAGCGCGGCAGAGGTCGTGCCAAGAGGATTGCGCAGGACATTATGCAGCACATTATAGTAACGGGATCGGTCGGCTTCGCCCCATCTCGCCCTGTGAACGACGGTCTTCCGACTGTTCCAAAGATATAGCAGCGAGAGCGCCGGATCGACCTCATCGACAGCAGCCCTCCGGTTTGTGGGCCAAAAAGCGATATTCGGCAACTCGAGTGCGCGTTGCAATTGGGGGGCGGGTTGAAACCGGTTACACACGAAGGTTCCGGTGGATGTGCGCTTAAAAAGATACCGTTCGGCATGTTCCTTGGTGGCGAATTCGATCTGCGCGATCTGTCCGGCGAGGTGTCCCATGTAGAAGCGGCCGAGCGGCCCATCGCTTCCGCCGAACAATTGCGGAAATGCAACCTGGAGGTTCAGCAGCAGCCGGGTATTGCCCCTGCCGCCACAGGCCAGCACATAGTGGTCGGCGCGCACCTTGTACGAACTACCGCGGCAGGCGATCGACATGGAATGGACCCGTTCTTCTACTGGGTCGAATACCAGAGCTTTGACCCTCGCGTCTAAAGCGACGACGAGGTTCTGCGAAGAAGCGATCTCAGCCCTGTTGGCTCTCGCTGTGTTGCGTATTCGTGTCCAGCTTTCCCGGGATGCTGGAAAATCACTCTCCGGCTCCGGATCCGGATCCGGATCCGATCGCTGGTCGCCGATATTACTGCTCAAAAGAGACCGCGCCCGCTGATAGAAAGGCGAAATCTTTTCGTGAGCAATAGGCCAACCGGAGTGTGTGACATAATCTCTTGCTTCGAAGTCTATATCATCAAGCTCAACGCATTGCCCACCCCATCGTTCGGACGTGCCGCCAAGTCCGGTGGCCGAAGTAAGTCGGTCCGCAGCGTGATAGATATCGTCTCCTACGTCGAACCCTGTTTCGTTTTGGTGAGGTCGTTTCGATCGTTTCGGCCCGGCTTCGATAAGCAGCGTTCGCAGGCCTCGCCGGCTCAATTCCAGTGCAGCGGAAATACCGACCGGGCCTGCGCCCGTGACGCACACGTCAAACACCTGTTGAAAGACCTCTAAATCCGCAAACATCTGCCCCCCCAAAATTTCGAGCTAGCGTCCTTTCAGCAGCGGCCGCAATCCCGTTACGTCCCCTTGCGGCACTGCGGATATGTCTTGGCGCGATCGCCACCGGATGGAAGGTGGAGGCGCAGACCTGCGGGGGCACGCTAATGCTTCACCATCAGCAGAACAATTTCACCTTAAGTGGAATGAATTTACTCGTCACTTCGAGCAAAAGGATTAGTAACAGCTTTGCACGCTCTGCAATCCCGATCGTCGTCCAGCTCAAACAAAAGGCATCCGTAATGGCAATCCGAAGTGCGCTACGTCAGACGTTCGCCGATCGTGTTGGCGGATGGCGCTATCAAGACGCGCACGCTGCTTGGCGCCAGGGCGATGCATGGGGCAATCTAAAAACAGGCGCGACCAAGCCGACCCTGTTCCCCAGCCTTGCATTGAGCGGCCGCACACTGAGACCGAAGAAAGGCACACCGACAATAATTGTATCAAAAGGCGGATCGCCGAATGCTGCGGTTTTAACAGTCAAACCACAGGAAGATCGAATGGGGCCGCCGCGCGTGAGCCGGACGGCTGAGAACGCCGCACGGCGCCACATTGAGAGCCTGACTCAAAAGCCTGCATTCTTGACAGCTCAAAGTCAGGCAGCCGCCACCGCCTCCCGTCGCGCGGTCCTGCGCAATACCTCCGCGGGCACACCGAAGGTCCGGAGGAACGCTCGACGCATGCGTTCGCGGTCGGCAAAACCTGTCTCCTGCGCCACGACGTTCACCGTGTGCCGCCCCTCTTCAATCATGAATCTGGCCGCTTCCAGCCGAAGTTGCTCGACGGCTTTTGCCGGTGACTGCCCGGTCTCGGCCAAAAAGGCACGGCTGAACTGGCGGGGGCTGAGATTGGCAACCGCCGCAAGCTCCTCGATCGTGAGCGGGTTCCGGAGATTCTGGCGAATATGAGCCAGAACCAATTCGATGCGATCGGATTTCGGCGTCATGTCGAGGAGCGCGGAATGCTGCTTTTGTCCGCCCATCCGACGCTGGTTCATGACCAGAAGCCTGGCGACCATCTTCGCGGTTTCGGGACCGAGATCATTATCGATCAATGCTAGAACGAGGTCGATCCCTGCGGTCATTCCCGCCGAGGTCCAGATCGGGCCATCGTTGATGAAGATCCGGTCCTCTTCCGTTTTGACGTCGGGAAACCGGATCCTGAAGCTCGCTGCATGGGCCCAGTGCATCGTCGCGCGCCGGCCATTCAGAAGGCCCGCCTCGGCAAGTACAAACGCGCCGCTGCAGATGGAGGCAGTCCGCCTGGAGGCTTTGGCGGCTTCTCGTACGAACGCGATCACGCTCGCATCTGAGGGCGGCATTTCCATCTCGGTGATCGACCCCACGATGACGGTGTCGAAGGCGGGATCTCCAAATGCCTCGGTTTCCAGCATCATTCCCGAGGAAGACCGAACTGGACCACCATGTTCAGACAGCAAATGGATGTCGTAGCGCTGGTCAGCCGGGGGCAGGTTCACGATCTCGAACGCCGTTAGCGCCGCAAGGCTCATCAACTGGAATCCGCGCGGTACGATGAAACCGACCCGATGCATATTCACTCCTAGTGTCCGGAATTCATATACTACCCTAAATTAGTGACATCCACGAGATACGTTCGGAAGCCTATTTTCGGTGCCCACGAGAGAACTTCGCAGGCTCGCGCCTTCTATGTCACGAATGGTGGCAAGAACGACCTACGTCGAGTCAACAAAACGCGTTAAGACTTAAGCAACATACAGATCTCGCCCTGCCTAACCAAGGTATTGCTCACCACCTGGATAGTGAAGGGAGCGTCCAGTCGGTCGTCATCAATTCGAGTGCCATGGCCACGCTGCCGAGTGCTCGCCGGGCACGGCTATTCCTTGACCTCGCTGGAGGCGGATCGTGTTGCGGCACTAACGGCCAATCAAACGCCTACCTCAACCCTTCCGCGAGGAAGAAAGGATGATGCATGTCTTCTGATCACACCCCATTCACCGAGCACCGTATTCCGCGAGTCGAAGGAAGCGTGTACACTCGAGACTATGCCGGCACCGGGCCAACTTTCGTGCTCATGCACGGCTTCCCCGATAACCAGCACATCTGGGACGACCTGATTCCGCACTTGGTCGCCAGCGGGCGGCGCGTGGTGACGTTCGATTTTTTGGGCTTTGGCGCCTCCGACAAACCCGCCGGCGCCGCCTATAGCTTCAAGCAGCAACTGGGTGACCTTGAAGCAGTCGTTGAAGGTCTGGGCTTAGGGAAGATCGTGCCCGTCGCTCATGACTCCTCGGGGATGGCGACGCTCAACTACGCACTCACGCATCCGGACGCCGTCGACTCCGCGATCATGCTCAACTCGGCCTATAGCGAGGACTCCACTTTTTTTTGGCCAGAGATGATCACGCTCTTTGCGACCCGGAACATCCAGCCCCTGGCCATGGCGATCGCCCAGAGCCCCGAACAGTTTGGATGGCTGCTGAGATGGCAGCAGAAGAAATTCCTGGACGCTTTGCCCGAGGAGCAAAAGCGCCATTTCAGCGCGTTCATCGGTTCGCTGATCAGCAACAACTTCATCGTCCAACCTGGCGCCGGGCCCGCCTTCGTACAGCTGGCCGCGGAATTCTTCGATGAACATGCCAGAAACGCCAAGCATCTGGCGGCGCTCAAGGCGTTGGATATTCCGGTCAAACTGATCTGGGGACAGTACGATCCTTACTTCCCCGCCGCCATGGCCGAGCGGCGCCAGTCTCAGCTCAAGAATGCGTCCCTAACCCTCATACCGGCAGGCCATTGGCTGCAGGCCGACGAGCCCGCGCAAGTGGCGAAGGCGATGCTGTCATGAGCCGCGTCCTCGACAAGCTCGCTGTGAAAGCGACTCGCTTGACTAGCCTCACGTGCTTCGGTGTCGTCGTAGCGCTACTCCCAGCGATCGGGCCGGCCACTTCGTTCGCTCAGTCGGCGCCGCCATCCTCGGGCCTTGACGTGCCGACCACCAAGCTACTGGCGATCGGCACCTTCACCGCCAAAGGGTCGCCGGACCAGTGGAAGCCGCTCCTCCCCGCCGAAGTGCGCGACACGGTTCGGCTCTATCTCGCTGGGAAAATCGACCAGTGGTACCTCAAACAGGACCAGAGCGGCGTCGTGTTCATGATGAACGTCACCGATCCTAAGGAGGCGTTGGAGCTGCTGGGCAAGTTTCCTTTCGGCCAGGCGGGGATGATGGAATTCCAGATCATCCCGCTCGGCCCGATCGCGCCGCTTCGCGTGCTTTTGGCCGAGCCTGCAAAGTAGTTCGTGGTGTTCCAGACCAATATATCAAAAGGAATTAGCAAAATGCCCAACAAGAATCCGCGCGTTCATGCCGAGATACTGCCCGCGCTTGCCGCCGTCGTCGTTCCGACGACCAAGATCCTGGCGATCGGGTCGGTCACGGCCAAGGGCACGCCCAAGGCGATCGCGCCGGTCCTGCCCCACGAAGTCCGCGCGACAGTTCGCAACCATCTCGCCGGAAAGATCGAGCAGTGGTTCTTCCAGACCGAGGGCTACGGCGTCGTCTTCATCGTGAACGCGACCAGCACGGCCGAAGCGCACGAGCTCCTGGAGAAACTTCCTCTGGGCGTCGCCGGCATGATGGAATTCGAGCTGATCGCCCTCGGGCCGCTCGCCCCGCTCGCCATGCTCATCGGTGAGCCGCCTCATTCGTGATGTGATCTCGGGAGCTCGTTGGGAGCTTGGTGGCTCTCCAGGCTCCATCGCGATCGCGATCGTCAACTTCACGCCGCCGCTGTTCGCCTATCTGAAATCGCAACTCGCCGCCGCGCGCGATTTCCTGGCAGCGCTGCGATCAATGAACGTCACGCCCACCACCGAAATCGATGGTCACAGCGTTGAAGAATGGATCGCATGGGCGGTGGAATGGCTCCAGCGGGCTAATCCAACCGGCGGCGGCGTTGGCAGCTTCTTCGAGCAGGTCGCTGAAATCACCGATTGGGCCTACCGCGATTGACCAAGTGGACGCTGAGTAAGCGTTGCCATCGTATTTGGACATCGTGGTCTCTGCGGCAGGTGCCAGAAGCCGCTACTCGAGCCATAGACCGTCACGGCAAACTCACTTACAGCCGAATTCTGAGGGGGCGTTGCGGGTCTCTCCGCTGCAGAGGGCGCGTCGGCAGCGAACCGCCGGCCGGAAGGTATCCTTCTCCCCAAATTGCGACCTTGCAAGTTCCAATTGGCGGAACATTGACTTCCAATCAGCCGTGGAACGCCGCCGAAGAAACGGAACATCCGGACGTGTGAACCGATCCAATCGGGGAGTGCTGTGTCCAGGTCGCCATCAGATTGTTTCCGCCGGTATTGCGTTCTGCGGCAACTCTGGGTCCAAAGTCTGTTGCCATCAGGCGGCGTTGCTTCACTAAACTAAGCAGTTTTCAAATTTATAATGGGTCAGTGGCGTGTAGCGAGTGACACTTACATCTTGCCGTTTGAACGGCTCGCCGGCCTTATCTGTACAGCGTAAATCCAAGTCAGGCCCTGCATTGCGTGCCTGTTCGAGCTGCGTCTGCAATGTTTTCCGGCTGCAAAACATTGCAGACAATCACTTACGAGCAAGGCGAGCGCAAACCCCGGTTCGCTTTGTCTTGCCGTACTTCCCCTACCCAGTTGACGCTCCCCATATCGCTGCTTTCCGGTGTTCAGAGCTGACGGGGCGGGTATTTCTATACGCGCCGTTCAAGGGAAGATCGCAGCAATTCGACCAGAACGGAACGCTGTTCGGGCTTGAGCTTGTCGAGATTGCGCTGCCGCCAGCGGATGGCGGGAAGCTCTGCGACATGACCTATCTTGAGCAAGGGCCAGTCCGGTTCGCCGCGCTCAAAGCCGATCAGAAATTCACGGTGATGATCCGGCATGCCGCCGATTAGCACCTCGATCATTTCATGCTGCGTTTCTATCAACTCTTCGATGGCAACAACCTCCTCGGTCATGCCCTCGAAGCCGTTCTGGTATTCGTTCGCAAGGTCTTTGACGCGGCCTGATAGCACTTCGCCCATGGGGCGGTTGTGACTGAGCAGATACACGATGAAGGTTTCACGCAGGTCATCGCTCAGCCCTTCCTTGGTGAGCAGGCCGCGCACGTCAAAGAGGTCGCGCGGGTGCTGACGGTCGAGGGCGGCAACCAGCTTGCCAGCGAAAAGGTCTTCGAAGGATAGGACGCTGGTTTCGGCAAAGCCGAAGACCTCTTCAACGGCCTCGGTGACGGGAATCGTGGAAGGTTCGTGAACCACACCGCGCAACACGGGCGAGACTTCGATCTTCACCTGTGTTCCCTCGGCCATCACAAGAAGGCGCAGGATCGCTCCATCATGGACGTTTTCGGTAACGCGCGCGCCGGGCAGTTCCGCCAAAGCTGCCGCCTTGATGCGCTTCATGGCGGCGTCGATGTCCGCCAGAGCCTCCGGCCTTTCGTTCACTGGCAGATACATCAGATCGATATCGACGGAGAGGCGCGGCAGGTTGCGCACAAAGAGGTTGATCGCCGTTCCGCCCTTGAGCGCAAAACAGGCTTCTCGCGCCACGGTGGGAATAAGGCGCATGAGGAGCCTGACCTGGGCCTGATACTGATCACGAAACGGCATTGAGGTCCTCCGGCACGGTTATGAGATAGGCCGGATCGAGCTTGCCGCCGGGCACAAGCATGCGTTTGCCCTTGCCGAGATCGATGGCGGTTTTATCCAGACGCTTGAGCCATGCATGGCCATGCCGATCCGCGAAATAGAAGAACAGGCGCTTGACCTTCACACTGCCGCAATCCACCAGCAGTTTTTGCAGCCGTCTCGGGCTGAAATTTGCTGCGCTCTGCATGATCATGTCGGCTTGATGGAAACTCTCATGGCGCGGCAATTCATCAAGCATTTCGAGATAGGCGCGCTCGGGCTGCGAAAGCGTCAAAGGCCAATCCCACTGCCCCCAGGCAAACGAGGTCAGGCTGCTGCCCTGAAAGCGGGTGAGATCACGGCCTGTTCCGTCCGCGATATCCCAGGCAAGACTGCCGAGCTCCTTTGTTACGGGATCATTCCGGAAGAGGGTCGCGCTGTTGTGATAGACAAAGCGCTGGGGAAGGTTCAGCTTGTTCAGCCATGCGGGCGGCTTGCCCGGCCCGTAGAGGTGAACAGTCTTGGTCTCATGCGAAAGATAATGTGCAAAGCCCTGTAGCTCCAATGCCGTGCGCCCACCGACATAGAACGGTGTTCGCAAGAGCAGGGTCTGAAGAGAGATAACAACTTGCTGCCAGCTCAGCCTGCCACGCGGCCTTTTATAGACGCTGCGCACCGGCTGTTCCAGCCAGCCGGCCTTGACGTAGTAAGCACGCAAATTACTGGCGATACCGCGCTCTTCCAGCCAAGCGGCATCCACGACCAGCCCCTCGGGGAGATCTTTCTCAAGTCGGTTTAACAGTGATGCAGATTGCATAGCCATACTGAGTATATTACACGATTCTCAAACCATTTCAAGTTTGCCAACATCTCAATATACTCAATAGAATTGAGTATATCCGATAATATGCAAACCTCTTATATCCAGCGCCCGCCTCTGGTGGCGCGATTTTTCTCGCCAGAACAAGGGGAACCGCCGCTTACGCGGCGGCTCCTTCCTTGGATTTGGCAACGCTTTGCAGACCACGCGGGAAATCGGCGGCGCGCTGCGCATGGGCGGGGCGGGGGGGCTGAAGATTGCACGCTTGTCTTCCTTCACCACTTTGAGTTATCCGCATTGGACTAACCCGCTCCGCTACGCCGGAGCGGCAAGTAGGTCAGATATTCAGTAGGAGCCCCAACTGCGAGAGGATGGGACGGCTGTTTTCCAGCCCATTCCATCGCACAGAGGAGCTCATCATGACCCCACTTCGCCAGCGCATGAGCGAAGACATGCAGGTGCGCAATCTTTCGCTCAATACCCAGCTCTCGTATCTGCAACAGGTGTCGCTGTTCGCCCGACACTTCGGCAAGTCGCCAGACTTGCTCGGCCGCGAGGATATTCGGACCTATCAGGTCTATCTCGCCAACGAGAAGAAGCTGATGCCCGGCTCGATCCACATCGCCATTTCGGCGTTGCGATTTTTCTTCAACGTCACGCTCGAGAGGGCCTGGGGAAGTATTGCCACTTCCCAAGAAGCCCCAGAAGCTGCCCACGGCAAGCCCGGAAGATACGCTGTCTCAGATTGCGAACGCGCCGATTGACCTGCCACCAGTTGATGGCATTCCAGTCGGTCTGTCCCTTGGTTCCGTTTGCAGAAGATTTCCGCACCTAACTTCTCCCTCGGTTAACAATCGTCACATTGTCTTCGCGCGGTTCACCAGACCCACGTCAGCAGCCTTTCGGCTTGGGCATCGCCCTATCTGACGGGTTATGGATTTTTGAGGCTGAATCAACATAGCCATTTAACTATATTATTTATTATAGTATAATCGATGTCATTGGTGCCCGCGCAACACCGGAGAATGCTTATAATGCCGGCAAAATCAGCTATTTCAGATATTGACGCACAGATCGAGAAACTCAGAGACCGCAAAAAACTTCTAATAGTAAAATCGGCGGAGCGCTTTGCCAGGGCTGCAACAAAGTCCGGCCTAGCCGAGTTGGATATCTCGGATGAAGAACTCGATGCGATCTTCGACGATATCTCCCGACGATTTCAGCCAGAGGTCAAGAACCTCACCCAGCTATCCTCTCAAACACCTCGATCGCCAGCTCCTGCGTCTGAAGCCGTGGCCGAGACTCCCCAAAATGGCTAGGAGCGCGCATGGCGAAAGCACGAAGTTCAGACTCGGCGCATCGTCGTCAGGGCTGGATTGGCGAACGCAGACCGCGCCGTTCTCTCTGGCGACTTCTTGCCGATGGCAAACATCCTTGTAAGCTCGACCGAGCAGCAGTGGCTGACGCGGATCGGCACTGAGGCTTTTGCAGCTCAACTGAGCTCGACGCCCAATAGGGAAATCGGATAATGGCGCTCGGTACCAGGCTGCATTCGAGCATGCTGTTGGCCCTTGTTCCGATTGTCGCCACGGCGCTCTCCGCTGCAATCGTCTCGTCGCAATGGCAATTGTGGGCCGGCGGCATACCTATAAAGGGCGCTTACTGGTTCCTTCGTGCCGCACCCGTGCCCGTACTTCTCATTGGCCCAGCCACGGGATTGCTGATCGTTCTGGCCCTGCCGCAGCATCGCCGCAAGCCGATAGCGATCGCAGGCCTGGGCTGCTTTTTGACTGTCGCCGGATACTACTGCGCCCGCGAATATTCCCGCCTCGTGCCGCTAATCGGTCGGCAAATCATCACATGGGATGGAGCGCTATCCTACCTCGATGCCTTCGCTGTGGTGGGCATCATCGTCGGCTTTGGCCTTGTCGCCACTTCGGCACGAGTATCGGTCGTCGTTTCCGATCCGATCAAGCGAGCAAGGCGTGGCGTCTTCGGCGATGCCGACTGGCTGCCCATGGCGGCGGCCGCGAAACTCTTTCCCGCGGATGGAGAGATCGTTGTCGGAGAGCGCTACCGCGTCGACCGTGAACTCGTTCGCGATCTTTCCTTCGATCCAAACAAACTCCCGACCTGGGGACGGGGCGGGAAAGCGCCGCTTCTGACCTACCGTCAGGATTTTGATTCAACCCACATGCTGTTCTTTGCCGGTTCAGGCGGCTTTAAGACAACGAGCAACGTCATACCGACCGCGCTACGCTATCGGGGACCGCTCATCTGCCTCGATCCGTCGACAGAGGTTGCGCCGATGGTGCTTGACCACCGTATGCAGGCTCTTGGCCGCGAAGTCATGGTGCTCGACCCGACCAATCCGGTGATGGGCTTCAACGTACTTGACGGCATTGAGACGTCGCAGCGCAAGGAGGAGGATATTGTCGGTATCGCCCAGATGCTGCTGTCTGACAGTCTGCGCATCGAATCTTCCACCAACGCCTATTTCCAGAACCAGGCCCACAATCTTCTGACAGGTCTGCTCGCCCACGTCATGTTCTCTCCCGATTATGCCGGCCGCCGCAACCTGCGTAGCTTGCGCCTTATCGTCTCCGAGCCTGAGCCATCCGTCCTTTCGATGCTACGAGACATCCAGGAAAACTCTGGATCCGCCTTCATCCGCGAAACCCTTGGCGTGTTTACCAATATGACCGAGCAGACCTTTTCCGGCGTCTATTCGACCGCTTCCAAGGACACGCAGTGGCTTTCGCTGGACAATTACGCAAGCCTCGTCTGCGGCAATGCCTTCAAATCGCGTGACATCGCCAAAGGATCCAAGGATGTATTTCTCAACATCCCCGCCTCAATCCTGCGCTCCTATCCGGGGATTGGCCGGGTTATAATCGGGTCACTACTGAATGCCATGATCCAGGCCGACGGTGACTTCCAGCGCCGGGCACTGTTCATGCTTGATGAGGTTGATCTGCTGGGATACATGCGCGCGCTCGAAGAGGCACGCGACCGTGGCCGCAAATACGGGATCACCTTGATGCTGATGTATCAATCGGTCGGCCAGCTCGAGCGTCATTTCGGGAAAGATGGCGCAACGTCCTGGATCGACGGATGCGCATTCGCCTCCTACGCGGCGATTAAGGCGCTGGAAACCGCTCGAAGCGTATCGGCTCAATGTGGAGAAATGACCGTCGAGGTGCGCAGTCGTTCACGCAACCTCGGTTGGGGTAATGCGAATGGCGGAACGCGCCAATCAGAAAACGTCAACCTCCATCGCCGGCCGCTGATCATGCCGCACGAAATCACCCAGTCCATGCGCAAGGACGAGCAGATTATCATCGTGCAAGGTCACAGCCCAATCCGTTGCGGTCGGGCGATTTATTTTCGGCGTAAAGAGATGAAGCTGGCTGTCAAAGCCAATCGTTTCTGGAGAAGCTGAGGCTTACGTCCCGCAACAGCTCCGATGTTCCGACAAGCTAAAGCGGTTCCGCTCCCTCGTCGACGGTTTCCAAGAGATACGAGGAAGCCAATGCTCGTGACAGCGCGTGGGGTTGTGATCCAGAACGAGGACCTGTCGCGTCGATCATCTCGCTGACTTCGATCTCACGGACGGTTCAAAATATATCTCTGTGACGAGAAATCGGCCATCGGATCTCTTACACTGTATGATGACATCGATGGCGGCCCCTAGCAGCGCGCGAATATCATCGCGAGTAAGATCACGGCCACCTTCGGACTCCTTCACCAGCAGCGTCAATTGTTCGAACGCCAGCTGCGCGGAATCCGCGTGTACAGTTGTGATCGACCCAGGGTGCCCCGAATTCACGTTGCGTATATAGTAGAAGGCCGCGCCGTCGCGCAGTTCCTGCAGAAGAATACGATCAGGACGCATCCTGAGGCAGGATTCGAGAAGATCCTTCACGCCGATCTTCGCCAGCCCCTGCCCTCCTTTCGAATAGAAAAGCCTGACGTGATTAGGCTGCGAGATGACCAGTTCCGGCGTATCTTCAATCGAGATAATCCGCTCTTGCTCCGGAATGTGCCGGATCAATGCCTTTGACAGGGTGGTCTTGCCCGACCCGGTCGCGCCCGAGATAATGATATTCTTGCGCGCGAGCACGGCCTGTTGCAAAAATGTCGCGTAATTGGCCGCCTCATAAAGATCGATCAGTTTCTTATCCCACGATGCGACGCCGGTGCTCACGGCGGTGGCTTCAGAAAACAACCCAGCACCTTCGAGATCGTCCAATGTCAGCGTCACCGCCGACGGCTTTCTGATCGTGATACTGACCGTGCCTTTGGTCGTTGCCGGTGGTACGACGATCTGGATCCGCTCTTCATCCGGCAAGGTAGCCGATAAGATCGGCCGGGACTCGTCGATCGCCTGGTTCGAATAGCTCGCGACGGCACGCGCTAGACGCATGAGCTTGTCGAAGCCAAGCTCCGGGAGCTCGTGAGACTGCCATCCCTCTGGCCCCTCCGTCAGCACCTCTTCTGGTCGGTTGATGACGATCTCATAAAGTGATGCGTCTTTTAGGAAGCGCGATAGTGGCGAAAGCAGCTCACGGACGACGCCTGCGTCGGAAGCTTCGGTCATCCTCGTCCTACTTCGTCACTAACGTCGTTCGAGATCTGAAATCCCCCGATGCCGCCCGATCAAGAACCTTGTTGCGCGGCTCGATGACGCGCAGGCTATAGACACCGGAGAAATCAAGGTCACGGGCAACAAAGATCGATACAAGCTCGCCCTGATGCTTCGTCAGCGTCGGCGGGATATTGATCGATTGTTCGACGGCGATCGCTGCAGCCTGCTGGCCCGCTGACGTGGTATTCTGCGCCTGGACATCGCTGTCCTGCAGCCGGGTGCCAGCATAAGTGGTGGCATCGCCGACGATCGAAAGCAGTATGGCACTTCCAAACCGCTCCCACCAATGCGTGTTGACATAACCGTCCATACCTGCTCGCCCGAGCGCATCGGTTGCGGGTGACGCAAGCGTGATGATGATGCCCTTCGGCGTCTTTGCCCTGTTCCAAAGCACGAACAAGCGCTTCTGGCCTCGGGTCAAGCCACCACGAAATTCTCCAACGACCTGTGTTCCCTTTTCCATGAGCACTACCCGGCTGTTGTCGGAGAGCACATCGCGACTAATCACGCAACTGGCGAACCCCGGCTGGTCGGATGCAAGGGCCGTCTCAAGCACGCAAGGTATAGAGGTGCCCATGGCGACGATGAAATCGCGGTTGCCCAGCATGCCGGCACGCGATCCTTCCAGGCGCGTCGGTGTTAACATCCTATTGAAGCGCTGATCTACGTTTTCAGCTTGTCCGTTGAGCGCCGCGGAATTTCCCGGGAGGGGAAGGTAATTGGAGCTAGTATCTGAGGAAACGGCGCCATCGCCGTGCTGTGGCGGCGAAGTCTGCTGCCCATTATAGGCCATCACGGGCGCACGACGGGCAGACTCCAACAACGGATCTTCTGTCACGACGGTTTGCTCTCTCGCCAAAGGCGTTGGCAACTGCGCTTCCGGAAGAGTGATTGTAGTCTTCGGTTCCTCCTTGGCCGGCTCGAAGTCGGTATTCTGGCGGATGACGACACGCTCGGGTTGACTGGCATCCGGCTTTTGCTGATCGCGCATCGACCAGAGCGAAAATCCTATGAAAGCAACCATCGCCAAGACCACGGCGCCGCGCTTCAGAACCGGATTACTATTGGCCCGCCCGCTGACAGCGGTCTCGGCACGTTCTCCGGGAATAGGTTCCTCCATCTCATCAGACATTCCCGTCTCCCTATTGCTGCGCGGCTGGTGCCTGCGATTTCACAACGCGTTCCACTGAAGGAGACGTGGTATTGGTATCGGGATTGATGCCTGCTGGATCGTAGGTTTCGTTGAAAACGCAAAGCACATCGCCTCCCCTTCTGAGGATGAACTTGCGGCTGATCGCGTGAACGAGCACAAGCTCCCCATCGACCGACTTTGGTACCAGGCTTTCGGTGCCGTCTGAGTTTTCCATATAGATTGCCGGCATTTCCTGATTGGCCCTGAACGCAAAGGTCGTGATCTTGCCGTTATCATAGACCGCCTGTGGTTCGAGGGCTGTCGATCCTTGCGCCGCATATCGCCAGTTGCGTGGTCCATATTGCTCGTGCAGTGCCAATACTTGGTCTGCTTGCCCTGCTTGAGCCGCCTGCGCGTGCGCGGCCGCGTCTTGGCGCCGACGCTCAGCCTCGTCGGCCGGATAGCGATATTTGACGTAGAAGTAAGTATCCTGACCGGCAGCAACCGGTCCATCTCGGACCGTCAGCTCCATCTGATAGCTGCGAGTCGAGCCATCCCGGCGCGTGGTTATCACCGAAATGTTGGTGACCGGCTGGTTTTCCCGTGGCTTTAGGAAGAGAATATTGCCGGCCGGTGCCACTTCCCAGGCAACGGTATTTCCAAGCGCCACATGAGCGATCTCTTCATCGGCCGCAAACTCGATCTGGACCGACGAACGCAGCGAACCTACGACCCTAGTGATATTGTAGGGTTGATAGTCAACAAAGCGGATACGACCGTCTTGCGGAGCGCCGCGCGGCGTCTCTAGCGCAAGGGCGGGCGAAGACCAACCTGCTACCGCGAGCAGAACAATCAAATAGCGACGTTTCAATTGATGGCCTCCGGGTCGGACCGATAATCGCTGACGACAAAGCCGAGCGGGTTCACCAACCGATCGGTCGAGGACATCGGCGCATTTACATAGGAAAAGGTGAGCGTCGCCACCCAATGGGTCGTATGCGCCTCGTCACCGCGAGTGATCGTACGCATGTAGCGAACCGACGCGACGTTGCCGCTGATCAGCGAGATCGAGGCGATATTGACCCGTGACGAGGCACTGCGGCTGTAAATGTTCTGGGGCGAATCCGGATTGCTGCCACGATACAGAGCAGTGAAGCGGGTCTGCTCCGATGCCGTCGACAGTAGTGAGACCGTGCGAAAATTCTCTTCCGCCTCGCTCCAGACGTAGCCTTCGCGAGCACGCACATAGCGCGCCGCGAAATATTTCGTCACCGCTTCATCGTAAGTGCCGGCGGTTGAGGTAAGCGCGGAAGCGACATCCACAATACCGGTCGAATTGTCGACCCTGACCACGAAAGGCTCGACGGTCTTCAGCGGTGTGAGGCCGGCAAGCGCAACTATCGATACTGCGGCAAGAGCGCCGGCCGCAATCGCGATGAACCAGGCGATACGGGCCGAGCGTTCCAACTGAATCATGCGATCCTGATCGAAGCGCCGCGCCTTTTCGAAATAGCTCTTGAGATTATCCGTCGTGACCATCGCCATTACTCCACGCACGGTCGATAGGAGTTCGCGACATCGAAATGCGCAAAGGCGGTGGGAACGCCGTCCGGTTTTTCCTCGATATATCCATGCGGCGTGCCGGCGGATTGCCTTGACGGACGGTCCAGGGATTGCGGTATAGGTCGACGATCATCGTCCCACTGCCACATGGCTCGATTGAGCGGTCGACGCGAGTGACCATCGCATTTGGGCAGGGGATAGGAGAGTGACGCGCAACTGCCAAGTGCCGACGCGACGCATAAGACCACAAATATTCGCATCATCCTGAAGAAGCCATTTTGTCGTTGCTTGAAATTCACCACCAGCCAGCCCCTTTTGATCGCAGGCCACGGGCGACGGCACGCGCCCCCCGGGCAAGCGTGCCTTCATGCGCATCGCGCGCCGCGCCATAGCCGTAGGTGAGCGAGGCGCCGCCTGCGGCAAGGGCCGAGGCTATTCCTGGCAACTGATAAAAGACGTAGACGGCAGCGAGGCAAATCGCGCCGAGCGCGACAGGCCTCATGAGTACGTCGCTGTAACCTTCGATCATTGTGAAGGTGGAATCGATACAGGTAATCAGCAACGATCCGACCGCAACAACCAGTACCTGCAGAACCACGAAATTGGTCAGCTGTCCGATCCATGCCTCGGTAAAGCGCCGCGTCGAGGGGAACATAGCGAGCGCCACAAAAATCGGTCCGATGGCGAGCACGATCGCCAGCGCGAGCCGTGCATAGAGCGAGACGATATAACCGATCGCGGCGACCACGAAGCTTGCCAAAATGACCAGCATACCGCCGATACCAGTGACGATGTCGATGCCCCATGAGGCGTGCGACCAGATTTCCCTCGCGCACTTCTGACCCTTGTCCAGAAGGCTATCGAAGGTCGAGGCACTTGGAACGGTTCCGGAGTTCAACGCCTGCGAGATCTCCTTTGGCAAGCTATCGAAGAAGATCTTGCTGACATAGGTTTGATACTCGCTGGCGTTTCTGACCAGCATCAGGATGATGGCGAGCTTCATCGCCCGAAAGGCAAAATCCAAAATCGGCTCGTGCACGGACCCACGCAGGATCAGAAAGCCATAGAGAATGACATAAAGTGTCAAAGCCGCCGTTAGTGGGCCGGCGACCCAGCTGGCAATATTTGATGTGCCCGAGGAAATGAAGCTCTCCAGCGGCGCCTTGAACTGCCCATCGACAAAAGCAAAGACCTGATACATGGCTTAGCCCCCGAGCGCTTTACCCATGCGCTCTAGGCGAGCTTTCCAACCGGCTGCTGCGGCATTCATGCAGTTTGGCGTGCCTTGGAGTTCACCCGGATTGTTGCGGCACTTTGCAATCGTGTTGGTAAGCAGCTGCTCGTCCGCAAGAAATTCCTCGACGGAATGGACACGCTCGGATTCCTTTGAGCAGCCGAACAATGAGACGACCAGTGTGAAGAGAACAAGAAACTTCATGGCAGTGCCGCTCCCATGGCATCCATGCGCTTGCGCCAATCTTCGGCCTTGCGCTGTTCATCGATCTGCCTCTCGGCCTGCTGCACCATCTGCAGGCCTTGCATTCTCAGCACATCGGTCTGGAGAAAGGCCGTCTCTGCCTGCAACCTCGCCTGTAGGTCGGCAATGTCTTTAGCGTCGCTTGCTGACGAGATTTGTTGGCGCAGCTGGTCGATGCCGTCGATCCGCTTGGTTGCGGCGTCGTAGATCTGCTGACCGAGGCTCATCTGTCCGGCATTCCTGTTCTGAACGCGCGACAGTTCCTGGGCGTAAAAATCATTGGCACTCGTCTTATAGGTCGAATTGTTGCTTAAGAATTTTGAGGCGGCGTCACCGAGCGCACCTGAACCTGAACCTTTAAGAAGGCGCTCAATAGTGGAGAAATCCTCAGGCAACGCCTTTCGGATCGAGGGATCGTTTAAGACGCCGGCAATATCGGCCATATTTGTCAGCTTGTTCAGAGAGCCATAAAGCTGCTCGGCCTGTTGGATCTGCCGGTTCAGCGCATCAAGCTGCGATTTGAGCTGAATGATACTTTCGATCTGTTTGGCAATCGCTGCCTGGTCGATCACAGGTATGCCCTGTGCGTCCGCGGGACTGGTTGAAAGAATTAGGGCGACCGCCATCGTCAGGGTAGCCAGTTTGGGTCGAAACATCAGCCTGCACTCCTTCTTTGCTGAAAAGGCTGCAACCAGTCATCCTCGCCACTTCCAAGTTCGGCGCGGATTGCATCGGCGAGTTCAATATTTGCTGTCCGCCCGGAGAGGATTGCGAGTTCGTCATCGAAGCCGCCGAGATCGAGCTCGGCGACAACACTGTTGTGCCCCTGCTTGACGATGAAACGGCGGCTCTCGATGGAGAGCTCGCGCGAAAGCAACTCGAACTCCCGTTCGGTAAGCTTGAAGCCATCGACATAGTCGGCACGATCGCCACGTGAGTTCGGCAGGAAGACCTGCGTCGGGCATTGTTCGATGATGGTATGCGCAATCGCTGAGTTGATGGCATCGCGAGGGCTTTGCGTGGCAAAAAGCATCAAGCCGTTCTGCTTGCGGATGGTCTTAAGCTTGTTCTGGGCGAGATCGATAAAGTTCTCGTCCTGTAGCGCCTTCCAGAACTCGTCGATGACGATGATGATGCGCCGGCCATCGATCAATTGTTCGACGCGGTAGAAGAGATAGGCCATGAGCGGCGTGCGGATCTCCTCGTTGTCGAGAAAGTCCGTCATGTCGTAGCCGAGGAATTTGGAACCGATGCCGATGTCATCGGCCTCGTTATCGAAGACCCAGCCTAGTGGCCCTCCGCTCTCCCAGCGGCGCAGTCTGGCGGCAATCCCTTCCGGATCGGCATTATTGAGGAACGCGCGCAGCGCCCCGATCGTGCGCTGTCCTCTTGGCAAATCGGCGAGGCCTTCGATCGCGAGAGCAATCTCGTCGGCTTCGCGAGCGGAGAGATCGCGTGCCGTCGAGCTGACTAGCTTGCCGATAAAGCGGGCTAGGAACACCTTGTTTGCCGGCGTCAACTCCAGCGCCTTCAGCGGCGCACATCGCGTCGGCTCCCCGTTCCTGAGCGGCAGATAAATGCCACCGGCGGCGCGCACGAAGAGATCGGAGCCACGGTCCTTATCGAAAAAGACCATGTGCGGATCGTGCTTTTCGAGCTGTGAGAGCATGAAATTGACCAGCACGGTCTTACCGGCGCCCGATGGGCCACAGACGAAAGTATTGCCGAGATCGCCGCAATGGAAATTGAAATAGAACGGCGCACCTGACGCGGTCTTGAGCATGGCGACGGCCGGCCCCCATTCATTGCCGTCCTTCTTGCCCGACGGATAGGCATGAAACGGCGAGAGTGCTGCAAAATTCCGCGATGTGATTGCACCTGAGCGTGCTCGATAACGAAAATTACCCGGCAATTGTGCCCACCAGGCCGCCTCAAGCCCAAGATCCTCACGTGCAACGACGGCGCCACCACTGGTCAGATGGGAGCGAGCCTTGGCGAGATTGTCGGTTAGTTCCTTGACCGTGGAGGCGAATACCCCAAGCGTCAGATGATGCTCGCCAAGCACGAAACGGTTCGATTCGAGCTCGTCCATCGCCGCATCGAGTTCCTCGATCTGTGACGCCGCCTTGTCGCCAGCACTCACCATCTGGTTCTGCTTGCGTCCCATGATGGAGCGCGCATCCGTTTTTGAGGTGAAAGCGAAGGACTGCGTCAGGATCAACTCGAAAGGGACCGATAGAATGCCGTCGAGCATGCCGCTGCGGGTCCTCGCCGGATATTCCTTGAAGCCGAACATGCCGGCAAAGCGGCTGGCGCCCTCGTGGCGGATCTCAATCGTCTCTCGTCCAAAGATCACGCGATCAGAATAAATGGCGGCGGAAATCCTTCCCTGTGTCAGCGGAATACGCTCACGGCGACCGCCGATGATCTGATGCAACACTTCGCTGGGCTCGGAAAACAGAATGCCCTTCTCATCGCAAATCGACAACACGCGGGGCGCGAAACGCTGCAGCCCCGCCATTAGATCAGCGAGCTTGTCACGCAGATGCTTCACCCCATCCGCGTCGAGCTCGGAAGCTGTGTTGCGCGCTTTGCGCAGCCGCACTAATAAGCTCGCAAACCTCTCAGCGGGATCGCGGTTCGGATACCATAGCAAGCTGAGATAGAGGTCGTTGCGGAACAAGTCCTCCCGCACCATTCGCTCGCGATATTTGCCGTTGAGCGATGCCGAGAAAGGATTGGAGAATTCGCCATCGGGATAGTTGTCGTCGCGGCGCCGGATGATATGGGTCCAGATTGCCAAACGCTCGTCGGAGATATTGCGGTAGAGCGTATTGAGGTCGCGATAAAGGCCATTCAGATCTAGACTATCGGCTGTCTCGAACGATACGCCCTCAATTGAGATCATCACCATTAGAGCTCTTGAATCGAGCGCAATCACCGTCTCATCTACATGACGGATGTAGGGGATGAAGGTCTCTGGATCGAGTTCGCGGGATTTGAGGAGAGAAGCGCTATGCAAGGCCCAAGTCCCTCTCATCGTAGCGCCGCACGAGCCTCAATGGCGTCAGCGAAGAACCGCCCCAGTAGGCGCCATTGCGCGAACGGCCGCGCGTCTCGATCCAGGCGAGCAGAATGCGGAACATGTTGTGGTCATGCTTGACGAGCGCGCGAAAGATGAGATGGAAGACTACACCGACAAGCGCGTAGGCGATCGAGCCTGCGATGATGTAGAGGATTGTCGTCATCATGACGTTGGCGCCCATAGCTTCCATTGTGACACCGGCAATCATCGCCGGCCGCGTGCAAGCAAGAAAAAGCGTGTCTTCCTCAAGTTTGACTTGGTCTGGCATTCTCTCAGCCCCCTGAGATCGTACTGACAATCTGCGAGGCACCGAAGATGATGCCGATGCCAAGCACGACATAGGCTGCCTTTCGCAGATCGAGATAACCGAACATCCACGCAATTCCGACGATGATGACGGCGATCGTCGCGAGCAACTTGGCGACATTGCCCGTGAGCAATGTAACGATGTTCTGCAGAACCGTCTCGATGCCGCCGGTGCTCTGGGCGAAGGCGGGTTCGATCGTGACTGCCGAAAACACAGCAGCCATAGAGACAATGGCCGCAAGTGCACGGATGTTAATCCTTGATATCATTCAGGCTGCTCCGGTTGATCGTTTTGGAAAACGAGCGCGGACGAGCGTCGCGCCGCATTGAACACATCCCAGAATGGCGCTCTCGCTACCGGCTGTTGCGATGCCTCGGCCTTAGCGACGGAAGGTATCGCAAATGCCTTGGCGTCGACACCATCCGGCCTGTGAGGTCCCTGCCCGATTGCCAACGAGGCCAATCTCGCCGAAAGCCGCTTTGCCTCATGCCGGATCTGCTCGTCATATCGAACCATTTTCCCGACGGAAGGATCGGAGCGCCCATAATAGGATTGCAGCATCACGCGCTCGGCCTGTCCCGAAGCAGCACCTGCGCGGACCGCCAGACGATAGTAACCGTCGAGCAAGGTCGCGGTCGCCTTAAGATTGAGACAGGGATCGAAAGCATCGGAGATTGTTAGATTGAGCTTACGCAGTTCCTCGATCCCCACACCGCCAAGCCCGAGCTGGATGTCCTGGTGCTCAGCAACCAGCGTGGCTGCGGTTTCGATCGCCTCCGCCTTGCTTTTTGGCTGCCGCTCAAGCGGAAGGCCGCTATTGATGCGGATATTGAAGGGCTGAAAATTGCTTTCCAGGCTGACGACGGCAGCCAGCGTTTCCATCGCAACCGCTGGCGCGCAGGTTTCAGCAAGATCTGTGAAGGCGATGGTCATCGATCAATACCACACACGTTGGCTACCGACACCGTCGATGGTCACGTCGACGTAATGCGGCTGCAAGCGCCTGCTCGGTCGCTCAGTCGGATAACCCATGCATTGCAGGTGCCTTTCCCTACGCTGCCATCGAGCCAAGGCGACCAAATCGGTGTTTTCGGCAGCGCTATCGCGGCCGGAGCGGCAATATCGGGCATCGACCTTTTGAAGCGTTGCGGAAATACAGATGGCCTCCTGGCCGCGGTCACCATAGCGTGCGGTCAGGCTATAGCCGTCATTGCATGAATAGGGTTCATAGCCGGGTTGGGAGGCCCGGAAGCCGACGCCGCTGCAAGTTGGAAAGGAAGCTCCCTTGGCGAGCGCCTGCCAGAGCTTGCTGATCGGTGGGCGGCATTGGGCAAATTGCGTTGGGCCACCCGGATTGGAAAGACACAGGATAACCTGGCATCCCCAGTCATCGGCGCGCGCATCACCCCCTAAAATAAGGTATATGGGAACACAGCCGGCAACGGCGGAGACTATACCAACCAGAAGGTTTTTCATGGCTAGGACCCTTCGATGTGACAGCATCAAGCGATCGTTGCGACTTCCCTTGGGAAGTCCTTCGTCGCTCATACTAACTTATATAATGCAGTTAAAAAGATGACAAGCACCTTCAACACACAATTGTACAGTCTTTCGTTCGCAGCCTTCATTCTGCGCGAAATCATGGACCATCCGCAGGAAGACGAGACGCCGCAATCCAGACTGAAGCAGGTCGGCATGATGAGCATTCTCTACATCATGAATCAGGGGCATCAGGCCCTAACTATCTCAAATCTCGTTGAAATTACGAAGCTGACGCGTATGGGCGTTTCGGAAGTCATAGAACCGTTACTCAAACGTGGCATGCTCACGGAGACCTTCGTGAAGAATTCCATGGGACGCGGCAAGGCACGTCAATTCGAGATCGCACCTGAGATTTTTGAGAAGCTTCGAGCCTTTGGGCAGAGTAGCTAGCACGGGCAAAGGGTGCGATTATACTATATATCCTAATGCACTATAATTCGATGCGCGATTGCAGATGGTCGCATCTGCAATATCGGTTTTGCGCAGAAAAGATGTTGAACAAGCGCTTTCTAACTGCGGACGAACGATTGGCTCGCGCCCCTCGTCAAAAAGGCTCGCCAAACCTCGCGAGAACCTGCGTTTCTATAGAGCGTTTGCAAGCGATTTGGACTAAATCCACTTATACGCCTCGGATCTTCGTTTCTTGCAGCTACTGCTAGGTCGGCGCTCCAAATGGTCGCCGATCACAGAATGACGTTTGCAGGATGCGAGGTCAGATGTGCCGTTTGAACTCGTCGCCGAGATCTGCTCGCCGATTATTCCGAATTTGCCTGGATTTCATCCTGGATCGCAACTACTGCTGCGCAGAGAGACCGGATTTCCTCATCTGCGTGGCCTGCAGTGACGCATATCCTCAGACCGGCGTTGCCCCTTGATACGGTGGGAAAGAAGATCGCCGAGGTGTAAAAGCCTTGCCTGAAGAGACTTGTCGCGGCGCCAATCGCGAGTAATTCATCACCAAAATGGACAGTGCGGATCGGAAGCCGGGCTCCATGCTGTTCCGTCGGCATCAGACCGTCAAGCAAGGCTATTTTTTGCTGTAGCGTTCGCTGCAGATGGGGTAATTCTTCGGTTCGATGCAATTGTGCGGATGCCAGGCCGGCACCAATAGCGGCCGTGTTGAGCGATGCCGAAAAGGCATGAGCCACTGCAAATCTGCGGAACAGGACCTCCTGATGCGCCGTAGCCAGCATGAGCATGCCGCCAGATGCACCAAAGCCCTTGCCGAGAGAGGCTGCGATAATGGTCCTGTCGCCCAATTCACCAATTAGGGACTTCGCAAAGCCTTCACCACGCCTGCCGAAGAGCGAGATTCCGTGCGCATCGTCAATATAGAGAAACAGGCCATATTGTTCTTGGAGACGGCGCAGCGCGGATATCGGAGCACTGCCACCCATGGAGTAGACGCCGTCGCAGATGTATGCGACGGCTTTATTCTGGCGGCATAGCCGCTCGAGAGCATCGAGGTCGTTGTGGGCTATTGTCTCGACACGTGTCTCCTGGGCAATGGTTCCTTTGTGGTGGGCAAGGGTTGCGTGCGCTAGGCGATCGAACACCATGACGGGCTTAAGACCACCAGTAAGATGGCCAGATGCGACCAACGGCAGGGCGCTCATATTGGCTGCGAGCACTGTGGTGTAAGTGATCACCCGCGCGGCGAAGAGATCGGAGAGGGATTCTTCCAATTCACCGAGACTTGCAAAGTTCAACCGGGTGCGGGCGCACGACCAATGCAGTGTGCCCGAACTCCGTACGGCTTCAGCGGCACCCTCGACAATGTCGGGATGATTGTCCAGACCCAAATAGGAGCATCGGACAAAGTCGACAACCACGCGATCCTCGAAGTTCGGCCTGACGGCCCTACCTTCCGACGGATGGGCGTAAATCGACATGATACCTTGGTAATGGGCAGCTTCGAAATGGCGCCCAGCCGTATCGATCAAGCTGCCCGTATTACGATTAGTTGCCTTCCCGTTTCGATTAGAACGTGCGGAAATCTTCTTTTCCATATTTCAAACTCCGGTCGGTCAGTGTGCAGACCGGAGGTTGAAATCATCGCCCCAGCAACTTCAATAAACGGGGACGGAATTCTTCTGCAATATACAATATGCATGATGTGACATAGTCGATCATATGTGAAGCTGTTTGTGTAGGAACTAGCCAAATTCAACCGCGTAACCGCTGGACCGGATCGTGCGGATAATGTTGCGACCGATCATCTGCTCCAGCATGCGGCGCAACCGGCCGACATGAACATCGACCGTTCTTGGCTGGACATAGTAATTAGGAGGCCAGGCCGCTTCGATGAGTTCCGATCGGCTGAAGACGCGGCCCGGTGCTTGAAGCAAGCGGCATAGAAGCTTGAATTCGATCGGGCCTAGCTGAATTTCTTTCGAACCGTGCCTGACCAGCCTCTTGCTTACCTCGATACTGAGTTTCCAAACGTTGAACGTACTGCCGTCCCGCCGAATGCCTCCCATTCCCAGAGGCAATCCCGACAGGAGAGATTGCAGATAGCCCAATATCCTTGCCGGCGAAATCGGGCGAACAAAACTTTCGGTCACACCGGCCTTGAGGAGATCCAGATAGTGCCGCTCATCGCCGCCGGGAATCAGCGCGAGCAAAGGAATATGCGCCGTTGTCCGATCGGCTTTGATCAGGCTGCAAACGCGCAGCGCATGCTCAGCATTGTTTTCGGTGTCGAGGACAATCGCTAAAACAGACGTGCGTCCTGCAAGCTCTCCCACCTCTTCCTCGTCCAAGAGCACGCAACTCAGCCCCTCCACTGCGAGAATGTGGCTGAACACGAGATAAAAGTCGGGATTTTGCGACCAGAAAAGCACCTCTGGGTTCATACGACAGCCCTTCTCTTGTAGCTACCAGATCAGTGATTTGGAATTATGCTGCATCAAAAATAGCGGAAAAATCGCCGTATTTCACAGATTTCTGTCGATTTCGGCGCTATATCGCTCAATATTCACATTTCCTACATAAAAGTCTAGTGTAATTCTCCAATTTTTGATGCAACATTTTTGTTGCTTTTCTCACAGCCTTCGCGCACCCTGTGGATTTGGAGCGCAAGCTCCTTTATGCCTATCCAATGTCCGTGAAAGAGCCGCCGTTGTTCATGAAGTCCAGCATCGACCATCTACCGCCGCTCAAGCAGCGCGAGCTCGCTCGGGTCCTCGAGGTGTTACATGAGGAGTTTGAAGACGCGCTGAAGGGCGGCTCAGCGGATTTCAAGAAGCGTGGCCGCATCCTGAAAATCATCCTGTTCGGATCCTATGCGCGGGGTAGCTGGGTCGACGAGCCGTATACCAAAAAAGGATACCGCTCGGACTTCGATCTGCTGATTGTCGTCAACAATCGCAAGCTTACCGATTTCTCCGGCTATTGGCAGAAGGCCGCGGATCGGTTCATACATTTGCCGGAAATCAAGACGCCGGTGAATTTCATCGTACATTCACTTCGCGAGGTGAACACCCTACTCAAGCAAGGCCGATATTTCTTCGTCGACCTCCGCCGAGATGGCATTGTGCTATATGAGCTTGATGACACGCCGTTGGCCGATCCCAATCTCCTTCACCCTGCGGATGCCTATAAATTCGCAACAGAGTATTTCGAAGACCGGCTTCCCCATGCTCGGAAATTCGCAAAAGGCTCGTTGTTTTACATGAATGAAGGTGATCTCAAAGAATCCGCGTTCCTCCTACATCAGTCGATCGAACAGGCTTACGCCACGCTGCTACTCGTGCTGACCAATTACAGCCCAGCCTCCCACAATCTCAAGCACCTGCGTGGCCTCGCTGAAAGTCAGGCGCAGCAGTTGGCGAACGCTTGGCCCCGCGATCAGCAGCGCTTTGTCGCCTGGTTCAACATTCTCAATGAAGCATATGTCAAGGCGCGCTATTCAAAGCACTATGAGATAAGCCGTGAGGCGCTCGCCTGGCTCTTGAACCGCACGACGGATTTGATCGATCAGGTAGAAGCAGTCTGTCAGGATCATCTTGAAGTACTGAGGATAGAGGTGGAAGAAGCCGATCGCCGCTCACGGAAACGATCATAGTCGCAGAATTACGACGTCGTCGGATTTCTTCCACGAAGCCCCTTTCGGCGTGACATGTTTGTCACGAGCAAAATGCCCAGGACGATAGGATGGTCGGCTGGATCGACCTTCGCAGCTCCTAAATGAGCTTCCAACGTCCGGCTCCAAAATCAACTCCCTGCGCCGGACGCAGGAGGTATTGACTTGTCTCGAAATTCAACGACGCGTTCTGGCGGCTGCTTTGACGGCAAATCCGATACTGCTCGTAATAATCATCAAATAGTCCATGACACGATCGCGCTTTGCGGAGACAGCGCGCCAACGACCGTGGCATGGTGCGCATTTGAGGCTTGGTGCGAGGGTGACGATGAAGAATATCAATTCTGGCTGGGCATCTTCCACCGCCTGCGCAACTAGAAAGGCGCCGTTCTCATTGATGGATCAAGCTAGAAAGTGCCTTGCTTAGGAAGCGCTTTGCGGCCTTGATATTGTAGCTCGGGGACAGAAAGGGATCGATCGAATCACGGTGTTGCCGACGGTTCGGTAAAGACGCCCTACTTGCCCTTGACCTTCACATACGTCTCATCGACCCATGAACGGCGCGATGGCGAGGAACGATGTCGCCACCAGAATGCGCATACCGCAAAAGAAGGCTGTCACTGTTATATCCTGATCTTTCTCGAAGTGTTCATGAGGGTAGACATCCCGCTCCTCGCATTATTCCGAGCGAGCTAACTTCTTTGGTGGTGGGTTTGGTGCGGCTGGTCCGGCAGGACGCGAGCAGCGCAACGTTCGCGGGTGGAACTGCGTTCCCGTCGCGTCGGAAGCTAGGGCACTTAACGGCGCCTTCTCCCAGCGATCGGTCCTCGATCCCGTATCGAAGCGGTCGCGCCCGGCGCGCGCATAGCGCAACCATGTTTGGAACATTCGCTCCCCACATTTGTTGATAACCCAAAGAGGAGATCATCATGGCACGCGACAGGATAACCAAATCATCAATCGACCCTACAGCTAGTGGGAATGTTGAAACTTCGCAGCCGTCCAACGTCCGCGATCGCGAAAACGAGATCCGAGAGCGGGCGTATGCCATATGGGAGCATGAAGGAAAGCCCGAGGGCAAACACCTTGAACATTGGGAACGGGCGGAGAAGCAGATTGACGGTGAGTTCGCGCCTGGTGGTGTAGCGATTGGGAACGACGAAGTATCCAAGCTCGCCGCACGAAAGGAATTCGTCCGAGAGCATCGGGATACCCTGCCTGTCGCGAGCGACGTTGAAGACGCAAGTGAGCGCGAGACTATCCCGGGCACTCAAGAATAATGGTAGAAATTACGACGCCTGCCAACTTATTCTAACCAGGAAACCCCGGAGGAGTATGTCAAACGCTCTTTTATAGGAAAGCTAGCTTCACCTCCCGGGCGGTTTGTTGCTGCTTCTGACCTTCTGAGCAATCAGTGCCAATTCTGCGATGTTTGTGGGCCTAGAGCGCAAATCTTTGTGCTCGGGCACGTCCTTGAGCCGATCCTTCGTCCGGTTTGTGACGGCATGGACGTCGCCATCCTCGTCGCGCATATATTCCAGATCAGAGTGTGAGAGAAGCTCACGATAGGTTGAATCGCTCAAGCATCTTTATAAGCTGAACATTCTGCAGATACAGCTTCTGAGCCAATTGGCTTCTCAGTTGCCTGATCTCTTCGTCCAACCTTGCAACCTCATCGAAAAAGCTTTCTCGAGAGAAAGAGGATTGTGCACTTTGCCCGCTATTTGCGGCGGCAGTTTTCTTCGAAACCACATTGGTTGCGGTTTTCTTCGCGTGTGCTGGCCGCGTCGTCTGCGGTACTCGTGAGGGCCTTTTTGTTTGTCGCATTTAGCGGTGCCAACGCAGGCGCTTCAACACTCGACTGACGAAACTCATCAAGCGCTGGTGCCTCGACCTCTCCAACCTCAACCGGCAGCGCGGCCACTGGCGGCGCATCGAGGTCGCTTCCAGGTTCATCGGAAGGCGACGTCACGAGATCAACAGGTGGGTTTTCATCCTGGTCAGACTTATCGGGTGCTTGCGTTAATTTTAACGGAACCACCGACGCTTACGGTCTGTCACTTTCAATCGCCGGGGTTTCGGCATTTTGCCCGGTCGAACCCTCGCGTGTTTCCGCCGGTCGTGCCCGCGACGTCAATTGAACAAGAAATTTCCATGGCGATTTCATAGCACTTCAACCTCGAGCAAACCGCACCACGACGTTGCCGCAGCTTAGATCCGGAACAGCGATGCGAGCCCGGAATTTCTTTTCTATTGAGACAGTAGCGGCCACGGTCGATCCCACAACCGCTCTGTTGTTCTCGGCGATTAAGCCAGCCCGAGCCGCTTGCGCAGATCGGCATTTTCCGCGCGCAGCTTATCTGCCAGAGTCTTCCGAAGTCTCTTATTCTCTTCTTCGAGCTGAATGAGATCCGCGATCTCATCGATTGCCGGAATGGAGGTGCCAGCCGCTTGCTCGGTTTGTTTGGCCGTCCTTTTTTTTCTGGTGCGCTTTGCGATGGGCGTCGACGTTATTTCACCGGCTTGTTCGCCACGCTTCTTGCGGCCCCTCGGCGATTTCACAGCCTCCGCAATTGATGCAGCTACTGTCGCTTCGACCACCAGCTTCTGGCGCCGTGGTGCGCGCTGCTTTTTATGAGCAGGCGCCTCTGCTGCTGCAACCGCCTCTGCAACCTCTGTGGTGGGCGACACATTATTCTCTGCAGCCATTATTCTCTCCTTCTGTAGCCAAAATTTCTTTTGGGCTGAGCGCCATAGGGAGTCAACGTGGGCACCATCGATAGCGCTGTTTTGAAATGCATCATCATTACCCGTGTATAAAGCATAGCGGAGAAGCGGAGCTCTGGCTCGCCTGAGAGGTTCGAACTGGCCTTTCTTCTAAACGTGTTCTTCCTCGCGAAGTCAAAGAGCCGTTTGTGCCCCCAACGATGTCGTCGGACGCCCTCTCCCTCAGGCGGTCGACAGGTTATCTCAAGCCTGAAAAGCAAAAATGTCGCCTTTGTTGACGCCGGAAGAACGTCGCCTTCGCATCCGTCTCGTTCCAGAGACCGCCCAATTGGCTCGCGTCGGCAATGCCTGTCAATTCGCGAGGAGAAATCAGCGCTCTGAGTGATGCACTGCGGCATAAAACGGCGACGTACCCGGCCGACTTGGCCGATTGCCAAATTTGGTACCCAACTACTCCTACGGAGTACATCCATAGGCGTAGAGCTGCGTGACAACAGTGTCACTGTATTATTAGTACATGTTAATGCATTCAAGAATTATAAGATGTATTAAGTAATGATTGACAACAACATAAACCTAGATTTTGGAGAACAATATGAAGCAAGAAGCAATGCCGAAATTTAGACAAGGGCTTTGCTATCCAAAGAATAGAAGTATTCGGGCGGTCACAAGAAAAATAAGGGTCACACTAAAGGTTGGGGGTATCGACCATGAACGGACAGTCATTAACGAATGAGAAATTCACTTCAGAAACAGCAGCTCGCATCATTTCAGTTCGAACACCGGATTCATTGAGGCCGTTTGTTGCCTCGGGCATCGCCGGCGCGGCAGAATCAGAGGACTATGTCCTTCTGATCGATTCCAGGGCTCTGGACCGCGAGTGCCTATCAAGAAGCCTCACAGACTATGACGACAGCATGAATATCGTCACCGTAGCGTCGTTCGAGGAATGGCAGATACGGGACATGCAGGTCGCACCGTCAGCCGTTCTCTTCATGATTGGCGGACGCAAAGTTTCCGACTCCGAAATCAGCACGAAAATTTGCGCCTTGGTGGAGAGATTCAAGGCCAGCCCCGTGATCGTCGGCGCCGACAGCGACGAGCTCACACAGCTTTTGCAAGCGCTGGAATGCGGTGCCCGCGGCTATATTCCGACCAGCGTCGACGTCAAGGTCGCAGCGGAAGCGGTGGCCCTTGCCCGCGCGGGAGGTGTATTCGTGCCTGCCAGCAGCATTCTGGCTGCCAAGGAGTCGATTACTCCCGCCGCGAGCAAGAATTGCTGCCTCGACAGTCTGTTTACACCGCGCGAGGTCGTCGTTGCCGAGGCGCTGAGGCGCGGCAAGGCAAACAAGATCATTGCCTATGAAATGGACCTCTGCGAGAGCACCGTGAAGGTTCATATCCGCAACATCATGAAGAAGCTCAATGCGACGAACCGCACGGAAGTTGCCTACAAGATCCGGGAACTCGTGCAGTAACGCTTTGATCGCGCCGGCGAGCTTTGGTTGCTGCCCAGCATGTGGCATCGCCAAAGATAGCGATCGTCGGCGTGAACTTGATATGGCGACACATCGGCGTTCAATAGCAAACCATTCGTCTTGGCAGTGCTCAGATAACCGACTTGCCGGCACAGGCGCTCATGCGCGCCGGATAGAAACCTTCCGGTCTGCCTCGACCGTGTCGACAAGCTTGCGCTTGCGGGCAGGCTTCAGAGCTAATTGACAGCATCGCCTTGTCCAGCGACAGGTCGGCAACTGGAAAATTCCAGTTCTAAATGGCCTAATTCAACGGGGGCACGTCAGGATCGTAAGCTTCCATTTTCCGTCAACATTGCCACCGCCCGGCACCACCCGGCCGAGCCCCCGCGAATCTTGACCGGCAGGCACGAGATTGTGAAGCCCCGCGCCGGCAGTTCATCGAGACGAGTCAGTTTTTCCATATGCAGGAAGACGCCGTCTCGCCCGGCCTTGTGGCCTTCCCAGATCAGGCCGGCATTGCCGGTGGCGGCGAAGCGCTCCGCGGTGATCCGGAATGGCGCATCCCAGGACCAGGCGTCGGTGCCGGTGATATGCACGCCTTGCGACAAGAGCCAGAGGGTCGCTTCACGGCCGATGCCGCAGCCCCGGCCGATATAATCCGCCCTCCCATAGGCCGCACCCGCCGAGGTATTGACGAGCACAATGTCAAAGGGCTGGAGGGGAGCGCCTGTTGCTTCGACGGCGGCACGGATCTCGTCAGCGGTGGCGACATGACCATCCGGCAGATGGCGAAGATCGAGCTTGACGCCCGGGCTAATGCACCATTCCAGCGGAACCTCGTCGATCGTCCAGGCGCGCTCGCCGCCATTCATGGTCGAGGCGAAGTGCCAGGGCGCGTCGAGATGCGTGCCCGCATGCGCCGTCAGCGTCAGTTGCTCCACCGCCCAGCCTTCCGCACCCGGGAGGTCCGCCCGCGCGAGGCTTGGAAAGAAACGCATCACCTCTTCCGCGCCGGCCTGATGATCGGAATAGACGATTTTCGGGCCAAGTCCGGGCGGGTCGGCGGGTGTATCGTTGTCGATGGCGACGGACAAATCGACGATTTTCATGGTCAGTCTCCGGAAAGGGCCACGCGGGCTAGGGATTGAAGATCTGCGTCACCGGCAATACCGAGGCCGCGCGCCAGCGAGGCGTCGATGTCAGGCATCGCTCCGAACAGACGGGTCAGCCGCGCGTCGTCGCCCCATTGGATCGACGCCGGTCGTCCCACAACAGCCGCAATGGCCTGAACCATTTCCGCCATCGTGGCGCAGAGCGCCGGAGGCAAAAGCACGGTCGGCGCATCGCATTGGAGGTTGGAGGCCTGCAGAAGCGTTTCGACCGCTGCAGCTCGGGACATCCACCAGCATCGCGCCGAAGCCGGAACCGGGCTCAAGAAATCTTCGCCCGCGCCGATTTTGTGAAAAATTTGGCTCATGAAGGCAGAGCCATGTCCGCTTTCAGTCGGTGGACGCGCCACGAGCCCCGGAAAACGCAGGCTGATTGCCGATAGCTCTCCCCGACGGGCGAGATCGGTCAGAAGGATCTCCGTCATCAGCTTATGGGCGCCATAAGACAGCCCCGGCGATGTGGGCGTCGCCTCCGATATGACCTCAACAGCGACATCGCCGTAGACGGCGATCGAGGAGGCGAAGACAAAGCGCGCGCCGGGCCGGCTCGCCGCCGTTCGCCATGCGAGATCGAGAGGCATGGTCAGATTGATCTTGCGACCGCGCTCAGACGCGGCCTCCGCCTGGCCGCCGGGCATACTGGCGAGGTGATAGACGATATCGAAGCCGGGTTCGAACAGGATGTCGAGAAAATCCGGCTGCGTCAGATCGCCGGGCATCAGATCGGCGCCCGCGATCTGTGCGGACTTGCCGACGAACTGGCGATCCGTCAGCGTCAACCGGCTCGGGCCCGTAGCAGTATTGGCAAGCCGCCAGGCGAGACCGGAGCCCAGAAACCCATCCGCGCCGGTGATGAGAACACGCATCAGACCTTCACCACCCGCTGTTCAATGACGCCGAACGGCGTCGATCCATCGGGAAGTCGCGCCTCCATCCTGACCCGATCGTCCCAGGTGAGGAATGGCGTAACGGACGCGCCCTGATCGAGGAGCTCGATCACGCGGATTTCCGAAATGCAAGAGGAGCCGGCACCGCGATCCGCGTTCGACACGGTGCCCGATCCGACGATAGAGCCGGCCGACAGCTTTCGGGTGCGGGCACAATGGGCGATGATGTCCCCGAAGGAGAAATGCATCTCGGCGCCGTCCGCACGTCCGACCTCGCGCCCGTTGATCGCCACGTGCAGCGGTAGTTTCACTCGGGCGTCCTCCCAGAAAGGCGCGATTTCGTCGGGCGTGATGGCGAGCGGCGCGAAGGCCGTGGAGGGCTTGGCCTGCAGCCAGCCGAAACCCGCGCGCATCTCCCGCGGACCAAGCTTGCGTAGCGACCAGTCGTTGATCTGCACCAGAAGCCGGATATGCGAGACGGCCTGTTCGACGCTCGCCCCCATGGGAACGTCCGATACGATCACCCCGAATTCGCCCTCCATGTCGATCGACAGGCTGTCGTCAACAAACTCGATGTCGTCGACGGGACCGCGCAGATCGTCGCTCGCCCCCTGATAGACCAAGGGAATTGTCTCGAGATCCGGATTTGCCGGATTGTTGAACGCCTTGTCCATCAACCGCCCATGGTTGAGAAAGGCAGACGCATCGAGCCATTGCGGCGCCCGCGGCAAAGGCGCCATGCAACGCTCCGGTTCGAAGCGCGTGGCGAAGGCTTCTTCGCGGGCGTCCAAGCGTTCGTAAAGCGCCTCGAGCCGCGGCGCAACTGCGTCCCAGTTTTCGACAGCTTCCAGCATCGTCGAAGCTATTCCCACCGCCGGCGCGGCCACCGCGAGGTCTTTCGAGACCACCCACAGCTGGCCGTCACGGCTGCCGTCTCTATAGGTCGCAAGCTTCATCTCAACCTCCAAAGAATGTTTTGCTCCGATCAGCGACCGGATAGCGCCTCGGTAATCGCGGGCTCGTAGACGCCGTCGATCAAAACGAACAACATGCGGCACATCCGGCCGGAGCGATTGGCCCAGGCATGGTTCGTGCCCCGCTGGATGACAACCGAACCTGGCTTCAGAAGCGTCTCGCCCTTGTCGAGCACCAGCGTCATTTCGCCTTCGATCACCACGCCGTAGTCGATGGATTGGGTCCGGTGCATCAGCGGATGCGGGGATTCTTCAGTTACCGTCGACGCGGCTTCGTCGCCGATTTCCGAGAACGCCACGCCCATCCTCGACGCGCCATGGGCGAGAAATTCTTCGGTGTCGGGGGGAATATCGACGAAGCGGAAACGGGTGCCGCGGCCTGGCGGCGGCAGCACAAGCGGGCCGATGGTGGGATCCTCGCCATTGCCGACGAGAACCGGCGCGCCGGACGTCGCCCACACTTCGTGAAACACAGTGCCGGGAATGGCTTCCAACTCCACGACGGTCGGCAGCGGGCCGACATGGGCCACGATTGAACGGCCAGCGTCGTCATGGCCGGTCACCACCCGGGTGATAGCGGGAAACTCGGTCATGCGGACCTCGCTTTGGTGAAGAAGACGATCGAAAGGATCGCCACAGCCACCCCCGCCGTCCCGAGCGCGCCGAAACCGAAATTCTGGCCAAGAGCGCCGCCCACAATCGGGCCGAGCGCCGCGCCGATCATCAGCATCGCCGGCGTGGCCGCCACGGCCCTGCCAGTCCGATCGAGACGGGCGAGCAGGCCGAAAGCGAAGGTGTGGGTGAAAATCTGGATCGCGACGAAGAAGGCGGCCACCGGCGCCCACAGCGCAAAGACCGTGGCGCTCGTCACAATCACCGCGAAGACAGCCTGCACTGCGGGGCCAATCTGGACCACCGTCTCGGCGACCAGCCGTCTCTGCAGGATCGCCGCCAGTGGCGAGGGAACGAGGAAATTAACAATGCCGAGGGCGATCAGCACGCCCAGCACGCCCTCAGCGGGAAAGCCCCGCAGCTTTCCGATCACTTCCACGAAGGAAAAGACCATTGCCTGATTGAAAGTCATGACGCTGATGCCGAAGACGGTGAACCAGATCGCACGACCGAACGGCGCCGATGCGTGCACCTCGCCACGATCAGGATTCACGAATAGGACGGCGCAGAACAAACAGGCGATGGCCATGAAGAGGCCGAAAACCTGGAACAGAGCCTCGCGGCCAAAGGCGATCAATAGCTGCGGCAGTACGCCGAGCAGGACGATGCCAAGAAGACCGATTGCGATGCCGGCCAGGGCAAAGAGACGATGGGGATTGGCGGATTTGCCAATCGCGCCATGCACCATCGACAGCCCCGTGCCAACCGCCAAGCCCGCGACCAGATGAAGCGCAGCCAATTCCGCCAAGCCGCTCTTCGTCGATGCGGCGAAGAAGGCGAGCGCGGCGACGCCATAACCCGCGGTAGCGGCCAGTTTTTGATTGATCCGGTTGAGGCGTGGCGCAACGAAAAGGCTCGCCGCCACCGCGCCCAAAAGAAATAAGGTCACGATGCCGCCTGCCTGTTGCGGACTGAATCCGAACCGTTCGACAAGCGCCCCGACCCAGACCGGTAACGCGGTAAGATCGAGCATGCCCGCGCAATGAGCCACCACCAGCGCTGCCGTTCCGCCCACGCCGTATTTTTGTCCTGTCATTTTTGATCCTCCCGAGCCGGAGCGACATTACCGCCCGGCCCCTGGTCCCATGATGTCGTTTCGCCCGCTCAGATAACTTCGGCGAGCGTTCTCATGGACTCGCTCATGATCGCGGCGTGCTCCTCCCGGCTGCCGCCATGGATTTCGATGTCGGCCAGACGCCCCGAATTCTCCACCACCATCCGACACCGCTCCCAGCGTCGGGCCTCGAAGGCCGCTAGCGCCGCATCCACGGTTGTGGCGCGTCCGACTTCCTGCGCCAGTACCATGGCATCCTCGATGCCGATGCAGGCTCCTGCCGCCAGATGCGGCGTGGTCGCGTGCACGGCATCGCCAATGAGTGCGACGCGTCCCTTTCGCCATGGACGCGGCATCAGCATCTGTTCGAGCGGCCGATAAATGACGTGATGTTCCTCGGACAATTGATCGGCGATGGTTTGAATGATCGGCGAGGGAAACCGCCTCAGGAGCGCACGAAGCGTCTCCACAAGCGTGTCCGGCGCTACGAAATCGTTGACTTCCTTGTCCTCGGTCAGGAAGAGGTAGGCCTTGTCGGTTGACACGCCGTTGAGGCCGACCTTCAGATTCGGGCCGAGCCACATGGTGACCGTGCTGATCTCCACGGGTCGTGGCAGCACCGCGCGCCAGACAGACTGGCCAATAAAGCGCGGCTTCGGGGCTTCTGGAAATAGCATAGCGCGAACGCGGGAATAAAGACCATCGGCGCCGATGGCGAGATCATAGCGCTTGGGAGAGCCGTCGCCGATGTCGACCCAGACGCCGTCTTCCTGATTCTCGATCGTCGAAAATGTCGCGCCGAGCCGGACATTGACACCTGCGGCGACAACCTCCTCCTGCAGGATCCTGGCGAGCGCCGGACGCATGATCCCGCCTCCGCCGGGAACGTCGGGACCGGCAACGCGCGGCGTCGGTAAAGTCACCAGGATGCGATCGTCAGGACCACGCATCTGGACGCCGTCAGACGCAAATCCCTCCTCCATGAACCGATGAAGAAGGTCGAGTTCCTTCAATACGCGCAATGTCGAGCCATGCAGGCTGATGCCTGCGCCATAGGATCGCCAGCCGGGATCGATCTCGAGAAGATCGACCTCGACGCCCTGGCGCGCCAGCCGCGCGGCGGCCGTCATTCCGGCGAAACCGCCGCCGATGATCAAGGCTTTGTTGATGCCTGCATTCATAGTGCTTTCTCCTCCGCGGCCAGAGCGGCGAAAACCTCGCCCTCCTCGTTGACCGTCAACGCCACCCGCGTCAGCCCCTGCCCCAGGCAGGGACCTAAGACGCATTCTCCCGTTTCGATGTCGAACAGCGCCCCATGCGAATGGCAGGCGATATGCGTGCCGTCGCCATTCAGATAGGCGTTAGACCGCCAAGCCATCGGCGTGCCCTGCGGATAATGCGGGCAGGCGTCCAGCCAGGCGTGAAGTCGTCCCTCTTTGCAAAGAACAATGATCTTCCGGCGATATCCTCCCACCGGACCGAAGCCTCGAGCTTCGCCCTCGCCGATGTCCTCGGTGCGACAGAGACCCACCTGATGCGGGCCCAGCGCCGTCATTGGGTCAACCCTTCGCGCCGGGAGGCGGGCCTCCGGGCACCCATTTTTCGCGCATTTCGAACAATACGATCTGCGACGCCTCTGCGCCCATCGGCGCCTCGCGCGCCACCCAATTGTCGTCGTGCTTGTCCATGTCGGCGTCATATTCGAAATGACAGCCGAGCGGACTGTTGAAATACCAGAACCAGTTCGAGCCGAACTTGTGGCGGCCTGGGCCCCAGAAGCTCTGATAGCCCTTCTTGACGAAGCGGGTACCGGCAACCATCAATTCGGTCGGCCCTCCCATATGGAAGGCGAGGTGTTCGCAGCCCTTCATGTATTCCGGTGTGCGAATGAAGAATAGCGTGTGATGATCATCATTTGCTTTTGGCCGCAGGAAAGGGCCGGCGCCCTTCAGCGTGTCAGTAATCACGAAACCAAGCCTGTTGCAGTAGAAGTCCGTCGCGACCTCGAGGTCTGGCACGAAGAGGACGACATGGCTGAGCGTCCGCGGCGCGGCGGGCATTTCTTCCCAAACGCCGATCTCGTTGGGCTTGCGTTGGGCGGGCGCGCCTGGCGCATTGATCTTTTCGGCCGGCATGTTGAGCTCACGACGGATCGTCACCTGAAATTTGAGCTCGAAGCCATGGGCGTCGCTGGTCTCGATAGAGCCGTCGGCGAGGCGGGTGACGCGCCGGTCCTTGGAAAGCTCCGCTTCGATCGCGTCGAGGTCATCAGCCGAACGCACGCCGTAGATCTGCTGGCGCAGAAGGTTGGCCGTCGGAAGCGGCTTGGGCAGGGATGGGTCGGATTTATGCCGGATGACGATTCCTGTTCCGTCGAGCGCGGCAAACAGGCCGCCGGTCTCATCGACATTGACGGCATGCAGGCCGAAATCACAGAGATAGTCTGCGGCAGTGGCGACGTTATCGACGCCGAACACGAGATAATCGGGTCCGATGATGTTCATGATGATCCTCCCTTGGACTGGCGCCTCAGCGGCCGGCAAATAATCTGTATTCCCGGGCGATGAGATAGGCGGCGGAACGTCCGCCTTCTGTCTCGCCCGTTTCGAGCGCCTGGCGGCAATGATGGAGAAGTCGGGCAGCCTCCGCTTCTTCGTGCGTCCAGAATTCGTCGACGACGGCAATCGGTCCTGGTGTGACGGCCATATTGCGACAGTAGCCGGAATAGACGACATCGCTCGAAGCGATACGATCAACAAGATCGACCGCCGCCGCGCCTGCGGGCCTGACGACAAATAATTTGAGATCGGCCGCTGCAGAAGCCGGCTCGCGTACGCGCTCTTCCGAGAAAGGCTGTCCGACAACGTTGGCGTTGTCGACGAAGCGCGGTTCGTCGGGGCGTAGGCGCTCATTGTAGAACGGCGTTTCCCGAGACGCCTTCACCGATCCGATATCCTCGAACCAGAGCTGGGTCACGAAATCCAGTCCCAGCCGCAGGGCAGCGGGGGCGGCGCCATCGGCCGCGAAGACTGCGTCCAGCCCATGATTTTGCGCATATTTGCGCGGCGCGTTTTGCGGATCGGCAGCGATGTAATCGAGTACGATCCGACCATGGACGTCTTTCATGTGATGGCGGTGCTCTGCGAGGGTCTGACCCGGTGAGCGCCGTCCGAACATCATCAGCTTGATCGTCATGCCGCGTCTCCTACCGCTGTGCGTCCGCCGAGAACCTCCGCCACCCAATCGGCGATATAGGCGCCGGCATTGGCGGAATTGTCGAAGCTCGAATGCTGGACGCCGCCGGTGCGGGCATCGAAGATCTTCAATTCGCGCTTCGGGCTGTTGACCAGTTGGTCATAGGTGGCCCGGGCCCAATGCAGCGGGATCTGGCTGTCCTTTTCCCCATGGGTGACCAGGAAGGGTACCCGTACCCGGTCGAGCACGCCGTCGAGATGGACATTTTCGGCGATGCGCATGAAGTCGTCCATGTCCTTGGCACCCCAGACCCAGCGGACGTGCTCCCAATAATGCGGCACCGGAAAATTGCCTTCGCGGGCGAGGCGCTTCTTCTGCACGTCGCGCCAGTCGTGATTGGCACCCCAGACGACGCCGCAGGCGAAACGGGGTTCGAAGGCCACGGCGCGGGGGCAGTAATAGCCGCCGAGCGAGACGCCCTCCATACCGATGCGCTTCGCATCGACATCCGGCCGCGTCTCCAGCCAGTCCATTACGCGGCTCGCCCAATGCTCGCTATCGTAACGTGCGGTCAGCCCCTGCAGTCTGAGAGCCTCGCCGGTTCCCGGCTGATCGACCAACAGCGAAGCCACGCCACGCTTGGCGAGCCATTGGGGCAGGCCGACGAGAAATTTCATTTCCTTGGTGCTGTCGAGGCCGTTAACCTGAACGAGCGAAGGCTGCGGCCCGCTGACGCCTTCCGCCGGCAGATAGAGCGCCGACAGATGCGTTCCCTCATAGGGAATCTCGACGCGGCGGCACGAAGACCCCGACAGCCGCAGGCCTTTCTCGAACGTGTCGAGAAAGCGGCGGTAAAGCGCCAGACGCCCTTCCGACCCATGCGCCTGCAGCCGCTCAGCCGTCAGCAGATAGTTTGCGGCGCGGATGAGCTTGTCGCCGGCGGAAATCATCCGCCCCCGCGCCTCGTCTTCTTCGGAGAGCGAAATGAGCTTGTCGCCCATGCTTGCCCAGGTCTGGCGAAAGGCCATGACGCCAGCCGCATCGGGGGCCTTCGCAGCCTCCTGCAGAGGGGCGCACATTTCCTCGATCTCCCCGATGCGGGCGCCCATCTCGATAGACAGGTTGACCGACAGGTTCCAGACGTAATTGGTGGGGAAATATTTGAACACAATGCCTCCTCAACTCTCGCGTCAGTCACTCTGACGCTTCAGGCGGAAATCGACGGCGGCGCATGTACGTGGCCGATCGATCACTCCTCCCAGATCGAGATCTAACGAAAAGAAAAACGTTTATGAAATTGGTTGTTTCAATCCATGGTATTGATAATCTAAATACGTGGAGGAGCCGTGCGTTTCAAAAATCTCGATCTCAACCTGCTGGTGGCGCTCGACACCCTGATCCGACTGCGCAATGTCAGCCGCGCGGCGGATGAAATGTTCATGACCCAATCGGCGATGAGCAATGCGCTTGGGCGTCTTAGGGAGTATTTCGACGACCCGCTGCTGATCCAGGTCGGGCGAACGATGGAACTCTCGCCACTCTCCGCCTCTCTCGAACAGCCCTTGCGCGATATCATCGTGCGCATCGACAGCGCCGTCGTCTCGACGCCATCCTTCGATCCCGCGGATAGCCGCCGCGTGATTGGCATGGTGGTTTCAGACTACTCGCTGCACACGCTGATCCCGCGTTTCATGGCGGTCGTCGCTGCGGAGGCTCCCGGCCTGCAATTCGATTTCAAGCCGCAACAGAACTTTCCGCATCTGCTGCTGGAACGGGGGGAAGCCGATCTTCTGATCGCGCCGTCCGTTTTCTGCTCCACCCACCATCCGGCGGACGTGCTGTTTGCCGATGAAATCTGTTGCGTTACGGATTCCTCCAGCCGTTTTGCGACCGGAGCGAGAATGACCCGTGAGCAGTTCGAAACATCAGGTCATGTGGTGATGCGTCCGCCGAATGGCGGAGAAAGCTTTGCAGAACGCGCATGCCGCGAGGTCGGCTTGGCTATACGAGTGGATGTATCGACGTTCGCCTTTTCCACGCTTTCCGTGCTGGTCAGGGGAAGCGATCGGCTCGCGCTTGTTCAACGAAGTCTTGCAAGAGAAATGGTGAAGACCGGCGGCCTCACGATCGTCGATCCGCCCCTGGATCTCCCGCTCCTCGAACAGTCGGTGCAATGGCACAGTTACCGCTCACGCGATCCGGCACTAACCTGGGTGCGGGAGAAACTGAAGGTTGCGGCATCCACGTTTGCGACAGACGGCCTCGAGTAAGGGCGGTCATTCTTGCGCCGTGAGAGGGACAGGACTCGAACGACATGATGGTGAGAGCGCAGTCATCCATCGCTGCGAACTATGATTTTCGATCAGGAAAATCACCTTTGCAAATACAAGGCTCGTGCCTAGGCTTACCGAACTCAGTCGACACATTGAACGTGCCCGCCCTGTCCAAGTTTCTGCTTGAGTGAGGAGGCAGGCGACATTTGTGGCGTTGGACTGCGGATCGCTCGGGGGGAGCCGAGCGAAAGCGAGACATCGGTGGAGGAGGCCACAATGGTTACGAAAGAAACTTGGCGCCCGCGCATGGCGCTGCTCATCGCACATGTCGCAGGGATGATTGATCTGGTGGCATTGCCGGTGTGGATCAGCACCTTGATCACCGAGTACCATTTTGATCCGCAACAAGCCGGCGCGATGGTGACACTTTTCCTGGTTGGAACGGTCGCCGCAAGCCTGCTTTTTGCGCCGCGATTCAATGACTTCAATGGCCGGATGGTCACGACGGTGTCGCTCGCTTTGGCGGCGATGGCCTGGGCCGCAGCAATGCAGCAAACCCAGTTCATTCCCATGGCGATTTGCCATGCAGCAGCCGGATTCACTGCTGGAACGGCGCTTTCGTTTACCCATGGCACGATCGGGCGAAGCCTGAACCCGCACCGGCTGTTCGCCATGGCCGGTGCGGCAATCGGAATATTCGGTACAGTCTTCCTCGGGATGGTCCCGAAGCTTGTGGCGACCCATGGTCGGGAAATGGTGTTTCTCGTTTTCTGCAGCCTCATGATCCTGGCGAGCCTGACATCGCTGCTCGCCTTTCCAAAGCCAACCCTCGCCCATGATCCCGTCGCGGCGGCTGGCACGCAAAAGCTCAGCCGCGCCGTTTGGGCTGGCATTATCGGCGTCAGCCTGATGGCTGTCACCCAGTCGATGGTCTTCGGTTTCTACCAGGAAATAGGCATCGGACACGGGTTCTCCATGGATGCGATTGCCGGCGTGTTGATCGCTCTTGGCATCGTCGCCCTGTTCCCTGGACCTATTGCCGGCTTTCTCGAAAAAACCCTGAGCGCGGAGAAGGTGGTTCTTGCCGGACCGGTTCTGCAGGCAGTCTTTGCGCTCATCATCACCCTGAGCTCTGCCTTCCTTCCCTATGCGATTTCAGGTCCGCTCTTTGTGGCGACCATGGTGTTCACCCATACCTTCGCATTCGGTCTTTTGTCGCGGCTGGACGCCAGCGGGCGGGCCGTTGCTGCGACGCCGGCCATGCTGATGACCGGGGCGGCCATCGGCCCGATCCTTGGCGGAACCCTGATCAAGATGTCCGGCTACACATCGATCGGCTTTGCAGCCTGCGTCTGCGCAACGCTTGCGTTTATCGCGTTCTCCAAGGTGCGGGCGAGCCACCATCCTGTCACCGCCGCCGGCGAATAGCTATCCGTCTCATCGAACACCATGGCGGCCCCGCGGTCTTACTGACTGCGGGGCCGCCTTGTTCGTCGGGAGGGAGCGGACCTGTCACAGTTCCCGATCAGGCAGACACCGTGTCGAGCATTCGCGCGTGGGTCTCCATCCGTTCAACGAGCCACTGAATGGCGGGATCGCCGCGGCTCGAAGCGCGCCACTGGACGCATTCTTCAAAGGCAGGAAGGGTCGTGGGGATCTCGAATATTCTCAGCGGGAAATGCCGCGCATAATCATGAGCAAGCCGGCGATGAAAGATCGCGATCCTCTGCGTGCCCATCAAATAATGCGGCACGAGGCTCCATGATGGAACGATCACCTCGATCCTTCGCCGTGAAAAAGACCTCTCGAGAAACGTCGCGTCGGTGGTCGGCAGGCCGGACCCGCCCAGTCTTACAAGAACATGCCGCATCGCCAGGAAAGCCTCGATATCAGTGACATCGTCTACGGCGTCGTTGTCGGCGCAGGCGACGCCGACGAAATCATCGGCGAAGAGCGGCTTGAAAGGGTGATTTTGCGAAAGCGCCTGCTGGGGACCGAGCAGGACGTCGATGCGCCCCGCTTCCAATGCCTCGCTCGGGAGATCGGCATATTGGTGCAGGTCGAAAGTCATCCCAGGCGCCTCCACCGAAAGCGCACGCAAAACACTCGCCAGAAAGATCGTCGCTGCATAGTCCGACACCATCACGGTGAAACTCCGCCGTGCTTCCTGTGGTAGGAACCGCGTTTGGACGGCCAAACGCGACCGGACGGTTGCCAGTATTTCCTTTGCCGGAACGGAAAGTGCAGCACCCAAGGGCGTCGGTATCATCTGCTTGCCGTTCTGCGTCAGGAGATCGTCGTTGAAATATTGCCGCAACCTGTTCAGTGCACCACTCATGCCGGGTTGGCTGATATTCAATTTCTCGGCCGCCCTGGTGACGTTCCGCTCGGTCAGGATGGCGTCGAGCGCGACGATCAGGTTGAGATCCAAGCCATTGAAATGCATGTCATCACCCCGGCAGGAAAGCCGACGGCCTTGACGCGATCAGCCGCGTTGCCTTGAGCTTTCACCCTTCAACCATTCATCCTAGCTATGGAAATACATAAAAGAAATCATTTTTGCAAATGCTTTGGTCGTTGATACAACCTTCCAGAAGACAAATGTGATGACGTGAAGCGGCTGGAGCGCTTCGCGTCGGACACAGTCATTTCGGGAGGAAATCATGAGTACATCCACGACGTACGACGTCATCGCCATTGGTTCGGGACATAACGGACTGATCGCCGCCGCCTATCTTGCGAAAGCCGGCAAGAGCGTTCTTGTCCTCGAAAGCCAGCCGTGGCTGGGGGGCGGTGTTGTCACGCGCGAATTGACCGCGCCCGGCTTCCGGCACGATCAGCACAGCACAGCCCATATCTTCATCCAGGCCAATCCGGTCATTGCCAAGGACGAACTCGGCCTGAAGTCCCGCTACGGCCTTGAATATATCTATCCCGATCCGCCGCATATTTCCGTCTTCAACGACGGCGAGACGCTGTCGCTTTATACGGACCGATCGAAGAACTATGCCGCGATCGCGCACTTCTCCAAAGCGGACGCAGACTCGTTTCTCAAGCTTGCCGAATTGGGCGACCGCATTCTCCCCATGCTTCTGTCGGGCCTCTACTCACCCCCGATCCCCAACGGCGCCATGAGCGCCATGCTCGACCAGAGCCGGGAGGGCCGTGAAATTCTGATGATCATGCAGAAAAGCGCCCTCGACATCATCACCGAGTATTTCGAGAACGACTATGTCAGGGTGCATTTTCTCAAGCTGGTGACGGAAAACCTTCAGCTCCCGGACGAGATGGGCACGGGCATCGGGTTGTTCATGTTCGTCGCCTTTCTCGAACGCTACGGCATTGGCGTCGCCAAGGGCGGCAGCGGTGCGCTGACAGACGCACTCGTTGCGCAGCTGCGCGATCATGGCGGCACCATCCTGACCGAAACCAGGGTCGAAAAGGTCCTGGTCAAGGGCGACCGCGCCGTTGGCGTCCGGACCGCGGCAGGCGAATATTTCGCAAGGGATTGCATCATCGGCGCACTCCACCCCCACCGTCTGCATGCCTATATCGACAACCTCGATCCCTACGTCGACAAGGCCGCCCGCATAACCCGGCCGGCAGCATTCAGCGCGTTTGTCGTTCATGGCGCGCTGAAGGAGCCTGCGAAGTTTGCGGCTGGTGGCCATGTGAACGGCACGATCATCACGGAGCTGCTTCCGACCCGGCTCGAACATTTGCGGCGGTCCTTTGATGAACTGCGTTACGGCATGCTGCCTGAAAGGCCACTTTTCGGCGCCAATTGCCCGTCCAATGTCGATCCCACGAGAGCACCTGCGGGCAACGCGACATTCCTGATGTTCAGCTATGCGCCCTATGACCTCAAGGATGGCGGTGCCGCGCGCTGGGACAGCTACAAGGAAGACTATGCCGACTGGCTTTGCGAAAAAGCAGGCACATTCATCACCAATCTCGGCAAGGATAACTTCATCGCCCGCGCGATTTACAGTCCGCTCGATCTGGAACGCGATTCAGAAAGCTTCCAGAAGGGCGACATTCACGGCATCGCGCCCTACTCCTATCAATTCGGCTCCCACCGCCCGACACCCGACCTTGGTGGCCTCACGGTTCCCGGCATTGAACGCCTGTTCCTCGTCGGTCCGTTCATGCATCCGGGCGGCGGCGTATTCGGCGCAGGCAGAGCCGCCGCGATGAAGGCTTTTGAGGCGATCGGGCTCGATTTCGACAAGGTGAGCGCGGCATGAAAATCTTCACCACAGACAAGACCGAACTCATGACGATCAGCTCGATTGAGGCAAAGGGCGCAGACTTGCTGATCAAAGGCAAGATATTTGGCGCGATGCCCATGTCTGCCGTCATTACGCCTGAACAGGCGAGACTGGCTTTGCGGCTGCTGACGCCCCGATTGATCTGGTTCTTGTTGCAACTGCCGTTCAAACGTACCCAAGGAGTGTCGAAATGAGCCTCTCGCAAACGATGCTGTCGGTCCGCTTTCACCAAACCGGCGGCCCGGATGTTCTGCAGGTTGAAACCTTGGCTCGTCCTCAGCCGAAAGCGGGTGAGGTGGTTGTGCGCGTTCTCGCAGCCGGTGTCAATTTTGCCGATCTGGTCCGGCGGCGTGGCGACCATTATCCCGTGCCCACCCCGCTGCCCTTCAATCCGGGCTGCGAATTTGCCGGTGTCGTCGAAAGCTGCGGCGACGGTGTGGACAGCGCGCGGATCGGCGAGCGCGTCATCGGTGCCAATATCACCGGGGGCGCTTACGCCGACTACATGACCGTCGACGCAGCAAGCCTGATGCCATGGCCCGACGGGCTTTCGCCCGAACAGGCGGCGATGCTTCCCATTCAGGGCCTGACGGCATTTCTGGCCCTCACGGACTCTGGAATGTTGACACCCAACGACACGGTCTTCGTGCAGGGTGCCACCGGGGGCGTCGGCTCCCTGATCGTGAGGATTGCCAAGGCACACGGTGCCAGGCGGATCATCGCCGGCGTCGGCAATGAAAGCAAAGCCGGCCTGGCGATGGCCGGTGGCGCAGACGCCGTCATCGACTATTCTAAGCCGGACTGGACGGACGCCGTGCGCGCCGCCAATGACGGCCATGGCGTCGATCTCGTCATGGATGCGACCTCGGGACGGATCCTGGAAGGCGCATTCGATTGCCTCGCGCCGAACGGCCGCGCGGTGGTCTATGGCCATGCCGCGCCGACACCCAACCCGATCAACGTGACGAAATTGCTGGAAGGCAATCTCCGCGTCACGGGCTTCTTTCTGGGCGACTATTACAGAAGACAGCCGGAAGTCGTGGTTGCGGCCTTGAAGAGCTTCGAACCGCTGTTCAAAAGCGGGCGTCTCGACCTCGCACCGGCAAAGGTGCTGCCGTTTGCCAAGGCCGCGGAGGCCCATCGCCTGATGGAGGAGCGAAACGGCGGAGGCAAAATCATTCTGGTGCCCGCAAGCCGCATGGAGGACCGCAATGGTTGAGGATTTCGACGGCAAGGTCGTCATTGTAACCGGCGCAACATCAGGAATTGGTTTCGCCACTGCTCTGGCCTTTGCCGAGAAGGGGGCGCGGCTCATCCTGAGTGGACGCGCGTCGCTAGATCCCATTGTCTCGCAATGCCGCACGCTGGGCGCGGAGGCTTTCGGCCTGTCCGGCGATCTTGGCAACGCCGAACTGAGCCGGAAGATCATAGCGGAGGCGACCAGCCGGTTCGGGACCGTCGATGTCCTGATCAATAACGCAGGTTTCGGGACTTCCGGCGGTGTAGAGACCTTGGAGGAAGAGCAATTGCGCGCGGTCTGGGAGGTGAACTTCCTCGGTGCCTTTCGCCTGTCGCGCCTCGCCATTCCCATCATGCGCCAGCACGGCGGCGGTGCAATCCTCTTTACCACCGCGCTTGCCGGCATGTACGGCATGGCCAACGCCCTTGCCTATTCGACCAGCAAGGCCGCCGTCATCAATCTTTGCAAGGCGATGGCAATGGAGGTCAGCCGCGACGGCATCAATTGCAATTGCGTGAGCCCGGGCCCCGTCGACACGCCAATGCTGCAGGAAGCAATCGATGCCTATGGAATTTCGCGCGACGAATTCCGGGCAGTTTCCCCGACCGGCCGTATTGCCACGGCGCAAGATGTCGCTAGTGCATTGTTGTTTCTGTCATCTGGCGCTGCCCGCTCGATCAACGGTCATGTCCTTGTTGTCGATAACGGCATGTATGCAGGCATGTTTACTCCAAGACCGGCGTGAGGCCTCGCGTTGAAACCCGCAAAAAAGTTAGTCGTCAATAGGAAGCTACAGATGAGTGAGAGAATACAGTCCAACAAGGATATCGCCTTGGATTTTCACCGCCGCGCCTTTGTTGAAAAGGATCCGGTTTCGGCTATTAGCGCCCACGTCGGTTCAACCTATATACAGCACAATCCCCAGGTGGCCGACGGCCCTGAAGGCTTTGTCGGCTTTGTTAAAGGTTTTCACCAGCAGTTTCCGGATTTCAAAATCGAAATCAAACGCACGATTGCCGACGGCGATCTCGTTGCAATACACTTTTGCGCCTATTTGAACAAAGAGGACCGCGGAACTGCCGGCGTCGATATATTTCGTATTGAAAGGGGCAAGGTGGTTGAACATTGGGACATTCTTCAGCCGATCCCCGAGCAGGCAGCCAATTCCAACGGCATGTTCTAAGAGGGGCTTGATCAGGTGGAGCGCAGCCTCACATCGCTCGGCCGGTTTGGCGAGCCCGTGAAGTCGCGAGCGTGGTGGCGTTTCTGGCGGGTCCGGCTGCTGGTCTGATCACCGGTGCGGTTCTCAGTGTAGACGCCGGCTTCAACGCTTGATTTGCTCTTCGCGTTTCCGGACGTCGTGCTTTAGGGCATCCGGCACGCGATTTTCAATTCCGGCTGTAAGATGCGTTGACAGCGGTTTGTATCTGTCAACGAAGCTGTGCAAATGAGTGGAATGCACGTCAAGGCCTTCGCCAAGATGGGCCAAGGGGCAGTGATCAATATCTCTTCCGTGCTGGCCCTCGCCCCGGAACGCTATGACGGCATCTACAGCGGCTCGAAGTCGTTCCTGCTGAACCTCAGCCAATCGATGACGGCGCACTACTCCAGTCAAGGTCTCTACATGCAAGCCGTCCTCCCCGGCGCGACACGGACGGAACTCCGGGAGCGGTCGGGCAAGGACATCAACTCTTTCCCAATCGATGCTGATGGAGGTGGAGGATCTTGTGGACGCTGCGCTTGTCGGCTTCGACCGCCGCGAGCCTGTGACCATTCCTCCGCTTCCCGACGACGCACCTTGGACCGCCATGCAGGACGCTCGTCTTTCCATGGCTCCGACTCTTTCGCGGCGCGCAGTGGCCGCCCGCTACCAATCCTCACGGCAATCGAAAGGAATTGAAATGATCGTTTCCTTGGAGGCTGCGCCCACGAAATATCTCGAAGCTGGACGCATCCGCTTCGCTTAGCGCCGCCTCGGCCCAGATGCAGGAACGCCGCTGATCCTCCTGCAGCACTTCTATTCGGCAGAGTCTACGCTGTGCGGCGAAAGCCTCCATCTGATAACGATCATCTGCATGTCAGCACGGCCACGCGATAACCACTTAGTGCAGAGTCATTCTGACCGAATGCAACAAGAAGGGAAGACAACTGGGCCTACTTACAAAAGACGGCATTTCAAATGGCGTCGGTTCCAGAGTAAGTTATTTTGTACGCGGTTCACTAGTATTGCAACGAGGCCGGTATGCGCGCCTCAGCGTCCGTACCGAATAAAGCTTGCATCAGATACTCCTAAGATCTGAATTTACTCGCAGCAACATCGGCGTCATTAATTCTGACAGTCCAATGATTGCAAAGGAGCGTGTTATGGCGCCCGTTAAGACCGAGGATTACGAAACCTCAGCGATCGAAAATACAGTCTCCCTCTCCCTCGGCACGCGGGTGGCACATGATTCGTCAGCTTCCGCCACGAGACACAAATCCGACGACGTATTGCGGCTGAAGGCCGAAGGTAAGTCAACGGATTGTATCGTCAGAGAGGCAGGTGTTAGTCGGTCAACTGTCACCAGAATTTTGCGTTACGTCGAACGAGCATCAGCAGGGTAGAAGTCGGTGATGCTCCAGCTGGATAGCTTTGAACCTATCACCAATGGAGCTCAAACATCAAACGCAGCGGCGTAGGAGCATAAGTCGCGGCGGCGATGGACAGGCGTATTATTTACATCTGCATTTCGAACTTAAGGGACAGATCCCAGACAAGATAATCGTCAAGTTCCGCTAGCTGCAGCATATGTTGCACAGATTGAGGTGGCTGTCGCGGTATCGCCCATAATCTCCACATCCTGGTTTGTGAACGTGTGTTGGGTCTTCACGCCCTATAGGACGCCTTGTTCCGTTTCATCGGATTATCGGAGCTAATGGTCTGCGACGGTTTGACACCTCCGAAATCAATGACCACCTCATCCGAAAAAAGTTGGCGGTGATCTTCCCATCGCTTTTGATCGGCAAACGATCCTACCCGGCTCAAAACCCTTTGGATGGACAGAATATCCACCACGTCCGCAGTCGATATGAAGCTTCTACGCATACATATTCCCTCTGCAATTGGGGTTTGACATGAGCGCCCAGTCATCGAGCGCTCGACTTTCCACTGATCAGAGCGGCCGCAAAGCCAGAGCTGCAAACCAGTTTGCGGGCCTCCACAGATCAAGCCCGGCGGAAAGCCGCGCTATTCTCACGAGCCGATCTGAGGGGAATTGCGGCGGAAGCCGGCTCATCACCTGCCGGAACGGTACTGCCAAGTTGTTTGAGGCTGGCTTATCAGGTATCGAGGCGCAATGAAATTGCCGCGCTTTTTTCCCCGGTTGAAGGGATCTCGCTTTCCGCGTGAGATTGTTGCTTATGGGGTGTGGGCCTATCCCCGGTTTTCGCTGAGCACGGCGGATGTGGAAGAGCTGCTTGCTGAGCACGGTGTGATCGTCAGCCGGGAAACTGTTCGATTATGGATTAATCGCTTTGACCGCCATTTTGCCACCTGCATTCGCAGGGATCGCCCCAAGCCAAATGACAAGTAGCATATGGATGAGGCCGTCATTGCAGTCGGCGGACAGAAGTTCTGGCTCTGGCGGGCGATCGATGCTGATGCCGATCATCGGGCGCATGAGGGCTTGAACAACAGAATTGAAAACTCGCACCGGTTGACCCGAAAACGCGAGAAGATCATGGGGCGGTTCAAATCGCCTCGTCAGGCGCAACGCTTTCTGTCTGCCCATGACCAAATCAATACGATCTCCCGCCCTCGCCGCGACAGTCTTACCGCCATTTCGTACCGCCATGCACGGATTGACGCATTCGGCCTGTGGGCCGGGTACACCGCTGAAATGGCGGCGTAAAATAGCCGCCCCGTAATGGCACGCGACCAGCCTCAAACAACTTGGCAATACCGTTTTCGGACCCGAAGAGTTGGATACCCTTCACCTCACCAAGACACGGTTTGCAGGGAAACAGGGCAGAAAATCACGGATCCCAATGCCGGCGGTCGGTTCGCTACCTGTTTGCGACAGAACCGTTTTGCGGCTCGGTCGATGAAAATCGGTGGCGCACCGGACGGGAACGGGCCGACTAGGTTCATGGGAGATCGGAAGCCATAGCCTTTTTCGAGCGCGACGATCTCGACGAGGACTTCTCCGATAACTAGGATCTTATTCAATATGATCTCCCATAGCCGGCAAGCGGATACATTTACGACGTAAGCCGCGTTCCACTCACCGAGTCGAACAAATGCACCTTCGCGAGATTGGGCGACAATTTGATATGATCGCCGGCTCTAAGGTCAAGGCGCTCCCTAACACTTGCAATCATCTGGTCAGGCCCGACTTTCACGGTCACTTGCGTCTCGGCACCGGTCGGTTCGACAAGCACGACCTCGCCGTTCAAGCCGTCGCCCTCCACGCCAAGGTGCTCGGGTCGTATGCCATAAGTGATCTCGTGGCTATCATGAACCGAAATCCCCGGAGGCAACGGAAGTGTGACATCATCGTTTGAAACAAAGCTGCCCCCTATGCTCTTGCCCTTGATGAAGTTCATTCCGGGTGAGCCGATGAACCCAGCGACGAAAAGGTTCTCCGGGCGGTCGTAGAGGTCGAGGGGCGAACCGATCTGCTCCACGTAGCCATCACGCATCACAACGATCTTATCGGCCATGGTCATCGCCTCGATCTGATCGTGCGTCACGTAGATCGTGGTCGTCCTCAACCGCTGGTGCAGCTGTTTTATTTCCGAGCGCATCTGCACGCGTAGCTTCGCATCGAGATTGGAAAGCGGCTCGTCGAAAAGGAACACTTGCGGATTGCGAACGATAGCTCGACCCATCGCGACGCGTTGGCGCTGTCCTCCTGACAGGTTGCGGGGATGGCGTTCGAGAAGATGTTCGAGGCTCAATATCTGGGCTGCTTCTCGAACGCGCGCCTTGATCTGGTCTTTAGGAGCTTTTGCCAGTCTGAGCGAGAACCCCATGTTCTCCTCGACGGTCATATGAGGATAAAGAGCATATGACTGGAACACCATCGCAATGTCCCTTTCCTTTGGCGCTACGTCGTTGACGACGCGACCTCCGATGGAGATTCTCCCATCGGAGATCTCTTCGAGCCCAGCAATCATCCGCAGAAGCGTGGATTTCCCGCACCCCGACGGGCCGACGAGAATGACAAATTCGCCGTCCTGGATATCAATGTCGACCCCGTGAAGGATCTCGTGGTGGCCATAACTCTTGCGAGCATTCGCGACGCTGACTGACGCCATGGGTATCTCCGGTTTGAACGCTTTTGCGGCGAGGGCTGCGCTTATCGCAACTGACGAGTAGTGGCCGTTGCCACCGAATAGGGCGCTAACGCGCTGTCGATCGCTGCGAGGCAGATATCCCTCGCTCGCGCCGGTACCCGTCCCGCTACAACGTCTGGGTAAACACGAGCCATGTGCTGGCTGATGAGGGTTTCAGGGATTGTATCGGGAAGCTCTGCAAACAAGCTTTCCACCGCACGCAGTGCCTCGCTCTCTGGCCAGTAATAGCGGATGCGGTCGCTGTAGCTGAAGTGCCGCTGCAATCGCATCTCATCGCTGGAGCCATGATAATGGCCCGACCAATGCTGCGGCTGGCCTACCATGATCGCTTCCATTTCTGCTGGCAAATTGCCTGCGGTACGTTCCGGCAAGAGAATGGCTCGGATCGCATCAAGAGCGTAAAACGCTTCCCGCAGTGCGAAGGTCAGACCGGGTCCGACTTTCAGGATCGCAAATCCGTCATCGACGAGGGAGGAAAGTCCCTCAGCGGTCTGATAATCCGTAGAATGGGCCTCGAATAGCAAACCCGGCATACGATTGAGTCTGGATGCAAGTTCGCGGGCCTTTTCAGGTTTATACAAGACCACGTTCGCATTTCCGAATTCGACACCGGGCTGAACGACGATCCCTATGACCCGGTCCATTGCCTCCGGGACGGCCGCCTCGTCGAATGCGGCCGCGTGCACAGCCAGCGTCTTCGCCGCTGCGTCGGACCTCGTCACTTCGAGTTCCTCGATCGCATGTGTCGCGCCGCCGGGAGGCGGAACTTCGGTTCCGATGATATAGACAGGCGGTCGGCGGCCGGCGCGTCGCGCTGCGTCCTCCGCTGCTTTCGCAAGCCGCGCCGCCCGCTCGGCGGTCAGCTCATCAGGCAGAGCCGCTGCTTCCCCGGCACATCCCATTGAGGTGTCGAGGTGCAACTTCTCGAAGCCCGCCTCGACATAGGCTTCCACCATCTTCGCAGCCCGCGACATCGCTTCTTCGGCGGCGAGCTTCCTCCACGGGTTGGGTCCGAGATGATCGCCGCCGAAAATTATGTTTTCTGGACGGAAGCCGACCTTTTCGGCTATCCTCTCGATGAACCTGCGGAAAACCGCCGGTGTCATCCCCGTGTAGCCGCCTTCCTGGTTGACCTGATTGCAGGTGGCCTCGATCAAGGCAACGCTGCCCTCGTCAGAGGCGCGCCGGAGCGCGGCCTCGACGACGAGCGGGTGTGCGGAGCAAACGGAAACGATGCCGCGTGGCAACTCTCGCTTCCGTTCGCCGAAAAGCTTGGAGAACGCAATTTTCCGGTTCTGGTCGACGATCTTGCTCATGCCAGCTTCACAACCTTCGTGAGGTGCCTTGGCTGGACGGTGTCGATGCCGCGGGACTGCGCGACCCGCTCTCCGAGGATCTGAAGCGCAGGCAGGAGAGCCAGGCCCGCAACCGACAGATCGAAGTCGACCGCGAGTTCGATATCGCCCGGACCGCCGATCCCGATTACGAAGGCACCCTTTTCGCGCAGCTCCTCGACAAGCTTCATTTCCGCATCCTTCTGATCGGTGCTGTAGAGCATGACGGCTGCCGTCTTGGCGTCGACGAGGCTGATCGGGCCATGCCTGTATTCGAGGGGATGAAACGGTTGCGTCATAACCTGGCTCATTTCCAAAAGCTTCAGCGCGCCCTCCGAAGCGATACCGAACAAGGGGCCGCCACCGAGGAAGACAAAATGGCCGCGGTCCAGAACTTCATAGTCGAGGAGCTCATCCAGCTTCTCTGCAAGAGTTTGGGCAGAAGCGACGATCGATGCGGGGATTTCGGAGCCTACCATCTGCAGACCGAGCAAGAGCATCAAGCTCGCGGAGGCGGTCATGACGATACCTTCCTCTGCATGCGTCGGCGATGTGACGACCGAATCGCTGTTCTTGGCAAGCGTACTGTCCGCCTCGACGGTGAGTGACGTCACGAAGGCGCCGTTTTCCCGGCTGTTTTTCGCGGCGGCAACGGTTTCGGTCGTTTCACCGCTGCGAGAGATCGCAACGACATGGGTGTTCTTCCAGTCGGGCCAAAAGTAGGAGGGTCGGTTGAGCCATTCGGCACCGGGAACCGCGATAGCCCGGCGGCCGGCGCGGTTCGCGTAGGCGGCAAGCGACATGGCGAGGTAGTAGGAAGTTCCGCATCCCACGTAAACGAGGACGTCCTGTCTGGCAGTCGCGCTGTTCGCACCCAGCGCCTTTTCCCAAAATGGAAACTGCTCGCGGATGACTTTTTCGGTGGTGTTCATTTTAGCTCCGATTACTTGACCGAGCCTGCCAGCAATCCGCTGACCAGGTATCGGTTGAGAAAGATGACGACCAAGGCCGGGATAACGATCGCGATGGAACCGCTGGCCGTGATCAGCCCGTAGTCGATGAAGTTCTTGGTGACGAACTCAGGGATCAATACCGTCAACGGCTTGGTCGCCTGAGGCGAGAAAATGAGCGGCACGAGGTACTGCCCCCAGGCCCCTAGAAACGTGAGGATCGCCGCTGCCGTCAGACCGGGGCCTGCAAGGGGGAGTACGATCTTGAAAAGGATGTACAAGCGCCCTGCCCCATCAAGCTGCGCCGCCTCTTCGAGTGCCAGCGGCAACGCCTCGAACACGCTGCGCAAAAGCCAGAGCGACAGCGGCAGGTAGGCAGACACGTAAATAAGGGCAACCCCGACATAGGTGTCGACGAGATGCATCTTGATCATGATCTGGTAGAGCGGGATCAGAACGGCGTAAGCCGGAACGGCAAGAGTCGCCACAACCAGTCCGAAGAGAACGTTACGCCCGGGAAAGCGCATGCGAGTGAACGCATAGGCACCGAGCGCGGACACCGCGACGCAGAGAAGCGTGGCGGCCGCCGAAGTAATCACGCTGTTTAGAAGCGCCAGTCGAAACTGCCGCCATACCTCGACCCCTCCGATACGGTCGACATTGATGCCGAGAAGTCGAGAATAGTGGTCGAACGTGAAATGCTGCGGGAAGAAATGGATCGGCCTGACCGAGAAGTCGTCCGTTGGCGTTACCGAACTGGCGACCGTCCAGTAGATCGGGCCGAGAGACCAGACCAACAGAACGGCGATGCCCGTCCATATCATCACACGATAATGGAGCGATGTTTTCATCAATCGAACCTCGTGTTGCGATAGACCCGGAGAACGTAGACGAGCGAGATGAGCAATGAGACGAAGGTGATGACAACCGACAAGGCCATGCCATAGGAGAAACGCAAGTTCTGGAACGTCTCGAGATAGATCTGAACAAGGATCGGCCGAGTTTCCAGGCTTGATCCGCCCAAGACCCACGCCTCGTCGAAGAGGTTGAATGCATTCACCGTAGCGTTGGTCATCGACACAGCGATCGCGCTTCGTACCAGCGGCAACGTGACGAGAGCGAACATCTGTGGTCGTGTCGCTCCGTCGATACGGGCTGCTTCGTAAAGGTGCGCCGGGATACTTTGCATCGCCGCCAGTACGATCACGATCGTTAAAGGCATCATCCGCCACACGTGGACGACAGTGACGGCAATGATCGCACTCGTGCGGTCATTGAACCAGACATGGTTCTCGAAAGGCAGTCCCAAAAATGTCAGGATACCATTCAGGAGGCCTGCGCCCGGCTGGTATATCCAGAGCCAGATGACCGAATTTACGACGCCCGGGAGAGCCCACGGTAGTATGACCGCCGCGAGCACCCACTGCCGACCTACCCTGATTTGGTTGATCAACGATGCGGCCAGGACGCCAAATACCGTTTCGGCGATAACCGCCAGCACAACATAGATAAGCGTATTCATCCAAGTGCTGCCGAGCTGGGCGTCGGACAGCATTCGAGTGTAATTATCAAGTCCGACGAATGGCGTCCCAGCTTGCATCGGGTTGATCCGATGGAGGCTGTCCCACATCGTCCGCGTCATCGGATAGAAGACGAGGGCCGCCATCGTTATGAATATCGGGGACACCAACAGCACGCCTAGCGCGGTGTCGGCATTCCGGCCGACACCCTTCTTCGCCGCGGTCCCGCTATAGGAGACAGCGCTCATTGCGCCATTGCCTGCTTCGTTGCGTAAGCGATACTTTCCACTGCCTGATCAACGGTCATCTGGCCCTTGGCAACGCTGTTGATCGCGGTGTTCACGCCGCTCGAGAACTGGGGATACCACGGAGGTGTTCCCTGCGGGAAAAGCGCTTCGACGGTCTTCGATTGCGCGATCAACGCGTCACCGCTGTTCAACTTGCCTTCGGAGTTCAGCTCGCTCAATGCAGACGTCCTGGTCGGGAGGAAGCCGTTCGCCATGTTTTTCTTTTGAAACTCGCGGCTTGTGAACCACTTGACGAAGGCCACTGCCGCGTCCTTGTTCGGGGAAACGTTCGGAATGGCAAGCGCCTCCGGCAGACCGAAGCTGCGTGTTTCTCCGCTTTCCGTGGGAACCAGGATTGCCTCGACCTGTCCGGCAACCTTCGACTGCTTCGGATCGTTCATCGAGCCAAGGCGACCGGGTTCACCCGAGATCATGATGCTTGTGAGCCCTTGTGAGAAGATACCTTCGTTGATCTGGCTATCTTTCAGTCCGGTAGACGCAGGATCGACCAGACCCTCCTTCAGAAGCATGAGCTCAAATGCGAGCGCCCTGTAACCTGCCGAGTCAGGCTTGGTGAAGAGCGGATTGAAATCTTTGTCGAACAACTCGCCGCCGAAGGCCTTCGTCAGAAGATACCAGCTCGTCGATGCGCCTTCGGTAGCTGAAAGCGGTAGGCCGATCGGATAAGTGGCGATGCCCTTTTCCTTGATTTTCTTTGCCGCTGCGACCAGCTGATCAAGAGTCTTGGGCATCTCTGTGACCCCTGCGTCGGCGAAATGCTTTTTGTTGACCAGCATCACGCGGAAATCGTTGGTGTATGGGATCCCGAGAAGCTTGCCATCGACGGTAAAGATCTTGGCAACACCGATGTCTTTGATCGTGTCAGCGTCGACCACATCGTTCAGGGGCATGTACCAGTCGGCAGCTGCGAACTGGCCCGTCCAGGACCAGTCGAATTCCGTCACGTCGGCGGGGGCAGTGCCTGCGACGAGGGCCGTCACCAGTTTCGGTCGGATGTCATCCCACGAGAGCGTCTGCAAATCGACATGGATACCCGTCTCCGCTTCGAATGCCGATGCAATGTCAGGCCCTTGTGGCGATGGCATCAGCACGGTGATGGACTTACCCGCTAGGGGCTTGTCCTGTGCGGCAGCAGGGAGAGCGATGGCCAGCGCGGCCGAAGTGAGCAGTAACAAGAATTTCTTACGCATGTTCCCATCCTTCTTATGTTTAGACCCGGCATCGGTTCAATGCTCGAACGCCGCCTTCGCCGATTTTGCGACGCGTTCGATCCAGCCTTCATCTGTGGGCCAGTCGAGAAGTTGGGCGGCAGCGAAAAGAGCTCCGCCGATTGGGGGCAAGCTCGGACAAACCGGGGGACGGCCGATCCGCTTTGCCAGTGCATCGAGAAGCAGCCTGCTTCGGAACGTTCCGCCCGCGTAGGTCCAGTTTGCTCCCGGCTCGCACTGCGCGGCTATCGCAAGGTGGTGGCTCGCAAGCTGGTCCGCGGCCAATTCGAGAACAGCAATTGCGGTATCATCGCCTGCTGCCGCTGTGCGATCGACGACCGCCGCCAGAGCGGCAATGCTTGAACGTCTAGCGTGCGCTGTTGCCCAGGAGCCCAGCGACTCCATAGGATTGTTCCGGTCCAGGCCGAGGTGAGAGAAGATCGCTTCGGTCAAGGCAGTCGGAGCAGAACGCCGATCGATGCTTTGACTCACCGCGTTGAGTGCCAATCGACCGATCCAGTGGCTGCTGCCCTCATCCCCGACAATGTCGCCCCATCCGCCGACCCGAAAAGATTCACCCGCCCGATCTCGCGCCCAAGCCATCGACCCCGTGCCCGAGAGCAGGAGTATCCCGGACCTGCCTGCAAAGGCTCCAAGATGTGCCGCATCGACATCGTTCAGGACGCGAGTGCGGGCGTTGGGAAACGCTCGGTTGACGACCTCGTCCAGTTGCCGCGAAATCGTCGCCACTTCACCGAAGACCGGGAGGGCTGCCGCGACCGAGACCAACCCTTCTTGGTGACGGAAGGGCTCCAGGCATCGACTGAGTTCGTCACGCCAACCGGGATTGTCCATGGCGTTCACACCACCCCCGAAGCCAGTTCGAAGGAAGGTGCCGTTTCGGTCGGCAAGAGCGAGCATCATTTTCGTGCCGCCACCGTCAACGCCGAGAATCAGGTCAGGCCTCAAGACTTCACCCCCTGATCAGCAAACAAAGTCTCGACACCGGCCTTTTCGAGCTGCGTGCGCCATTCGTTGGACAGACCGTCGTCGGTGATCAACTTTGCCTCGCTGAGTGGGGCAACCTTGTAGGTCGCAGTCGTACCGAACTTCGTCGAGTCCGTGAGGACGAACTTGCTGTTTGACCGAGCCAGCATCTTTCGATTGACGCTGGCTTCTGCACTGTCGACGCTGTAGATCGCGCCATCGTTGCTGATCGCGCTGGCACCAAGGAAAAGCTGGTCGAACCAGATGGATTCCAGCATGGCTTCGGCTTGCGGACCCACGAGGGACGCGTTTTCGCTGCGAAGCTGTCCTCCAACCAGAACGACTTCGAGGTTTGGAACGTTTATGAACTCCTGAGCCACGATCAAACCGTTCGTGAATATCCGCAGAGGAATCGGATTGATGCGGATCAGCTTGGCTAACTGCAGAACGGTCGTCCCGGCATCGAGGAAGATCGCCGTTCGGGGGGACAGGAGCTCATACGCGTGCGCGGCGATCGCGCGCTTGGCGGCCAGCTGCCGCTTTTCGCGCTCCTGGAATGCCAGCTCCACAGAAGTACCTTCCGCGATCCGGGCACCCCCGTGCACGCGATCGATGGCGCCTGCTTCCTGCAGCACCTGAAGATCGCGTCGAACCGTAGCGAGCGACGCGCCCACGGCGTCGGCAATATCCTGGATACTAGAGAACCCATTCGCATAGAGATGACTACGTATGAGATCGAGCCGATCGGTCTTCAAACCATTGGTCAGACTCATGAGCACCTCCTCTCGTCATTCAATGGTGATCACATAACGGCTCATTTCGCTCACTGTCAATCATAATATTGATTTTTTATGATCGATTTAACGAACAAAAAACGGCGCTGGATGAGCGCCGTTGTGTGTCTTCCGATGTTGAGCTTTTCAGCGATAGGCGGGTAGCAGATCGCCGTGTCGCTCGATCAGGTCATCGACCATGCGCCAGATCTCGTCCGGCGACAGTTCAGCGGAAGTGTGCGGATCAAGGAGCGCTGCCTGGTAAATCCTGTCCCGCTTCCCAGTAAGAGCGGCCTCGACCGTGAGTTCCTGGACGGAAATGCTCAACTTCATGACAGCGGCAAGCTGAGAAGGAATCCGGCCGATCCGGATAGGTTGAATTCCGTTGCGATCCACGTGGCACGGCACCTCGACGATGCATTCGGGGGGAAGGTTCTCAACCAGCCCTGCGTTGGGCACATTGCCGTAGATGAGAGCGGGCTTCCCGGTCGTCGCAGCATGGATAATGCCAGCAGCATATTCGTTGCTCCGGCAGACGTCTATTGGCTTGCCGCCCTCCAGATCCTGTCGTAGAGCGTGCCACTCGGATATCTGGACCTCGCATCGGCGGATATACTCGTCGAGCGGGATGTTGAACTCATTGATGAGTTCCGGGCGTCGATCTTTGATGTACCAGGACGTATATTCCGAAAAGTGCTCGCTGGACTCCGTAACGAAGAAGCCGAGCCTCTTGAGCGCATCGAACCGCACTCGGTCGTCCTCGGGCACGTTGCCCTCTGCGGCAAGCGCCTTTAGCCGGGGATACAGATCCTCGCGCCGGCCGTCGGCATGAAGTTTCTCGTACTTCAGGAAGAACGCAATGTGATTGATCCCTGCGGAAAGGTAGTTGATCTCGCCGATGTCTTCTCCCAGGCATTCGGCAAGGTGGCCCGCTGTGTGCTGAACGCTGTGGCAGAGACCTACATTGCGGATCTCCGGCGCGATCTCCTTGATTGCCCAGCAATTGATCGCCATCGGGTTCACGTATTGCATAAGCAAGGCGTCGGGGCAGACTTCCTGCATGTCGCGGCAGATGGTGTCCAGGACCGGGATGGTGCGAAGGCCCCGGAAAATGCCTCCAATGCCCAGCGTGTCTGCAATGGTCTGACGCAGACCGTATTGCTTCGGGATATCGAAATCCGTCACGGTCGCAGGCTTGTAGCCGCCCACCTGCATCATCAGGATCACGAAATCCGCATCTTTTAGCGCTTCCCTCCGATTGAGCGTCGCTTCGATCCGCACACGGTTCAGATGCAAGGCCTCGCAGATGCGACGGGCCACGATCTCTGAAGTTTTCAGCCGCTCCGGATCGATATCGAAAAGACTGATGACATAGTCGTGGTCGGTCGGCGTCGATAAGACGTCACCGAGAATGTTTTGAGCGAAGACGGTGCTTCCGGCTCCAACGAGGCAAATTTTCGGCATGGGGTTGCTCCCGAGTTGATGACCGACAACTGATTGCCTCTTCCCACCGAGAATTTCTTCCTGCTAAATGGAAAATAATTCCAGGATCGGAGCATGTGTGGGCAACGAATCGACGGTAAGCGAAGGTAAGTGGATTGGATCCCCGCGAGACTTTACGGTTGAGCGCCACGTCGCGGACACGATGATCTCTGCCCATTGGCACGACCACATAGAGATCAATCTCCTCCTTGAGGGGTCGATGACCTACCTGTTCAACGGGAAACAGGAATATGTGGAAGCGGGTCGAATGGTGCTGTTCTGGGCAGCAATCCCGCACCAGACCATCGTCGTCACTCCGGAGTCTCCGCTGGTATGCGTCTATCTCCCTCTCGTGGACTTTCTCGCTTTGCCGATCGACGCGGCGTCGAGACAGGCAGTCCTTCAGGGTGCGTTCGTAAACGAAGCCGGAGCCTCCAGCGGGACCATCAACGTTCGCGAGCGCTGGGCCGATGAATGGCTGGTAGGCGGCTCGGCGCGCCAGCAACTCGTAAAGGATGAAGTGTCGATCGTGGTCCGGCGATTGATTCTCGATCACACGTTCGACAGGCCTGCAATGGCCTCCAATCCAAGATTGTCGGGTTCGGAGATACGATACACCCAACTCCTAACTGATTTGATCGGTCAGCGGTATGGTGAAGCGCTGACACTGGCGGCGATAGCAAAGCACGCGAACGTCCACTCGACCACTGCCAGCAGAGCATTTCGCAGCGTATTGGGAATATCCGTTATGGAGTACTTGACCCGGTATCGGTTGGCTCGCGCCATGCAGAGGCTAGCCGAAACGGATGACTCGATTTTGGACATCGCGGACGATTGCGGGTTTGGGTCGGCTGCTCGTTTCTACGAAGTTTTCAAAAGGCAGACGGGTATGACGCCCAGGCACTTTCGCGTTTCCACCAGGCCGAGGTAGCAAGGTGTCGAAACTGGAATGGGGATTACTCAGCCCGAGCAACGGCTACCACCATAAAACGCACAACATTGGCGCCCGCGCTGATCGAACTTATCGGCCGACGTTTATTGGAGAGACAGCCAAGGACCACCAATTGGTGGATATCGGGGTTCCGTCGTCGACGTGAAGCGGATCACCTCATTGGTAAGAACACTTAGTAGTGGTCAAAACCATCCGGTTGCGGAAATGATATCCGATTTTCAACGCTCCAAAGGGAGCAAGCCCCCGCCTTCAAGGGAATCGGTGTTTTGCCTGAGCAGGCGTCGGCCGACACACGTCGTCGCCGGACCGAGCAGTCAATGCGGAGAGGAAGGGAATCGAACTTCTCATCCGATGGAGGCGTTATATGACGCCTTAGTCCGGAGTTAAGTATCTAATACAAATAAGATAATTTTAGTCGACGCTGCTCCGTAAACAATGCTCCCATGCCTGTGAGGGCGGACGCCGACATGCTCGGTCTGCCGATCGTAACGGCCTATTCGCCTCAGCACATCAGCTTTTTCCCAGACATGGCGCCATCACCTCGATGGCCTTGCTCAGACGACAATTCGAATTCATTGAACGCGTGCCGACGCAATAGCATGAAAATCGCTTCGTTTATGTCACGTCCGTCGAGGAGGCTGGGATTGGCGCACAACACATCAATCGTCCGCTGAGTAACGCGCGTTGCCCCCGTGTCGGATCTGACAAACTTGCGAGTCCAAAGCAATAACGCTTCACGAAAATTGAGATCATTTGGAATAGATGCATGTTTTCGAAAGGGCATAACACCGCTCATCTTGCAGGCGGGAGCACGTATAAACCCTCAGTCGCCACCGCCTACTTATTCGGTTGGAGACGATATCTCATCTTACGATTTGAGTACGAGGAGGCCACGCAACGCTGGCGAACAGAGCTTTCACAAGCTCTAAGGCCTAAGTCCTTACTTGGTCGGGACTTTGGTCCGTATTCACGAGCGCCGCTCATGGCATACTACATTTAAGGCGCGGGATAGCGCGTCACAGCTGTATGTAAATGGGAATGGAAAGACATGAAAAGAATTGTAATCGCGGCGCTGGCGCTCGCAACGACCTTGGCCGCATCGCCGGCATTCTCTCAGGTCTACTTTGAATACGGAGTCGGATCTCGCTACGACTATGATGCGCCGCCGCCACGCTATTACAGCGATCCACCGACCTACGCAGATGATGGATACTATGACGCTCCGCGCTATAGGTATCATCGCCGGTGCTGGACAGAGAGGCGCTACGGCTACCGTCATCATCATCGGGTAGTAGTGCGCGAAACCGTTTGCGAGTAGTTGGTGCGAACGGCGAGTTCTTCTCCTCTCGCCTGATGCGAATGCCACAATTCACAAAACTGTCACACAATGATAGATTGAGCTGCGCAAGTTACTAAACTCCAGTTCACATCCGACTCGCGCTCTCAACAATACTCCTGTTGTTGCCCTGCCTGGCCCCACCTGGCAGGGCAATTTTCTTTGAGGCAATTGGAACCCTAAGTGGGCGACACATTGCGCAGAAGTTAGTAACTTTTCACTCGTGTCATCAAGCCTCCAACATACTTCAACGACTAACCATGCTATACCCATGCCGGATAACCATCCCCGAGTGTCAGCGAATGGTCACACAAGCCGCGATGAAATGGCATAGAGCGCGTTGCTGGGCGGCTCGTGATCTTCGATCAGTTCTTCGAGAAGCCGGTCATCGAATTCGGACAGGTGTTCCAGGAGCTCGCTGCGCGCTTCGTGCTCGCGCTCGGCCGCGCTTTCGGGGATTGCGATCAGCGCCGAAGTCTGGCCTTCCCGATAGCGCCACGCCCGTTCCGAAATCAGATCGCAACTGCCTATGATCCTGTCCCCCTCGCGGATCGGGATCTGGCGAAGCAAAAGCGTGTGGTTGGCGTAGTCTTGAAGCGCGGCGATCACGTCCCTCAGCCGCCCTCTCGGTTCGTCCATCCGGTTGACGAAGAGGATGCACGGCGTCGCCGGAAACGAAGCAACAGCGATCGGATTGCATTTGTCATCTATCCGAGAGGAATAGCTCGACAAGTTTGACGCTCTCATCAACGATACGCGCAATCAGCGCCTCACCCTTGGCTGCCGTGGACGACGTTGGGTCGCCGAAGACGCCGGATTTGTTGAACGTGCTGAGACTGATCGCCTCCATGCCAAACGTCGCGGGGAATGTCGGATATTCCGCTGCGGCCTTGTCCATTCTCACCAGATGAGGGGCCAGCGCCAGCATCATCGAGGTCTCGACTTCGTCCGCATGGTAGAAGGTCGGCGCGGCGGGCTTGCTGTCGCAGATATCGTTTGCAGCCTGCTCCATACCTGGATAATCCAGATGAAAGACGGGAAAACCCGTCTCCTGCTTCAGCAGACGGGCAGCCAGCGCGATCGGCTCTCGATTTCCAAAATGGCCATTGACGATGACGAGCGCCCTGAAGCCGGATCGTGAAAGTCCCCGACCGATATCCATGAAGATCGCGCGCATGGTGTCTGGCGAAAGCGACAGTGTGCCCGGGAATCCTTCGTTGTTCCATGCGTCACCGTAGGCAATCGGCGGCAACAGAAGACCGCCGATTGCCTCGGCAATGCGCCGCGCCACGCCCTGTGCCATGACCGTATCCGTCGACAGCGGCAGGTGTGCACCGTGCTGTTCCTGTGCACCAACGGCCAGCACGGCGACCGCACCCTTGCTAATCGCCTGCCCAACTTCAGGCGAGGTAGCTTCATGAAGATCAAGCATCGTCAGTTATCCTTTTTGCGAACCACTGCGGAGAAAGGGCAACCCGAGGGCAGCAGGCGTGCCTTGACGGCCGGCAAATCCGGCAAGCACCACAATCGTCAAGACATACGGCAACATGAGTAGAAATTGCAGTGGTACATTGATGGGCAGAAGTTGGGCTCGCAGTTGCAGAGCATCCGCGGAGCCGAAGAGGAGAGCGGCAAACAGAATGCCAACGGCATGTCTGCGACCGAGAATGAGGATGGCAAGGGCGATATAGCCGCGACCCGCCGTCATGTTGTCGAGAAAGATGCCTGTTGCTGAAAGCGACAAAAAAGCACCGCCGAGTGCCGCCAGTCCACCGGAAAGAGCGATCGCGATATACCGCGTGTGGACGACATCGACGCCGAGTGTCTCGGCTGCCTCGGGATGCTCGCCGACAGCACGGATATTCAACCCGAATCGCGTCTTCTTCATCACAAACCAGGTAAGAACGATCAATAAGAGCCCGAGATAAGCCAGCATGTCCTGACGAAACAGCAGCGGGCCGACCAGCGGGACATCACCGAGCCCGCCGAAATCAACAGGCGCGAAGGGTTCGATCCGCGGTCGATCCGTGGCCGCCCCAAAGAACAGGCGATAGAAGAAGGAAGTAACGCCGACCGACAGCAGGTTCAAGGCAATCCCAACCACCACCTGATTGGCGCCAAGCGTTATCGTATATAGGCCGAGCAGAAGGCCGGCGGTGACGCCAGAAAGCACGGCGGCAACAATACCTATGGCCAATTGCCCAGTTGCAAATGTGACAACGAAACCTACGAAGGCTCCAATGAGCATCATGCCTTCCAGTCCGATGTTCAGGACACCCGACCGCTCCGCGAAGAGTCCGCCAAGGGCTGCGAGCATGATCGGTATAGCCAACCGCATTGAAGCCGCTAGAAAGCCAGCAAATACCGGATCGTTCAGAGCGGACAACATATTCATGTTACCGCCCCCGGCCGCAATCGGCGAGAAAGCCAGCCCGAGACGAGCGGCAACGCCGCTCTGCCGATGAGAAACAGAACGACAAGCCCCTGAATGACTGTCGTCAGCGTGCTCGGCACGCCCGCCGCCGACTCCATAGTCGTCGCTCCTATCTGCAACGCCGCAAACAGGAACGCAGATGCCAATACACCGACAGGATTGGTCTGACCGAGCAGCGCTACGATGATGGCACTGTAGCCGAAACCGGGTGAAAGGTTCTCGATCATGCGCCGCTGCACGCCGGATACCTCGGCAAACCCTGCAAGGCCGGCGAGCGCGCCACTGATCAGAAAGCCGAGCATGAGAGTGTAACGCACATCGATCCCCGCATTGAGCGCAGCACGCGGATTAAAACCGACCACACGCAACCGGAAGCCACCCACCCGTTTCCAGAGAAACAGATGTGCCAGAATGACAGCGACTACGACGATAAGAACGCCGGCGTGCAGGCGCGTTCCAGACAAAAGAGTGGGAAGCCGCGCTTCTGTGGTCAGTCGCGCTGTCTGCGCCAACGGCGAATTGGGATCCTTAAGCGGTCCATGCAGAAGGAAGGAGACGAAATCGATCGCTACGTAATTCAGCATGATCGTGGTGATCAGCTCATCAGCGCGAAAGCGAAGTTTCAGCCAGGCGGCGAGCCCCGACCAGAGCGCACCAGTCAGCGCCGCCGCCAGCATCATTGCCGGCAGAAGGAGGACAGAGGGAAGAGCGGAGCCTGCGACGCCGACGGCAGCCGCCGCGGTCCCACCAAGGTATAACTGTCCCTCGGCGCCAACATTGAAGACGCCAGCCCGGAAGGCAAGTGCAATGCCGAGACCGCAAAGCGCAAGCGGTACGGTGCGCACCAAGGTCTCCGACAGCCCATTGCGACTGCCGAGGGCCGCATCGAGAAGTGCACCATATGCCGTCAGCGGATTGACGCCGACTGCAGCGATCAACACTGCGCCCACCATGAAGGCGGCTAATGCCGAAGCCGTGCTGCTGACCAATGCGGGTGGAACGTACGGCCGTTTCAATTGAACATCTTCTGTTCCGCTCATGTCACCTGCCCCGCCATCATCAAACCCAACCGTTCGACGGTCACCTCTTCCCGTTTCAACTCGCCGATTGCCTTGCCCTTGAACATGACGACAATTCTGTCTGAAAGCGCGAGGATTTCATCGAGCTCAGTCGAGATCAGAAGCACTCCGGCCCCGGCAGCGCGGCGGGCGAGAAGCTCTCGATGAACGAATGCGGTTGCCCCAATATCCAGACCACGAACGGGTTGAACGGCGACGATCAGGCTGGGATCACGCGAAAGTGCCCGCCCGAGGACGACCTTTTGCTGATTGCCGCCCGAGAGCGTTCCGATTTTCTGCTCCCGGCCCGTAGTGCGTACGTCGAAATCCTTGATGATCGTATCTGCAAGCGATGCTATCGCCGCCTTGTCGATCCAACCGCCTCTGGAGAATGGCGCATCTCCGACGCGCTCCAACACGGCGTTCTCGCTTATCGTCATCGACTCCACCAATGCCGTGCGGTGGCGATCCTCCGGTATGTGGGCAAGACCAAGGTTGATCCGCTCCGCGACAGAACCATGCGTGACCGCGTAGCCGTTTATGCTGATCGAGCCACCTTCGACTTTGCGCAGGCCGACGATCGCCTCGGCCAATTCCTGTTGACCGTTCCCATCAACGCCCGCGATGCCGACAATTTCGCCTGACCTTACGTTCAGGCTGGCACCGCTGACGCACCGAACGCCGCTTGTATCACGGCAGACGAGGCTCTCGACCGAAAGCACGGGGCCTTTGTCGTCTTCGGCAACAGCGCCCAAGGGGACTGCGTCTTCCAGCTTTGGCAAAGCGATATCTGCCCCAACCATCATGCGCGCCAGACTGCGTGCATCTGTATCCGCGGTGGCGGCGCTCGCCACGACGCGGCCGTGTCGGAGCACCGTGACATGCGAGGTCAACGCCATCACTTCGTCGAGCTTGTGGCTGATGAAAATAATTGCCACGCCCTCCGCTGCGAGCAGGCGCAGGATGCGAAATAATCCGCTGGTTTCCTGCGGCGCCAGCACGGCTGTTGGTTCATCAAGAATAAGGATGCGGGCGCCGCGATATAGCACCTTCAAGATTTCCACCCGCTGCTGGCTGGCAATCGAAAGATCAGCGATGCGGGCATTCGGGTCAACATCCAGATCATAGGCCTTTGCCAGCGCCCGAATATTGTTGGCGCATTGCTTGAGGTTGGGAATGAGCCTCCCGGCAGAAGAAAGACCAAGACACACGTTTTCTGCAACGGTGAGCGGAGGCACCAGCATGAAATGCTGATGGACCATGCCGATACCAAGCCGCATGGCTTCAGCAGCACCTGCTATTGTCTCTCTCTTTCCGCCGATCCGCACCTCGCCCTTGGAGGGAACCAGGAGACCGGCCAAAACCTTCATCAGGGTCGACTTGCCAGCACCATTCTCCCCGAGCAGGGCATGAATGTCGCCTGCCCTGACGGTGAGATCAACAGCATCATTGGCAACAAAACTGCCAAAAATGACCCGAATGCCCCGCATGTCGAGCAGCGGCGCAGCTTTCGTCTCAGCCTCCCCGACAACCTCCGACGCGATGCCGGAAGTTGCGGAAAAACCTTCATTCTCAGTCGGCATTTGACGTATCCAGCGGCACAGTGAAAGCGCCAGACTTGATCGCATCAAACTTTGCCTTGACGGCCGTCAGCACGTCCGAGGAAACGCCGGCATCCAGCCCGTGGAAATCGGCGAGTCTGACGGCACCTTCCGGAATGCCGAAGGACCAGTTCTGGCTCGTCCAAGTCTTATCCTCGACAGCTTTGCCGACAGCTGTGATAAGAGGACCGAGATCCCACAGAACACTCGTCAGCACGGTTTTAGGTCCAAGATGGTTCTGATCGGTCATGGCGCCGAGCGCAAACACATTCCTGGCATTTGCGGCATCGATCACGCCGACGCCCTGCGCGGATAAAACGTCGGCCCCCTGCTCGACCTGAGCAATCGCGGCCTCCTTGGCCTTGGGCGGGTCAAACCAGGAGCCGATGAAGCTATGGAGAACCTTCACACTAGGAACCATCGCCTTGGCACCGGCTTCGTAGGCGTGGAAATTGGCGAGCATATTCGGCGCCGGCATGCCGCCGACCCAGCCGATGGTCTTGCTCTTGGATGCCCCGGCGCCCAGCATGCCGGCCAGATAGGCGCCCTGATAATCGGGGTTGGAATAACTGCCGACATTGGGGGCGAGTTCTTTGGCAGTTCCCGCCATGAACGTTGTGTCCGGGAAATCCTCGGCTACGTTCAGGGTGGCGTCGCCATAGGAAAACGAGTGAGCAAAAATCAACTTGTAGCCGCGCGATGCATAGTCGCGCAAAACACGCTCGGCATCCGCATCGCTGACATTTTCTGAATAGGCAACCTCTGCACCCAACGCCTTGGCAGCCGCCTGAAGCCCATTGTAGCCGACCGAATTCCAATCATTGTCGCTGATCGGACCAGGCATGACCATCGCGATTTTCAACCCGGCAGCATGAACCGCCTGCGAGCCGCCAAAAGCGATCAGCATGACTACCGCCAGAAGCTGCACCCCTTCTCTCAATGTTTTGAAAATACTTATCATCAGTTCCCTCTCTTGTTTTTTGTGAATTCAGGGCCACTCGATCACCAGACGATCGGATGAGTCTGCCCGGTCTATACGCTCACAGAGGCGACCCACACACAGCAGCTTGTCAGCCCCGTACCTAACGAGGGCTACTAGCGTTAAACCCCAGCGTACCAGCACCTCATTAAGAGCGTTGATAAGAAGGCCATCGGTAAGATTTGAGGATGAGGATGCCACGAAAATGCCTACTGAAATGGGGCAGTCTGAGCCTCAAGCGAAGCTTCCGGCAATACCCTATTGCTCAATTACTAGGCTTGTAAACGTGCCGTCTAAAAATTAACACCCTAAGAGAACACGGACATGTTTTCACATCACGGCAGTGTCGCTCTGGCATGCGAGGCGGGAATATGGAACGGGCGGGCGCCGGCGCTATCTCCGTGGCGCCATGTGATTATGAATGTCCGCCTTGTCGGCCACGGCATTAATAGATCATTCTTATTAATTGTCGCCACAATAGACGCCGCGACAACCATCCAAGAGGGAGTACTCCGCTCATATGTTTCAACTTATATTTTATGAACGATGAAAATAGTACTGGTCACGCCATCATAGTTGTCAGCGTCGGCAACGATGTGGTCGTCCACGCCGCCTGCTGAAACGATGTCACCGACCGGAGGCACGATGGCGATCCCGACTGATGAACTGTAGATGTGCCTCTCACGGCGAGGATCGTGGTGCCGTCGACACAGCGCTGCTCGCACGTCGTCGGCACGAGCTTGGCAGTGTATGCCATTTCGGGACCTTCGCCGCCCTCTACCGCTTTGGCCAGAAATCTCAATCTGGCGCTTTGCCGTGGCCTGCAGTCGCGTGTAGAGAGCGTTTGCCATCGCGTTTTCCTATATGGCCCAGTCATTTGTCATATTTCTAATTAGCAGCGGTTTCATGCTACCTTCTCTGCCGAGGGGCACATAACTATGAGCGAGTTAGAACTCCGCCGTGAGGCTCGAAAGGTTGACTGCCGCAAGCCCGTCGAGGGGACGCGTTGCGCTTATGCGGTATGCTGGACCAATCAAGCTATTTTCGATCCGGGCCGCATAGATGCAAAATGTTGAAATTTGGTCCGTGCAGCAATGCTATTGGAGCGTGTTCGAATGTCTGACAGGAAGGCCGTGATCGGCACGCTGGCCTGATTTCACAAAACCACACCCTCTCTCGTCGTTGACGAGATAACGTGATATCGCATGCGCGACAGCTTGACGACCACCTCATGTCACTCCAGCGCGGCCGCTAATGCGCCTGGTCATAAAACGGATGGGCTACAGCCCTGTGGTTCGTTACCCGCTGAAGCGCTCCATCCACTCACCAACGATATTCGCAGGCAGATAGAGGAGAGGCTCGGATCTCGCCGAAGCGCTTTTAATTCCTCTTCGCCGTCTTGCGATGCAGGCTGGGGTTGACAGCGGCTGCCTCAACCGAAACGACCGCTGGTTTCGCCTGCGCGATCTCCCTCGTGATTGCGTCCGCTGTCGAAAGCACAACGCGCCTGATTTCCTCAATTCGCCGTTCATCGACGCCAGCAACGAAGGGTACGCTGACCGCCGCGACGACCTTCTCTTGATAATCGCGGATCGGGGCGGCGATGGCATGAACGCCGGACATTTGCTCGCCCATATCCCGCGCCCATCCGGCGGCACGAATGTTCTCTAGTTCTTTTAGCATCCGGTGAGGGTCGGAAATCGTGAAGCTGGTGAAACTCTCGAGCTTTGTCAGCTGGCGAGCAATATCCTCCTGCGCTGCGAAAGCAAGCAGGACCTTGCCGGCAGCCCCAGCATGGAAGGGAAGCCGCTGGCCTGCCGACGCAGTCAGCGCGTACTGACCGCGGCCCTGGGCAGCAGCGACCACCAGAACATTGTCACCTGAGGGAACTGTGAGCTTGCTGCCCTCCCCTGTCACCTCCGAAATTCTATTCAGATACGGCTGTGAAATCGCCAGCAAGTCGTAGCTTGCCACAGACGGAGCGACGTGGGCGGCAAGTGTCAGGAGCCGCCGGCCAAGTGTATAACTGCCAGTGGGAGAACGATGGACGAAGTCGTGAGCGCTCAGTGTGTTTAACATTCGATAGACCGTCGTCCGCGAAAGCTTCACCGCCTTGACCACATCACGGATCGTCGCACCCTCGGGGGTGCGCTCCAATAGCGCGAAGACCTCGACCATCTGTTCGATGACCGGGATGCGATACTTCTGGGCGGCGTCTTCACTGATCTCGTGCATTCGGAACCCTGTTGGCCTGATGAGGGGATGCTCTGCGTTCAATAAGCAATGCATGCCTTTGGCGCAATTGTAGCTCGCTTCGGTTGACTCTGGAGCGAAAGTTTCGATAAATTCGCAAATGAACTTCATCCGGTTCAAATGTAAACAAGGCAACGGAATACTCAAGCTATTCTATCGTTGCCTGATGCTGCTCTGGAGCAAGGCGCTCTTTGAAAAGCCGCGCTTCCGGAGGATTTCAAGGAGGAGGAAGAAAAATGAAAAATGTGAAAGCGATCGGGCATGTTGCCGTGAGCGTGAAGGACATCGAACGTTCGATGGATTTCTACGTCAACAAACTCGGCTTCGATGAAATGTTCAGGCTGGAGCGCGACGGCCGTCTCTGGATCGTCTATCTGCGCATTACCGATACGCAGTTCATCGAACTCTTTCCCGAGGGCGTCGGCGACAGCGCGCCGCCGTTTGCCAATGTCGGCTACAACCATCTCTGCCTTGAAGTCGATGATATCGATGCGGCTATCGCGGAAATCACCGGTCGCGGCGTCACACTCACGGCCGAAAAGAAGCTCGGCGTCGACCACAACTACCAGGCCTGGATCGCGGACCCTGAAGGCAATCGAATTGAGCTTATGCAACTCGGCGTCAACGCCATGCAGACGGCGGCCATCCGCCGCATCAATGGACAGGCCTGAGCCATGGATCTGTTCAGACATCTCGGGCATATCGCCCTGCGCGTGAGCGATCTCGACAAGTCGCTTTCCTTCTACAAAAAGCTTGGTTTTCGCGAAATGACGCGCCTGCTGAATGATCAGGGAGAGGCGTGGATCGTCTATCTCAGGATCAATGACGACCAGTATCTCGAACTTTTCCCAAAGGGCGTAAAACGGCCGCAAACCGGACCGGATGTGATTGGCATCTTCCATATCTGCCTCACGGTCGACGATATCGACAAGACGTTCGCGGAGCTTGCAGAAGCTGGCATTCAACCGAGCCAGCCGCGCCAGACCAAACGCGGGATTGATGGCAATCGCGGCGGATGGATCGAAGATCCCGACGGCACGCAGATCGAGGTCATGGAAATGGCGCCCCATTGCATCCAGCTGAAGGCAATTGAAAAGCTGCGGGCGGAAACCGTTTGACCGGCCTCTAACCGTTACTATGGGTCCCGAGGCCGCCTAGCCTGGCGGCCTCGGCTTTTTTGCACTTAGCTCAGAAGATGTGGTCGTAGGCATCCTGCATGGCATGGATGAAGTCGTCGTCAGTGCGCTTCGGATCGCTCCAATACTTGTCGGCCTCTTCCCAGATCGTCCGGTACCAATCGGCGTCGGCCGTGTTGAAGGGGTTCGATACCTGCTTGTTCGGGTCCTTAAGCGTATCGAGTACGAGCTTGTTGCAGGCATCGAGATTGGTCGTGTCGGCGTCGGTTCGAACCGGACTTGCGCCCTTCTTCAGGACGAATTCCGCGTTCAGTTTTGGATCGACATCAAGCTTGGCAAAGTCTTCCTGTGCCTTGGCAGTTTCCGCATTGCCGGTGTTGAGAAACCCCCAGGAATCGACGGTCACGACGACGGCCCTGGTACCGGGAATGTTCATGCAATCGAAATCAGTGCCGAGTTTCTTGTTCGCCGCCAGGAACTCGCCCTTCATCCAGTCGCCGTGGATCTGCAGCAGCGCCTTGCCGGTGATGACCAGATTGGTCGTATCGTTCCACTGACGGTTCGGCGATCCCGGATCTGTGTGATTGGCGATCTGTCGAAATCGCTTCAGCGCGGCGCGCATTTCGGGTGTGTCGAGCACGCTCTTGTCGGGCTTTTCGCCGTAGAAGCGGTTGTAGATATCAGGGCCCTCCTCAGCCGCGATAAGTGCCTGCAGCAGATATGCCTTCTGGAATTGATCGCCGCCTTGAGCGATTGGGATATAGCCCGCGGCCTTCACCTTGTCGAAGGCGGCGAACAGGTCATCGAGCGACTTCCAGGATTTCGGATCGATGCCGACCGCATCGGCGACATGCTTGTTGTAATAGATCATGCCGTCGATGTGCACCGTCGCCGGCGCTTTCATGATCTCACCGTCGACAGTAATGTTGTTCAGCACCGAAGGCGGAAAGTTTTTGGTGGCTCCAATGCTGTTGAAGAGCTTGGTCAGCGGCATGCCGAGATTCTGCTTGTTCAAATCGCGATAGATGCCGGGATCGGAGTTCATGAAAATCGCAGGTGGATTGCCGCCCGTGATCATGTTCATCAGGCTGACATTGGCCCCGGAATCATGGGCGATCGAAAGATCCTTCCATTGGTGTCCGTCCTTGGCCCAGGCATCACGCAACACGCCGAGTGCAGCGATTTCGGAAGGTTTCGACCATGTGTGATAAACAACGATATCGTCCGCCCGCGCATTGCCTGCAAGTGTGGTGGCTGCAAGCAGCAGCGCTACCCCCGCCAGAAATTTCCATTTCCTCATGCGTCATTCCTCCCTTTTGAAACCTGGCCTTTTGAATTCTGGCTAGAGCCGCCGGCCGGTCGGCGCATCGAAGACATTAAGCTTATCGAGCGGCAGATAGACGGGCAGACTCTGTCTGCCGCGATAGCGATTCGCATCGCGTCCATCGACGCGGACGGCGATGCTCTTTCCGGACATGGTCAGAAAAGCGAAGGCATCGGCGCCCGATTTTTCGAAATATTCGACCGGGCAATCGAAGCGAATGGTCGCGCCCGCATCACCTCGTTCTTCCGTCAAAAGTTCTTCTGCGCGGAATCCGACCTTGACCGCGCCGCTCTCCGCCGCCTGTCCCTTCCATTTATAGTGGCCGAGGTTGATCTCGGCGCTGCCCTTGTCCTCCACGGCCACCAGCCCGCTGCCGTTTCTCCGAACTGTGCAGTCGAGCACGTTCATTGCCGGAGAACCGACGAAGTCGGCGACGAACAGGTTGGCGGGCTCGTTGTAGATTTCATCGGGCGTGCCGAACTGCTGGATGACGCCCTTGTTCATGACCGCGATCTTCGTCGCCATGGTCATGGCCTCGATCTGGTCATGCGTCACGTAGACGACGGTGTTGTTCAGCTGGTTGTGCAGCTTTTTGATCTCGATCCGCATCTCGTTGCGCAGCTTCGCGTCGAGGTTGGAGAGCGGTTCGTCGAACAGGCAGACGCCGTATTGCTTGACCAGCGCCCGGCCGATGGCAACGCGCTGGCGCTGGCCGCCGGAGAGCTGGGAAGGCTTGCGGTCGAGCAGATGCTCGATCTGCAGCAGCTTTGCCGCCCAGGCGATGCGTTGCTCCGCTTCCGCCTTGGTGATGCCGCGGGACGAGAGCCCAAAGTTCATATTCCCGCGCACGGTCTTGGTCGGATAGAGCGCGTAGGACTGGAACACCATCGCGAGGCCGCGATCCTTGGGGTCGAGATAGCTGACGTCGCGCTCGCCGATCAGGATCTCGCCGCCATCGATTTCCAGTAGCCCGGCCAGCAGATTGAGGAGAGTGGTCTTTCCGCAGCCCGATGGGCCGAGGAGCACGAGGAAATCACCGTCGCCGATGCTCAGATTGAGGTTCTCGATAACGGTGAGCGCGCCGAATTTCTTGACGATATTGTTGAATGCGATGGATGGCATGCCTCTATCCCTTGATGGCGCCGGCCGTGATGCCCTGCACGAAGAATTTACCGAGGACGAAATAGATGACGAGCGGCGGCAGCGCGGTCAGCAGCGCCGACGCCATGTCGACGGCATAATTCTTGGCGCCGGTGGTCGTAACCGTGATGTTGTTGAGCACGACCGTCATCGGCTGCGTATCCTGTGCGCCAAAGGTCAGGCCGACCAGGAAGTCGTTCCAGATGCCGGTGATCATCAGAATCAGCACGACGATCATGATGTTGCCGGACATCGGCAGCACGATTTCGAAGAAGATCCGCCAGAACGAGCCTGAGTCGATCATCGCCGCCGCGATGATCTGCGGCGGCATTCCTCGGAAGTAGTTGCGGAAGATCAGGGTCAGGAAGGGCAGCGACAGGACGCTGTGAATGACCGCGATGCCGAAGGTCGTGCCGTATATATGCAGCGTCCCGGCAATCTTGATCAGCGGATACATGATGATCTGGAAGGGCACGAAGGCGCAGATGAAGAGCACAAACAGGAAGCCGTTCGCCCATTTGACGTTCCAGAGCGCAAGCCCGTAGCCGGTGATGATCGAGAGCGAAATCGTCAGCACGAGGCTCGGCGCAAGAATATAGAGCGAATTAACGAAACCCACCCGCACACCGTTGCAGTTCATGCCGGAGCAGGCTTGCGTCCAGGCGTAGGTCCAGGCATCGGTCGTCCAGGGTGAGGGCAGGGAGAAGATCTGCCCGAGCCGAATTTGGTCCATCGTCTTGAACGACGTCACCACGATGACGTAGAGCGGCACCGCGAAGAAGGCGGCGGCCATCAGCAGGAAGACGAAGACCACCACGCGATGCGGCCGAATGAACGGGCGACGACGGGCTTTCACCTGGTTAGCGGATTGCGATGTCAGGGGTATCGCCGTCATGTCGCATTCCTCTGCCTGATAGCCGTGACGATGACGAGCGGCAGGAAAAGAACGAGCGTGGTCAGCAGCATCACGGTCGCGCCCGCCGAGGCGAAACCGAGGTTCTGCTTCTGCCAGTAGGCGTCGATGACAAAATAGGCAGGCATGACGGACGCGCCGCCCGGGCCGGCGTTGGTCATGGCGACGATGATGTCATAGGCCTTCACCACGCCGATGCAGAGCAAGATGATGCAGGTCAGGAAGGTGAGCTTCATCATCGGAATGATCACCTCGATGTAGAGGCGCCAGAAGGGTACGCCGTCTAGACGCGCGGCCTGCCAGATCTCGGTGTTAATCGATTTCAGTCCGGACAGCATCAGCGCCATGAAGAAGCCGGTCGATTGCCAGACGGCGGCAAGGATGACGCCGAACATGACCGTGTCCTGGCTTGCGAGCCAGTTGAAGGATGCGCTTTGCCAGCCAAGCGAATGAAGAACGTTCTCAATACCGAGGCTGGGATTGAACAGCCATCGCCACACGAGGCCGGTCACGATCAGCGAAACCGCCAAGGGGTAAAGGAAGATGGTTCTGAATAAGCCCTCGCCGTGCACCTCCTTATCGATCAGCGCCGCAAGGATGAAGCCGACGACGATCGACAGCAGGCTGCCAAGGGCGAAGATCACCAGATTTTGCAGGGACAGCAGCCATGATGAATCATGAAACAGCCGCCAATATTGTTTCAAACCGATCAGTTCATAGTCCGGAAAGCGGCGGCTGGCCGTGAATGATAGATAGACGGTCCAGCCTATTGCCCCAATGAAAAAGACAAGCGTCAGCAGGGCCGCAGGCGCAACGGCCAAATGCGGGGTGACGCGGCTCCATCGGATTCCCATGAGCCTCCTCCTTTGGCTGCAAGCGCTTCACTCCTCTGAAACGCCGTCAACCAGTTTTTATATGAACTTCCTCTAGTTCATAACGGACCAACTATAGGAATCGTAAAACAGCAATGTCAATCGGATTTCAGCCTCGTTTCCCGATTGCGCAGTTTGACGAGCCACTGCCGCCGAGACATTCGCGTCAGTCGAAGAAATCGCGGTCGTCTTCCGCAAGATTGCGTTTCGCCTTCTCCGGCACGAGATCGACGCCCATGCCCGGCCGGTCGATGATATCGACGAAGCCGCTCCTCACGATCGTCTGGGGCAGGCCCTCCACGATGTCGTACCACCAGTCGGGATCGCCGGTCGTGTATTCGAAGGCGATGAAATTGTTCGGCAAGCTGGCGCAGACCTGGATCAGCGCGCCGAGTCCGAGGAGACCGTTCGCCGTATCAGTTCTCCACCGAATTCAACACTGATTGGGGCGCGGTCAAGGCAGCATCGGTTGTCATGACCGTCCCGATCGCCTTTCTCTTTCTCTACTTCCAGAAACTCTTCGTCTGCGGGCTTGACGGCCGGCGCGACCAAGGGATGACGAATTCCCAAACGATTGACCATTCTGCATGTAATCAGCAGATCAGCTACGCGGCCCCACGTCATATGCCGTGCGCGGATGTCCGTGAGCGGCAGCGGCGGCCCCGAGCCTCCGTAACCCACGGGCAGAGACCTCGGTCCCACATCGATCATGGTAAGCTCAAATCCATTGATCATCTCGGTGTCGCTCATCTAACGAACCTCGTCATCGTTAACGGCTTCCCGCTCTGACAGCCTCGTCATGAATAGGGTCGCGGACCAGGGTGGCAAGCCAGATTCCGTCCGCTGCTCGGACGGATAAATCGTCGCCGAAGCCGATCTGTCACAGATGACGTCCTCCTCCGACAGGTTTGCGCGCATATGCAGGACAACGTCTACGAACCGCCAGTCCACAAAGAGACACCGCTCCGGCGCGGTGACAATCGAGCCGGCATATCCCCGGGCATGGAATAGGAGGGGAACGATGTGATCGCGCCGGAAGCCGATCAGGCGTCGAAGCCAGTCGCTCCATTCGCGGCGCCCTTCGTCGGAGGTCTCCTGCCAATCGAGCTTACATTGCAGGAAAGTCTCGGCAGCACTGGGGTCGGGGATATCACTCACACGCATACCTTCTGGCAGCCCGCCGAAGTTTTCAGCCTCTTTCGGGCGGCTCTCCCGAATTGCCGCGGCGAGATCCCCCTGGTAGTCCGAAAAGAAACGGAAGGGCTTCGAGCTTAGATGGTCGTCGCCCATGAAGAGAAGCGGGATCTGTGGAGACAGGAAAAGGATTTCGGTGAGTACCCGAAGGGCACGCTCGTCGACCATGGTATGAAGACGATTGCCAAGCGCCCGGTTTCCGACCTGATCATGGTTCTGCAGAAAGTGGACGAATGCCGTTGGAGATAACGCCTCAGTCAGCACGCGTCGGTCGCCAAGAATGTGCTTTCCCTGCCGGAGATAGCCGGTGGCCATAGCCCTCCTAAGCTTCTCCCAGGGATGTTCTCTGAACGGCGCGTAGTAGCCCTGGTTCTCGCCCGTGACGATGACATGCAAGACGTGATGAAAATCGTCGTTCCAGTCGGCCGTGTAGAGGCGTCCGCCACCCGCCCTGTCCGCGATCAGCTCGGCACCATTTGCCGGGTTCTCCGTGATCAGATGGAGGCGCCGATTGCCGATTGCCGCATGGGCCGTCTCCGGTATCTCTTCCAGGATGTGAAGAGGACTACTATCGTCAATCTGATCGATAGCGTCAAAGCGCAGCCCGTCGAGGCGAAATTCTCTCAACCAGTAGACGACATTGTCGAGAAAGTAGCGCCGCACGGGATCCCGTTCGAATGCGATCCTTGGTCCCCATGGCGTTGGGTTGTCGCTATGGAAAAAGTCGGGAGCATAGTCCGCGAGGAAGTTGCCTTCCGGACCGAAGTGGTTGTAGACCACATCGAGGAAAACCATCAGGCCATGGCCGTGGGCCGCGTCCACAAATGCCTTGAAATCATCGGGTAAGCCATAGGCATTGTGGGGCGCATAGTGAAGGACACCATCATAGCCCCAGCCACGCCCGCCCGGGAACTGGGCCAATGGCATGATCTCAACGGCAGTGATGCCTACACTCGCGAGCTGTTCCAGCTTTGAGATTGCCGACCGGAAAGTTCCCTCGCGCGTAAATGTCCCGATGTGGATCTCATAAATTATCGTCTCTTCCCAAGGACGGCCTTTCCAATCCCGATTTTGCCAGCGATATGAATGCGGATCGGCAAGGATCGATAGGCCACTAACATCCGTCGCCTGCTGGCGCGACGCTGGATCGGACACGATCCTTCCATCCGGAAGCACGAATCCGTATGGCGTGCCGACCGTCTTCGTCTCGACAAGCGTTTCGAACCAGCCCTCGATATTCCGCTCCATCGCAAGAACCTGGCCGTCTATTCGGAGGCTCAATTCCCGGAGGGCCGGCGCCCACAAGCGAAAACTCGCGCTACCGTCGTCATGAAGAATTGGCCCCCAGGCAAATTGTCTGTTCAAATTGATGGCGTCCATCAGCGCAGCAGCCCCTGGCCGCCGTCGACCCATATCGGCGTTCCGGTGACATGCCGCGCCGCGTCGGAGACGAGAAAAGCGATTACTTCGGCAACGTCCTCGCTCTTGCCGGGTGCGCCGCCTGTAATGGGAACCTGACCCTCCGGCCAGATAACGGGGATCGCAGTTTCGGCCTCGTCTCGCAACGCGGTATTGGCCTCAATGTTGGTTTCAATTTCGCCGGGGCAGACAGCGTTGATACGGATATGGTGGCGGGCAAGTTCCAGCGACAGTTGCTGGACAATGGCGACCTGTGCAGCCTTCGTCGCGGTATATGCCGTCGCACCGGGCGTGGTGAATGTGCGCGTACCGTTGATTGACGAGACGACGACGATCGAGCCGCCGCCGCTGCGCTTCAATTCCGGGACCGTGATGTGAAGTGTCAGGTAGGTTCCCGTTAGATTCACCCTGACAGTCTGGTCCCATTCGTGCGGCTTCAGATCGTCGATTGGAGCCCACACACCGTTAATCCCAGCATTGGCGACAACGGCGTCAAGATGGCCAAATTGTCTGACAATCGCGCGAACGGCTTCTCTCATCTGATTTTCGAGGGCTATGTCCGCGGCCAGAGCAATGGCTGCTCCGCCACTCTCCGCAATCGCGGCAGCCGTGGCTATTATCTCTTCTTGGTTGTGACCGAGAACGCCAACCGAATATCCCCTGGAGGCTAGGAGTATGGCCGAGGCCCGTCCGATCCCGGAACCCGCGCCAGTCACCAGTGCGACACGGTTCGCCATCAGTTGCCCGATCGCCTCGAGGGAATACTTGTCACGGTTGCGGAGGCAGGATCACTGGCGGGAAAGCTATTCTCCAGCCCCTGTTCGAGTTCTTCTTCAAAAACATCCGCGTCCTTGCTGGACCGAGCACTGGGAACAGGCTCCGGGCCCCTACTTCCTTCATCAAAATTGCCGTTGCTCAAAGCATCGTAGCGGTTGACGCTACCGTCTCTTTCTTGTTCGTCGCCAAAAGTGGCAAGCTGAACCATAAGGGCCTTGGCGTGGGTGATCGCCCCTGAGTCGTCGAGGGCGTCGTTCGGGGTACTGAAGGTGACCGAAACGAATTCGGATCCCTCGCTAACGAATTCCACCGTTGTCGACCCATCGCTCAACGCAACGCGTGTCTCTGTAACCTGCATCTCATCTCTCCTATCACATCATTAAGCAGAACTCGCGAAGGCCTCGTCAGGTTCCTGTCCACTGTCGGACGGACTGGCGACTTTCGGGATTTGTGCCGATCGGTTCCTGCTGATTTCCAGCGTGACATCCACGGAGGTTCGCACTTTCTAATCGGCATCGGACTTCGGCGCGCCGGAACACCGTGACTAGCCGCAGGTTGATCTGACCCGCAGCCGCGGCCCTTCACTCCCCTTCCGCCCACGTAACATCACCGGATAGCGAGGTAGCGAGACTTCAAGACAGCGACCCAGAGGAAGGGAACAACCAGACGGCATTGGGGGTTTGGTATCTCTAACAGCGGGAGAGCGACATGACCGAACAGGACGATGCGACGCGCGTTTGGGATCTCGTCGAAACAATCGGCTTTTGCATGTTGGCCACGCAAAATGGGTCTGAGCTGCGTGCGCGGCCGATGACGGCTCACGCTGAGCGCATAGAAAACGCGATCTATTTCCTGACCGATGTTAAGGCTCACAAGGACGAGGAAATTGCGTTGCGACCCGACGTGTGCCTGGCCTACGCCGACACGAAAAGGCAGAAATATGTCTCGGTTTCCGGGCAAGCCGAGATTCTTAAGGATCGGCGGTGGATCGACGAGTTATGGGGGCCACCCGCGAAGATATGGTGGGACAGCCCGAATGACCCTGCGATCAGGGTTTTGAAAGTCACCCCGTCCTTTGCGGAGTTTTGGGACTGCTCGGGCACGATCGTCAGCTACATCAAAATGGTCGCTGCCGCGATATCGAGTGCAAAGCCGGATATCGGAGAAAATGCCAAGGTTGATCTCTGAGCTATGAATGCATTTTCGGCGCAGGGAGATTGACGTTCGGTGGCCTTTGGTACGCAGGTGCCATCGCGTTTTCCTCCCTGCCGAGCTGTTGGTCCCCACGATCCTGACGAGATCCGGAATTTGGATGAACACGTCAGCCAGCGACGCGTCCTTAATGGAACTTTCCACATGACGCGCCGTTTCAGCAAAGACGGGTTCAAGCGAAGGTTCCTGATATGCGTAATGATATTGTAGTGGAGTCCGCTTTACCTCATGTCTTGCGGTCTGAATTCCCACTACAGCCGAAGCCGGATCTGATCGAAAACCTGCCTTTGGCAATTTATGCTTGCGATGTCCGGGGCCGCATTCTTTGGTTCAACAAGCAGGCAGCAGCACTCTGGGGTCGGGTACCGGCGATCGGTTCTGACGACGACCGGTTTTGCGGCTCCCACAAGTTCTACTTGAACGGCCGGCAGATTTCGCCCGCAAGAGCGCCCATGGCGGGCGTGCTGCGGACGGGAGAAGCAATTCACGGGCTAGAGGGAAAACTTGAGCGGCCTGACGGGTCTGTGATCTCGGTGATGGTTCACATCGAGCCTGTGGAGGGCGAAAATGGGGTAATCGATGGGGCCATCAGCTGCTTTCACGATATTACTCGGCGCATTCAGGCAGAGGACACCGTTAAGCGCCAGGAGCAGCGCCTCGTCGCCACCTTCGATCACGCAGGCATCGGCCTCGCCGAAGTCAACGCAGATGGTAAACTTCGGCGCGTTAACGAATGCCTTGCAGATTTGCTCGGCTATCCTGCGAGCGAATTGCTGGATCGCTCGATCTTCGATCCGTTCTTGGCGGAGAGCGCTGATATCGACGAACATGAATTCCGACGTCAGGTGCGCGGAGAGATAGATCACTATACCATTGAGAAGCGCATCGTTCGGCGCGATGGTACCAAACTATGGATTGCGGTGACCTCGGAGAGTGTCAAGGACGTAGAGGGTCGATTTCTATATGCCGTGCGTGTCCAGCATGACGTGACTGCTCGTAAAGAAGCTGAAATCGCCCTCCTGCGCCACGTGGAAGAACAGTCTGCGCTCTATGAATTTACCGATGGCCTTCAGCGCGCGGCGACCCTTGATGACGTTTACCAGCTCGCTCTGAGTGTGATTGGGCGAGCACTCCGTTGCGACCGCTCTGCGGTTTTACTGTTCAGCGAGACAGGAGAGTTGAACTTTGTCGCCTCACGTCGCCTTTCACCCGCCTATCAGTCAGCGGTCGCGGGTCATTCTCCCTGGTCCTTGCAGAGTACCAATCCGGAGCCTATTACAATCGAAGATATAGAGAGAGCGGATCTGCCTAGACCACTAAGGGATGCGATACGCAGTGAGGGGATTGGCGCACTGGCCTTCATTCCGATCATCTCGCAAGGCCGCCTTTTGGGGAAGTTCATGACTTATTATGATCTTCCGCATGCCTTCAGCCAATCGCAGATTCGGCTGGCCCAGACCGTCGCCCGGCAACTCGGATTTGCTGTGGAGCGGGTTCGCAACGAAACTGCGCGTAAGCTAGCCGAACGCGCCGCCAACCAGCTTGTCGCAATCGTAGAGTCGTCCCATGACGCGATCGTGAGCAAAGATCTTAACGGCATCATTACGTCGTGGAACGACAGTGCCGAACGTCTATTCGGCTATCCGCCGGAAGAAGCCATCGGCAAGCCGATCACCATGATTATTCCGCCGGATCGCTTGGATGAAGAACCCCTCATCCTCGGGCGTATTCGCCGTGGCGAGCGCGTTGATCATTTTGAGACGGTGCGCCAACGCAAGGACGGCGCACTGGTGGAAATCTCGTTGACCATTTCGCCCATCCGGGACGATCACGGCAGGGTTATCGGTGCTTCGAAAATCGCGCGCGACATCACGGATCGCAAGGCTGCGGAGGCTAAGCTTCGAAGCAACGAACAGCAAATGAAAGATCTGCTCGCAGCGATACCGGCAGCAATCTATACCACCGACGCCAACGGCAAGATCACCTACTACAACGAAGCAGCCGTTGAACTTGCAGGCCGCATCCCCATAATCGGCTCTGACGAATGGTGCGTGAGTTCGAAACTCTATTGGCCCGACGGCACGCCGCTGCCCCATGACCAATGCCCAATGGCGATTGCGGTGAAAGAGGGTCGTATCGTGCGGGGGGTGGAGGCCGTCGCGGAAAGGCCGGATGGGACGCGGATACCTTTCATCCCTCACCCCACACCATTGCGCGACGAAACGGGCGCCGTCATCGGCGGGATCAATATGCTGGTCGACATCAGCGAACGAAAAGAGGCGGAAACACAGATACGCTTGCTGTTCAACGAGCTGAACCATCGTGTCAAAAATAATATGCAGATGCTCCAGTCGTTGGTGAGCTTGGCAAGTCGCAAGACGGATAATACCGAAGCGCGCGAAATTCTTCGCGATGCCAGCAAGCGAATTGCCGCAATGGCTGCGGCGCAGCAGGTTCTTTACAGCACGACGGACGCCGCGCATTTTTCCGCCAGAGAACTTCTAGAGTCAGTCTGCGAAACCGCACGTCAGACGTTCCCAGGACAGGTCACCATTCGATATTCGATCGATGATACGGTACTGGCGAACGATACGGCAATGCCGCTCGCCCTCATATTGAACGAACTTCTGACGAATGCCCTGAAATACGGTGGCAACGCGCGCGAAAGAACACTTGAGGCGGGCCTCCTGAGGGCAGATGGCAAGATTTGCCTTTTTGTGGAAGACGATGGTCCCGGCTTTGACTGGGAATCTGTTCGACACCGTTCGTCCGGATTGAAGCTGGTTCAAGGCCTCGCACGACAGTTGCGTGGTCAGTTTTCTGTCACAACTGAACCGAGGACACGATGCAGCATTTATTTTTCCTGAAAGCTTATTCGACGGCTTCGGACCCCATCATCGTTGCATGCTGGATCTCATCCTGATGCCCGCGCACGAGAAACTGCCGGCAAAACAGTGGGTCGACAAGCCGGCCCTCGATCGCAGCCCCGGCGTGCCGACCCGGATTATGATCGTTGAAGACGATTTCCTGATCTCAATCCAAATGGAGGAAGCTTTGAGAACAGCCGGCTTCGAGGTAACGCTGGCAAGCTCCTCCGAAGAGGCCTTGCAAATTGCTGGCGGGGAAACTCCTACGCTGGTGGTGATGGACGTTCGTCTCCCCGGAACGTTGGACGGGGTCGATACCGCGCTCGAACTGTTTAAAACATATGGCCTCCGCTCGATTTTCTCAACGGCCCATTCGGATCTGGAGATCCGCGCTCGCGCCGCTCCGGCACAGCCGATCGCATGGCTTACTAAACCCTACTCGATGGCTTCCTTGGTAGCAGCTGTCCAATGTGCTCTCGGCACCGGCAATTCGTGATAGCAGCACTGCAGGGCTTATCGGTTGACGCTTACTTTGTACCGGCGCGACGATGTGCCTTCGCTCGGAACAAATTGCCACCCGCTCGCCTTTTCTTGTCGAGTGCGGGCCGCGCAACACGGACCTGCGGATGCGACGGCCCTGCGTCACGCACGAGGAAAACATGCTGAAGATAGCCACCTATAACGTCAACGGCATCAATGGGCGTCTAGCGGTTCTGCTTCGGTGGTTGGAAGAGGATATCCCGGACGTTGCATGCCTTCAGGAACTCAAGGCACCTGATAACAGGTTTCCTCATCGCGAGCTCGAGCGCGCCGGCTACGGCGCGATCTGGCACGGCCAAAAGAACTGGAACGGTGTGGCAATCCTCGCCAAGGGCACGGTGCCTGTTTTCACGCGGCGTGGGCTTCCAGGCGATCCGGAAGACACCCACAGCCGGTATATCGAGGCGGCCGTCAAAGGTTTGCTCGTGGGTTGCCTTTACCTGCCGAATGGCAACCCCGCACCCGGCCCGAAATTCGACTATAAGCTCGCCTGGTTCCGACGCCTGCATGACTACGCCGCGGACCTGCTCGAGCTTGAGGTTCCCGCGCTGCTCGTGGGTGACTTCAATGTCATGCCGACGGATATGGATGTCTATGCCCCGGAGCGCTGGCGGGACGACGCACTGTTCCGCCCAGAAGTACGTCAGGCCTATGCGGGCCTCGTCGCACAGGGCTGGACAGATGCGATCCGGCATCTTCATCCGGACGAGCGGATATATACCTTTTGGAAATACTGGCGGAATTCCTTTGAGCGCGATGCCGGACTGCGTATCGACCATCTTCTCCTAAGTCCCACCATTGCGCCGTTCTTACGGTCAGCCAACGTCTATCGAGATCCGAGAAGCTGGGACCACACCAGCGACCACGCCCCCGTCATGATCGAGATAGACGAACCGGTCTGAAGACGAAAATCGATGATGGCCAATAGGGGATACGAATAGGAAGGATCAGAGGAATGGCGAAAGAAGACAAGAAGGCGCAACAGGCAATTGAGGCACAAAACGAGAAAAAGCCAGCAAGTTCGGCGGAACATCCGAACATCTGATCGACGAGACAAAGACACCGGGCGTAGGCACGCTGCCAGAGGCTGGTGAGGAAAGTGTGGCACCTAGCTCTGGTTAACGCTGATGGGGCCGAGCTTCGCTCCGTTGGCCGCGTGGCGCATCGCAATGTTCTTCGATCGTCGGCAGTCAGCAACCGCGCATCTTTTCGCACTCGCCAGGCATCGTCCGCGAGAAGCTCTTCACGTCCGCGAATATGGAGCCCGGCGATGTTTTCCAACGGAACCCGCCTTCGTTGAGGTATGGGCTGCCCGGTGCTTTAGGCGGGCGAAGGCGCCGTTTAGCCGTCTATCACGCCGAACAGGATATCTAGCCCCCGTTGATATTTCTCAGGGTTCATGCCGGTCTGCTCTGCCTGCCACAAATTATCTTCGAGATCCGCTCGCTTGACGGGCAGCGCAAGCGGATTTGATGCTGCCCGTCTCACGAACTCATCATCTGTTTCCCCCATCCGTCGCGTCATTGCATCTACAGCCGACACAATCGTTGGCGGAAAGCCTTCTTCCCTCAGGCGGTCGAGCGTCCAACCTCTTCCCTTCTCGACGACGTCATGAAGATATGCGACCGTCCGAGCTTCACTGCCGGAAACGACAAGCGCGATCCGCTGACAATGCTCAAAGAACGGCCGGCCTGTCTTGTCGACCTGTCCCTCATGGGCCTCGAGTGCGATTTGGATCGCGTGGTCAAGATGTTGCATGACGATCAATGCCCTGCGGTCTTTTTACGCGTCCGGTTTGACGACGCTTCGCCGGCGGCATGAAGAAGGGCTTCAGCGTCATGATCGTCTGCATCTAGCAGGTCTTGCAATGTCTCGTGCTCATTGTCCTCCTCCAGTTCATCGCAGGCTTGCAGCCAATGGCGCAACGCAGCGCCATCGGGGCGACCCTCGTTCTCCCAGATTTCGTGAGCGCGGCGGCGGATTTGTTCATGTTTGTCAGTAGCCATAATTCCCCGTGATCCAACTGGGCAATTCGCGCACCGCAAGGATTGAACGTGTTTCGCAACTTCTCTTGCTTGGTGCCGTTGCCTCGTGACTAACTCAATTTGTGGAGCATTGTTCCGATTGTGCTCGCCGACCCCAAAAGCTTTCGCTCACTCCGCGGACGACTGGCGCAGACATGCTGTATTTGGAGGGATGTCCTGATGGCGACACCTCTGACGAGATCATCGGCCGATCTGTTCCAGCGGAAGGGCGAAAAGAACCCGGTCTTCGTCCGCTTCTCCGGAACCGAAAGAACGTTGGATCGTTCTTTCATCGGTTCATAGGCGAATCTCCGGGAGTGGTGACGCTCATCAATTACCATTGAACGCAATCACCGGCACAGCTGCTCCAACAGCAGACATTTGAAAAGACTATAAAATGCGCGCTCAACGTCGATATGCAGTCATTTTAGAACTGCGGAAAGGCCATCATCCATGGGTACTATTCAAGGCACTAGCAGCGATTTTTGGCCCCGCCAGAGAATGACCGAACGCCCGAACATCGGAGAAAAAGCATTGAAGACGTTGATCGTGGCGGCCACCCTCCTGTTGCCGCCAGCCGTGGCAGAGGCTCAATCACCTCAGCTCGAAAACATATGCCAGGTCGTTGCCAAGAATTTCCTTTTGACTGATCATCTCAACGTCGGAATCATCCAATCCTTTCCAGAATTGAAGCCGCCCGGAGCTCGTTTGACGTACTCCACCCGACCTGGAACCAGCAAGTCAGATATGATCGACAGCTTCGAATGTGAATTCGATAAGTCCGACCCACCTTACCATCTCACGCGGTTCTGCGTGTCCCAGGTCTGCTATTCCGCAAGCGATGCCGATGCCGACCGGAAGCGGCGCTTCGACGAAATGCGTATCCTGCTCGACCGCACGAACAAATGATCCCGTTTCGCGCGCCAGGGGCGCAGAATGAGCGGACCTCGCGTCAGCCTGGAAGGTCGGATGTCAGGTCTTGATCATTCATCCATTTGGCCATCACGTGACAGATATGATTGAAACAAAATCGGGGCTCCTTTGTTTAACTGATCAGAACAAAGGAGATAATCATGACGCAGTCTCGAAAATCGAAAAATCTGTCACGGGAAGAGGATTATCGCGATTATCAAGACCGCGACAAACGTGATGGCTGGCCGTATCCTGACGAAGGTGGGCTCGGCTCGGCCAATACGGAAAATCGGGGATATGGCGCCAACCCGCCGAATTTCGACGAAGAGGCCGACACGTATCTCATCGTAGACGCAGCCAACGCGACGGGCCTTGAGGAAAACTCCGCCCACACCGCCGGCCCTCTATCAACGGATCGCATCGGCAGCGATGAATTGGAAGCGGCAATTACCGAATGGCTCCATCAGGACGACGAGATCGATGCCGACAGCATCGATGTGCATGCCAACAACGGCATCGTGACATTGGACGGCAGCGTCGAAACGAGGTCAATGTTCCGAGACATTGAAGTATTCGTCCTGTCCGTGCCCGGCGTCGTCGAAGTTCGCAACAATCTGCGAACTATTGGCGTGGAGTCCCATATACCGCCGGACGCATAGCAGAAAGCTGAGCTTGGGCTCGCAGTTTCTACCTTGCATTGCACTTGACTCTAGCCTTGTGCCGGGTGGATCGCACTACCAGGCGGGTCGTTGTGTATCCCACCGGGGCATTAACCGGCCTGGAATGGGAGGGTCCCGGTTTTCTGTTTTCTACAAGTTGCGGTGAGGACGATTTTTGGTCGACGCTACAGAAGCGACAAGCCCAATTTCTGGAATGTCAGCACGGCCGGTTCGCTTGCAAGAGCCAAACGTGACCACTACAGAATAGCTACCCCTGCCGCCAAAAGAAGACACGCTGAAATGATCAGCGCGGCATGCGCGCCAGTGACGAAGGCGTCGGAACGAACCACCAGCGAACCGACGAGCGCCATGCCCAGAACGGTGCCGTTTTCCGCGCCGAATTGAAGACCCAGTTGCAATGCCTGAGCGCGCTTTTTGACGCTCACCAAAGAGCTGGATGTAAGCGTTGGTGCCATCAACCCGAGACCGGCCCCAATGACGACTGGAGGATCGATGTCCATCATGCTCTTCCATGTTGCCTTCAAGAAAAACTCTCAAAAGCATGATTGGATCGATCGGCTCGAGAGGACTGTGAGCGGGAGAAGGACCTGAATTCGCTACTTTTGTCGATGGTATGGTCCCTGCCAAGCAACCAGTGATGTCATGCGGCCAAAAACGTTCGGTTCACATCCTCAAAGGGAGACTTTTAACACTGCGGTGAACGGAACTTTCTATGTGGCCATCCATTAGATGAGTGAAACGAACGGGATGGTTACAGATGGAAGCGCAGCTTTGCAAGCGGCGTCGGCCGATACGCGGTATTCCCTATTCTCTGGCAGAATTTCAGAAAAAGTATGGACTTACGGCGGAAACGGCCAAAAGCCTGTTCGTCCGGTTCGGACCCTCATCAATCGAATTGGATCTGCTGATGGCAGCGAAACGACGAGCCCCATCGATCAACGAGCTAACAAAAGAAATGGATGTACGGTAGAGGATCACAGCGGCCTGGAAAATCTTTTTCGCTGATATGCGCCGGGCTACGCTGTTGCAAACGTAACCCAATTTCTGTTCTGTAGCGCGCTTGCTCTACACCACCGATCGCCAGACTTCGTGGGCGGCGGGCAAGGGCACTCTTGCATTGGCGGAACATTGTTGGTCTGCACGAGTTCCTTGCTAGCTGATCGATGCCGGGAGACTTCGTGACAATTCCTGGCGATGAGCCACCATATGTCGTGCGAGACCCCTCCAGATGTTGAGGAATTCACAATGAACCCGAACGATATCGAATCTGACAGCATTGGAGGCAACAAAATTGCCGGCGCACCGACAATTCTCGACGAATACCGTTCTTTTGGGGAGGGTGCTGATGTCGTAGACGAGCCCCACGCTCTTGAAGAACTGGAAATGCGTTTGCAAGCTCTCGAGACCGACATTGCGATTGTCCGAGCGCGCGTCAACACAATCCTCATTCAGGCGGCGAGGGTCGTTGACGCCAAAGTTGAATGGGTTGATGGCTGCGCGCATGCGCAGATGGGTTCACATCCATGGCTGAAGCTTTCGGCGGCAGCTAGTGCGGCCTTTGTGGCCGGAAGACTTATCCATCGTTTACCACTGGGTCTTATCGCATTGGCGGCAAAACTACTGGTCGTCAGCGCGATCGGGACAGCTTACCCCGGTAAGGAGGTACGGCTCTGATCATGAGGGCGGCTATGCGAAGTTCAGCGTACTGCGATCTTCCTCGATTGCCTGGCCGTCCCATGGCCATACAACCAAGAAAGCCGGTTTCCGAAACCGGCAAATCTGCGCCCCCATCGGCAGGGGCCGTCTTTCGCGATCGCTACCCTGACCACCTAAACGTTATGGAGGAAACATTTATGCCGACGTCCAAACAATCGCCTGCGGTCCAGTCCATGCGTAAGGAACAAAAGGAGCAGCGGACCCGCGCCCGAATGAGCGAGCTCGATACCGGGCTCGAGGGCACTTTTCCCGCGTCCGACCCGATTTCGGCCACGCGTAGTGCGGTTTCGGTCGTGCGGGTCGATGCCGAGGCGGCCAACAGCGCGATGCGGCAGCAGGCGGCGTTCGGCTCACCGCTAGTTTCGAAGACGGCACGTACTGCCAAGGCTGATGGTTGGAGCGCGGTTCGTAAAATCGAAGATCGGATCCGCAAGCAACCATTAACAGCAGTGGCGGTCGTCGCCGCCCTCGCCTGGGTCTTCGGCGCAACGCGTTGAGAACGCCGATCGATCTAGATTATCTTGGACAGAAGAGGCTTCGTCCGGTGCTATTCCTTCCAGCGTCAATGCCCAACGCAAAATGCCTGGACCTCCAAAGGGTTGGCGAGAAGTGATTTTCGTCGACGTTGATCTTGTTTCAAGCGCGCTCCTCATTTCGGCAACGCGTGTCATTAGTACTTTCGTGCGGTATTTGGGAGAGGTGGCGGTCGGGTTGTCCTACTGCTAGAAGACGAGCCATTAATAGCGCTCGACGTTGAGGACGCTCTCGGCAATGTGGGCTTTCAAGAAATTCGAACCATCTCATCCTGCGCAGACGCGGAAGCCTGGCTCAAGCGAAGCAGCCCTGTATTCGCCATCGTCGATCCGCGCCTGCGAGACGGAATGCTCAGATGTTAGTAAAGAGAAACGTCCCATTTATGGTCTACTCCGCGACGTCATCGCTGTCGCCGACCGGGAGCCCGCCCTCGCATCGGCGTATGGCTGTCAAAGCCTTCGCCAACCACAGATCTGATCGAGACAATTGAAATGGCTACACTTAGTCGAGACTAAGCGATAGGCTGCGGGACGGCATAAAATGAAAAAGGTCGCGGCCCTTGCCCGGACTATTCTGTTCCGACGGATGCCCACCGTTCTCATTCGCCCACATGCTAAGGGCCTGATCGCCAACACGCTCATCCGCGCACATTTCCGGTGTGAGTCGCTTGCCGAACCAGCCGAGATTTTCCAAAACCCCGTTTCAACGGTGGCCGAACGGGATGCCCCGACCGGACGGTAGCCTGACCATTTCACGCGGGTAGATCTGCGGCGAGCTCGAAGCTTTTCAAGCTCGTTCAGCATCTGCCGCCTGCCCAATCGGGGCGCTTCTCTCCCAGCTATCACCACTTACTTGCCATGCTTTTCTTCCTTGCGCTACTGGGCGCGCCGTCTTGATCTGGCCTTTTGCCGCGCGGTTCGCAATTCTTCCAGATCCGGGAACCACCAACCTCGAATGAGTTCTTCCTCTCCAGATCGCATTCGTGCCGGCCAGGTCATCACCAGCTCCTCCAAAGAACCGAGCCGCCACCGCGCCCATACATGCTCCTCATTCTGCCCTGCAGGAAAATAGAACGCACTGACAGTCGCGGGGTCTGCCAGCTCGGCATCCGTGCCGATGAAGATAACGACACCGGCATGCGTACCGACCGCACGCTCGAACGGCGGGACATCGTCAGCGGGAACAGGATAGCGTTTTCGCCTACGCTCCTTCAATTTCGCCTTCGATATCTCCTCTTCCTCCGTGCCCTTAGTGGCCTCGCGGCGCGCTTTCCTAACCTCGGGTTCGTTGCGCGCGGCTGCCGCCTCGATTGCGGACCATCGTCGGCGGAGTTCGTCGTATGATCGGTAAGGGACAGTCCACAGCCGGCGATCCGCGTCCCAGCGCGCGAACGGGATTTCTCGTATTTCGTTCACGACAGTGCGCGAGTAGGGTGTCCGGATTTGAAAGGCCGAAGGCGTCGCTTCGAGATAGCGGCTTTCGATTGGATCGAATGCGAAAGCATCCCTGCCCTTTTCGTCGGCAAAAGCGTCCGCCTCCGCTTCCATCTCGGCGCGCCAGCGTCCAATTCGCCTCTCGGCGGTCCGGCCGGGCACAAACCAGGCATTTAAGGTGTCACTCCAGCGTGCACGCGGGAAAGACTCACGAAAGCGCTGCACGGTAATCCGATCGTGAGGCAAGTCTGTCGTTGCGCCAACGCGCGGCTCAGTTGAGGTGGCTTCGTTCTGTTCCTTTTCCATGGTGCCTTGCCGCACGAATTCGAAATCCTGTTCAGTCGCCAGGCCGCCACGAACGCTCAAGCTACCTGTCTGGACTTCCCGAGGCGCTTGATAGCCTGCTCAAGCGGCCGTTGACCGTCGCAATAATCCTGCCATGCCGAGCTTGTCGCAAGCAGCCCAGGAACTGTGCGAACCGTAAATCTCTTTGGATCGAGGTCCGCTTTGACCTGGGTCCATGTCAGCGGCATCGACACCGTGGCGCCCGGCCGCGCCCGTGGAGACAAAGGTGCGACAGCCGTCGCCATGCGATCGTTGCGCAGGTAGTCGAGGAAGATGCGCCCTTCACGCTGGTTCTTGGCCATCTTGATCAGGTAGAGACCCGGATTGTCACGTGCCATCTGCTCGCAGACGTCATGGGCGAAGCCCTTCGCTATGTCCCAGCTGAGTTTCTTGCCTTTCGGCACGGCAAGCGGCGTCACCACGTGCAGTCCCTTGCCACCCGTCGTCTTGCAGAAGCTGACGAGCCCGAGGTCGTCCAGCCGGTCGCGGATTTCGCGGGCGGCGTCGACGATGGTGGAGAATTTGACATCGGGACCGGGATCGAGGTCGAACACCAGACGGCCGGGCACCTCCGGCTGACCAGGCTCACAGTTCCACGGGTGTAGCTCGACACCGCCGATCTGGGCGATCGCAGCAAGACCTTCGACCCGATCGATCTGTAGGTATGGTTTCTTGTCGCCAAGAACCGTAACCAGTTCCAGCAGGTTCGTTGTTCCCGGCATGGCGTGTCGCTGAAAGAACTGTTCTCCCCCAATGCCGTCGGGTATGCGGATAATGGAACAAGGTCGCCCCTTGATGTGGTCGATCAACCAGGAGCCGACGGCTTCGTAATAGCGCGCCAGATCAACCTTGGTCACCGGCTCCCCATCACCGGCATCCGGCCATAGCGGCTTGTCCGGACTGGAAATCATCACGCCCATCACCTCCACCTTCCCGCCCTTCCGAAAGGGCTTTGGCGCAGGTTTCGACGTCTCGGGGTCGGGCACCTCGGTTTTGGCGGGTGAGGCCGGCTTCTCGGCCTCGACCTCTGCGGCCGGCTTATCTTCCCGCAAGCCCTTGAAGGCCGCCTGACGCACCTGGCCATCGGCCGTCCAGCCGGCAAACTCGATCTCGGCAACGAGTTCTGGTTTCAGCCAAACGATATCGGAAGTTTTCTTCGGCGCGCCAATCCCCGTGAACGGCGATTTAGATGTTTCCATCTCCCGCAGTTTGGGGAGCAACGTCTCGACGGTCTTGGCGCCATAGCCCGTGCCGACGCGCCCGACATAGACGAAGTGGTCGCCGCGATTGACGCCGACGAGCAACGATCGGAACTTGCCATTGGTTTTTGCGTAGGCGCCGATGACGACTTCGTGCCCTGCCCGGCATTTCGACTTCGCCCAGGTCTCCGTGCGGCCCGATTGGTACGGCACATCGCCCCGCTTGGAGACAATCCCTTCCAGCGACAAACGACAGGCAGATCTGAGAACGGCATCGCCACCGGTTTCGAAATGCTCGACGAAGCGCAGACGCGGATCTTCGCCGGCGCCCGACAAGAGCGCCGCAAGCCGTTCCTTTCGTTCGGTGAGCGGGAGCTCGCGCACGTCTTCGTCCCCGACGAAAAGGAGGTCGAACGCGAAGTAGACTAGAGCGTCGGTCTTTCCTTCCGACAGCGCGGCTTGCAGAGCGGCGAAATCCGGGGCGCCGTTTTCGTCGAGTGCGCAGATTTCTCCATCAATAATGGCATCTGGAAGAGCGGAAGCCGACCTGGCGATGGCCGGGTACTTGCCTGTCCAATCCAGGCCTTTGCGGGTTTTCAACGTCACCTCACCATCCTCAATTCGCATCTGAATGCGATAGCCGTCGAACTTGATCTCATGGATCCAACCGTCGGCTGATGGCGGGCGAGCCAGGGTTTCGCACAGTTGCGGCGGGATGAAATCCGGCATGGCGGATTTCATCCGCTTGGCGGCGGCCGGCTTTTTCGCGGTCTTGGTCCTTGTGTGGCGTCCCTCGACGGCAAGACCGTGACTGCTGTCCCATACTGCATCCGCCTCGACCTCGCCATTATGCAGCATGAATGGCTTCGGCTTCCTGCCTTTTCCGGATGCGATTGCCTCCATCGTCCTCGCGGACGCCACCGACGTAGCGTTTTCTTCAAGGACAGCGGCGCCGTTCTCCTCGACCGAAAAGTCGTCACGATGCTTGATCAACAGCCAGTTGGTCCGTTTGCCGCCATCCCGGTCATGCCGCATGCGAACGAGGACGAAACTCCCATGGAGGCGCTTGCCTTCCAGGGTGAATTTGAAGTCGCCCTTCCTCAGAGCCTCTTCTGGCGACTTGCTGCCCTCCGGTTCCCAATAGCCGCGGTCCCACAACATGACCGTACCGCCGCCATATTGCCCCTTTGGGATCGTGCCTTCGAAGTCGCCGTAGTCCAGCGGATGATCTTCCACCTCCACGGCCAGCCGCTTTTCGTGCGGATTGAGCGAAGGCCCCTTCGTCACGGCCCAGGATTTGAAGACGCCGTCGAGTTCAAGCCGAAGGTCATAGTGGAGACTGGTAGCATCGTGCTTCTGGATCACGAATCGCCGGCGGTTCGATGGCTTGACTTGAGCTTCGCCACTCGGTTCCCCGGTCTTCTTGAAATCGCGCTTTGCACGGTACGTCGAAAGATTGTCGGTCATAAACTCCAAGCTCCTCCAATTCTGGCAAAAGAAGGGATCCGGCTTTCCCGCCGGCTTCCATTGGCGACCTAGCGACCCAATACACGGATCGCGCCAGCATCACCGTGATTGCGTTGAACGAAGGCGATCTGATCGGCGGCGACCACGATCTCACCTTCGAGCGCGGCGTCGGTGCGCGCTTCTCCATCGTGAGAGGCGTCACTACCGGACGATGCCGAGCCTGCGGTATTTTCGGTCGTGGCAGATTGGATGAAAATGTCCGGCCTTGAGATACCGCGCAGCTCAACCAGATGTTCGACGGCAAGCTCGGCCGCCTCGCGGGAGTCAAACGTCGCCCACATTGTCGTGGTACTGTCGTCTGCCATTGCCCTTCTCCTGCTATTAACCTCACAGAATCAAAACGCCCTGGCGGGCTAGTAGTTTCCCAGTGTGCAGGAGCCATATAATTGGACTTGCTGATACCGCCGCGAAGATTGACTATGTTCTCTCTTTGTTTCGGCGTATGTCCTCAACTGAGATCCGCGCCGGCTCCCAGATCCTTGAAGCTAGGATGAGCGACAAGAGCTGTTTGGTGGGGAATTAAGCTGCGCCGGAAGTCCACACGATTTTGCCGACATGTCCGTACAGGTGAAAGTCACGACCGATGATCGCAGCATTAGGACTCCACGAGTGAGCGGAACACCTTCGTTGCCCGCGCGTTGCCGCTAAATGATCGCTTCTGGCGGATATCTCGTACGAAGGACACAATGATGAAGATACGCGCGGGCTTTCACCTCGCTTATGAATGCCAGCAGGCCACCCCCATGTTGTTGGTCCTCAATATTCACCCCTCCCGCCGCGTGGATCTTCTTACGGAACAGGTCGTGATTTTCGATCGGCCAATCGAGGCTTGGTCCTACATTGACGGCTTCGGTAATGCTTGCAGCCGAATCGTCGCACCGCCCGGAATAACCACGATCTCAACAGAGTTCGAGATCTATGACGGAGGTCTTCCAGATCCGGTGCCGCAACATGCATTTCAGCACGATATCAAGGATCTGCCGGACGAGGTGCTTGTCTATCTGCTGGGTAGCCGCTATTGCGATACCGACCAACTGACGGACTTCGCCTGGAAGCAGTTCTCGTCCACGCCCCTCGGGTGGCCACGCGTGAAGGCAATCCTTGATTTCGTACACAATCACATCACGTTCGACTATCAGAAGGCGAATCCCCTCCGGACGGCGTTTGGCGGATACAATGACCGCGTCGGCGTGTGCCGCGACTTCGCACATCTCGCCATCACGCTTTGCCGCTGTATGAACATCCCGGCACGGTACTGCACAGGCTATCTAGGCGACATCGGCGTCCCCAGGGATCCTAGCCCGATGGATTTCAGCGCCTGGTTCGAAGTCTATCTCGGAGGCCATTGGCATACCGTCGATGCCCGGCATAACAAGGCGCGCATTGGCCGCATCTTGATGGCGACCGGCCGGGACGCCACCGACGTTGCGCTCACAACTGCCTTCGGCCCTGCAACCCTGTCGCGTTTCGAAGTTGTGACAGAGGAAATTCCCGGAGCCGTTTAAACGTGGCCATCTGGAAGCGTCACAAAAACGCGGCACTGAGCCGACACTTGGTCGGGGCGATGTTGCTCGAGCGACGTATTGTGATCACGGGAGTGCGGAGCCAATTTCCTTCTTGAAGTCATGGCGGGCTATCGATCTCGAGCTTCGTACGGTTTTGCCCAACTACGGACTGTAAGGACCGGGGCGCTTCATCTGCTGAATGGTCGTTTGCCATAAACGACGTCGGATTAGGGTCGGCCGCTTCAGGCCGGCGGCTCCGTAAATCTGCCCTCTCGAGAAGCTGGCGTTGTTGTCGGCCAGTCGCATTAGATCGATGCGAGTCCGCGGGCTGCCCAGGTCGCCCGAGCGGTGTATCGCCGTGTTCAGGCCCGCCTGCCGGCGATGGACAGTTGGAACAACGGCCCCGGCTTCTCGGTTACTGACAGGCATCACGCAATTTCTTCAAGCGCTTCCGCCCATCGAGAGGAACTGGAACTTGCCGATCATTGCCACAGCCGCCTGGTCAATTCCAAAAGCAGTCGCCGACCGCTTTCCCGAAGAAGGAAGTGGACTTAGCCGATACGCGGCGGTGTTTAAGGGCGTCGAAATAAATTCGACGTTTTATAGGCAGCATAAAGCAGCCACCTTCAGTCGATGGGCTGATTCAGTTCCGAAAGATTTTCGGTTTGCGATCAAGATTCCGAAAGAGATCACCCATGTTCGCAAGCTAAGAGACATCGGCGGAGCATTCGAAATCTTTCTCCAGAAGATCTTGCCGCTGGGCGAGAAACTCGGGCCTTTGCTTTGCCAGCTGCCACCGACTTTAATGTTCGATCCGTATGATGCCGAGCGCGCCTTCGAGACGATGCGAAGTGCGCATCCCGGCCCAATCGTTCTTGAGGTTCGACACGAAAGTTGGGCGGCGGCCCAAGCAAGGGCTCTGATTGACCGATATTCGCTTGACCGGGTACTGGCAGATCCCGCTCCTGTCTGGCGGACTACGGATTTTCTGCATCCGCCTCGTTATGTTCGTCTGCACGGCAAACCAAAGATCTACTATTCGAGCTACAACGACCAGGAGATCCTTTCCTTTGCGGGGTTGCTTGCCGCCGACAGCTGGTGCGTTTTCGACAACACTGCGTCGGGAGCGGCCTGCGAAAATGCGCTGAAGATGCGTGGCATAATGCCGAACTTCAACGTCTAAATCGATCCACGACACTTGGCTGCCAACGTTGTCCTGCACAGGGATATCCCTTCCTGTGACCCAGAGAGCCGCGGGGCGTCGTTCTATGAAATCGCCTGGTAGTAGTCTGAAGATGAAGATGGCCGCCATCTGGCCTAGGTGGTGGCTGCTGGGTCCTGCGATCTGTTATCGGACCGGAACTCTTTGGCGGTTCAGCGACGGCGTAGGTGATGTTGGCCGATCCTCTATCCAGCTATGTCTCTGGCGCCACGATCGCGGTTACCGGCGGTAGACCGATCCTTTGACGCCAAGGATCGCCATTCGGAGGGGAACAGAGGCCTATCATTCATTGCGAACGATGAGCCTCCCCCGTGAGGAATTTCCAGAAAATCAATGAAGTAAGCGGGCAAAATACCGACATCGTCCCGCTCGATGTTAACGAAGAAGCCTTCTCCGCTCACCGCGCTCGCCACGCAATACGGACTGATCGCGGCTTCGATCACCGCGATCAGCGGCAGTTGCGACTGGATGAGGTTGTTCAATTGTTTCGCCCAGGAGTTGCCTACGGATCGCGGAGCTCTACAAGGCCGCCGAGATACGGAAAAGCCCGGCGCGATGGCCGGGCTTTGATGTTCGTGAGCTTAGAACGCTAGTCTTTGTGCTCTGGCATGTCCTTGAGCTGATCCTTTGTCCAGTTTGTGACGGCATGGACATCGCCATCCTCGTCGCGCATGAATTGCAGATCCGTTAGCGCAACGCCTACGGGCTTTGCTCCGATGCCGAGGAAGCCGCCTACGTCGATGACGGCGGTGCCGCTTGCGCCGGAGCCGTGGATGTGATCCAGCGTGCCTATTTTGTGGTCGTCCGCGCCGTAAATGGTCGCGCCTTCAAGCACGGCAGGCGTCAGTTCAGTCGTGACGAGGCGAACATGATTTGTATGATCCATTGGTGATCCTCCTTGTTTCCTGAGGAGGGGTAACCGAAGCGAACGAAGTTTGTTCCGTGCCCACGCTCACAAGTGAGTTTCAATGTCCGACCGCGTCAGCGAAAGGCAACGCCCAGCCGGTCGATCGCTGAAGTGGGGCTCAGAGGCAACGCCGGTCGGCCTGCGGAACTGTTCCGACGAGGCGGCGTTATGATAATTATTCCAAGCGTTCGCGAGGATGGCCGTGCAGCGGACACTCATTTTGAATTACCGCCTATTAGGATGCACGCCGCGCCTTACGATGTGCGACGCGAGGGCTAACGGATGAGCGCCAAGGACCGCGATTCTCTCCTGATCGCCCGACGAAACCTCAAGATGGCACGGTCCCCGGAAGCCTACATCAGGGGGACCACCAGACTGTTTTACAACTGGCTGGCCCGACACTCTTTCTCAGTCCCTGACGGACCCGCCGTGTGGATCTGTGGTGATTGTCATCTGGGCAATCTCGGGGCATTGGCGAATCGCAACGGCGACGTTGCCGTTCAGATCAGGGATTTCGATCAGGCTGTCATTGGCAATCCCGCTCACGATCTCATAAGGCTGGGGCTTTCTCTCGCCTCCGCCGCGCGGGATTCTGACCTTCCTGGTGTGACCACTGCGAGAATGCTGGATGCCCTTATTGGTGGATACGAATCCGCATCCGGGGAAAGTCAGGCGCACACACCGCACCTGCGCCAACCGAAGGACATCAGAAAGCTTGTCAGACATTCATTGCGTAGGCGCTGGCGAGATCTAGCAATGGAGAATTTTCACACAAAACACCCCTTGCTTCCCCGCAACAAGCGCCTTTGGCCGCTGCACAGGTCCGAACGCGCCGCGGTTCTTGCGCTTTGCCGGCAGAGGAAACTGGGGGAAATCGTCCTTGAGCCGGAAAAACTGCAAAAATCGGGCAACCCGACCGTGCTTGACGCAGCTTACTGGGTCAAGGGCTGCAGTTCGCTCGGCCATCTGCGATGCGCTGTTTTGGTTGGTGATGACAAGCACCGGCCGGTTTCGTTGCTTGATATCAAGGAGGCAATGGGTGCCGCCGCCCCTTCGGCGGCCGGATCCGGAATGCCGCGCGACGATGCCGAAAGGGTCGTCGCGGGAGCAAAGGCTCTGTCACCCAATCTCGGCAATCGCATGGTTGCGGCAAGGGTGATGGATAAGGCTGTGTTCGTTCGCGAGATCGCGCCCCAGGATATGAAAATCGACCTCGGACGTCTTGGCGCAAAAGAACTCTGCGAAATCGGCCACTATCTCGGCGGGGTCGTGGGCCTTGCTCACGCCCGGCAGATGGGCGAGCAAGAGTGGCGTTCGTGGACGGGCGAACTTACCAGCGGGCGCAAGAGGAAGCCGGATGCACCGTCGTGGCTCTGGACGTGCGTAACCGAGCTCTTGTCGATCCATGACAAAGCCTATCTCGAACATTGCCGGCAAATCGCGCTCGAACATCACTAGCAGCAGCAACCCTGCCGAAACAGGCACCGATCATGAACCGCACGGGCTGGCTCAGCCGATAGAGCTTGTCGCGTCGACGGAGCAAACCGCCATCCACCGGCCTAGCTTCGTTACCTCGATAGACCTTCTGAAAGCTTTCCGATTACCGGACCCGGCGGCGGTATTGAAGCTCGCTACAATCAATCTCGCGCAAAAGACAGCAACCGGCGCGAAATTGATCGGAGTTAAAGGTTTGCCCCAACTTCGCGGCTATCCATTTCCCGGTGAGCGTTCACGACGTGGAAATTTTGTGCGTTGGTCGAGGTGCTATGGCAGTTACCAAGTCGACGAAACACGTCGCTGGATCGAGACTATGGTTCGTCATCTGCCAAAGCGCTGACCGAGGCAAACGCACCCCGTGGATCGAACCGGTTTAAGCGCTCCCCGCACGAAACCGTCTTCGAATCGATCCCTGGATATCCAACGCTCAGTCCGCCAAGTTCGTCCGATTGTCATCTTCGGAAGCGCGGACTGTCGTCACGACGTCAATGAGACGCCGAAACTTGACGTTCGCGACATCAGAACAGCCAGACCAATCGCCACGGCATCGCTGACGGCTTGTTTCAAGATATTCTCCTTCATCGACGCCTCTCAACGCACGTGCGGATCTCTGTCCCGCCGCAGCCGGGACGCGACGATGACATCGCCGTCGGGCGCCAGGAGATCGTGTTTCTCGGCGAAGGCGGCAAATAGGCCGCGCACGGTCTCAGCTTCAATTTCACCTCGTAGTGCCGCATCGCAGGCCTTGAGCGCGATTGAATGCGCGGGGTCTCTAGAAGAGGCCGGCCATTCCATGAGATGTCGATAAGCTTCCGTCACCGAACGAATCTCGGCCGGAAAGCCGAGGCCGACAAGAATAGAAACGGGCTCTTGGAACATATCGGGTTTCATCATGCTCTCCTTCCCAACCCAGATGTTGATGGGCGCCGTCATGACGGCGCCCTTGCTCAACAGAATGCGGATTAAGCTGCCTTCTGCGCGTCGATCTGTGCGGGTGCAGTCGATGTCGAAGCGGGCGCGGCTTCAATGGAGATTCTCCGCGGCTTGAGCGCCTCCGGGATCTCGCGAACAAGGTTGATCGAAAGCAGACCGTTCTTCAGATCGGCTCCGCTCACGCTAACATGGTCGGCAAGCTCAAACCGGTGTTCAAACGGCCGGCCGTCGATGCCGCGATGCAGGTAGCCCTCACCAGGGGTCTCCTCCTTCTTGCCCGTCACGGTTAGAAGGTTGGACTGGAAGGTGATGTCGAGATCGTCTTGAGCAAAGCCCGCCACCGCGATCGTAATTCGGTAACTGTCGTCTCCGGTCTTGATGATGTCATAGGGTGGCCAATCGCTGATCGAACGACCGCGTTGGGCATTTTCCAGAAGATCGAAGACCCGATCGAAGCCGACGCTCGAGCGGAACAGGGGTGCATAGTTATAAGTCGTTGCCATAGCCATATCCTCCTTGAAGCAACATGGATACGGAAGCGCCGAAAGACAGCGCTCCCAGCATGACCAGCCCTTTTCTCAGCGGCTGGCGGCAATCGATTTGGTTTTTCGGATTTTTGAGTTCAAGAGCCTCGTCTGAAAATTTTTTCTTGCTTGTATATTCCTTGGCGACTGAGCTCTTTGGGCCTCCATAACGTCCGGATTTGGATGGAGACCCTCGAGCCTCAATGCAGCTTGAACTCGCCTTCAACGCGGCGCCATTCGCTGGGTCCGATCAGACGCTGATGGGTGTAGCGCACTGAATGCAGCGGCCCGTCAAGGTTCGCCTGCCAGTAGTTGAGGAACTTCTGCATCTCAGGGAAATCGGGAGCCAAATCATAGTCCTGCCAGACATAAGTCTGAAGGACGGATTCGAAATCGGGAATGCGGTAGAGGATATGCGCGGTGGTAAGGCCATAACCGTTGAGCTGACGCTCCAGATCCGATGAAAATCGCATGCTTCATCTCCGTTTCGTAACAATCTGAAGGTGGCGTAAATTTTTGCATCCATCAATGATTTTTTGAACGCTCGAGGCCAGGTTGTTGTTCCTTTCCAGTGTGTTAGCAGCCATTCCTGAAGAGTGCTAATTTTTTTATTTTGACCTCTTGAAATCGAAAATCCGACAAACCAGATCATTTCGCGCAAGACGCTCGATCGAGGTTTTGCGCCCGCCCGGACTGGTCATCCGGTCCGGCCGGGGAACAACGTCATCATTGTTTGTCCATTGGAGGAAAACATGTCGTTCCGACCGCTTCATGATCGCATTCTTGTCCGCCGGGTTGAATCCGAAGAGAAAACCAAAGGCGGCATCATCATTCCCGATACCGCCAAGGAAAAACCGCAGGAAGGCGAGGTCATCGCTGTCGGCCCCGGTGCGCGCAATGATGCCGGCCAGTTGCAGGCACTCGACGTCAAGGCCGGCGATCGCATCCTGTTCGGCAAATGGTCGGGCACAGAGATCAAGATCAACGGCGAAGACCTTCTGATCATGAAAGAAAGCGATGTCATGGGCGTCATCGAGGCCCAGGCAACGCAGAAGCAGGCCGCTTAAGGCGCTTCCAATCACCAGTCGAACTTGCTGCCTAGTAAAGGAGTGAACAGAATGGCTGCGAAAGACGTAAAATTCAACACCGATGCCCGTGACCGCATGCTGCGGGGGGTCGATGTACTCGCCAACGCCGTCAAGGTGACGCTCGGTCCCAAAGGCCGAAACGTGGTTATCGACAAGTCCTTCGGCGCACCGCGTATTACCAAGGACGGCGTCACTGTCGCCAAGGAAATCGAGCTCGAAGACAAGTTCGAGAATATGGGCGCACAGATGCTGCGCGAAGTCGCGTCAAAGACCAACGACATTGCCGGCGACGGCACCACGACCGCAACAGTTCTTGCCCAGGCGATCGTCAGGGAAGGCGCCAAGGCGGTGGCGTCGGGCATGAACCCGATGGACCTGAAACGCGGCATCGATTTGGCTGTCGACGCAATCGTCAAGGAATTGAAGACCAACGCCCGCAAGATTTCCAACAATTCCGAGATTGCCCAGGTCGGCACCATCTCGGCCAATGGCGACGAGGAAATCGGCCGCTATCTCGCGGAAGCGATGGAAAAGGTCGGCAACGAGGGCGTCATCACGGTTGAAGAAGCCAAGACCGCCGAAACCGAACTCGAAGTCGTCGAAGGCATGCAGTTCGACCGTGGCTATCTATCACCCTACTTCGTCACCAACCAGGACAGGATGCGGGTCGAGTTTGAGGATCCCTATATCCTGATCCACGAGAAGAAGCTCTCGAACCTCCAGTCCATGCTGCCGGTGCTCGAGGCCGTGGTCCAGTCCGGCAAGCCGCTCCTCATCATCGCTGAAGACGTCGAAGGCGAAGCTCTTGCAACGCTCGTCGTCAACAAGCTGCGTGGCGGCCTGAAGATCGCTGCCGTCAAGGCTCCTGGTTTCGGCGATCGCCGCAAGGCCATGCTTGAAGACATCGCCATCCTCACGGGCGGTACTGTCATCTCCGAAGATCTTGGCATCAAGCTGGAGAACGTGACGCTGACCATGCTTGGCCGAGCCAAAAAGGTAGCGATCGAGAAGGAGAATACGACGATCATAGATGGCGTCGGCTCCAAGGCCGAGATCGACGGCCGCGTTGCGCAGATCCGCGCGCAGATCGAGGAAACCACCTCCGATTATGACCGCGAGAAACTGCAGGAACGCCTTGCCAAGCTCGCCGGCGGTGTCGCCGTCATCCGTGTCGGTGGCTCGACGGAAGTCGAGGTCAAGGAAAAGAAGGACCGCGTCGACGACGCGTTGCATGCCACCCGCGCGGCCGTCGAGGAAGGCATCCTACCCGGCGGCGGCGTGGCGCTGCTGCGGGCCGTCAAGGCACTCGACAATCTCAGTACGGCCAACCAGGATCAGCGTGTCGGCGTCGAGATCGTTCGCCGCGCAATCGAAGCGCCGGTGCGCCAGATTGCCGAAAATGCCGGCGCCGAAGGCTCGGTGATCGTCGGCAAGCTGCGCGAGAAGACGGAATTCTCCTACGGCTGGAACGCCCAGACGGGTGAATACGGCGATCTCTACGCCCAGGGCGTCATCGATCCTGCCAAGGTCGTGCGCACGGCACTTCAGGATGCGGCATCTGTCGCCGGCCTCCTCGTAACAACGGAAGCCATGATCGCCGAGAAACCTAAGAAGGAAGCCGCTCCGGCGATCCCCGCCGGTGCCGGCATGGACTTCTAAGAGTGATACGCTTAGCCCGCCCCATCAAGGGGCGGGCCACTTTCGGAGGGGAAGATGAATTCAACGCAACTGTTGTCGCGGGAGGATGCCCGGCTTTGCGCAGGCGTCGTAAGGGAGGTTTCCAGTGCGAGGGGTATCTCGAAAGATCCAGTCGCTGTAGGCAAGCTGACAGTGGCGGTTGCCAGGCTTTATCACAGTGGTCTCCGTAGCCGAGAGGAACTTCTGTCGGCTGCGATGCAGATGGCTGATCTCCAGTCCAGCGCAGCAACAAGTGTTGGAAGCAAGGAGCAAGACGTTCAATATCCCGGCAAGTAGACCCAGTGTGATCAAAAATATCTTTGGGGTCGATTTTCTGGCAGGAGGCGAACCAGTAACGATTAGCTTAAGATCCTGCTAGGGCAATAAGTATGATGCCGATCGGAAGCGGATGTGCTAGCGTGCTTTAGAGCGTCATTCCAAGGTTTGCATTGACGGCGCTCCTGCCGAGTGATGATTCGCTACGCGAGTTTTCGGCCCATGAGGGCCATTTTCATGTCCAAAGAACCGATTGCCCATTTCGAGGCAGCGAGTACGCTTGCCGTCGTGGTTTCATCAAACGAGCCGTTGCTGTTCCTGTCTGCAGACCAGAAGGTCATTGCGGCGAGCACATCGTTCTGCCGAACCTTCGAGATCGATCCTGCGACAATTCCCGGCAGGGCGCTGAGTGAGCTTGGAAACGGCGAATGGGCGATGCCCAAGCTCACTTCTCTTCTGAAGGCGACGGCAGCCGGAAGTGCGAGGATCGAGGCCTACGAAATTGACCTTATGCGGCCAAACCAGAAGACACGCCAACTGGTCGTCAATGCGCAAATCCTTGACGACGGCAACAAGGACCATATCCGGCTGCTGGTGGCCCTCTCCGACGTGACCGACGCGCGCGCCCAAGCAAAACTGAAAGATGACCTCGTCCGGGACAAAGCCATCCTGATACAGGAAGTTCAGCATCGCGTCGCAAATAGCCTTCAGATCATTGCGAGCGTCCTTATGCAGAGTGCACGTCGGGTGCAGTCGGAGGAAGCGCGCGGACATCTTCACAACGCCCATCACCGAGTGATGTCGATTGCGGCCGTTCAGCGACAACTCTCGACATCGAGCGGCGGCAATGTCGAACTTCGTAGCTATTTCACCCAGCTTTGCGAGAGCCTCGGCGCATCGATGATTGCTGACGAGAGCCGGTTCTCGATATCGGTGACGGTGGATGACAGCGCCGTCGAAGCGGACGTCTCCGTCAGCCTGGGGCTTATCGTGACCGAATTGGTGATCAACGCTCTCAAACACGCCTTTATTGACCAGCAGACGGGAAGGATCGCGATCGACTATCGCTCGACCGGCAGCGACTGGACACTTTCGGTAGCTGACGATGGCGTAGGCATGCCCACTGGCAGCGTTGCTGCCAAGGCTGGACTAGGCACAGGCATCGTCGAGGCCCTCGCCCGGAACCTACAGGGTGAGATTAAGTTGAACGACGCAAGCCCAGGAACCGCAGTGATCATAAGTCATCGCGGGGATGCCGACCGTCGAACCAGAATCCCAGCGGCCGCATAGGAACTGACCTTTCACCGAAACGTTATCAACTGAGTCCAGGGTTCCCGGCTCACACAAAACCGAGTGACATATGTTTAATGGCAAGGCGGTCATCCTAGTGGTCGAAGACAGCGCGCTAATTCGAATGGGCGCCATCGACCTGGTCCGATCCGCCGGCTACGAGGCGCTCGAGGCAAGCAACGCCGACGAGGCAATTCGCATTCTGGAATCGAGGGCCGATATCGACCTCGTCTTCACCGACGTGGAAATGCCCGGAACGATGGACGGCATCAAGCTCTCCCACTACATCCGTAGCCGATGGCCGCCGGTAAAATTGATCGTTGCTTCCGGCAGGGCCATCCTCAAAGAGAGCAGCCTTCCTGAGGGAAGCCAATTCTTCTCGAAGCCTTACGGCGATCACGCCATCGCAAACGCAATGGCCACGATGCTTTTGGGAAACTGATCTCGAACGTCTGCGCGAGCAAAGGCGTGCGGAGTCTCATCGCACGCCAGCTTGATATTTACCCCACGCGACGTCGCGGCTCTCGTTCGGACGAGAAAATTTGCGAGGGTACTTTAACCCGAGGCCGATAACTTTACGGCGCTTTCTCAACAACACACACAGCTTTCCTCAATAGCAGGTTGGTTAGCGGACTTAGCGTTGCTTTAAAGAAACTGTGTAAGGATGCAGGCCCGTTTCCTATACCGGCAATCTGATGAAGTTTCGAAGAAAACAAAAAATATTGCGTGGCTTCGCGAGTTCTGCAGTAAGCCATACCAGCGCATTTGCTCCGGCAATATTTGCGACGACTATTGCAGTATTCGTCGTCTGTGTCGCAACGAACTGGAGGCTGGAACGATCGGTAGCCGACGAACGCTCAATTGTTGCCGGTGAGCTTGCCACCATATCATCTCGGCTTCAGACGAACCTCAATGGCAACGTGAAACTGTTGCAAGGCCTGGCGGCCGGTATCACAGTCAATCCGGCGATGGACCAAAGCGCTTTCTCCAAACTCGCCGCGGAGATTTTGCAGCCGGATTCACAATTGCGAAGCTTCGCCGCAGCCCCCGGCATGGTGGTCAAGTGGGTTTATCCAGAAAAGGGAAACGAAAAAGCGATCGGACTCGACTATCGAACGAACGAAAAGCAACGGGATAGCGCAATGCTGGCGCGCAACACCCACAATATCGTTTTGACGGGCCCTGTGGAGCTCGTGCAGGGCGGAACGGCTTTCGTGGTCAGGTGCCCGGTCTATATCAATGACAGAACAAGCCAGATCTTCTGGGGTCTTGTTTCTGGAATCGTAGACATACCAAGGCTCTACCAAGATAGTGGCCTTGAATCGACCGACCTTGAGATTGCCGTCAGCGCCGTAGCGGAACCGAAGTTGGCCAAACAAGTTTTTCTCGGCGACCTGGAAACTTTTTCGAAGAATCCGGTCGTGGCATCCGTTGATATGACTTATGGCCGATGGACCCTTGTCGCAGTGCCTAAGGGCGGATGGGGCCAAAACAGCGGCATGGCCACTTTTGAGCTCTATGCTTGCCTGTTGTCTTTGTGTGTCGTTGCGCCAATTGTTTGGGTAGGCTTTCTGACCAAATCACGCCAAAGAACCATTGAAAAACTTCGCCTTCACAAGAAAAAGCTCGTTCGAGCGCGGCAAAGGCTCGAATACCTGTCGTTGCATGACGCACTAACGGGGCTTCCCAATCGCCGATTTATTGATCAGATGATCTCGCAATCGCCGAGGCCCGATCCAGAAGATTGTCTGATACTGATTCATATCGATCTGGATCGATTTAAGGAGATCAACGATACGAAAGGGCATGCCGGAGGTGATACGGTCTTGCAGGCAGTGGCTTCGCGCCTTGTCAATTTGGCCGGCCCAAACGACGTAGCGGCTCGGATCGGTGGAGATGAGTTCATCTTCGCAACCTGGAGCGCCGATCCCGCGCCTAAGGCAAACGAATTGGCCCAACAGATTGTCGATACACTCAAGCAGCCCATATTCGTTGATGGCTCGGAGTGTGTGGTCGGCGCAAGCGTCGGCGTCGCCTGGGAAACTGAATATGCTCGTAGGCAGGACCTGAGCCAATTGCTTTTGAATGCCGATTTGGCTCTGTACGAGGCGAAGAATGTGGGCCGCGGTCGCGCGGCCATTTTCACCGAGGCGCTTCGTAGCGCCGCAATCCGTTCGAAGGAATTGGCGGATGAATTCAATCATGCGCTCGATCGCGACGAACTGGTTGCATTTTTCCAGCCGCAGTTCAATGCAAGCACATTGGATATCGCCGGCGTCGAGACACTTGCGCGCTGGGATCACCCGCGAAACGGTCTGCTCGCCCCGGATAAATTTCTCGCTGTCGCGGAAAATTTGGGACGTTCCGGCGACATGGATAGGCTAATCCTGCAGAAGGCTCTGTTCGAGCTTACAAGATGGGACAGCCTGGGAATGCGCATCCCGCGTGTTTCGGTCAATATTTCTGCGCGTCGGCTGGTGGAGGCAAATCTGCTTGCCGAGCTATCCGAACTTCCCTTCGCGAAAGGTCGCCTATGTTTCGAGCTGCTGGAGACAATCTCCTTCGATGATCTTCAGCCCGTTCTCAATCACATAGTTCCAGCTCTCAAAGAGCTTGGAATTGAAATCGAGATTGATGATTTCGGCACCGGGCATGCCAGCATCATAAGCTTACTTAGGCTCGAGCCGCGAAGGCTTAAAATCGACCGGGAAATTATCAAACCGATTGTCGCGTCTCCATCTCAACGCCGTCTGGTCTCCTCGATTATCGAAATCGGCCGGTCGCAGAACATCGACATCGTTGCCGAGGGTGTGGAAACAATGGAGCACGTGAAGATCCTGAGAGATCTTGGTTGCCACTTACTGCAGGGATACGCTCTGGCACGACCAATGAGCTCAAAGCAGTTGATCGAATTTTGCCGCCCGAAGGATAAAGAACTTTCAGAGGTGGGATAAAGGCTAGGCTCTGCTTCCTCGCCCCCGGAATTGACCGTAGCCACAAACGGCTTGGTCAACCAAATTGTGAATCTCCGCGACCTCATCGCTCGGTTCGAGCTTCAGCCAGCAGAGGCGCCGCAAAGGTCTCGCGCAACGCCTTGTCGAGCGGATCAAAAGCCACAATCGGCGCTCTCGAGCGGAGTCGAACCAGCGGCAACGGATTTTGTACGCCGGACTGCGAGTCAACTTCCGTGACAACGCATTCCACATCTACCCTCCGCTGATGTTACCGCACCGCCCTTCCCTTAGACGTAACGTCGATTGAATCGGGAAAGCAGAAGAAGGCCTTTCTGCATCAGAATAAATGCAAACAGCAATAAGCCGATCAAAATCTTCGTCCACCAGCTGGAAAGCGATCCGTCGAAGGTGATGTAAGTCTGAATCAGGCCCTGTATCAGGATTCCGATGAGGGTTCCTGCAACGAACCCCGCGCCTCCCGTCAACAGTGTTCCGCCTATGACCACGGCCGCGATAGCGTCTAGCTCAACACCGACCGTGGCAAGCGAATATCCTGCTGATGTATAGATAGAAAAAACGATTCCGGACAGACCGGCGAGAAAGCCGGACAAGGCGTATATCAGGATGGTCGTGCGGCCAACCGGAACACCCATGAGTTCGGCCGTCTGCACGCCGCCGCCCATAGCATAGACGTTGGCGCCGAAGCGCGTGCGATGCGCGAGAACAATGCCGCCGGCAAAGACGAGCAGCATGACGCCGCCGATCAAGGTCAATCGACCGCCGCCCGGCATCAGCCAATAGAGATCGCTGAGCCGCGAATAGAAATCATGCTCGATCGGGATGCTGTCGATGGAGATCACGAAGGCAATTCCGCGCGCCAGAAACATGCCGGCCAGCGTTACGATGAAGGGCGGCATGCTGAGATAGTGGATGATGGCGCCCATGCCGGCGCCGAAGACCGTAGTGATCAGCAACACGAGAGCAAAAGCCAACAGCGGATGGATCGAGGTGTCCCGCAGGATGATCGCCAGGAAAACGCCGGTAAAGGCGATGACCGAACCGATCGACAGGTCGATGCCGCCCGAAATGATCACGAATGTCATGCCGACCGCGGCAATCCCCAGGAAGGCGTTGTCGGTCAACAGGTTGCCGGCCACCCGCGTCGACAGCATGTTGGGGTACTCCGCCACGCAACCCGCATAGGCCAGGATGAAGATGACGATGGTCGCGAGCAGTGGAAGATATTTCGAATTCACTTCGCCTGCTCCTTATGGACCATCTGTCCCTCGCCTCGGCGCCGCTGGAAGAACGCGGTGGCGGACTGCAGGGCAGGAGACTGGATGACCAAAATGACGATAACGATGATTGCCTTGATGACCAGATTGAACTCCGGTGGAAAACCGGACAGAAGGATGCCTGTATTGACCGACTGAATAATCATCGCCCCAATCAACGAACCGACAATGCTGAAGCGACCGCCAAGCAGCGAGTTGCCGCCGACGACCACGGCGAGGATCGCATCCAGCTCGAGCCACAAACCGGCATTGTTGGCATCCGCGCCCTTGATGTCGGCCGAAACGATGATACCGGCGATGGAAGCACAAAGGCCGCTCAGCGCATAGACGGCGATCAGCAGCACCGGCGTCTGGATGCCGGAGAGCGTGCTTGCCCGGCGATTGATGCCGATCGCTTCGACCAGCATGCCAAGCGCCGTGCGCCTGACCAACAGGATGACGACAAGCGCCGCGAGCACCCAGATTACCACGGGCATGGGCAACGCGGCAAAGGCGCCGCTGCCTAGGAAGATCAGCCCGTCATTGTTGAAGGTGAGGATCATGCCCTCGGTAATCAATTGCGCTATGCCGCGGCCAGCCACCATCAGCACCAGTGTTGCAATGATCGGCTGGATATCGAGCACAGCCACGAGAAAGCCATTCCAGAGGCCGCACGCCAAACCCACGCCGATCGTCAGCAACAGGGTATAGGCAAGCGAATAGCCTGCAACGATTGAAGCTGCGGCTACCGCGCCGCAAATCGCGATGACCGCACCGACCGAAAGATCAATCCCCTTGGTGGCAATGACCAACGTCATGCCGATGGATAGCAGCGCGACAGGCGCACCGCGATTCAGCACGTCGATCACGCTCCCGTAGAGTCTGCCATTTTGAATTTCCAGATGAAAAAACTGCGGGAACATAATGAAATTCAACAGAAGAATGACCGCCAGCGCAATAAGCTGCGGCATCAAGCGAAACAGGGATGCCTTAATTTGCGAGATCATGCGTCCTCACGGGTATTTTGAGTGGTGGCAATGGCCTCGACGATATTTCCGGCGGTTATCTCGCTGCCGGTCAACTCGGCAATGTGCTCGCGATCCCGCAGGACGATGACGCGCGAGCTATAGGCGACAAGTTCCTCCAGTTCGGATGAAATGACCACCAGCGACATGCCTTGCTGGCAAAGATCTTCGATGAGGCGGATGATTTCCGCATGCGCGCCGACGTCGATGCCGCGCGTCGGTTCATCAAGGATCAGGAAGCTTGGGTTGGTCGCCAACCACCGCGCAAGGATCGCCTTCTGCTGATTGCCACCCGACAGAAGCCTGATCGGCTTCTCACGGTCGGTCGTGCGGATATCCAGTGCCTTGATGTAGCGATCGGCGATGGCGTTCTGTTCGCTGCGCGCCAGAGGCCTCGCCCAGCCACGACGCGCTTGCAGGGCCATGACGATGTTTTCGCGGATGGAAAGATCGCCGATGATGCCGTCTGTCTTGCGGTCCTCCGGGCAAAAGCCGAAACCGTTCTTGATGGCGGCGCGCGGACTGGAAAGCGTAACGCTGTTGCCTTCGACCGTCGCCTCGCCGCTGTCTGATCGTTCGACGCCGAAGAGTACCTCGGCGGTCTCGGTGCGGCCAGACCCGAGCAGACCGGCGATGCCGACCACTTCGCCGCCACGCACCTCCATATCGAAGGGCTTGATTTTGCCGCGCTTGCCGAAATTCGCGAAGCGATACTTTACCGGCCCGCTTTCGTTGGTGACCTGCTTTGCGGCGCTCTCCGCCTGCGCAAGCTCACGGCCGAGCATCATGGCAATCAGGGTTTGCCGTGAAAGTCCTTCCGCATTCCGCGTGCCGACCAGGCGGCCGTTGCGGAGAACGGTGATTCGATCGCAGATTTCATAAACCTGCTCGAGAAAATGCGTAATAAAAACAATCCCTAAGCCACGTTGCTTCAGCCGCCTGACGATGCCGAACAGCATGGCGACCTCTTGCGTATCGAGGCTTGCGGTCGGTTCGTCCAGGATCAAGACCTTGCCGGAGAGATCGACGGCACGGGCGATCGCGATCACCTGCTGGATGGCGACCGAGAACCGGTCGAGCTGACGGCCAACGTCGATATCTATGCCGTATTGCGCCAGCAGATCCCTGGCCATGCCGTTCATGACGCGGTTGCTGACCAAGCCGAAGCGCCTCGGCTGGCGACCGAGAAACAGATTCTCCGCCACACTCAGGTTCGGGAGCAGGTTCACCTCCTGGTAGACCGTTCCAATACCGAGCTTCTGGGCTGCGAGCGTATCATGCGGATCAATCTCAGTGCCATCGAGAACCAAAGTGCCTGCATCTCGGCGATAGGCGCCGGTCATGCATTTGATCAAGGTCGATTTTCCCGCTCCGTTTTCACCGAGCAGCGCATGGACTTCTCCGCGCATCAAAGTGAAATCGACATGATCGAGGGCGGTCGAGCCTGGGAAATATTTGCAAAAGCCTGTCGCTGTCAGAAGTCGCTCGACGTCGTGAGCCATGAAGCGTGAATGTCCTTGGGTTGAGCCAATATTCGAAAGCGATAGCCGGCGCATACAGATGATGCGCCGGCATTCGATGTAAGAGACTGCATCGGCTGAATTGTTCGCCCGGTGCGGTCGCCCCTCGTCTCAGTAGCCGAGGCCTTTCTTCTGCTCATAGACCTTCTGCGGATCGTCAGCCTGCGTGTAGAGCTTGGACTCGGTCTGGATCCACTTTGGCGGCTCCTTCTTGTTTTTCAGATAGGCATCGAGCGCATCGAAGGCCGGACCAGCCATGTTCGGTGTCAGCTCCACCGTCGCGTTCGCCTCGCCGGCGGCCATCGCCTTGAAGAGATCCGGAACCGAGTCGACGGAGACAGTCAGGATATCCTTGCCCGGCTTAAGGCCTGCTTCCTTGATCGCCTGGATGGCGCCGACGGCCATGTCGTCGTTGTGGGCGTAGAGGGCGCAGATGTCCTTGCCGCCGTTTTCAGCCTTCAGGAAGCTTTCCATGACTTCCTTGCCCTTGGAGCGGGTGAAATCGCCCGTCTGGCTGCGAACGATCTTCAGGTTGTCGTGACCCTTGATGGCTTCCTCGAAGCCCTTCTTGCGGGCGATGGCCGGCGAGGAGCCAGTCGTGCCCTCCAGCTCGACGATATTGCACTTCTTGTCGCCGACCGTCTTGACGAGCCAGTCGCCGGCAACCTTACCCTCATGAACCAAGTCGGACGTGACAGCGGTCAGATAAAGGTCCTTCGGCGCGTTGACCGTACGGTCGAGCAGAATAACCGGAATCTTGGCTTCCTTGGCTTCCTTCAGCACGGCATCCCAACCCGTTTCGACGACTGGCGCCAGCAAGATTGCGTCAACGCCCTGTGCGATGAAGGAACGGATTGCCTTGATCTGGTTTTCCTGCTTCTGCTGCGCATCGGCAAACTTGAGATCAATGCCGCGCTTTGTGGCTTCCTGCTTGGTCAAGGTCGTTTCAGCGGCACGCCAACCGGACTCCGAACCGATTTGCGAGAAGCCGACGACCAGCTGCTTTGCAGATGCGGCTGTGAACATGCAGGTAGCAAGAATCGTGGCACTGATCAGTGCAGTCTTCAACTTCATGATATCCTCCCAAAGGCCCATCTTCTCAGGCCCGCAGTCAAAAAATCATATAGTAATACTTTTGTAAATCAGTATTCGATGATGCGATGCAACAAAAAGATGTGTCATGCGGACGGCATGGTAACAGTCACCAAGGGTCGATGTGAAGGTGTAATGAACGGGCATGGCCAGTTTCGCGCGTGATCCGCTTTAGTGAACGGGGCGTCCGACCGTGCCGTCGCCTTTCAGTGTTTAAAGCGCCCTCGTCAACATTTGCTAACCCATCCGGCGCAGGAGCTTTGAACTGGCTCGGGGTTCACTCGATCGAAATGGGTCAAGAAAACACAAGACTTAACAGCGTGACGAGAGGAGAGGAAATTGGCTAAGGCGCTTGCGCTCCTATTTTCCCTCTGGCCTACTCTCGCGCAGTGCATCGCTGAGTTCAATCCGCGCAGTGCCTATTAGCTGCTCCATGGCGATGCGAGCAGCATCCGGCCTTCGCATTCGGATCGCATCCAGCACGTCCTGATGCCGCGCAATCGCATATTCATGCGACTGGCTGGCGCGGTTGGTCAGTCGGAAACTCGCGAGCAGCGCGGCCCGGATGGCAGTCGCGAATTGGCGAAAGACCCAATTTCCACTGGCATTGATGATCGCGGTATGAAACTCGAGGTCTGCCTGGCTCCATGCTTCATTGTCGCGTGCGTTTGCGGCTACCATGTCCTCGAAAGCCTCAGCAATCTGTGCCAATTGCTTTGCCGTGGCATTCGCAGCGGCTTGCGCTGCCGCAGCCGGCTCCAGCAGCTGTCGAGCATCGAGCAATGATTCATAAAAGCTACGATCATTGCTGAGCTCCAGCGTCGCATCCAGAACCAGCGGATCCAGATAGTTCCAGTTCTCACGAGGCAGAACATTGGTCCCAGCGCGCGTGCGCGACCGGACCATTCCCAATGCCGACAGATACTGCATGGCTTCCCGCAGGCTGGTGCGGCTGACACCATACACCTCGGAAAGCTCCGCCTCATTGGGAAGCAGGGAACCTTCGACAATATCTCCGGAGACGATCTGTCCAATCAGTTTCTTCAGCAACTCCTCCCGCACGCTACGCCTTCCCTGTGCAGGTGGCGTATCAACATGCGTCGCTCGCGGAGATCCAAAACGCGTACTCTTCACCTGCACTCCCTTCCGCTGGCCCGACCAAGATCATGAGCGGTGCCACGCTCCGGCATCAATGCGCAATTGCAAGGTCTGCGGACTTCTCCCAAGGAATCTGATCGTTCGTCACAATCGAGCACCACGCCCAGCGGCCGACGACCGCAAATTATCGAGAAGGACGGCAATCAGAAGAATGCAGCCACGCACCAGATATTGATAGAAAGCCTGAATGTTGAGCAGGTTCATGACGTTTTCGGCGATACCCATGATGAGGACCCCAACGATCACGCCGGTCATCGCCGCCCTGCCCCCCGCGAGCGACACGCCACCGAGCACGCAAGCCGAGATGACCGAAAGCTCAAGCCCGGTTGCGGCATTCGGCTGGCCCGATGTGATGCGTGAGGCAAGCAGAATGCCGGCAATGGCACACACAAGGCCCTGCAATGCGAAGATCCAGATGCGCACGTTGACGACATTGACGCCGGCAAGGCGCGAGGCCTCGGGATTGCCGCCGATCGCCAGCGTATTCTTGCCGAAGACGGTGCGGTTCAAAGCGAAACCAAAGATGACGAAGAGGACGACCATAATCCAAATCGGCGTCGGCACCGTCAGAAAGCGTGAGAGAGCCAGTTGATAGAAGGCCGGATCGTTGATGCCGACTGCCCGCCCATCGGAAGCGATCAGCGCCAGCCCACGGACGATCTGCATAGTGGCGAGCGTCGTGATCAGCGCGTTGATGCGGAACTTGGCGATAACAACTCCGTTGACGACGCCGACAATGCTGCCACAGATCAGTGCTGCGACGAGGCCGAGCGGGATCGAGCCGGTCGAGTTCGATACCATGACGGCAATCATGCCCGAGAAGGCGACGGTAGAACCGACGGACAAATCGAAGTCACGCGACGCCAGGCAAAACATCATCGTGCACGCGACGATGCCAATCGTCACCACCGACTGCAGCAGACCGAGCATATTGCGCTCCGTCAGGAAGCTCGGAACGAACATCGAGACGATCACAAAGGCGATGGCGAAGATCACCACGAGGCCCTGTTCGCCGAGAAGGATTTTTTTCAACGAGTTCATCGTTATAATTCCTGAATTAAATTGTGCCGGCGGCATTCTTATCGGGGAGGGCGGCAGTCAGAATTCTGCGCTCATCGAAATCGGCGCGCGCGACATCGGCCGCGGCGCGGCCCTGGCACATGACGATGATGCGATCGGAAATACCCATGACTTCGGGAAGCTCGCTCGAAATGACGACGATCGCCATTCCGCCGGCCGCCAGCTCATAAAGAATCTCATAGATCTCCGATTTGGCGCCGACATCGATGCCGCGGGTCGGCTCATCGATCACCAGCACCTTGATGCCCTGCTCCGAAAGCCAGCGGCCGAGGATGACCTTTTGCTGATTGCCGCCCGAAAGATTGATGATGTCCTGCTTGCGGGACGGCGTGCGAACCTTGAGCTTGGCGATGAACTGATCGGCGACGGAGGCTTCCTTCTTCGGGTTCAATATCCCGAAGGGAGAGAAATGTCGCCTCGACGAGATCGTGACGTTCTCTTCGATCGACCGACCCTGGATGATGCCGTCGAACTTGCGGTCTTCCGGGCACAGAACCATGCCTGCATTGATCGCCGCCTTCGGATTGCCGGGCGAAACGGTATCGCCGTCAATAGTGACGGTACCCTGATGGCGATGATCGGCACCGTATAGAAGCCGCGCCATCTCGCTTCGCCCCGCGCCGATCAGCCCAAAGAAACCGAGGATCTCCCCCTTGCGGACAGAAAAGCTGATCGGATTGCGTAATTTTGAACCGGACAGAGTCTTGACGTCGAGGCGGATATCGCCACGCGGCCGTTCGCGCCAGCCCCAGATATTGGTGATTTCGCGGCCAACCATTTCGGCGATGATTTGCTCACGTGTCGTCTCGCCGATATCGGGATGATGAGCGGCAAGTTTGCCGTCGCGCAGGACAGTCAGGCTGTCGCAAAGCCGGAAAATCTCGTCCAGGCGGTGCGAAACGTAAAGGATGACCGCGCCCCTCGCCTTCAGCCTGTCGATCAGGGAAAACAGAATTTCGCTTTCGCGCGACGACAGCGACGACGTCGGCTCATCCAACGCGATTACCCGGGCATCCAGCATCACCGCCTTGGCGATCTCGACCATCTGGCGGGCGCCGATCGAAAGCGCGGAAACCTTGGCGGAAGGATCGACATCGATGCCGATCTCGTCGAGCTTGGCGCGAACGGTTTGGATCAGCGTCTTGCTGTCGATCACCCCGGCCTTGCTCGGAAAGCGCCCGAGCCAGAGATTCTCGGCAACGGTGAGCTCCGGAACCAGCTGAAGCTCCTGATGGATGACGATGACGCCCGCATGGAACGCATCGCGGGTCGACCCGTACCTCTGTTCCTCGCCGCCAATGAGAATGCTACCCTGATCCGCGGCCTGATCGCCGGACAAAATACGGATCAGCGTGGATTTGCCGGCTCCGTTCTCGCCCATCAATCCGTGGATCGCCCCCTTCTCCACGTCGAAGGAGACGCTGGAAAGCGCCTGGACACCGGGGTAACCTTTGGAAATATTGTTGAATTCGAGGAAGGCCATCATCGCTCCATCGGGGAAGAACCCGGCGGTGTTGATGACGCCGCCGGGATTAAAAATCATCTTGTGTGGATGATTATTCGATGCCGAGACCCTTGCGGACTTTTTCGTAATCGCCGCGTAGCGCTAGGGAACCGGAGGTCAGCGTCAGCTTCGGCGGCTCTTTGCCGTTGGCGATCCAGTCGTACATATCGAGCGCAGTCTCATAGCCATGGCGTTTCGGCGAGATGATGACGGTGCCAAAGAAGCCCGTAGCCGAAGGCTTCTTGAATTCGTTGATCGCCGAATCCGCGCCGCCGATGCCTACGCCGATCATGTTGTCGGCCGCGATACCGACCGATTCAGACGCGCGCACGGCGCCGAGCACGGCTTCGTCATTAAGGCCGAAAGCAACCCAATACTTCACGTCGGCATGCTTGTTGAGTACTGTCGTGGCAGCATTGAGAGCCGCTTCGGTATCAGTCTTCGCCTGCGGGGCGTCATAGATGTTCGCAGCCGGCAAGCCTGCTGCCTTCAGCACGGAGATGGCGCCTTCGACGCGATCAACTGCCGTCGGAAGCTGGTCGTAGGAAACGCGGATCGCACCGACACTTTTCAAATCCCAGCCGCGCTTCTTTACCTCGTCCACGATTGCCTGCCCCACAGTTTCGCCGATCTTCGAGGCCGAAATGCCCATATGGGGAACATTTTCGAGCGGCTTGCCGTTGGCATCGACCAGGCGGTCGTCGACCGTCATCAGCTTCAGCTGATTGGCCGCGGCCTTGGCGACAATGCCTGGGCCAAGCTTCACGTCGGGTGTACAGACGATGAAGCCCTGGGCGCCTTGCGCACCGAGGTTGTCGATTGCCGACTGGACCTTTTCGCCATCCTCGGCGCCGATCTTGACGAGGGTAAAGCCCTTCTCCTTGGCGGCCTGGTCCGCGAACTTCCATTCGTCCTGAAACCACGGCTCTTCCGGTTGTTTTACGATGAAGCCGATCTTGACGTCCTCTGCAAAAGCGGAGCCAGCCGCCAAAACGGCTAACGTGCCAGCCACGATGGCTGCTTTGAACAAACGCATGTCTCTCTCCCTGAAAATCTCGGTCTGCCACGCATCGGCAGCCGATATTGAATAAAAATAAACATCATACCAGTCAATATTTGTGTATGATTTTTCTGGTTATGAGCGCGGTTTCTAGCGGTCAATCTTGAGGAAAATGCCTCATTTCCCTGTCATTGAAAGGATTTGAGCGGAATACATCCAGCGAACCATAGAAATAAATAGTACATATATATTGACTTTCACCCGACCAAATATAGGGTGCCGCGCATCAGGATCAGCCCGGGAAAGGCAGCCGCTCAATGGCTCTCATCGACTTGCAGGCGGGCTCTTTTTCGGCCCGTGTTTCGACGTCGGGCGGCCTGTTGCTCGATTTCTCCTGGTTGGTGGATGGCCGCAAGATCCCGCTTCTGAGACCCGCGCAGGACGCTGCCGATGCACGTTCCTCCGCCTGTTATCCGCTTGTCCCCTTCGGCAATCGCGTCCGCAACAACCGTTTCGCATTCGGGGGTCGCAACTATTCGCTTTTGCCCAACACGTCCTGGGACGCCCATTATCTTCATGGCGACGGCTGGTTGGGCGAATGGTCGCTTTTGTCCCGCAGCCGCAACGAAGTGCAGATCGGTTACCGCCACCAAGGACAGGGGACGCCTTACAGCTACGACGTGAAACAGACCATCACTTTGTCTGCCGACGGGCTGAGGCTGCATATGCGGTTGGAGAATACCGGCGAAGATGCCCTTCCCTTCGGGCTCGGTTGGCATCCGTTCTTTCCGCTGACCGAGCAGACGACGCTTTGCGCGAAGACGCAGCGCTACTGGACCGAGACCGCCGGCTGGCTGCCTGGCAAGCCCGCCGACATTCCGACCGAGCTCGACTTTTCGCGGCCGTCTCCCTTGCCCAACCGCTGGATCAACAACGGCTTCGAGGGCTGGAGCGGCGAGGCGCAAATCACCTGGCCGGAAAACCGCACGGCCCTCGCCCTGACCGCGGACCCACTTTTCCAGCATACGTTCATTTTTCTTTCGGATAGCAAGTTTGACCCCGAATTTCGCCGGGACTACTTCTGCTTCGAGCCAATGTCCCATTTGGCCAACGGCCATAACCTGCCGGGTCTGGGCGATCTGAAGGTTCTGCACCACGGGGAAGGTCTTGAGGGCTCAATCCGGCTGCAACCCCACGAAATCCCGGGATAATGCCAATCCTGACCACCCACCATGTTCAGCAATGCTTGAAGAGGAAATACAGGATGCCGAACCGCCTTTCTGACAAAAGGGTCTTTATCACAGGCGCTGCTCAGGGAATTGGACGGGCAATCGCAGAGGCTTTCGCGGCTGAAGACGCACGTCTCTTCCTTGTCGATCGTGATGAATCGGTTCTTGCGCAAACGGCCGCTGAACTGAAGGCGAAGGGCGCCATCCTCGGTCACCACGCCACCGACATTACCGACGCGGCGGCTATAAAGGCGGCCATCGCCGAGGCAGACAAGCAGATCGGAAGCCTCAATGCGCTCGTCAACAATGCTGGCGTCAATGTATTTGCGGAACCGTTGCAATCAACGGATGAGGAGTGGCAGCGCTGCTTCGACATCAACCTCAAGGGGGCCTGGAACTGCTGCCGGTCCGTGCTGCCACAGATGATCGACAACGGTGGCGGCGTGATCCTTAACATCGCCTCGACGCATGCCTTCACGATCATTCCGCACACCTTTCCCTATCCGCTCGCCAAGCACGCCCTTCTGGGAATGACCAAGTCGCTGGGGATCGAATATGCTTCGAAGAACGTTCGCGTGAATGCCCTGGCTCCAGGTTATGTCGCGACGCAGAAAGTCGTGGATTACTGGAATAGTTTCCCGGATCCGGAAAAAGCTAAGGCCGAAACGATGAAGCTTCATCCGGGCGGCCGCATCGCAACACCCGAAGAGATCGCCATGGCTGCGGTTTTCATGATCTCGGACGAATGCCCCTTCATGAATGCAACCTGCCTGACTGTGGACGGCGGGTTGAGCGTCATGCAGCACCAATAGTCTAAGGAATTCCAGTTTGCGAATGCGCCTGCAGTGTAAGCGAGAGCTTATTGCCGAAACCATCCAATGATGTCGAAGGAACCAAGCCGATCGATTTCGAGATCCTGCTGGCCAAGATTGAGGGTTGCGTGGCGCGACTTGGAAACGACATCAGGAACGATCGGGCATTTTGAACGAGGCTGGAAGCAGATCCGATACGGTGGCCAGCATATGGCGTATTTCTGCACGCAGTCAGACGGCGAACACACAGTCGACCGAGGACCTTATCGAGGGGCTGCACAATTGGCAGCTTTTCACGGTTAAATCCGGAGAAGCATCCCGGATGCTATCGCAAGCGCTCCTCAAGGAAAGGCATTAATGCCGCCTGCACCTTGAGCCTTGTGGCTTGGAATTCCACACAAAGCTGCACCTTCGCCGCCGTCAGTCGACTGAATGCCGCAAGCCGGCAAGATCATGGCCGCTTCGGCCGTGCGGGCGCTGACCGATCCGACATTGGTCATCGCGGCGAAAACCGAGCATCGCAAGCAACTCGATGGCGAGAAATATGTGTCGCTGATCCCGGCAGAGGCAACGCTGCAACGCTTGCGCTGACGCCAACGATCGGATGAGATCACTCAGACGTCGTCTGAAAACAACGGCGTCTGCCGGCCATGGGCGACGAAGCTGCGGAAATCCTTGACTGCTTCCGACGTTGCGAGCGAGCAGAAGGGGCCGCGGCTCACGTCGATGCCGTTGAGTTTCCGCAGGCGCACATCCATTTCGGCGCTCTTTAAGGTCACCGCAGCTGGATTGACGACCGGCGCATGCAGCACCTTGAAGCCATATTCGCCGCCGACCAGCAGGCCGGGCAGGATGCCGGCCGGCACCACGACATCGGCGCCATCGCGCACAAGCGGTTCGGCACAGGCACTGAAGGCTGCAAGCATACGTTTGCGCGCCTCATCGTCGCCGGCAAAGGCGGCGCTGAAATCGGATGGCGCGCAATTCATCCCCACCACGTGCTTCACCCGGTCGCCCAGTCCGTAGAGATCAGCCTGCTCATAGTGCCAGGTCTGAAAGACGTCATCGAGGGTGACAAGCGCGAGGCGCCGTCCGAAGCGGGCGGCATAGTGCATCGAGACCTCGCCTGCGCCGATCACCGGGATGCTCACCGCCGATTTGAGCTCGAAAAGGCCGGGATCCTGAAAATGGCCGAGAACCACCGCATCATAGCCGCGCTTTTCGGCTTCAAGCCCGTTGTCTATCGCGATCGCCGCGCAACGGAATTCCGCCAGCCGCCCGAAGTGCCGGTCCGGCGGACTGATGCCGAAAACCTCGACTGTCGTACCGGGCTCGGCGATGCCGTTCAGGTAGTCCGAAAGCTTATGCATGTAAGTGGCGCTGGCCGTGGCGTCGATGAAGCTTTGCCAGAATATGCGCATTGTTCCCTCGTCCTGTTCGTTGTCACGCGTCGTTTTGCTCTCGTCAAAACGGGAATTTAAGGCTTTAATCGTAGCCATATCCACTCTGGAGAACCAAATGAATTCGCCTACAGCAAACGAAATTCCACTCGACGAGACGGCGACGGAAGTGGCGGAAGCGGCGCTGACCGAATTCGAATGGTCGCTCTGGCGGATTTCCGCCGCCTTCGTGCGCTGGCAGTCGGAATGTGCCAGCGAGCTTGCCGGGTCTGGCCTCAGCGGCCTCGACACCGCCGTCCTTCATACGATCCGCTACCGCAACAAGCCGAAGGGCCTTGCCGAAATCTCCCGCCTCCTCGGCCGCGACGACACCGCCAACATTCAATATGCGATCAAGAAATTGCAGGCCCTGCAGCTAATCGAGCGAGTGAAGGGCCGGTCGCGCAAGGACACGCTTTATGTTCCGACACGCAAAGGCAGCAAGCTGACGCAGGACTACCGCACCCTGCGCCGGCATTTGCTGATCTCGCTCATCCAGAAAATGGACCACGCGGAAAAAGGGCTCGGCGATGCGACCGAAATGCTGGAGCTTTTGACGAGCTTCTACGATACCGCTGCCAGGCGCGTGGCGATCGCCCCTCATACCGTCGAGCGCGACTGAACCAGGGCCAACACGCGTAGAGGACTTCCCGATCCGCCCTGGATCTTCAGAGGCGCCGCAAAAATCATCGCGCCCGTCGCCGGCAATTGGTCGAGGTTGGCAAGGCATTGCAGCCCGTAGCGCCCGGCGCCATGCAGATAGTGATGCGCCGGATAGGGCGGCGAGAAATGGCCCGCCTGCCCGGCATCGGTCCCGATGGTCTCGGTCCCAAAACCGAGAATGTCGCGCTCGGTCACTAGCCATTGCATGACCTCCGCATTCGGCCCCGGCGTATGCGCACCATCGGCGAGGAGATTGGCATAAGCTGCACCATTGCGTTTCGACCAGTCAGTGCGAAGCAACACCCACGAGCGTGGCGGAATTTGACCATGCTGCTCTTCCCACACCATCACATCGGCAACCGTCAGCAGGAAATCGGCGTTTCCGACGCTTTCGCGTGAGCAATCGATGACGCAGGCCCGCGCAATCATATCCGTCGGCGGTAATGTATCGACGGAATTTAGCGGCAGATCACGGCCCGTATACCAGTGGATCGGCGCATCGAAATGCGTGCCGGTATGCTCACCGAAGGAGAGGTTGTTCCAGTACCAGGCCGGCCCGCCGGCATCGTAACGGGAAATACGTTCCATGCGGAAGGGGGCGGACTGGCCCAGCTCCGGTGGCATGACGATGATAGGAAAGTCCGGTGAAAGCGTATGGGTGAGATCCACCACACGGATGTCACCGCTAGCAAGCGAACCAGCCAGAGTTTCGAGAATATCGGCGCTCATTGTTCCGCCTCGCGTTCGACGGCCTTTTGATTGTCCAGAAGCCGCGCATAAAGATCCTTGGCGACGTCGCCGACATAGATATCCTCAAGCCCACGCTTCAGCCCGTCGACAATAGCATCGGCCAGCGTCTTGGGCGCGACCTTGGGTGGCGGCACAGTCTGGAACCACTCCGTGTCGAGCGGCCCGACAAAGGCGTTGATCACCCGCACACCACCGGGACGAAGCTGCGTGCGCAGCCATTGCGAGAGGGATAGGCAGGCGGCATGCGCCGCCGAATGCACGCCGAATTGCGGGTCGCTGCTGAGCGCGTGCACCGAGAGGATATTGACCCAGGCGGCCGCGGCAACACCGTCCGCGCCGCGCGCCCGCATTACCGGTCCGAAGGATTGGGCAAGGCGCATCAGACCCATGACAGTATGATCCATTGTGTCGCGCGCGGTACTGGCAGCGCCCGCGTCGAAAAGATGGGCAGGCCGCACATGGTCGGCCGTATTGATGAGAACTTCGACCTTGGCGTCGATATCGGCCGCCAGCTCCTGCACCGACCGCTCGCTTGTGAGGTCGAGATCGACGATCTCGACACCGTCGATCGCCTCGAGCTGCAACTGGCCGTCAAATGGCTTCCAGCGGTTGGCGATGCCGACATAAATCGTGGACGCACCCGCCTTCTTCAGTGCGGCGGCCAGAGCCAGTGCCGTGGGGCTGCGGCCGTCGGTGATCAGCATACGCCGATGCTTCGGGTCGGCTGTCATTTCACGCCATTGAGGATCGTCTTCCATATGCGGCGTCTCCGAAACGGGTTTGGCAAAGAAAACGGCCTGGCCGCTTTTGTCGAGTTGCAGCGACAGCGTCACCCGGCTACCGGTGCCGGCACAATCGCCATGCAGATGCGTGACCACACTTGGCCCGCAATCGAGCTGAACGAGCCCCACCCGCCACGGCATATGCTCGCGAAAATAGGGATCACTGGTAACCTCAACCGAAGTCTTGGAAAGCAGCGTACCGCCTGTCGGCGCATCGACGAAGGGAAGTGCTGCCGACAGGCAGCGCGGGCAGGCGTCGCGCGGCGGATAAGCATATGTTCCGCATTCGGCGCAGCATTGCAGCATGAAGCGGCCCGTGGCGGCTGCAAGCGTCAGCCCTTGCGCCTTGCGGCTACGCGCCGATGGCGGCAGCAAGGGCACCTTGGTGCGGGAAAACGGGTTCTTGCGTAGTGGTTTTGCGAGCGGACGGGTCATGCCGATTGCCTCGCCAGGATCGCCGCCGCCGATGCCAGACCGCGGTCGTAGTTGATCATACCGAAACCGGACACGAGGCCGACCTTGACGTCCGCCACCTGTGTGCCGCCCGCCGCGCCCAGAAGCTGGCGCATGGCCTCGACGATGCCGAGATGGCCGCCGGCAGCGCCCGCCTGCCCCACCGAGAGCTGCCCGCCCGAGGTATTGTGCGGAAAGGAACCGTCGATCGTGAATGTGTGCTGGCGCACGAAATCCGGCCCCTCGCCCTTACCGCAGAAACCGAGATCCTCGAACTGCATCATGGAGATGACCGGGTAATCGTCATAGGTCTGCACGAAGTCGATATCATCGGGCGTCAGGCTGGCCATACCATAGAGCTCGTCGCGATCCATCACCCACCCGCCGCGCATCTGCACGGCATCATCGGGGAAAGCATTGTGCCGCTCGATCGCCGACAGCAGCCGCACGAAAGGAAGGCCGAGCGACACTGCGGTTTCCTCGCGCATGACCAGGAAGGCCTCGGCGCCGGCGCAGGGCATGACACAATCAAAGAGATGAAACGGCTCGGCAATCGGCCGTGCCGACATGTACTGCTCCAAAGTCAGCGGCTTCTTCATCAGCGCATGCGGATAGCGCAGCGCATTGTCGCGCTGCGCGACGCACAGCTTGCCGAAGTCCTCGCGTGTAGCGCCGTAGCGATCCATGTAGGCCCGAGCGATCAGCGCGAAACTGGCATTGGGTCCACCAGCGCCATGGGGATAGGAGGCGTCCTGGGCAAAGCGGGAGAAGCTGGCGAGCGTCTTGCGAAACGTGTCGACCTGATTGGTATCGGCCGCGACACAGGCGACGATATTCACGTCACCCGCCTGCACGGCGCGGGCCGCACGCCGGATCGAGACGATGCCGGAGGCACCGCCCATTGGCAGATGATCCAGCCAGCGGGGCGTCAGGCCGAAATGCTGCGTCAGCGCGATCGCCGCATCCGGTCCCATGGTGAAGCTCGAGACCGCAAACCCGTCGAATTCCCGATGGCTGATGCCCGCTCCGTCTGCCAGCGTTCGTAACGCCCGACCGATCCACCAATGCGCGCTCTCGATCGAATATCGCTCATAGGGCACCGCCACCGGCACCGCCAGAACCACGCCGTCATAGGATTTGCGGGGGCGCGAAGCCGTCATCCGGCCACCGTCAGAACCACATCGACATTGCCGCGCGTGGCATTGGAATAGGGGCAACGCTCGTGAGCGCCGGCAACGATCTCCTCCGCCAGAGCTCTGTCGATACCCGGCAGCGAAGCCGTGAGTTCGACCGCGAGCGCATAGCCGACTGACACCGGGCCGATGCCGACCTTGGCAGTCACCGACGCGTCGTCGGCAAGCGCTATTTTCCGGGTGCGCGCGACCAGCTTCACCGCACCGAGGAAGCAGGCAGCATAGCCGGCAGCGAACAGTTGTTCAGGGTTGGTGCCCTCCCCGCCCGGCCCGCCAAGCCCCTTCGGCACGGAAAGACCAACCACAAAACTGCCATCGGCGCTTTGCGCCTTGCCGTCCCGGCCACCGAAAGCGGTGACAGCGGTTTCATAGAGAATTTTTTCCGGTGTCATACGGATCTCCTTAGAAAGGATTTTAGCTTTGATTTATTGTATAACAGATGCGCTCGCCCTTCGAAAGGGCTCCACATCAGCCACCTTTGCGGATCGTTGCCTTTAGCTTGCGCAGGTCGATCGCCGAGCCGTCTTCGACCGCCTTGGCCGCCATGGTCTTGATCTCGCCGCGCTGGACCTTCTGTGTGGAACTGACGGGAAGCTTCTCGATGAAGACCACATAGCCGGGCAGTTTGTGATAGGCGATATATGCACCGCAGGCCTCGATGATACGCGAGGCCCGCTGCTGAAGATCGCCGCCTGCTGTAACCTCGGCCTCAACGATGAAGGCGAAAACCTCCTCGCCGCGCAGATCGTCAGGCACCGGCGTCACCGCCGACGCCTTGATGCCGGGCAACTTGGCAAGCGCTGCCTCGACTTCAAGTACGGCAATATTCTCGCCGCTGCGACGCACGATGCTCTTCTTGCGATCGAAGAAGTAGAGCAACCCGTTCTCGCCGGCATAGACGACATCGCCGGTGTGGAACCAGCCGCCTTCCCAGGCCTCTTCCGTCGCTTTCTCATCCTTGAGATAGCCGCTGAAGAAACCGTCTCGCGGGTTGCGCCCTTCCGCCCGCACCAGAAGCTCACCGGGTGTCCCCAAGTCGACCGTGTTGCCGGCATCGTCGACGATCCTGTACTCCATGCCGGCGCGCGGCCGGCCGATGCAGCGCAGTCCCGGCGCGTAATCGTCGGCCGCCGTCGTGGTGACGGCCCGCCCACCTGTCTCGGTCATGGCCCAGGCTTCGACGATCGGGATGCGATAGCGCTCCTCAAATTCGACCTTGTGCCGGGCATCGACGCCGGGGCCGAGCGCGAATTTGACCCTGTGCGCGCGTTCGGCCTCGACTGGCGACATCTGCAGCAGGATGGCCGGAATGACACCGAGACAATGAATGATGGTTGCACCTGAATCGGCGATCGAGGCCCACCAGCTCTTGGAATGGAAGCGATCGAGCGGCACAATGGCGCCGCCTTTCATGATCATGCCAACCACCGTGCAACCAAGCGCGTTCATATGGAACATCGGCAGCGGCGTGAGCGCAATCTCGCTACCCTCCGCCATATCAGCAACGCCGCCCTGAGTAGTGTACCACTCGGCAAGGCGGATGAAATAGATGTTAGAGAGCATGCAGCCCTTGGGCTTGCCGGTGCTACCGGATGTGAACAGCAGGGCGCATTCCGCGTCCGGGCCGCCTGGCTCCGCCGTCAGCCTCACAGGCGACGGCGGAATGTCGTCGTTCGCCCCGATTACTGTGACCTTGCCGGGATGGATGTCGGCAAGGTCCGCCAGCCGCTCGGCAATCGCGATCAGCAACGGCGCCTCGGCCATATCGAGCTGGAAAACAAGTTCGTCACGCCGCAGATCTGGATTGATCGGCACGATCGACGCGCCGATGGCATTCAGCGCCAGCCAGAAGGTGAAGAATTCCGGCCGGTTTTCCAGAAGCAGAGCCACCCGTGAACCAAGGCCGTAACCGGCGGCCGCAAATTTTTGGCTCAGCGCGGCAGCTTCAGCGAACACCTCGCCGTAGCTGTAACGAAACCCCAGTGGCGCATAGGGTAGCCCGGCGCTGGCCGGTGCGATCAACAAGGCTGCTTCGGGGTTGGCGCGTGCCCGGTCGGCAAACAATAGATGGGGAGAATGTGTCATCTTGTCCTTCATTCGCGCTCGAGAAGACCTTTGATCAGGAACATCTCCGCCTCATGGATCGTGCCGAATTGGATCCATTCCGCGTCGGTCTGGGTTTGCAGGCGCCAGGTCAGCAGCGTGACGACGCATGTGTTCTGCCCCATCTTCAACAGGTCGCCGGGAATGACGCGGGACATGTTGCGAAACTGCATGGCCTCCTTCGACCCGCCGACCTCGTAATCCACCTGCAAACGATCCCGATCCACATCGAGGCGGACATAGGTCTCTTTGCCGGAGAAAATCGATGTGCCGCAAAACAGGCCCGGCTCGACCTCTCTCCGGTCGAAGCTGCCCCATGCCCAGCTTCCCTGCTTCAGCCCATCCGACATCAATTCAAATGTGAGAGCGGCAGGGCGCTCCACCTTGATGCTGCTTGAATGGCAATGCGGGTCTAGCATCAACGTCCCCTCTTCGGATTTGCCGGGATGATAGGATCAATTCGCTCAAACAACATTTTAAGCATAAAATAACTTGAAAGGGCGTCAATGTTTTTTTCGGCCTCGATCGGACCCGGCCACATTCTTGCGCCGAAAGAAAACGACGCCTTTCGCTTCCACCCACCTGAAACGCCTATTTTTCCGCCTTTTATCCCGGAACATCCCTTGCCGAATGAAATTCGAGTAATCAATAAATTTTAGGCTTGAAGTAATTTTTAGCCCGTTCTACGATCTCCGCAATTGCTAAGGGGAAGCCCGCGAAAAGAGGCTAAAATAGCAAAAACCAAAAAGCCCTCGGCAAGATTGCAGGCTTGCGTTCAACAACCGCCGCAGGCTCACCGGCCCCCTATCGCTGCACAGAGCAGCAAGGCCAGGTGTGCACACCAGAGGGATCGTGATGACTTTTGAACTAGACCGCAGAAATCTCCTGCAGATGCTCGGCCTTGCTGCAGTCAGCGGCGCCGTGCTCTCGCGCGCAAGTTTCACCTATGCGGCGGACACCGACAGCGTCTCCATCGGCTGGCCAAGCGATGTGCCGTCCTGGGATCCGAACCAGCGCTTCGTTCCGGATGCGCAGCCGATCTTCAAGCTGGTCTTTGACCAGCCGCTCGATCAGTCGCCCGATCTGAAGCTCATCCCCAATCTCATTACCAAGTGGGACCTTGCCACCGACGGTCTTTCCATGCCGTTCGAGATCCGCAACGATGTCAAGTTCCACAATGGCGATCCGATGACGATGGAGGACTTCAGCTACACCTTCGTCGATCGCATCAAATCCGGCCTGAAGCTCGATATCGCCAATTCCTGGCGCAATCTGACCGCGATCGAAGTTACGTCGCCGACCAGCGGCATCATGAAATTCTCGGCACCGACACCGACCGCGCCGCAATGGCTGGCTTTTCTCGGAAGCTATCTCGTTCCGAAGAAATACATGGAATCCGTCGGCCAGGATGGGTTCCTGAAAAAGCCCGTCGGCACTGGACCCTACAAGCTCGTCGACTACCAGATGAACTCACGCATCGTACTTCAGCGCAACGATGATTATTTCGGCGTAAAGCCGAAGATCAAGAACGTCACCATCGAAATCATCAAGGATCCTTCGGCGCGCACCGCCGCCATCCAGTCCGGCCAGATCGACCTCACCGTCAACATCCCCGTCCGTGAGGCCGAACGTCTCGGCAAGGTGGAGGGGCTCACCGCCGAAATCAATCCGTTCACCCGCATCATCCTGCTGCAGATCCGCAACGACATGGGCTTTGCCGACGAGAATGTCCGGCTTGCTGCACACCACGCCATCGACAAGGCTGCCCTTTCCAAGGCTTTCTATGGCGGTGCGGCCGTCCCACTCTCGGTTCCCGCGACGCCTGGCACACCAGGTTTCGTCGAAGGTTACAGCTTCAAATACGATCCAGCCCTGTCCAAGGAGCTGCTCGCCAAGTCCGGCTTCAGCGCCGACAAGCCTGCAACCATCACGCTTGCGGCCACCAACGGCCAGTTCCCCAGCGATTTCGACATCGCCCGCGCGCTTGTTCAGATGTGGGGAAAGGTCGGCATCAAGTGCGAGATACAGCAGATCGAATATTCGAAGTATTTCGAGCTCAATCGTGGCGGCAAACTGCCGGAGGCGACCCTCTATAGCTTCGACAACGCCACGGGTGACCCCGAGATCTTCTCCGGCTATCTGCTGAATCCAAAAATGCCGTTCGGCGCATGGAAGGGAATGGAGATCGGCCAGAAGGTTCTCAACCTCTTCGCCGAGCCTGTCTATGACAAGCGCGTGGCCGGCTACCGGGATCTTGCAAAAGAAGCCGTCGAAACCGGAGCCACCATTCCGCTCCTGCAGAGCGTCCAGACATTGGTCCGCAAAAAGAACCTCGCTTACGCCAAGTATGGCAACGCCTGGATCCTGGGCAACACCATGTCGTGGTCGTGAGTTTGCGCTGCATAGCTTGAAAGACCATGGGGTCCGGGGTTCGCTCCGGGCTGCCTTCCTGGCTTCGTAAGACAAGGCATGCGCATGTTCGTGACCATCGCCAAACTGCTGGTAAAACGTCTTCTGACCGCGATACCGATCCTGCTCATCGTGTCCGCGCTTCTCTTTTGCATCCTGCGCGTCCTGCCGGTCGATCCGGCGGCAATGTCGATGCCACCGAATGCGACGGTCGAAGAGATCGAGGCGATGCGCAAGGAGATGGGGTTCGACCGGCCGCTCATCGAGCAATACGGCATTTGGCTCGTCAAGCTTCTGCATGGCGATATCGGTCGCTCGATCCATTTCCGCCAGGACGTGTCCTCGCTGATCGGCTCGACGCTGCCCGCGACCATCGAGCTGGCGGTGCTCGCCATGGTCGTTGCCACTGTCTTCGGCCTCGCCGGCGGGCTTTTCCTGTTCTACGTGCGCGGAACGCGCGCAGAAGCCGTGATGGATTTCCTCTCCATCCTGCTTCTGTCGCTGCCGGAGTTCCTGTGGAGCCTGTTCCTGCTCCTGATTTTCGGCGTCTTCTTCAATCTCCTGCCGTTTACCGGACGCCTCAGCCCCGGCTTCGAGCGACCGATGGTGACGGGTTTTCTTCTGCTCGATAGCCTCATCACCGGCAACATTGCGGTCTTCTGGGACGCGATCAAGCATATGATACTGCCGAGCCTCGCGCTCGGCATCGCGCTTTCGCCGTCGCTCATGCGCGTGCTGCGATCGAGCCTGCTCGACGCCTATCAGGATGATTATATTCAGCAGGCGCGGCTGCGCGGCCTGTCGGAGAAACGCATCCTCATCCGCCACGCGCTCAAGAACGCCATCCTACCGACACTCAGCCTGATGGGCGTGCAGTTCGGCTTTCTGTTCGGCGGCACGCTCCTGGTGGAACTCATCTATTCCTACCCCGGCATGGGCAATCTGATGGTCGATGCGATCCGCAATGCCGATCTGCCGATCATTCAGGGCGCGGGCCTGACCTATTGCGTCGCCGTCCTCGTCATCAATACCGTGGTCGATAGTCTTTACCTGATCCTCAACCCAAAACTGACGGCGCGCTGATAATGAAACATCTTCCGCTCTGGTTGAGATCCGGCCGCGTTCAGACAGGCCTCGTCATCATTGCCATCCTGACGGTCTGCGCGATTTTCGCGCCTTGGATCGCACTCAACGATCCGAATGAACAAAACCTCTTGTCCATCCTGACGCCGCCTGCCTGGGCGGATGGCGGCGACGCGATGTTTCCGCTCGGCACCGACAGCCTCGGACGCTGTATCCTCTCGCGCCTGATCTTCGGCACGCGCGTTGCGCTCACCGTCGCCTTCATCGCCTCGTTCGGCGCCATGATCATCGGCGCGATCCTGGCGCATATCGCCGGCTATTTCGGCGGCTGGGTCGATTGGCTGATCGGGCGCGTCGTGGAAATCTGGCTCTCTTTCCCGCCCGTCATCCTGTCGTTGATCCTGATGGTCGGCCTCGGCACCGGCATTCGCAATGTGATCCTCGCAATCGTGCTCGTCGACTGGACGCGCTTTTGCCGGGTGCTACGCAGCGAGGTGCTGGTGCTGCGACGGCGAGACTATGTGGCCGCCGCCCAGCTCGTCGGCTTTTCCCATTGGCGCACGATTACGCGCGAAATCCTGCCCGGCACGCTGCCGCTGCTGATCACGCTCATGAGCCTGGAAATGGGCGTCGCCGTCATCGTCGAGGCGATCCTCTCCTTTGTCGGCATGAGCGTCGGTGCAGACACACCCGCCTGGGGACAGATGATCGCCGACGCCCGGCAGAACATTTACGAGGCGCCACTCAATCTTCTCTGTCCGGTTTTCGCGATCTTCTTTGCCGTCTTCGGCTTCAACATTCTCGGAGACGGTCTGCGCCGATCCCTCGACTCGCGCCTGACGCAGACGGAGAGGACCTGACATGACCATATTAGCCGCACGAAACCTCTGCGTAGACTCATTCGCGGGCAAAGAGTCCTTTCCCGTCCTGAGCGATCTCAACTTCACGCTGGTACCGGGCATGATTCTCGGCCTCGTCGGCGAGTCCGGCGCCGGAAAGTCGATGATCGGCCGCACTATTTCGCAGTTCCTCCCGAGCGGCTTCGCCGTCACCAAGGGGACACTAGAATTCGCCGGTGAGGACCTTGTAGCAATGGCGTCGGAGCGCCGTCGCAATCTGCTCGGTCGGGACATCGCCTTCATCCCGCAGGAGCCCCTGTCCGGCCTCAACCCCGTGCTGACCGTCGGTCAGCAGATGAGGGAACATCTCTTGCGAATTGGCCTCGCTCCGGGCGAACACTGGCGGCAGCGGGCGCTTGCCGAATTCGAAGCAGTGCACCTGCCACATGGCGCAGCGCTACTTGGCAAATACCCGCATCAACTTTCCGGCGGCATGTGCCAGCGCATCCTGATCGCCATGGCCTTTGCCAGCCGCCCGCGCCTGCTGATCGCCGACGAACCGACAACGGCCCTCGACGTCACCATCCAGGCCCGTATCGTCAAGCTGATCGCCGAGATGCAGAAGCGTGACGGCACGGCGGTCATCTTCATCACCCATGACCTGCGGCTTGCTTCGCAGATCAGCGATGAGATCATGGTGCTCTATGCCGGGCGTCCGGCCGAGCGCGGACCCGCCAAGCAACTGTTCTCGGCGCCGGCACATCCCTATACGCGCTGTCTTCAACTCGCCAATCCCACCATCAGTGGAGAGCGCCGCGGCCTCTACATCCTGCCAGAGCGCATGCCGGGGCTACGCGTGTTGAAGGATATTACCGGCTGCCGTTTTGCCTCCCGCTGTCCGAATGCCGTCGCCGCCTGCACCGAGGCCGAGCCGCCGCTTGCGGAAATTGCACCCGACCATATCGCCGCCTGCATCCGCACGGAAAAGACGCCTGAGATCGTGCCGCCGCCGTTGGCTCCGGCCCGCAACGTCGAGACAGCGAAGAACTATCTGCAAGGCGAAAAGCTAACCAAGGCCTACACGGTCGCCTGGAGCCCCTTCAACAGGAACCCCAAGTTTAGGGCGGTCAACGGCGTCGATTTCACGCTCGGTGAAGGCGAATTCGTTGGCATCGTCGGAGAAAGCGGTAGCGGCAAGAGCTCGCTCGCCCGTCTTGTCGTCGGGCTGGATACAGCGACCGAAGGTCGCCTCACGCTTGCGGGCCGCGATATTACCGCCAATGGATCGTCGGAAAAGGCTTATCGCCGCGACCATATCCAGATGGTGTTTCAAGATCCGCAATCGGCGCTCAATCCGCGCCGCCAGGTCGGTAGCATCGTCACCCAGGCGAATGAGGCGAGTGGCCTCCACGCCAGCAAGCGAGAGCGCATGGATCGCGCCGCCGAGCTGCTCGCTGAAATCGGCCTGCCGCCGGATGCGGCGATGCGCTTCCCCTCACAACTGTCCGGTGGCCAGAAGCAACGCGTCAATATTGCCCGCGCCCTCTGCTCGGTGCCGCGCATTCTGGTCGCCGATGAGATTGTATCTGGCCTCGATGTTTCGGTTCAGGCGCAACTGCTGGATCTCCTATTGAAGTTGCGGGACGAACACGGTTTCTCCATGATGTTTATCTCGCACGACCTTTCCGTCGTGCGCTATCTCTGCGACCGCGTGCTGGTGATGTATCGCGGCGAGGTGGTGGAGAGCGGCGCGACGGAGACGGTCTTCGCCAACCCGCAGCATCCCTATACGCAAAGCCTGCTCGCTTCCGTGCCGCCGGACGACGTTCAAGCCGAATGGTCGCCGGTATTGGCCGAGACAGGTTATCAGGTCGAATAGGTGCGTCTTTGCTTATGGGACGATGATCCGTGTCGCCATCGGAAAATGCGAATTGCCGCCTTCAAAGGGAGGAAGCGTCTTGAAATCCTCCCGCATGGCAACGCGCGCGGGAGACTGCAAGGCGGTCTGTAGGGCGACGGGGTTATCGAACATCACCCGGTTTCGCTGCATGTGATTGACGCGCTCCCAGGGTAGGAAGCCGCACCAGTCGACCCGTGATAGAACCTCGATCTGGCGGATATCCGGAAAGGTGCGCATGACCTGCGGATGGTGGCTAACATAGTGGTGTAGCCAGGCATTCATATCCCCGGCGGGGCCGGGATAGTGAACCACGTAGCTGCATGGCAACTGACCGTCACCGGTGCGCAGCTTGCCGTCATCGACCGGAAACGGCCGCACATACATCGCCTGCTGCGTCGCCTTAGTACCCCTTATGCTGGTGAGAACATCAAAGGCCGCGAGCTGCTGCAGATGGCCCGAAGGGCCGATGGCGCTTTCGAGTGTGGTCAGTTGATCGAAATAAAGCTGAAGTCCAAGAACCGGCGATCGCTCGACCTTGTTGTACATGTCGTTGGTCGTCTCGGGCGTATAGAGATTCGCGGATGCAAGGCCGGGAGTTGTCTTGATGATTGCGGCAACGGTTGCGAGATCGGCTTCGCTGATTGCGAGGTCACCGTCGTCGGAGCTTTCGAAAAAGGCAAGATAGGCGAAGGCCATGTCGAACTCTCCGTACTCGCTAGAAAACGGTGACAGGCCAAACCGGTATTCAAAGCCCACCGCGGAGATTTCAGTATCGAGCGATACAGAGCAAAAAACAAGTTTAAACTTAAAACATATCGCGCCCGATTGGTTCCTCTATGCCTCGCGCACTCGCCATGACAGATTGCCTCTTACGACTTTTCTCCGCCGCCTTCCTGTCGCCCTTGAGGTGATTCATGTAATGTCCAAGGACGCTATCGATGAAAACATGGGGGCCCGGTCCGGTTCGAGCTCAGGAACTCGAAGCTTGCTTCGCCGGTATGTCCACCGAGTTAGCTTCAGAGACGGGCGGCTCAAATCGTCAGCACCTTACCGGTGTTGAGAATATTGTTCGGATCGATAGCGCGCTTGATGCGCTCCATCAGGGCCAACTCTTCCGGCGTGCGGGAGAGCTTGAGATAGGGCTTCTTCAGCAGGCCTATCCCGTGTTCGGCGGAAATCGTGCCGCCCGCCCGGCCGACAGCCGTAAACACAAGCTCGGTGATTTCCTTATGCGGCTGCGACTTGCCAAGCGAGGGGATGTTGCAGACGAAATGCAGGTTGCTATCACCGATATGGCCGTAGCTGAGCGCAATTGCGTCGGGCCAGCGATTTTTCATCGCCGCTTCAATCTCGCTCACCACGCTGCCGGCTACGCTGGTGGGGAGCCCGACATCGAACGCAGTCTGAGGTCCCATGAGCCGCCCATATTCCGAAACGCTATCGCGAACCGCCCAGAGTTCGCGGGCTTCACGCTCCGAGGACGACAGGACCGCGTCGGACACCCAACCCTCTTCAAGGGCATCAGACAGGATATGTTCGAGCATCGTCCGGTTTTCGTCCGTGTCGCGCCCACCTGCTTCGATCAGCACATAGATACCGTGCGGTTCGGACAATGCCCGGCGCAGCTCGGGTAGATTGCCAGTCATGAAATCATAGAAGCTCGGCCACATGACCTCGAAAGCGATCAGCGCCGAACCCATGCGCAACCGGGCGCTCTTTAGTAACTCCAGCATGGCCGGAAAACCGGAACAGCCGCACAAGGCGCTGGCGAGCGCCGCGGGCTTCGCCTGTAGGCGCAGCACGGCGCGGGTGATGATACCGAGCGTCCCCTCGGAGCCGATGAAAAGCTGCTTTAGGTCATAGCCGGCGTTGTTCTTCAGCATCTTGTTGAGCGAGCGCACGATCGTACCATCGGGCAAGACCACCTCAAGGCCAAGCACGTGTTCGCGCGCCATGCCGAAGCGAATGACGCGATTGCCGCCGGCATTGGTGGAAAGATTTCCGCCGATGACGCAGGAATCGCGGGCGCCAAGATCAAGCCCGAAGAAAAGTCCCGCTTCCTCCGCGGCCCTCTGGATGACACCGAGCGGCGTACCGGCCTGGACCGTCATCGTCGCCATGACGGGGTCGATTTCGTCAATGCCGTTCATGCGGTCGAGCGATAGCGCAACGCCGCCTTCGATCGGGCGGGCGCCGCCAGCAAGACCCGTCAATCCGCCCTGGGGAACGACCGAAATCTTGAAACGATCACAAAGCCTGAGCGTTGCTGATATTTGTTCGGTCGTGCGCGGACGCACCAGGGCCAATGGCGTGACAGGTTCAAGCCCTGCCCAGTCATTGCGGAAACGTGCTGGAATGTCTGCGCCAAAGACAACGTCGGCGCCAAGCTCCTCGTTGAGCGATTGAATGAAGTCTTCTCTCATCAAACCATGGTCTCGAATTGCCTGAAGTTGAAGTAGTCCCCTTGGGGTGGGCAAGGATCAGGTTGCTGATCTTCTAGACGTGCTAATGCTCGAACTGTTGGTGACCCAAGAAGCAGAGCGCTGAATGGAGCCGACGTTTGTGTAGACCTCTTCGACGAAGTAGGGAAGATGTTCGTTGACATCGTCATTGGTTTCGAACGCCAGCGGATACACCGCTTCAACCCCCAGCGTCTTCACGAAGTTTTCCGCCTTGGCGTTGTCATAAAGTTGCCTCGGGCGCCATCGAGCGGATGACCATCCGCAGGATTTCCTGAATAGCGATCTGCCCGACCGTGTTGATTGCCTGAAGCTCGCCCGTATTTTCTACGATGGAGGCTCCCGTAGGCGACAGACTTTCAGCAGCGATTCATTCGGCGCTGGGTTTAGTTCGAAGTCGCGACGATGCCGTAGGCGACCGTCATTCAACGCAGCGACATACCTTGCGCAGGATTGGGCCGATGGGTCGTGCAGCAAGGCCGATTAACAACCGAGGTGGGTCGATTACCGGCCTTAGAGAGACGTGCCACTAAGCTTGTCGGGCCTTGCGGTTGGCGTAGCGCCGATCGCGGTCAGCCTTTCGAGTGGCTTCATCTTCGATCAAGCGAGCCATACGGCCTTTTTCGGCTGTCTCACGCGCTTCGGTTTCGGCGCGGGCTGCAGCAACTACGGCTTCCTGCCGCTCGGCCGCCTCGGCTACCAGCCGCTCTTGCTCCTCAAGCTTTACCCGCTCGCGTTCAAGACGCCGCTCCTCCCGGGCCGCGGCCACGGCCACGCGTTCCGCCTCCCGCGCCAACCTGGTCGGCTGGGCCGCCGTCTGCGCCGTGCGATAGGCAGTCAGGAGAGCCGTCTTTGCTTGCGCGGCTGCCGCGCGGCGATCGGAAAGCTCGGTGTTTCTGGAGTTCTTCAAATGTCTATCCTGGGATTCGGGTTAAAATAGATCAGGGCTTCCTGGCGCGTTTAGCCAGGAGGGAAGCGGTCGCCGCAGTGCGGTCCTGTAGTTCCTTTGCAAGACGCGCTTCACGAAGGCGCAGGGTCTTTTCCTCGCGGGAACGGGTAAGGAAGTCGAGTTCATCGACGGCGTTGTTGCGGGCAAAGAATTGCGATTGGACATTGCCGAAAGCAATCTCCGCCTTCTGGCGAGATTTGCTGTATGTCTGTGTCATGATGTTTCCTGGATTAAGGCCGGGTCAATGCGGCAATAAAAAAGGCCAGGCAATCTGCCTGACCTTGGTTTGGTATCATGCTCTCAACAGTGCCAGTACATCCGTGGTCAAGGGAAAGCCGATACCGGGTGCCTTAGGCAGCCTGGAGATTGCAGGCCGACATTTTGCCCGACTTGACGTCGCGCTCCAGTTCGAAGCCGATCTTCTGGCCTTCGACGAGCTCGCGCATACCAGCGCGTTCGACAGCGGAGATATGGACGAATGCATCGGTGCCGCCATTGTCAGGCTGGATGAAGCCGAAGCCCTTGGTGGAATTAAACCATTTAACTGTGCCAGTGGTCATGATGAACCCTTTCATAGCAATAAAGAAACCACAACACGAAAGCGTTGCGGATGGTGGTAGCGATTTTTGAAAGGAAGGTTCGTTCAGGGCACGGTGCCAAACGCGCGGTAACCAAAGCTCAGCAAGCAAATATCGACGATCACCGTATAGGCCACCAGTATCGGATTGTCAACTTTTAGTTTTCAGGTAACCGCCTCTCGACATAAGGTTGCACGCTCCAATCTTACATCCGGCCACTGATATCGTTGGCTGGCACCAGCCGGAAGCCCGTACGTCCGACATCCGCCGCGTTGCGAGCCTGGCTGTCTTCGTCAATTCAATCGGTCCTGATCAAGTATCGATGGTGATGGCTTTGAGCCTCCAAAGCGACAGCGTCAATGTCGTCTCCTAGCGGATCTTTCGGCGCGATTGGACGGACTGACACCTCCCTATCTGCCGTCGGAGTGGAGTTTGTTGTTGCGTTTTCCGTTGGATGGTCGCTAAAGATTTTGCCATATCTGCGAGCTTTACGGCCGACAAGCAACCCCGGCTTCGTCGAATTCGAAAATCGAAAGCAATTCAATGACCCGACAACTTTCTCTCCCGCGCGAGCGGATTTCCGTCCTTCTGCTTGAAGGCATCAGCCAGAGCGCCGTGGACTATTTTACGTCATCCGGCTACGTCAATGTGACGCATTTGCCGAAGGCCTTGGATGACAAGGATCTCAAGAGCCATATAGCCGAGGCGCACATTATCGGCATTCGTTCGCGCACCCAGCTGACGGAGGAGGTTTTCAGCTCCGCAAAAAAACTTATTGCCGTCGGTTGTTTTTCCGTGGGGACAAATCAAGTCGACCTGGATGCGGCCCGCCGACGCGGCATCCCAGTTTTCAACGCTCCCTATTCGAACACCCGCTCGGTTGCCGAGCTTGTGATCGGTGAGATCATAATGCTGACGCGGCGGATTTTCCCGCGTTCTGCTTCTGCGCATGAGGGCGGATGGGACAAATCTGCTGTCGGCAGTCGTGAGGTGCGTGGAAAAACGCTTGGTATCGTGGGCTACGGCAACATCGGTTCGCAGCTTAGCGTTCTTGCGGAAAGCATGGGCATGAACGTGCGCTATTTCGATCCTTCAGACAAGCTTCGCCACGGCAATTCAGAATCGATGGCCACCCTCGGCGAGCTTCTCGAAATCTCGGATTTCGTGACGATGCATGTTCCCGAAACCAGTTCGACGCAAAACATGATAACAGAGACCGAACTGCGCAGAATGAAAAAGGGAGCACTTTTCATCAATAACTCCCGCGGGACCGTAGTGGATCTCGAAGCGCTTGCGAAGGTTTTGAAAGAAGGACATCTCGCGGGGGCAGCCGTGGACGTATTCCCTAAGGAGCCGGCATCAAACAACGAGCGTTTCGAAACGCCGCTCCAGGGTTTGGACAATGTCATACTGACGCCGCATATTGGCGGCTCGACCGAAGAAGCCCAGGAGCGCATCGGAGGAGAGGTCTCCAGGAAGCTTGTGGAATATTCCGACGTCGGCTCGACGCTGGGCGCCGTCAATTTTCCCCAGGTTCAATTGCCGCCACGTCCAAACGGCACGCGTTTCATCCATGTTCATGAAAATCGCCCTGGCATGCTAAACAGTCTGAATGCGATTTTTTCGTCCCGCGCACTTAATATCGTCGGTGAGTTCCTGCAGACGCACGGCGACACCGGCTACGTGGTCATCGAAGCCGAGGGCGTCGGCCAGACAGCCGATGACATACTTGATGCGCTTCGCCAGATCCCGGGAACGATACGAACTCGATTGCTCTACTGACGCCGTCCGCAAATCTTCGTTTTCGATCGCCGCTGCCACAATTATGCCTGTCGCTTCCGAAATTGTCGGCGGCACGCATACCCCGCCGACGCGGGGCGCAGTCCCGTGCGTTGTTCGGTAAGTTGGTTGTGACATGAAGACTTCAAGATTGATCCTTTTGCCCGCTCTGGCTGTGCTGATGACAAGCGTCTCCGTGCATGCCCAGGAATGGCGGTATTTGCCGGATTATGGCGATGACCTGGATGGCGGCTATGCTACTCCGCACTATGGGCGGGAGGCGCCGCCGCGCTATCGCGATGATCGTCGTTTCGACGATGACTATTACTATCGGGGTGACCCCTATGGCTATTATGACGACGAAAACGGCGATTTCCCGTCGCAACCCCGTCCACAACGGCGGGCTTCGATCGATCGGGGCGCGATCTCTCCCCAACTCAATTCTGGCGTCAAAGATGACAGGCGGGCGAGCCTGGCGCGGTCACCCATCCCGCGCACGGTTGTCCCCTTTTCCGGCTACGATCCTGGCACGATCGTGATCTCCACAAAGGAAAAGCGCCTCTATCTCGTGCTCAACGACGGAACTGCCCTCAAATACGGCATCGGTGTCGGCAAGCAGGGCTTCGCCTGGAAGGGCACGGAGACGATCAGCCGCAAAGCAGAGTGGCCGACCTGGACGCCGCCCAAGGAAATGATCGCTCGCCGGCCGGAATTGCCTGACTACATGGATGGCGGTCTCAATAATCCCCTTGGAGCGAGAGCGCTCTATCTTGGTTCCACCCTCTACCGCATCCATGGCACCAACGAGCCCAACTCGATCGGCAAGGCGGTATCCTCTGGCTGCATCCGCATGGCAAATCCGGATGTGATGGATCTCTATGGCCGGGTCGCCGTGGGCACAAAGGTCGTCGTGCTTTGATTGCACCCCAGCACTGGTGGGGTCTGCCGAGATCTGGCCATATGCCGTTTTCTCCTTGAATGGGCCAGATCAAGCGCTGTTCCAAGCCGGCTTAAATCACAGCGCATGTCAGTACCCCCAGGGAACACGACCTTTATGGCGCTCCGGTCATAAATTCCTCTGATATGCTACCGCACTTGCGCTAGGTCGTTGCCCGGCCCAGTTTTCCGCCGTATCGATCAATGGGGGCAAAAGGATCAATCTTGAAGGCACGTTGTAAGCGAGCGGGTCTGGATCCGGAGGTTTTTTTCCACGGGTTTCGATCCAGCGATCTGATCGAGGCGGCGCATCGTGGCGTTCCCCTGCAGGAGCCATGCAACAATCCCTGTATAAATCTGTGACCCAGGGCGGCAAGCTACTACAACAATGGCGAGCAGAAGAAAGGCGCGGGGCGCCTCGTTACTTTGGAGTGGAGCGTTCAGCCGCAGGCTGAACTAGTTGGTCAGCGCATAGCCACGCGTACGAACAGTACGAATGAGATCCGGCCCCAACGTTCGAAGTGCCTTGCGAATGAGACCTATATGAATATCCACCGTCCGTGGCTCAACATCAGCATCCGCTGGCCACGCTGCATCAATCAGCGTCTCACGGCTTTGAACAGCTTCAGGATTTTGCAAGAGATGGCGTAGCAGGCGGAACTGCAAGGCGGTCAATGGGACATCGTGACCACTTCTATGCACCTTGGCGGTAGCTGAATTCATTTCGAGGTCGGCGTAGCGAAGCACATTGGCCTCTGCCGCGACGCCGCTTTTTTCGATCAGAGCATCTGACCTGAGGCAGCGAAGAAATGCGATGAGACGAACCGGATCAAAGGGGCGCGTTAAAACAAGATCGGCACCATCCTTTTCGAACAATGGATCCCTTAATTTGTCGAATTCATTGCAAAGGAGAGCAATTGCGATTTCAGGCCGTGCGACCTTGAGAGATCGCAAGCCCCCAGGGCCCATTTCAGAGGACGCGCCATACATGATGACGACTCGCACGCTATCGTCACGCAGTGCGCGCACCGTTTCGTCCAAAGTGCGCACAAGTGCGACAGGAAACCCGTCAATGGCGAGAAGATGTTGCAGAAGCAGAAACATTTGCACATCGTGCGAATGGACAAGAATTCGAAAATCCATATCTCCTCCTCCGGCTTGTATTATAGCGGAGCAAACTCACCGCCATTCACATCCAGCACGGCACCATTGATGAACCCCGCCTCTTCCGAGACGAGAAAGCAGATGGCGGCCGCAACATCCTCCGGTGTCCCGATCCGTCCGAGTGGAATGCGAGCAAGCGCAGCCCTGTTGGTCTCACCGTCTGGTGCCCCTGCCATTTGCGTCGCAATCCTGCCGGGAGCCACAAGATTGATGGTAATGCGGTGACCGGCAGAGGCAGCTACTAGCGAGCGAGCCAACCCGGCAAGCGCTGACTTCGACGCGGCGTAAGCTGCACCCGATATCTGTGGAATCGTGCGGCCAGCAATCGAACTGATGAACACGATGCGCCCGAAATCACGGTCGATCATGTGCGGTAGGACGGCCTGGCAACACCGCATTGCGCCAGTCAGGTTGACCGCGAGAACCGAGTGCCACTCGTTGGTGGTGATCTGTAGGAATGGTGTTGCACCGTTTTCGCCCTTTGGGGATATACCCGCGTTGCTTATGAGGATATCCGCCGTGGTCCACTCGCGCTCCAGCGCATGGAAGAACCGTTGTATCTGTATCGGCTTGGCCAAGTTCACCGTCCGAGCAAAGACATTCTCAGCGCCGAACCGCGCCGAAAGCATTTGCTCTGCGGCTGCGACATGGTCCCGGCGCTGCCCGAAAATAGCCACTTTGTAGCCATGCGCGAGCAGGCTTGCAGCGGTTGCCAAGCCGATTCCCGAGCTGCCGCCGGTCACGACAGCAAGCTTTTGCCGAGAAGCCGAGGTCATGCTGCACGATCCATCTCAGCGAACAGTGACAGGGGTGGATGTGCCTCTGGATCCGTCATCACTTCGATGAGCAGCGGTTCGTTTCCTTCGATGCCACGTTTCAGAGCTGCTGCGATTGCTGCGGGATCGTTAATGCGGATCGAAGGGCATCCGCAGGCTTTCGCAAGCGCGGCGTGATCGACTTCGGCGAAATGGCACGCGGAGGTATATTGGCCGAACTTCACAGTCTCGGCATCGCGCTGAAAACCCAGAATGCCATTGTTGAGCACGATGATGGTCACCGGCAAACGCATCCGCATCATCGTTTCGAGCTCGGCCCAGCTATGGGCAAAACCGCCGTCGCCGACGACCGCGACCACTGGACGCTTCGGCTCGGCAGCCTTAGCGCCGAGCGCAAGCGGAAAACCCCAACCAAGTCCGGCTAGGCCTCTCGGTGTGATGAAACGCATGCCCGCCCGTGGCGCCCTCAGCTGCCCAAGAATCCACATGGAGGAATAGCTGGCGTCCGCGACGATTGCGATATCGCGCTGCAGCCAGGGCTGCAACTCAGCCATGACCCGCTCCGGACGAATGGGAGAATCGACCGAGGCATACTGGGTATGGCGCGCTTCATCGAAATGTCGCCAGAATGAAGCAATCCGCTCTTCGAGAGGCGCGCGCAAGTTTCGTCTGAGCGCGAGGTCGCAGCTTTCAAGCGACCGGCGCAACGCCGCCAATGTTTCCCTCGCGTCGCCGACAAGTCGGAGAGCCTCATAATTTCGGCCCACCTCCGTTGGATCTATATCGATATGGATCACACTTGCCTTGGCCGGTATCTGTCGCCAATTGTCAGTGCCGTTCTGATTGGTGCGCGTCCCGACAAGGACGACCAGATCCGCTTCTGACATAAGCTCATGGCTGTAGAAGCCAAGGGATCGCGGGCCGACCAGAGAGCCCAGGACACCGGCAGACAGTGGATGGAATTCGCTGACAGCGCCCTTCCCCATATTGGTCGTGAAGACAGGCAGGCCTGCCTCATCCTGCAAACGTGCCAGTTCTTCAGCTGCCCCAGCACAGTGGATACCGCCGCCGGCAAGAACGACGGGCGATCGGGCATTGGCGATCCGTTCGGCGGCTGTTTGCAGATCGTGATCCGATGGTCGGGTTCGATCAAGCGGCCATCGTCCGAGATTGCTGATGCGGGGTGCTCCGGCGACGGGCGTGGGCGAACGTAAGAGGTCAGCCGGCAACAGCAATGCTACTGGGCCGGGGCGACCGGAGGTGGCGGCAGTGAATGCCGCATCGACGTAGTCGTCGACCCGTTCAGCAACTGTGACGCGCCGGACCCATTTGGTGCAGGATTGGAACAGGGCTATCTGATCAAAATCCTGGAAAGCGTTCCTGTCCGTCTGGTCACGCTCAACATCCTGGACCATTGCTACAACCGGAATGCTCGCCTTCAGGCACTCGGCAAATGGCGGCACAAGCAGGGTCGCGGCCGGGCCATTCTGGGCGGCAACAACCCCGACTTTTCCGGAGCTACGGGCATAGCCATCCGCCATGGCTCCCCCCATGTTTTCCTGCCGATAGGCAATCTGGCGAATGCCGCGCGCCTCGGCGGCAAGGATGAGCGCGGACGGCAGGCTCTGGGCGAAAATCATTTCAACACCATGACGTCCGAGCGCTTCTGCGATCCGATCGGCGACCGTACCCATCATTGAGGTTTCTTTCATTACCGTCCCTCCCAATCCGTTCTGCTGTTCTTTTCCAGAAAGTCATCAAATGCTGCGACAACGCTTTCGACATCGGCGTCAGACATCGGTGTCGACAGGCATGCCGCGGCGCCGAACGGCAGCAAAATCCCGCATGCCAGGAAATGTCGCGAGAGCGCCCGCATGACGTCATTCTCCTCCGATGTCATGGTCGCCATATGGAAACTCGTCGGCGCGATCCTCCTCGGATGGATGCGAAACAAAGACGCCGCTCCGGAAACTGAAAACGGGGCGCTCCGTTTCAGGACTACATCCGCCAACCCCTTGCGCAAACCATCCCCCAATCGCTCTAGACGGTCGAAGGCTTCGAGCGTCATGGCCTCCATTGCAGCCTTTCCGGCAACCATGGACACGGGATTCGCCGAAAACGTACCGCCTTGTGAAAGGAGCGGCGCCTCATCGTCACTACCGAACACAGCCATGACGTCCGTGCGGCCACCAATGGCGCCCACTGGAAAGCCGCCCCCGATGATCTTGCCGACTGTGATCAGATCCGGTTCAAGACCATAGCGGGCCGAAGCACCGGCAAAACCCTGCCTTAGATTGAGAACTTCATCGGCAATGACAAGAATGCCGTATTTGCGGGCGACGGCGGATACTGTAGCGATGAAGTCGGGCGCCGGATGCAGCAGGCCTGCCCTGCTCGGCATCGGATCGATGAGAATGGCAGCGACGTCGTTTGCTCTCGGCGCGATTGAATGCTCTATACCGGCAACATCGTTAAAATTCAGAACAAGGACATTGTCGGCGATCGATTGCGGCGCGCCGGGATAACCGAGCTTAGGCAAATTTCTCCCGGAAGCGTCGTCTACGATCACGCCACCCTGACCGGCCTCGGCCCAGTCATAGGCGCCATGATAGGAACCCGCAAAGCGGACAATTGCTGATCGTCGGGTGAAGGCCCGCGCAGCCTTGATGGCAAACATGACGGCTTCGGTACCACTATTGACGAAACGCACCTGTTCCATCGCCGGTAGGCGCGAGACCAGTAGTTCGCCTAGCGCGATCTCATATTCCGTGGGATTGGCGAAACATGTGCCCATTTTCAAGACTTTTTCGACGGCCTCCATGACGGGCGCGAAACCGTGGCCATGGATCAATGTCGTAAAGTTGTTGTTGAGGTCGAGCAGACGGTTGCCGTCCGCATCCCAGACATAGGCTCCCTCGCCTTTGGCGACGTAGATCGGGATGGGATCCCTCTCGATCGTGGAGCGTGTAACACCAGCCGGAAAAACGCCTTTTCCCCGGCGAAAGAGATGAGCTGATCGGGCTCGAATAGCCGACCAGCCTCGTCCCTGAGCTTTGTCCGTAAACATGATAGGAGGCTTTCTGTTGCAAGTTCAGACGCGTGTCTTTGCACCGCCTTTATATTTTTGTTGCAACAAAATTACTCGCCGTCAAGTCAATGCATCAAAATTTTGACATCAAGAGCCCAAATTTCTCCTCGCCGCGCGCCGCAGGCTGCGATAGCCATCGCGGATATCGCTCTCAAAGGCGGCCCTCAAAGCGGCGCCATCACGCTCAGCGAGCGCCTCCATTGCCATCTCATGATTGCGCACGCCGTACTTCTCTTCAGCAAACTCCGGATAGAGGTTGTAGAGCGACGGACCGATGCGCAGCCAGAGCCCTTCAATCATTGAGACTAGATAAGGAAGGCCTGCCATGCGATAGACCGAGAAATGAAATTCCTTGTTGTGCCGAAGCGCTGCCGTGTAGTCACCCACCTCCAGAGCCGAATTGATCTCATCCTGAATTTGTCGTAATTTATCAATATCTTGACTATTCCCATGCAACGCCGCCCGCTCGGCCGCAAGACCCTCCAGAGCAAGTCTGATCGAGGTTATCTCCTTTAAATCCGACTCCCTGAGAACGGGAACAATCACCGTCTTGGGACCGGCGTAAACCAGTGCGCCGTCGCCGATCAGGCGATTGATGGCATCGCGAGCAGGCGTCGAACTGATCCCCAGCTCCTCAGCGACGGCGCGTACCGTCATCTTGTAGCCGGGCTCATAGACACCTCGGATCAAGCGCTCCTTCATTTCCCGATATGCGGCATCTCCCAACCCGCTAGCCTGCCTATCCAAACCCGCACCTTCTGCCAGTTCTAATATCATTTTCCGTTCCCGCTGTTGACAGGCCAGTATTTTGATGCAACAAAAAGATTATGTGAAGTTTTCGCAAAGCGATTGTCACATCAAAATAGCTTTAGCAGCCCGCTTTGTGACTGTCACGGGGCTGCTGGTTCAATGAAATGTGCATTCAAGCGATCTGCCGGGCTGCCAAAAAGAGGCTAGCACCGTTCGCGGATGGCTAAGGCTGCGCGAAAAAATTGGGGAATTCTCGCTCAACAGAAGGAGGGTAATGATTTGATTGGCCGAAGATTGATCCTTTCGGAACTCCAAAAACGCTATGCAGACATCTGGGCTGTCAGATGCACAAATCTGGAGATCGAACCGGGCGAGTTCGTCTCGATCGTCGGTCCGTCTGGATCCGGCAAGACATCGCTGCTGACAATGATTGCCGGCTTCGAGATGCCGACCGCGGGGACGATCCGCATTGGCGACAAAGACGTCACGCCTCTGCCACCCAACCGTCGTGATATCGGCATGGTCTTTCAAAAATATGCGTTGTTTCCGCATCTGACGGTAGGGCAGAACATTGCGTTTCCGCTGAAGATGCGCCGCGCGCTTTCGGGAGCGCCGCTTAAATCGCGACTGGAGGAGATACTTCAACTCGTTCAACTGTCCGAATACCGGGATCGCTATCCGAACCAACTATCAGGCGGGCAGCAGCAGCGGGTTGCGGTTGCCCGAGCGCTGGTCTTCGATCCGCCGGTCATTCTCATGGATGAGCCACTTGGCGCACTCGACAAGAAGCTGCGCGAGGCGATGCAATTCGAGCTCAAACGCATACAGCAGCGACTCGGCGCGACCGTTGTCTATGTCACACACGATCAGGATGAAGCTCTGGCGATGTCCGATCGAGTTGCGGTCATGCGGCAAGGCGAATTGCAGCAGATAGGAACGCCTACCGAGCTTTACGGCAAACCTGCCAACGCCTTCGTCGCTGACTTCATAGGCGTGATGAACTTCGTGCCCGGTACTTATGTCGGGACCGAGAGCGGCAAGCATGTATTTCAGGTAGCGGAAGACGTCCTGTTGAGGGCTCCAACCGTTTCGGATGGCAGTGCCATCCATTTGGTAAAGGGTTCACCGCTTCACCTTGCCATCAGGCCCGAACATATAAGTCTGGCACCATCAGGCCAAAATCGCGACAGTACGGGTGCCGGCATCGTAGAGGCATCTGTCTTCTTCGGCTCGACCAACATCCTGCTTGTCCGCCTCACAAGATTGCCCAGCGTTGTCCTGCGGGTGCAGATGCCCGCCGGACAAGCGACGGCCTTCGAGCAAGGAAGCAGTGTCAATCTCCTGATCGATGAAGCGAGGGTGCAAACCTTCCCGATCAAGGAAGGATTTGCCGCATGACCTTGCCAGCTTCCCCTTCGACCGCGACAAACCAGTTACGGCCGGCCACATGGATGCGGCCCGGTTCTGCACGACACCATGCAGCCATCTCTTCCTGGCTGCTGGTCTTGCCGCTTCTGGCGATCTATGCGATCGGCTTCCTTTATCCTTTGACCAAGTTAATCACCCTCAGCTTTATCGGAGGCCTATTCGCCAATTACGGGCGCCTTCTGGATGATCCTCTCTACGCGGCCGTTCTTGCGAATACCGTGGGAATCGCCACTGCTGTCACCGTTAGTTGCGTTTTCATAGGCTACCCCGTCGCCCTTGCCATGGCCCGCCTCAAAGGGAGGCTGGCCTTGGTCATTGCGGCATGCGTCTTCATTCCGTTATGGACCTCGGTTCTCATCCGCTCATATGCCTGGATCGTGCTGCTTCAGCGTCACGGCATCGTCAATTCATTACTCGTCGCGACAAACCTGACGGATGGACCGCTCAAGCTTCTCTACACGCAAGGTGCCGTCGTGCTGGCGATGACGCATGTGCTCCTGCCCTTCGTCATTGTCCCAATCTTTTCCACCTTGCAAATGCTCCCACAGGACTATGCCCGAGCGGCACGCAATCTTGGAGCCGGGGCGATCCGGACCTTCCTCTTCGTGACCTTGCCGCTCAGCCTCCCAGGTGTCTTTGCCGGCGCAACCATGTGTTTCGTTCTTGCGCTGGGCTTTTACATCACGCCGGCTCTGGTCGGAGGCCCGGGTTCGATGCTGATGGCGAACCTGATCGGCCAGCAGACCACTGTTCTACTCGACTGGCCATTTGCCGCCGCCCTGTCGACGGTTCTTCTCGCCATGACGATCGTCTTCATCGTCGTATTTCGCAAGGCGCTTTCCTTCAGCAAAGGATTCAGCAGTGTTCATTGATCAATCTTCCACCTTGCCACCACTTTTCGCTGCGACCGGCAGGCTCAGGCTCGCGGCTTTGCATCCCCTTGGCAGGGCAGCAGCGCTCATCGGTGCTGGCGTGCTCGTCGGAAGCATCCTGTTCTTTCTAATTCTGCCGACGCTGCTCATCATCCCGATGTCGCTAAGCCAAACCGATTACATTCAGTTCCCGCCGCAGGGACTGACCTGGCACTGGTATCAGGTCTATTTCAGTGATCCGGACTGGATGGCGGCGACATGGTTTAGTATCAAGATCGCAATTGCGACAACTGCAAGCGCCACCATCATAGGAACCATGGCGTCGCTTGCCATCGTCCGGGGGGATCTTCCCTTCAAAAACGCGCTTCAGGTCCTGTCGGTTGGGCCAATGATCGTTCCGCATGTCGTCTTCGGCGTTGCCCTATATCTGGTCTTCTCACCGTTGCAGCTTACTGGAAGCTTTATCGGTTTTCTGATCGCACATACCGTGCTTGCCATCCCCTATGTCGTTATTACGGTTACGGCATCGCTCCAGCGCCTCGATCCGACGTTGGAGCTTGCGGGGTTGAGCTGTGGCGCAAACCGGCTGCAGACATTCTTTCGAGTTGTGCTGCCTAATATTGCGCCCGGCATCGCATCTGCCTCCGTCTTCGCCTTCCTTGCATCATTCGACGAGGCGACTGTCGCCTTTTTCATCTCGGACACCGGCGGAAAATCAATCGGGCGTAAGATGTTCGAAGACATCGATTTCAATCTGACGCCGGTGATTGCCGCTGCGTCTGCGGTTTTCGTCGCCGTCTCCTTGCTTCTGATGGGAACGACACACCTGCTGACCGCCCGCAAAGCCGGTCAATGACGCCGAAGCCAACAAATTCAAAACACACACAAAGAGAACATTCCATGTCATCTGAAAGCTATCCGACACGTAAATTCCAACTCCGGCGATTGGCCTATGCTGCTGCCGGCCTCCTGGGGCTACTTGCCCCTCCACAATCGGCGACAGCTGCAGGACAAGTCATCATCGCCTCAACCGGTGGGGCGTATGACCGGGCCCTTAAAGAGGCGTGGTTCGACCCATTCACCAAGGCCACAGGCATCGAGGTTGTGACGGTTGTCGCCACCAATGCTGAAATGCGCGCCAAAGCCAGTGCAATGGTAAAGACAGGCAACGTCACCTGGGATCTATACCTTGACGGCGAGATACAGGCAGCCTCAAAAGCACATCGTGAGGTCACGGAGGATCTCACCGAGTTCTGCCGCCAATTTATCGACCGCAAGGATCTTGGACCTCACGCCTGTGTGGCCGGCGGCGCTCTTCTTCAGTCGACGGCCACTCTGCTGGCCTATCGGGTTGGCAAGGTCGGCGATCCCCTGCCGGAGACATGGGCGGATATGTGGGATACGAAGAAATTTCCGGGTGGGCGTGCGTTTCCCAACTTTGACGATCCCTGGCGGGTGATGGCAGCTGCCCTTCTGTCCGATGGCGTACCGCGAGACAAGTTGTTTCCTCTCGATGTCGATCGTGCGTTGAAGAGGCTTGATCAAATCCGCCCAGCTGTCTCGATCTGGTGGAAGACTGGCGATCAGAGCGTGCAGGGTTTCCGCAATGGCGATTATTCACTCGGCCAGATCTGGTTAACGCGAGCAAAGGCGATGCAAACTGAGGGTCTGCCCATTGGCTGGTCCTATAAGGCATCCTTTCTGGTTGGCGATCGCATCGCACTGATCAAAGGTGCGCCCCATCACGACAATGCACTGAAACTGATTGCCTTCTGGCTAAACTCTCCCGAAGCTCAGGCACAGGCCTGCACTATTCTGTCCTGCACTCCTCCCAGCATCGAGGCGGCTGCACTGATCCCTGAGGAGGTTAGAAAGACCATGCCAAGCGCTGAGGATGTTCGCGATTACATTGTCGTGCCGGATGCGGACTGGATCAACGCCAACAATGCAATGTTGCTTCAACGCTGGAACAATTGGATTCGCTAGTGAGTGGATTCGATTCACCGTCCCTGCATGGCCTACGACGTGACTTCGACGATCGGCGAGAACAGATATTAGAGGATCCCTCGTCTACCGGTCTTGATCTCTGCCGTCGCGGCCATGCCGGGAGACAGGGTTACCGAATTGCCGTCAACGTTCATGACGCTGCTGTCGAGCTTGATGGTAACGGGGAAGACGAGGTTCTGAACCCGCTGCACATTCGCCGTTGGCACGGTTGCCTGTGGCAGCTTGGTCGGATCGCCCGCGAGCTGGTTGGCATCCGGCTCCGGAATGGCGTCGGTGGCGACAGCCGTCACGCGACCATGGATCACGCCATAGCGCGTGAACGGGAACGCCTCGATCTTGACCACGGCCGGTTGCCCGACCGACACGAAGCCGATGTCGCTGTTCGGAATATAGGCTTGTTGATCGAGGCCGACCGGATGGTGCCATCGATCGGAGTGCTGATCGTCCCAGTTCGTCGGCTTGCCGTGAGCATCTCCCGCCTTCTGAACATTGTCAGCGACAGAGGTACTAACCGTCTTCCCTCCATCGCTCGTGGTGACCGCCAGTGACGCCTTTGGCTCTTCGAGCTGGCCGGTCTCCGCGGCGAGCGTCTCCTCCTTCTGGTCCGTCTCAACAACGGCGATCATACCGGCCTTTGAACCGGCGTCTTGATCAACCAGCGTCGAGCGGATAACCGAGCATTGATCAAAATGGGCGGCGTTGGCAGTCCAAGTCCTATATGCGCTCAAAACAGTGGGCGAGGCTGGCTTTTAGATCCCCATCGAAGACTCCACTTTGCTCGTGGTTATCGGTTGGCACCATGAGTATTCTTTCCTCGGACTCGATGTTAAGGCATGGTTACCCGTTGCCCCAGGTCTATCTTTCCATGGTCCGCGTTTGACCCGCAACCCGCGCCTTGCGCTCTGAAATAATCCTCTGGTTTTCATCGAGACGAGCGATCTGTTGTAGGATTTTAAAGTTATCTCGCACTGCGCCGAATGTCTTTCGTATTTCAGGAGGCACTAGGCTGACTAGATCGTTGTCGTTGCGCAAGACGGCGCCGCGTCCGAAGCGAGCATCAAGCGCAGTGCTAACCGTGGCAAATTCATCCCGGATTTTCGGATCGAGCCCGGCGATCATCTCCTCCGATAACTGTCTGTTCTGCTTCACCATTGCCATAATTCGCGTCAGTTCGCGTTGGGCTACTTGCGACAGGCTTGGAATGGCGATGCCCATGCGCCGACGCTGGTTTTCGACGGCTTGACGCTCCGTCTCGAACGAGGACGCATAGGTCGAAGCCAATGAGGAGAGGCGCGTCGCGGCGTTTGCAACGGCCTCGCTCGCCTGCCTGCGCTCGCGCCCGGCAGCCAGCAACCGATCCAACATCCTGCCCGAGCCACGCAACGCTCCGTAAGCGGCGGGATCGCTGTCCACGGCAGCGGCAATCCGACCGGGTGCGACACCTCTGACGACGAGATCTTCGATCATCTGCACCGCGCCTGCCGGATCACGCCATATGCGCTCCGCGGCCTGCGTCAAGGCCTTTCGCGCCTGATGATAGTGAGGTTTAGCCAGTGTCCGATCGCGCGCCTCCTCCTCGATCGACGTCCTGAACTCGGTCACCGCGGGAAGTATTGGTGGAGCGGAGGCATCAGTTGAACGCAAGGTTCGCTGCATTGCTGCGGTGGCAACGGTCGACGAATGTCCCAGCTCCCTGCGTGCTAACGCGCTGACTACACCATCCTCCGAGTCGATATCTCGCAAAACGTGCCTTGCGTCGCCATAGATTACACGCCGATCCTTCTCGATAGCGGACGATAGCGCATTGCCCGCCCGTTCCCAGAGAGCAGCAAGCTGCTCCCTCTTTTCCGCGAACCAGGCCAATTGTCTGTGGACGGCATCCTCGATGGCACCGACCTTGTCCGCCAGCCAGACGATCCCGCGCTGGCGGGCGAAATCCCTTGCATATCGCCGGTAGCCGTCTTCCGCCTCATAGTCGAGTGTCGTCGACTTGGCGCCCGAGCGCGAAAGGCGTTCGACGAGCTCGTTGAACAGTTTCGGGCGATGACTCTGCATTTCAATCCGTGACTGTCTCTCCCCAGCTGACTCTACCCGAATTGCCGTCCAGACATTGCGCTCGACCCGCCGCTCCTCGTAGCGCTTCGCGCCCGTCTCTTCGTCGATAACGGGCACTTTGACCGTGACGGGCTCCATTCCGTCTTTTCGCAACGTAACGCTATCACCAATGTTGATGTTGGCTTGCGCAAGGGCTGCCGGTAGGCTAACGCCCCACATTCGATGTCGCTTGCCGTCGTCCGTCCTGAGATCGGCATAGGGCGTCGGATCAACCTCGCTTCCCTCGCGGAACTTTGCTTGACCAGTCTCGATAAGTTCGCCGGTCACGCCGGCACTATGGGCGACGCGTGTCTTTCCGTCCCATCGCCGCCGCGGCGCGAAATCCTCTCGTGCTGCGTAGAGGTCGGCGCGATGACGATGACGGGTCATCGCCACATAGGTCAAATGGCGGTCCATCATGCCGCTCGCCAGCACGAAACTGCGCTCGACCGTCGCTCCTTGCGATTTATGGATTGTCACCGCATAGCCGTGATCGATGTTACGATAATGACGTTCGCCGAATACGACCATATGGCCATTGTCGAGGCGTACCGTGAATAGCGTAGCGCCAAACCGATCCGTCGTCGACATAACCGTGCCTAGCATGCCATTCTTGACCGGCTGCATCGTCGGCTTTGTTCGGCCAGGATCGGGTATGCGAGCATTTTCCAGGAAGATGATACGGTCGCCAGCGGCGAACTCACGCATGCCTCGTTCGGTCCGAAATGAGCGAGGATGGTTCAAAAACCCTTCCTCCTTTATCACCGAACGCAATGCCTCATTTAGGCGCTTCACGCTCTCATTCGTATGGGCAAGCACTAAGAGTTGGTCGCCCCTTAGATGAGGATCTGGATAAGCGCGGCTATCAAGAATAGCTTCCGTCTGGTCCCGAGTAGGGCTCTGTTTGCGATCAATTTTGCGGTCGTCCGGACGCTCCTTCCTTGCCTGCGACCAATCGGCGACGATCCTGTCGATCGCCTCGTCGCGGCTTTGCGTCTCGATGATATGACCCTGGGCGGCGTAGGCATCGAGCGCTTGTTCCACCGCGCCTTCGGCAAATTGCCTCGATGCAGCGCGGGCCCATTGCTGTTGCTGCCGACGCACATCGGACAGTTCAGCGAAGCCGATGCGCTCGGCGACGGCGCGGAAGGCGGCCCCTGCCCCGATCGGCTGCAACTGCATGGCATCGCCGACCAGTATCACCTTGGCTCCTGCCTGCTCTCCCGCCCTTAACATCCGCGCCATCTGACGCGATGACACCATGCCGGCCTCATCGATGACGAGCACGTCGCCGGGCCCAAGCAGATCACGGCCCTTGCTCCAGGCAAGCTCCCAAGAAGCCAGTGTGCGTGACTGGATGCCGGAGCTCACCGCCAGACCTTCGGCCGCCTTGCCCGAAAGCGCTGCCCCGACCACCTGCCGACCATCACCTTCCCAAGCAAGACGGGCAGCCTCCAACAGTGTTGACTTGCCGGCACCGGCAAGGCCGACGACAACCGCAATCCCGCTGTCTCCGGTAACATGATGTACCGCATCCACTTGCTCAGCATCCAACCGGAACAACAGATTGGGATCACGGTGTTCAAGTCGTTCGATTGCGGCACGTACCCGTTTCGCGCCAATCGCGAAGCCGCCGCTTCTTACCAATACCTCTACAGATTTTACCATCTCCCATTCGGTGCGCAACGTCTGGCGCGTTGTATAGACTGCAGGTTCTGTTGACGCGTCACTCTCCCAATATGCCTGATGCGGCTTCAAGAGCACCAGTTCATCCGACATCATCAGCTTAGCGCGGATATTTGCGAAGGCTGCGGGATCGTCGATGTAGCGGTTGAGCGCTCTGGCGATGTCGCGTTCATCGAAGGTGGAATATTGGTTGGAAAGCTGGGTCAGCAACAGCTCGGGATTCCTCAACAACCGGTCGGCCATGGCCTGCCGCCGCGCAAGTTCGGCGGGTGCGAACAACATCTGTGCGCCCTGTCGCTGCGACGCTGCCTTAGCCGGACTGAGATGGTGCCGCGCAAGTCCGCCGATCCCTTGCTCCTCATAAGAGCGGCCATCGAGACGAACATCATGGCCGGCGAGCGCCAAATGCCGGCTCGCCATTTCGGCCCAGGCGAACTTCCACTGCCTCATCGTTTCCTTGTCTCCGGCCCATCTCAGATAGACCTGCTTGCCCTTCTTCGAGGCATCCAACGCCGGCATGCGCACCGGCTGACCGTCATCGTCGATGACCGCCACCTTCTTCAACCCGAATCCATTTTCCGCCAGAGGCCGCAAGGTCATTAGCAGATGGACGTGCGGGTTCCCCGGCTTATCGTGATAAACCCAGTCGGCGACCATGCCGCGCGCTGTCACTTGATCGCGCACGAATTCGCGCATCAGAGTCACGTTCTCCTCGTGTGTGAGTTCCTCCGGCAGTGCGATGATCAACTCGCGCGCCAGCTGGGCATCCACTCTCGTCTCAAACTCTTCAACCGCATTCCAAAGAATCTCGCTGGCGCCGGCCACGGATCGGCCCTCGATCGCGTTGCTTAGCCAGGTCGGCACGTCCGCAGGAAGCGCCAATTCTTCATGCACCAGTTCCGCGGTATCGCCCCGAGAACGGTAGGCTATGCCGGTCTGTTTATCGATCATCCGGCTACGATGGCGATAGGCGGCGGCGGCAATCACGCAACGTCCAGCGCCTCGACTGATCAGTTGTGCCCTAACAAACATGATCGGCAATAGTCGTTTCTCCGTCTAGTTCAGTATGCATCCGTCAAATCGCTCCCTGAACCGCCAACGCGAGGCATTTGTTTCGCCTGACGGGTTCTATCGGATCAAAATAATCTATTTTACTAACTCTTACTAGTCAGTATAATGGCATCTAGCTAGCTTCACCGACACGGGGATATGGATAATATGGCTTCAAAATCAACGGTTCTAGATCTCGACACTCAAATTCAGGCGCTGATGGAACGTAAAAGATTATTGATAGTTAAGTCTGCCGAACGATTTGCACGTGCGGCAACAAAGTCGGGCGTGGCCGAGATGGAGATTACCGACACGCAGATCGACGCACTCTTTAACGAGATTGCCGCTCGATTTCGCAGGCAGACAAAAGAGACCTCTCTCACCACCTCTGAAACGTCTCAACCGGCGGATCATAGGTCTGGAACGGCTAAGGAACATCCGCATGTCGGCTGAGCAAACGGCTCAACGGCGTCAGCAGGCTTTGCTAGGTGCAATGGTCGTAAGAGCGGGCCTAGGAGATGCTGATCGAGCATTCTTGCTGGGCGGCCTCGTAACATTGGCGAAGCTGTTTCCCGGCGCTCCCGAATATGAACAACTGCGCAGTATCGGGATTGAAGAATTCAACGCATCCGCGCGATCGGCGGATCGGTCAGTGCGGTAAAGTCACTTCAGTCACTGAACCTTTTGCAAGAAACGCAGCCCGGTCTTACGCATCAATTCTTCAAGGAGGACCTACTGAAGGCTCTTCGCCCGGATAGCAACCCCGCGGAACGCAAAAATCTTTCAGAGGCGTGTCAAGGGCGGAGCAAAACCCTGCCACGCGGCGGAGTGAAAGTCGGCCACGCTTTACGCGCGTATGAGACGGCCGGGAGGGCGTAGCCCGAGCCGGGGCGTCTTGCGCGCGTAGTGATTTCCCAAAGGATCTTAGCCTGCCTTTCTGGCGCGGCTTTGAGCGAGACGATAGCTTTCGCCGTTCCATCTCGAGGATGTTGACCTGGTGGATGATGAGGTCGTGCGGAGCGCCAGGCGCTCGGACCTCAGTGTTTTCGTCCAATCGTCAAATGGCAAATTTCTCGTGATTAGGGCTGGCTGTCGCAAACTTTTTTAGGCCGCAGAAACAGCTATCGCCGGACGCAATTGTGCAGCGAATTGCTGAAATGCCGATTGGCCACTGGTTGGAAATTGGTGACTGCGGGTCATACGCGCCACAGCGATGCCATCCAGGGTTGCTGACGCAGACTAGAAAGATTTGAAGCCTCTCATCGGGCGGCTCAGCTTCTTGATAAACCGGTGGTCCTGTTCAATGATGTTGAGATATTTGACCAGCATCGGCGCCTTGGGCCCCGGGCCTTTGTGAATTGACCTGTCCGACGGAGTGACATCCCCGGGCTCTTCAGCAACACCCACTTGAAGAGACCCGTATTGCACGCCGAGATGGTCGGCGGGCTTTTCCCAATCCTACAAGCCAGCAAGCACTAGGAAATGTCGATAGCGCCTGAACGTCAAAGGACGATTGCGAAAAGCCACAGACGTCGTGAAATTGAATATTCGCTCAAGGAATTTCTCTGCTTGCGTCATGTCCGGTAATGCCGGCATCCTTCTTGCTTCTGTCAATCACGAGTTCTCGCTGAGACGGCGTGTTGTCCCTGGTTCAGAGCAAGGAAGGTTTCCATGACCCCATCCCATATCCAGAATGTCGCTGCCTTCAGCGATCCGGTTCTCTCGGTGCGTGGACTGACTGTGAGCCTTCCCAAGAACATGGAGCGCGCCTATGCGGTCGAGGATATCTCCTTTGATCTGCACAGGGGCGACATTCTCTGCATTATCGGTGAATCCGGTTCCGGCAAATCGGTAACGGCGAACGCCATCATGGGCCTGCTGGCGCCGGTTATCCGGGTCACGAGCGGCAGCATCCGATTCCAGGGCATTGACCTTTTGAGCGCTGATCCGAAAAGACTTCAGGGGCTGCGCGGTCGGGCTGTCTCCATTATCTTCCAGGATCCGCTTTCGGCGCTGAACCCCTTGATGACGATCGGCGATCAGATCCTGGAGGTCCTTGAGACCCATAAGGTCGGCACCCCTTCGAGCCGGCAGGAAAAGGTACAGGAGTTGTTGTCCGAGGTTGGATTGCCCGCCCCTGTCATGCTGCAGCATCAATATCCTTTCCGCCTGTCTGGCGGCCAGCGCCAACGGGTGATGATCGCCATGGCGCTGGCGCTTGATCCCGATATCCTGATCGCCGACGAACCGACCACGGCGCTCGATGTCACGACGCAGGCGCAGATTCTCGATCTCATTCGCAAGATTCAGCGGAGCAAGAACATGAGCGTCATGTTCATCACCCACGACTTCGGCGTCGTCGCTGAAATTGCCGACCGGGTTATCGTCATGGAAAAGGGTCGTATGGTCGAGCAGGGGCCCGCATTGCAGATCCTGACGGAGCCGACCCATCCCTATACACAAAGGCTGATCGCCGCCGTTCCTCGAATGACCGGTAGGGATCGGGAGGGGGCCACCGACACGCCTGTCGTGCTGGAGGTGCAAAACCTCAACAAGACCTATCGAAGCGGTGGCGGCTTTTTCTCCAAAGCGCGGGTTGTGCATGCGGTGAACGATGTCAGCTTCTCCATTCGTAAGGGCCGCACGCTCGGAGTCGTCGGTGAATCGGGCTCGGGCAAGTCTTCGCTCGGCCGCGTGCTCCTGAAGCTGATGAACTCGGACGGCGGCAAGATTCTGTTTGATGGTCGCGATATCGCGACCATGTCCGATCAGGCGTTCAGGCCGATGCGACCCTATATCCAGATGATCTTTCAGGATCCGTTTGCATCGCTCAACCCCCGCCATACGATCGGCCGAATTTTGACGGTCGGGCCGATGGCACACGCGATGTCGATGCAGGAGGCCAGGGCCAAGGCGTTGCGGCTGCTCAAACGCGTCGGCCTCGACGAGGGCGCCTATGATCGCTTTCCGCACGAATTTTCCGGAGGCCAACGACAGCGCATCGGTATCGCGCGGGCGTTGATGTTCGACCCAGTGCTGCTCGTAGCCGACGAGGCCGTGTCCGCGCTCGACGTCTCCATTCAGGCGCAGATCCTTCAGCTTCTTGCCGAGATTCAGCAGGATACCAAAGTGGCGATGGTCTTCATTACCCATGACCTGCGCGTCGCAAGCCAGATCTGCGACGAGGTGGCGGTGATGTACAAGGGTGAGATCGTCGAATATGGACCACCATCACAGATTTTCCAGGCGCCAGCTCACGCCTATACGCAACGCCTCGTCGCAGCTATTCCCGGCGGTGACTGGGAAGCAAGTGCTTAAAGGGGATCGCTTGTCCGGGACTCTACTGCTGCGGATGTAAAACGGGATGTTTCTGATCATGTTGCCTTTTTCACGGCGCACCAAGCTTATGAAATAGGCAATGACTTTCCGCGATTAAAATTTGTACCGACGTCGAAAAAAATAGTTGCATTTGTCCACTATCCGACGTTTCATATCGTTGAAAATTCAAACGATCCATTGTCGTTCATCTCAGCGATATCCCCTTTCTTGACGGATTGCGGGCGTGGATTTCTGCTGCCATCGCGAGCCCCGTGCCATGACGACACCGACCAAGAATGGCCCTACCTCTGTTAAGGACATCGACATCGATGTGCTCGAGGATACGCTGAGCTTTTACATCCGCAGCATCAACATCGCGGTGTCCCGCGATCTCGACGAGAAGCTCGAAGGTCTCGATGTCGCCCAGGGTACGGGCAAGATCACCACGCTCTTTCTTGTCGATGGAAATCCCGGCATCCGCCCTTCCACGATCGCCCAGGTGATTTTCAAGGACCGTTCGGCCATGGGGCGGCTTGTCGATCAGATGGAGGGACATGGGCTCCTGCGGCGACAAATCGCACCGGAGGATAGCCGCGCTCAAGCCCTCTACATCACCGACAAAGGTGCCCAGCTTGCAGAGCATGTGCGCAGGCTGGTGACGCTGCAGTCCCGCGAATTCTTTTCGGAGATGACCGATGAAGAGCACGACCTGGTCCTCGACATCTTGCGCCGGACCTATCGGCGTATCTTGGAGCGATCATGACGAACCGAGTATTGGAGAAGGCTGTGAGTGAAGACCGCGTCGCCTTGATATCGGGTGCCAGCCGCGGCATCGGTGCTGCCCTGGCGCAAGAATTGGCCGCCCGCGGTTGGCGCCTTTCGCTCGGCATGCGGCAGCCGGAAATGCCGGCCTGGGCCGACCCTGCTCGCGTCCATATCTTTGCCTATGACGCGTTTGATGCGCAGGCCGGGATACGCTGGAACGATGCGGCAATCGATGCCTTCGGACGCATCGACGCAGTCGTTGCCAATGCCGGCATCATGATCCCCAAGACCGTCATCGAGGCTGATGACAACGACATGGATCAGCTGTTTGAGGTCAATGTCAAAGCCCCGCAGCGTCTGGCAAAAGCCACCTGGGCTGCTTTGTCCGAAAGCGGCCGAGGTCGCGTCATTATCATTGGTTCGCTTTCCGGCAAGCGGGTCAAAAGCGCTAAATCCGGGCTTTATGCCGTATCAAAATTCGCAGCTGTCGCTCTCGCCCATGCGCTTCGCCACGCAGGATTCGATCTCGGCATCCGCGCGACGGCCATATGCCCAGGTTTTGTCGCAACCGACATGGCGCGCGGCATCAGCGGCAGGGCCGATAGCGAGATGACGAGCCCTCAGGATCTCGCCCGCATCGTTTCCATGCTGATCGAGCTGCCGAACGAAGCAAGCGTCGCGGAGTTTGCGATCAACTGCCAGCTAGAGGAGTCTTACTGAGTATGCCCGGCCCCTATGTAGTCCCCGTGCATGGGGATACGGAATTGCCCAAGGAAGTCGACGTCGTCGTCATCGGCGGCGGCATCATCGGCACCTCGACAGCCCTCGAACTGTCTGAGCGCGGTCTGCGTGTCGCGCTTTGTGAAAAGGGGGGAATCGGCCAGGAGCAGTCGAGCCGCAACTGGGGCTGGGTACGCATTTCCAGGCGTGACCCGCGCGAGGTACCGCTGATGGCGGAGGCGCTGCGCATCTGGAGCACGCTCGACAAACGCACCGGCCGCGACACTGGCTACAGGAAAGCGGGCATCGTCTTTACCTGCGCCGACGACAAGCAATATGCTGATCATGAGCGATGGAACCGGAATCTCGAGGGCTATCAGCTCGATAGCCGCATGGTTGGCGCCGCTGAATTCAAGAGCCTTTTTCCGGGCTCCCAATTAGACCTGAAAGGCGCGCTCTTTACAGCGTCAGACGGCCGGGCGGAACCACAACGCGCAGCGCCGGCAATCGCCGAAGCCGCGCGCGACAAGGGTGCGACGATCCTCACTGAATGCGCCGTGCGCGGCATCGAGACGGCCGGCGGCAAAATCTCGGGCGTCATCACCGAGCGCGGCCCGATCGCCTGCAAGGCGGTCGTTCTCGCCGGCGGCGCCTGGTCAAGCCTGTTTGCCGGCATGTTCGGACTCGACCTGCCGCAGTTGAAGGTGATGAACTCCGTACTGCGCACCAAGCCGCTGGAAGGCGGCCCCGAGCAGGCGATCTGGGCCAACGGCTTTGCTTTGCGAAAGCGCCAGGATGGCGGCTACACCATCGCCTCCGGTCACGAGAACATCGTCGACATCGTGCCGAAATCCTTCCGCTATGCCGGCAAGTTCTTGCCGGCGTTCAAAAAGGAATGGCGCTCGCTGAATTTCCGCCTCTCCGGCCGTTTTCTTGACGAGGTCCGCATTCCCGACCGCTGGGCGATGGATGAGGCAAGCCCCTTCGAATATTGCCGCGTTCTCGATCCGAAACCATCGACCAAGCTTTCGAACACGGCGCTTGCCAATCTCAAGAAAGCCTTCCCGGTTTTCGAAAAGGCCGAGATCGCCCAGCGCTGGGCCGGCTATATCGACGTGACGCCCGATGCCGTGCCGGTGATCGACGCGATCGACAGCATTCCAGGCTTCCATATCGCGACCGGCTTTTCCGGCCACGGCTTCGGCATCGGTCCGGCCGCCGGGCGGCTGATGGCCGATATCGTCACCGGCAAGCCGCCGATCGTCGATCCCAAGAACTTCCGTTTCTCCCGCTTCCACGACGGTTCGAAGATCGAACTGATCAGCGGTTTCTGACCTGCTCGCCAATAAAAGACAGCAAAAACAATAAGAGAGAAGAACAGCCAACGTCCTACCAACAAAAAGGGGAACAACATGTCCGACGCAAACGACACTATCCTCCTGAAACCCACCCGCCGTCAGGCGCTGACCATGATGGCGCTCGGTGCTTCCGGGCTGATCATGCCCAATATTCTCGGCCGCGGCGAAGCCTTCGCGGCACCGCCCGCCAAGCCGACCGGTCAGCTCGTCATCGGCTTTTCGCAGGAGCCGACCGTCTTCAATCCGCACCTGATACACATCGAAGTCGATGAGGGTATCCATTTCAGCGTCTTCGATCCGCTCTTCAACGTCACCCCGGATGGCAAGTTCTCTCCCGCGCTTGCAACCGAAGTCCCGACCGTCGAAAACGGCGGCATCTCGGCCGACGGTCTTAAGTGGAAGATCAAACTCCGCGACGGCGTGAAATGGCATGACGGCACTCCGTTCACCGCCGAAGACGTCAAGTTCACCCTCGAACTCATGGTCGATCCGGATTTCCGCAGTTGGCGCAAGACTGGTCACGAGCTGGTGCGCGATCTCACCGTCGTCTCGCCGACGGAAATTACCTGGCGGATGGAAAAGCCGTTTGCGCCCTACCCGTCGATCCTCGCCGCCACCTTCATCGTGCCCAAGCATATCCTTGGCGCGGAGAAGGACAAGAACAGCGCGCCCTTCAACAACGCGCCCATCGGCACAGGCCCGTTCAAATGGGTCGAACGCATCGCCGGCGATCACATCACGCTTGCGGCCAACACCGACTATTACGGGGAGGGTCCCTACCTCGAGACCCTGGTCTACAAATATATTCCCGACCTGACGGTGCTTTATACGCAGTTCAAGACCGGCGATATCGACGTCGTTGGCCTCCAATGGATTACGCCGGATCACTATGACGAGGCCAAGGGGCTGGATGGCAAGGCCGTCGCCGTTGTTCCCGCTGCCACCGTCGAATCCGTCGGCTTCAACATGGAGCGCCCCCAGTTCAAGGACCCGGCGGTACGCGAGGCACTCTATTGCGCGATCGACAAGCAGACGATTATCGATGCGCTCTATTACGGCCTGCCGACGCCGACCGAGAGTTACATACCGCAGCAGTCCTTCTACTATAATCCAGACCTGCCGAAGCAGGAATTCAGCACCGATAAGGCCAAGAAGATCCTCGACGATGCCGGCTGGAAGCCCGGTGCCGACGGCATTCGCGTGAAGGACGGCGTCAGGCTCGCCTTCACCAACTCCACCACCGCCGGCAACCATATCCGTGAGCAGGTGCAGCAGTTCATGCAGCAGACCTTCAAGGATATCGGCGTGGAGCTCACCATCTCCAACCTGCCGCCGGCGGTCATGTGGGGCGATTATTGGACAATGTCGAAGTTCGATTCCGTCGTCGTCGGCATCAACTTCCAGACCGGCTCCGATCCCGACACGTCGGATTACTTCCGCTCCACCGCAATCACCGCAAAAGGCGGAGCCGGTCAGAACTCCTGGCAATATGCCAATCCGGAAGTCGACAAACTCCTGGCTGAAGGCGGCCAGATCTTCGTGCCGGAGGAGCGCAAGAAGGTCTACCAGAAGATCCAGGAGATCATGCGCCACGACCTACCTTTTCTGCCGCTGTTCCAATATGCGACCGTGCGCGGGCACAAGGTAGGGGTTGAAAACGTCATCCCCAACGTCAACGTGCGCATCGACACATGGAACGTCGGCACTTGGTACTGGGCCAAGGCCTAGCCGTCCCGTTCCAGCCCTTCGATCCGTTGCGGGTCGGAGGGCTGGCCGCTTCCCATCTCATCACCATCGGAGACGAATGCCATGCTTCGCTATCTCCTCAGTCGCCTTTGGCAGAGCCTGATACTGCTGCTGCTCGTATCGATGATCGGCTTTGCCGTTCTCACCCTCGCACCCGGCGGTCCGCTATCCCAATATACGCTGACGCCGGGCATGACCAAGGAGGCTCTCGACCGGATCGCCGCGCAGATGGGCCTCGACCGTCCCCTGCCCATCCAGTATCTCGACTGGCTGAGGCACATGCTGATGGGCGACTGGGGCCATTCCTATCGCGACAACCAGCCGGTGCTATCGATCATTCTCGGCCACCTCTTCGCCACGCTGCTCCTGATGGGCACCTCGATGGCGATCTCGATCGTTCTCGGCACCTGGATCGGCATCAGGGGTGCGACCAAGCGCTATTCGATCTTCGACTATAGCGCCACCATCGGCGCCATGGTGGCACTGTCGATCCCGACCTTCTGGTTCGGCCTTGTCGCCATCTATATCTTCTCGCTGAAGCTGAAGTGGCTGCCGGCCGGCAACATGTACACGGTCGGCAATGGCTCGTTCGGTGATTATGCGATCCACCTGATCATGCCGAGCCTGGTGCTTGCCCTTGTCAACATTGCTGTGTGGAGCCGCTACATGCGCACCGCCACGCTCGATGTCATCAACCAGGATTTCGTCCGCACCGCCAAGGCCAAGGGCCTGTCGCCTCGACGCGTGTTGATGCGGCATGTCGTCGGCAATTCTCTGCTGCCGATGATCACCCTTGCCGGCGTGCAATTACCGACGATCCTCGGGGGCGCGCTGGTGGCCGAAACCGTCTTCACCTGGCCGGGAATGGGGCGGCTCTTTCTCGATAGTCTCGGCTACAGCGACTACCCGGTCGTCATGGGCCTTCTGATGTTCTCGGCAGTCTTTGCGCTGATCGGAAATCTGCTCGCGGATCTGCTGGTCGCCTTCGTCGATCCGCGCGTCCGGCTCGGTTAGGAGAAACGCCATGTCTTCCTCTTCCCCCACCAGTCTCTCCCCGCCCGTATTCGCGCATACGCGCTGGTGGCAGAACCGCACGCTGCGCCGTTTCGCTCGCCACAGGCTCGCCCTCCTCGGCGTCGCCATGATCACGCTCATCATCCTTACCTGCCTGATCGGGCCGTCGCTACTTCCCTATGACGAGCTTTTCATCGATTTGCGCCATCGCTTCGCGCCACCCTTTACGGCCGGCTACCATATTTTCGGGACCGATCCGCTCGGGCGCGACGTTGCCGTGCGCCTTTTCATGGCGGGCCGCATCTCGCTTCTGGTGGGCTTCTTCGCCATGGTACTCAGCACCTTGATCGGCACCACGATCGGTGTCGTCGCCGGCTATTATGGCGGCCGCCTCGGCATGCTTCTGATGCGCTTCGTCGACGCCTTCCTGTCATTCCCCAGCATCTTCTTGCTGCTGGCACTCGCCGCCTTCATCAAGCCGAGCCCTTTCATGATCACCGTCATTATAGCTGTGACGAGCTGGATGGAGGTCGCGCGCATCGTCGAGGCAGAGGTGCGCTCGTTGCGCGAACGCGACTTTGTGCTGGCGGCCCGCATGCTCGGCCTTTCCAACGGCTGGATCATGTTTCGCGAGTTGCTGCCGAACGCAATAGGCCCGATCATCGTAGCGGCGACCCTGACGGTTGCACGCGCCATTCTGCTTGAGGCCTATGTCAGCTTCCTCGGCTACGGCATCCAGCCGCCCTTGCCAAGCTGGGGCAACATGCTGAACGGTGCCCAGCAATATCTGGCCAGTGCCCCGTGGCTGGCGATCGTTCCCGGCGTTGCCATCACCCTTGCCGTCACCAGCTTCAATTTTATCGGCGACGGCTTGCGCGATGCGCTCGACGCCCGCAGCGACCTGAACTGAGGAAAACCGCTATGGCCAAGTTTTCGCCGTTCAAGACGACATTGTGGTACGCGACGGCACCGCCGGCTCCCGAAACCACAGAGTTGGAAGGCACAACCAAGGCAGACGTCTGCATCGTCGGCGGTGGCTATACCGGACTGACGACGGCGCTGGAGCTTGCCAGCGGCGGCATCAGCGTCGTGCTTCTCGAAAAGGAAGAAATCGGTTTCGGCGGCTCCGGCCGCAATGCCGGGCATTGCACGCCGACCTTCACGCACTACAGCCTGCCCGAATTGCGCGCGATGCTGGACGAGCCCTGGGCCGAGCGGCTGATCGCCCGGCAGACCCGCGCGAATGACCGCGTTTCCAGCATGATCCGGCGCTATCAGATCCAATGCGAATGGCAGCAGAACGGCTATGTCATGGGCGCTCCCTACCCCGGCGCGATGAAGACGATCCAGGAGAAGGTGCGGACCTACAATGCCGTCGGCGCCAGGACCCGGGCGCTCGACAAGGACGAAGTGGCGGCTATCACCGGCAGCCCGCGCTTTCATGGCGGCTGGCTGCATGAGGAGGCGGGGCATCTGAACCCGCTCGGCTATTCCCGGGGTCTCGCGCGGGCGGTGATCCAAGAGGGCGGCATCATCCACACCAACTCGCCGGTGACCGGATGCGAGCGCCAGGCCGACGGATGGGCGATCAGTACGGCCAAGGGCGAGGTCATCGCTGACAAGGTGATCTTCGCGACCGGCGCCTACACCGTGGGCGGCTGGCCGAAACTTGACCAGACATTCAAAATCCAGAAAGTCTTCGTCGCCGCTACCCAACCGCTTTCCGATGAGGAGCGCCAATCGATCCTGCCGCGAAACACCACCATCCACGATGGCCGCGGCGATATCTATGTTTACAAATACAATGCCGAAGGACGGATCGTCGCCTCCATGTTTCCAATGGGTCGACGTGGCCGCGACATGGAATACACGCGGCAAGTCATGAGCGATAGGTTGAAGTGGCTGCATCCGCAGATCAAACAGGAGATCCGCTGGGAATACTTCTGGTTCGGCGAGTTGGACATGCAATATCGCACGGTCCCGCGCCTCTATGACCTGGCAACCGGCGTTGTCGCGCTGACCGGTCTTTCCGGCCGCGGTGTGCCGACAGGCAGCATGCTTGGCGGCATTCTGGCGGAATGGGCTAGGGGCGTGCCCGAGAAGGATCTTTCGCTCAAGCTGGAGCCGCTGACGTCAGCGCCCTTCTACATGAACTATGGGCCTAAGCTCACCCTGCGCTATTATCGCGTTTCGGACTGGATCAAGACAAAACTCGCCGGTGCTCCCCTGCCGCCGCACGCTTAACGGTAACATCACCTTAGCTTTTCCGAACGAGCAAACCTTTGATCCCGCAATTGCTTCAGAATAGTGAAGCACTTCATAGGCCTGTCTCCGCCTGGCAGGGTCGGTGCCAAGCGGAAAGACGGGTCAAATCACGACGGACAGATTGATCATCATCCGGCCTCACACTTTTTATTGCTGAAAATACACTGATCCGAGACCGCCCGAGCTTGCCGGACGGCGGGGTTCGTCTCCGTCGCCGCCAGGTTCGGAAGCATGACATCCTCGAAGCTCTGGACTTCCTGATCAAGCGTTGACGCCCGCGATCCGAAGCAGGTCATCGGAAAGACGGATGCCAACTCGTCCTCACATTCACATCCTTAACGATCGGCAACATCAGCCACTCTTGACAAGTCATCAGCCGTGCTCCTTGATATGCCCATCCAAGAGAACAGACACATGTCCGGTATATTGGATATCCAAAAGCGCTTAACCAAGGGGAACGCTATGACTATTTCCTTCCGCGCCGGCGTGATGTCGCTGGTCGCCGCAACCCTCCTCTCATCCACGCCTGCCTTCGCCGACGGCAGCAAACTCGACGAAGTGCTCGCTCGCGGGCACCTTGTCCTCGGCACCGGCAGCACCAACGCGCCATGGCACTTCAAGAGCGCGGACGACAAGCTTCAGGGCTTCGACGTCGATATGGGCCACATCATCGCCAAGGCACTCTTCGGCGATCCCGATAAAATCGAATATGTAAACCAGTCGTCCGACGCCCGTATCCCGAACATCACGACGGGCAAGGTCGACATTACCTGCCAGTTCATGACCGTTACTGGTGAACGCGCGCAGCAGGTTGCGTTCACTATTCCCTATTATCGTGAAGGCGTTGGGCTGATGCTCAAGGCTGACGGCAAATATGGCGACTATGCCGCGTTGAAGGCGGCCGGCTCTTCGATCACCATTTCGGTTCTCCAGAACGTCTATGCAGAGTCCATGGTCCATGCGGCCCTACCCGACGCTAAGGTCGATCAGTACGAATCCGTCGATCTCATTTATCAAGCGCTGGAATCGGGACGTGCCGATGCGGTGGCCACCGATCAGTCGTCGCTCGCCTGGTACATGACGCAGAATCCCGGCCGCTATAAGGATGCCGGCTTCGGTTGGAACCCGCAGACCTATGCCTGCGCGGTCAAGCGGGGCGATCAGGACTGGCTGAACTTCGTCAACACCGCGCTGCACGAAGCTATGACGGGCGTCGAATTCGATAGCTACGCCAAGTCCTACAAGACCTGGTTCGGCAAGGATCTTACCCCTCCGCAGATCGGCTTCCCGGTCGAGTTCAAGTAACAGCAGAGCGGAGCGGGAACCTCCCCGCTCCGCCAGCCTGAAAAGGGACGGCCCGCCATGGGTTACACGCTGAATTTCGCAGCCGTCTGGCGCAACTTCGACTTTCTCTTGAGCGGTCTGGCGCTCAGCCTCGGCCTCGCCGTAGTCTCGATCCTGATCGGCTCTGCGATCGGTCTCGTCTTGGCCTTCGCGCTGACGTCAAAAAAACGTATCGCAGTCGTGCCGGCGCAGGTCTATGTCACGGTGGTCCGCAACCTGCCGATCCTCGTCCTGGTGCTTTTCGCCTACTTCGCGCTGCCGCAGATGGGCTTCCGCCTCGACAAGCTGCAGAGTTTCGTTCTGGTGCTTGCGCTGTATTCCGGAGCTTATCTGGCGGAAGTATTCCGCGCCGGACTGCTGTCAATTCCGAGGGGCCTGACCGAAGCCGGTCTCTCCATCGGCCTGACATCGATGCAGATCCGCAGCTCCATCATCGCCCCGTTGATGTTGCGCAACGTGCTGCCGTCATTGTCCTCGACGATCATCTCGCTCTTCAAGGACACGTCTCTCGCCGCCGCCATCGCCGTGCCGGAACTCACCTTCGCGGCCCGCAAGATCAATGTCGAGAGTTTCCGCGTCATAGAGACCTGGCTGGTCACGTCAGCTCTCTATGTCGCAACCTGTTTCCTCATCGCTGCCCTGATGCGCTTCGTCGAGCGCCGGCTGGCTCTGCCCAGGTAAGACCGGATGTCCCACACATTTTTCGAACAAATCTGGATCGCCCGCTACGTTATCATGAACGGCGTTGGCGTGACGGTGTCGATCTCTTTGCTGGCCATTCTCGCCGGTTCCTTGCTCGGTGTTTTCGTCGGTCTGGCGCTCGTCTACGGCGGTACCGTTTTACGCCTTACCGTCCGGGCCTATACGGATATCATCCGCGGCACGCCCGTGCTCGTGCTCGTGTTGGCAAGCTATTACGTCTCTTCCGCGGTAGGTCTCAATCTGGGACCGTTTTCTGCTGGTGTCCTTGCCCTTGCAATCTTTTGCTCGTCGCATGTCGGTGAAATCGTGCGCGGCGCGCTTCAGGCCATCCCGAAAGGTCAGACGGAGGCCGCCAAGGCAATCGGCCTTACTTTCAGCCAGACTTTCACCTCGGTTTTATGGCCGCAGGCAATGCGCCAGTGCCTGCCGGCCTGGGTGAATACCGCCGCCGAGATGGTAAAGGCCTCGACGCTGCTATCCGTCATCGGCGTTGCCGAGCTGCTCCTGCGCACACAGGAGATCATCTCCCGCAATTTCATGAGCCTCCAGTTCTATTTTCTCGCTGGCGCTCTCTATTTCATCGTCAACTTCGGTATTGAGCGTTTCGGCAAATATGTCGAGCGCAAGACCGCACTGCCGTCCTGAGGAGATCCGACCGATGGCCAAGACAATTCTAGACATCCAGGGCCTGCGCAAAACCTACGGCCAGAATGAGGTCCTCAAGGGCGTCGACTGTAGCGTACAGGAGGGCGAGGTCATTTCCATTATCGGCTCGTCCGGCTCCGGCAAGACGACGATGCTACGCTGCGTCAACATGCTGGAGGAATTTGAGGGGGGTAAGATCAGCCTCGATGGCGAGGAGATCGGCTATCACGTCGACGGTAGCACCCGCCGCCGCAAGAGCGAGAAGGAAATCGCGCGTCAACGCGCGCTGACGGGTATGGCCTTCCAGCAGTTCAATCTTTTTCCGCATATGACCGCAGCCGAAAACGTGATGCTGGGCCTCGTCAAGGTGAAGAAGATGTCGAAGCCGGAAGCTCGCGCCGTCGCAGACACATGGCTCGACCGCGTTGGCCTTGCAACCCGCACCAACCATTATCCCGGCCAGCTCTCCGGTGGCCAACAGCAGCGTGTCGCCATCGCCCGTGCAATCGCCATGGCGCCGCGGCTGATGTTGTTCGATGAAGTGACGTCAGCCCTCGATCCCGAACTGGTGGGCGAGGTTCTTCAAGTCATCAAGGGGCTCGCCGCCGACGGCATGACGATGCTGCTCGTGACGCATGAAATGCGCTTCGCCTACGAGGTTTCATCGCGTGTCATATTCATGAATCAAGGCGTCATTTGTGAGGAAGGAGACCCGAAGGACATGTTTGTGCGTCCGAAAACAGATCGGCTTGCCGAATTCCTCAAGACCTCAAGTTTCAACTGACAGGGATAAGGTGGCGCGGGACAAGCGTTGCGTTAGCACACAGGCGAATGCTATCGCAGCCTCTCCTTGAGGGCCATCGGGCATCAATGCCGAATAATCGGCAAGAACCCACCACCGCACTGCATCCCATTGCGCCGGTTGCGACCGGTTGAGAATATTCGGAGAAGAGCATGGCCGACACACCGAACGATACCATATCGCGACGCATGCGTGGTCTAGATCGAGCTTTCGAAATCCTTGAATTTCTGCGGATGAAGCGTCAGCCAATGCGTCCGAACGAGATCGCCACGGAAATCGGCGCACCGCGCTCCTCTATCTATGAACTCGTCAATCTTTTGCTCGGCCACGGCATGCTTGACTATCAAGGGGACGATGGCCGGGTGTTTCTCGGCCGTCGCCTTTATTTCCTTGGAACTGCCTATGCCGAACAATTCGATTTAATGCGCGAATGCGATCGCGTGCTGAACGCTCTGGCAGAGGAGACCCGCGAAACCGCGCAGATGTGCCTGCTGGAAGGCAATAAATACACGGTCGCCATGATGCGCGAGGGCATCCGTCCGTTCCGCATCTCCTCGAATGTCGGCGAACTCGTCGCCATTCCCTGGACAGCCTCCGGACGTCTGCTCGTCGCGCATCTTTCGGATCGAGAAATTCTTGATTTCATTCCGCCGGAGGATTTCGTCTTGCCGGATGGTAGACAGCTGGAACCGGCGGATTTCATCGCTCAGGTGCGGCAGGCCTCCGACGACGGATATTTCACCTTCAACAGCGAGGTGGAGAATTTCACTCATTGCTTCGCTGTCCCAATTTATCAGGCCGAGGGCTCGTGCATCGCCACTCTCTGCCTAGTTGCCCCACGTGAGGACGGCCTGCGCAACCGTGCCTCCTATCTAGACAGTCTTCTGAAAGCCGCGCATGAGATGTCCGAAAGGCTCGGCTTCCGTTCGACAAAAAACCGTTTCTTCGGATCTCAATCATAACGAACAGAATCTTTTTGCCGCCTGTTCCACGTCAGCATCACCGACCAGGGGTTTCATCCCGAAAATGCAGTGCATGATAAGCGCCGACACTCTAATGTGCCAGGATCCTCCGCCTTCAGCCTCCGCTCGCCCACAATGCTATCACCAGGCCGATCGCCGCGCTTGCTTCGGTTAGTTCTGACATCTGGTAATATCTTTTACTCCAGATTGCGGTGACCCTACGTTTAATGAGCGAAGACACCCGCTCAATATCTGCCATGTCGCTATTCGTGCAACAATACCCAAGACAGCGCTTGATTTTGAAGCAGACTTCCCGCATGTGCGGAGTCTCTTCGTTTCGGCCGTCACTATTTGCGCGCCTGACATTGAATGAATGCCGATAACCTGTGGCGTCGATCTCATGAAACCTAACAGTCTGAATGTACTGGTGATTGATGAGAACCGCATTCGCGCATCCATCATTGAAGAAGGTTTGCGGGACGCAGGGTACGACAACGTAACAATCATCGCCGATATGACGGGTCTTGCGAGGCGGATCACCGAGATCAATCCTGATGTGATTGTCATCGATCTTGAAAACCCCAACCGGGACGTGTTGGAAAGCATGTTTCAGATATCACGTGCCGTAAATCGGCCCATCGCGATGTTCGTAGACAAGTCCGATGAAGCTTCCATCGAAGCTGCTGTGGACGCTGGGGTTTCAGCATATATCGTCGACGGTCTAAGGCAGGAACGTGTTCGACCCATCCTTAAGATGGCGATTAGTCGTTTCAATGCGTTTTCGCGACTGAGCCGCGAACTTGAAGAAGCACGCGGCGAGTTGGAAAACCGAAAGCTGATCGAACGCGCCAAGGGATTGCTGATGCGCGCGCGCGGGCTTTCGGAGATGGAGGCCTATGCACTCCTGCGGCGAACGGCGATGGGCCAGAACAGGAAAATTGTCGAGATTGCTCAAAGCCTCGTTACCGCGGCAAGCCTGCTCGATCCGGGAGGGGACACATGAAGACGAGTAGGTACGAAATCACCGCGGGCTTCTTGCCGCTCGTGGATAGTGCCCTCCTGGTCGTTGCCAAAGAGAGGGGCTTTGCCGAAGCGCAGCAGGTGGATCTCACGCTCGTGCGCGAGCGTTCGTGGGCAACGATCAGGGATAGATTAGCTGTCGGGCACTTTGAGGTTGCCCATATCCTCGCGCCGATGCCGATCGCCTGTAACCTTGGACTCACGGCGCCGGCGCCGCGAATGATCGTGCCCATGGCGCTTGGCCTCGGCGGAAATGCCGTCACGGTGTCGGGTGGCTTGTGGCGGGCAATGGTCGAGAATGGTGCGATTGGCAATCTCGATGCCCGCTCAAGCGGCATGGCGCTGCGGCGGGTGATCTCACAGCGAACTGGAGATCAGCTCCGTTTCGGCGTGGTGCATCCCTATTCCGGACATAACTACGAACTTCGATATTGGCTTGCTGCGAGCGGCATCGATCCCGATCGGGAGGTTGAGATCGTAATCCTGCCTCCTGCGGATATGGGAAATGCACTGAAGGCTGGTTTCATCGATGGCTATTGCGCCGGTGAACCGTGGAATACGTTCGGCGTTTTGAAACGAGGTGCGCATCTCGCGACGGTCAAGGCCGCGATCTGGAAATCCAGCCCCGAAAAGGTACTGGGAGTGAATGGCCGTTGGGGCGACAGCCATCCCGAAGCCCTCGCCGCATTGCTCACGGCGCTTTACAATGCATCACTCTGGTGTGCCGATGTTGCCAACCATGAGGAGCTTGCCATATTGCTTTCCGGACCTGCATACATCGACAAGTCTGTGGAATTGTTGCGGCCCGCGGTGACGGGCGAGCTTAGAATCGGTGGCCAGCACACTCAAACCGTAAAGGACTTTTTCGTCCCAAACGCGAAGGCGGCGACGTTTCCGTGGAAGAGCCACGCGCTTTGGTTCTACACACAGATGGTTCGCTGGGGTCAGGTCAAACACACCGCATCTCACCAGCGTATCGCCGGCAACACTTATCGACCGGATATTTACCGGAACGCTCTGAAGGCGCTGGGTCTCGCGATGCCAGCCGCAAGCTCCAAGGTCGAGGGCGCCTTGCGTATGGAAACGCCGGTGGGCTCAAGTGGCATGCTGACGCTTGGCCCAGACGGGTTTTTCGACGGCACCCTTTTTGATCCTGATCGCATCGATGAATATGTCGCGGCTCAAAAAAACACGACCAGTATGCCTACTTTGTGAGCAATGCCCAAATATTGGGAGCACGCACTGCTGATTTAATCGCTTCATAGCCTGCCCGGCGGAAGCTTTTTTGCTTAGAACGCCATAACTAGACCCAAATTTCGAATTGGCACGGTCCTTGCTTCTAAAATAGCAAGCCGAAAGGCCGCATTTTAGCGTCCAATGACGGACGCCTCAGGCAAAGCCGCCGATCAGGATATTCCGTGTACTTTCGTACGCGCGCCCTGAGGTGCGGCTTTTTGTGTTTCTGACCCTCAATGATGGATTGGCACGACCTTGTCGAGCCCCGGGAGAAGCCATGTCTGTTCTTAAGAAAACACAGCCCATGTCCGCCGGCGAACCGGCGAAAGCATTGTGGATTTCCACATTCGCCTTCACGATCTGTTTCGCCGTCTGGACGATCTTTGCGATCATAGGCATTCGCATCAAGCAGGAACTCGGCCTGAGCGAGACCGAATTCGGCTTGCTGGTCGGCACACCCGTGCTCACCGGATCCGTCGTTCGTATCCTGCTCGGGATATGGACAGAGCGTTACGGCGGCCGCGTGGTCTACACGCTCACAATGCTGGCAGCCGCGGTGGCAACCTTCCTCCTGTCCTATGCAACCACTTACATGCAAATGCTGATTGCCGGCCTGGGCGTCGGCCTCGCCGGCGGCTCCTTTGCGGTAGGCGTCGCCTATGTTTCCCCGTTCTTTCCACCAGAGAAGCAGGGAACGGCACTCGGCATCTTCGGCGCCGGCAATGTCGGAGCGGCGGTTACCAAGTTTGCCGCTCCCTTCGTGCTGATCGCGTGGGGATGGCAGGCGGTTGCGGAAATCTGGGCGCTGGTACTCGCGGCCATGGCGATCGCTTTCTGGTTCACCACCACCGACGATCCGGCCTTCCGCGCTCGTCGCGATCGCGGGGTTGCATCCAGGAGCTTGCTTCAGGAATTCGCACCGCTGAAAAACGTTCAGGTATGGCGCTTCTCGCTCTACTATTTCTTCGCCTTTGGAGGTTTTGTCGCCCTCTCGCTTTGGCTGCCACGCTATCTGGTCGGCGCCTATGGCTTCAATCTTGAGGTTGCCGGCATGGTTGCGGCTGCCTATTCCATTCCTGGCAGCGTCTTTCGCGCCTTCGGCGGCGTACTCTCCGACAAGAAGGGGGCACGCAGCGTGATGTATGCAATGCTTGCGGTGTCGGCCGTCGCTACCCTAGTCCTTTCCCTGCCCGCTGTCACACCAACGAGCTCGGCATTTGGAATTACCCCGGCCGTCTTCATCGTCGTCATCTTCGTCCTCGGCTTCTTCATGAGCCTCGGCAAGGCGGCCGTATTCAAGCACATCCCCGCCTACTACCCTGAGAGCATCGGCGCGGTCGGCGGCATTGTCGGCATGATGGGAGGCCTTGGCGGATTTATCCTGCCGATCGTCTTTGGCCTGCTCAAGGACATCACCGGCCTTTGGTCCAGTTGTTTCCTGCTGCTTTTCGCGATTGTGGCGATTTCGCTCGTCTGGATGCATCTCTCCGTAAGGCAACTCGAGCGCCGTGGGTCCTCTGCCCCCGTTGTAGCCGCCACCTAATCTCAAGGACTTGGAACTATGACCCAGAAACTTGTCATCGTCGGCAATGGCATGGCGCCGGGCCGCATGCTGGAGCACCTCCTCGAACAGGCACCCGGTCGCTACAGCGTCACGATCTTCAACGCCGAGCCGCGCGTCAATTACGACCGTATCATGCTGTCGCCGGTCCTGTCCGGGGAGAAGGACTACGAGCAGATCATCATCCACGGCGACGGTTGGTACATCAAGAACAACATCACCCTTTACAAAGGCCACAAGATCGTCGCCATCGATCGGGTGGCCAAGACCGTCACCTCGGATCACGGCGTCTTCGAGAGCTACGACAAACTTGTCATTGCGACCGGCTCCGTGCCCTTCATCATTCCCGTCCCGGGCAAGGATCTGCCCGGCGTCATCACCTATCGCGACCTCGATGACGTGCAGGCGATGCTGCTTGCCGCCCAGTCGCGCGAGAAGGCGATCGTCATCGGCGGCGGCCTGCTTGGTCTCGAAGCGGCTGCCGGCCTTGCCTCGCGCGGCATGGATGTCACCGTTCTGCATGTTATGGCAACGCTGATGGAGCGCCAGCTCGATCCCGCCGCCGGCTATCTGCTGCAGAAGGCCGTCGAAGAGCGCGGCATCAAGGTCATCACCAAGGCCAATACCAAGGCGATCATCGGCAACGGCAAGGTCGAGGGCATCGAGCTTGATGACGGCCGCATCATTCCCGCGACGCTGGTGGTGATGGCCGTCGGCATTCGTCCCAATATCGGTCTTGCCAAGGACGCCGGTATCGCCGTCAACCGCGGCATCGTCGTCGATGACGGCATGCAGACCTCGGATGGCAGCATCATGGCGCTTGGCGAATGCGCCGAAGTCGGCGGCCAGGTCTATGGCCTGGTGGCGCCGCTCTATGAAATGGCGCGTGTCGCCGCATCGCATCTGTCGGGCGACCGCTCCGCCGCCTTCGTGCATTCGGACACGCCAACGAAGCTCAAAGTCACCGGCATCAACCTGTTTTCCCTTGGCGACTTCGCCGATGGCGACGATCGCGAGGAGATCGTGCTGCGCGATGCGGCCGGCGGCGTCTACAAGCGGCTGGTGCTGAAGGACAACCGCATCATCGGCACCGTGCTCTATGGCGAGACGGCCGACGGCGCCTGGTTCAACGACCTGAAGAAGAAGGCGACCGACATCTCCGGGATGCGCGAGACGCTGATCTTCGGTCAGGCCTATCAGGGAGGGTCGCCGCTGGACCCTATGGCGGCCGTTGCAGCCTTGCCGGATGACGCGGAAATCTGCGGCTGCAACGGCGTCTGCAAGGGCAAGATCACCTCGACCATCACCGCCAAGGGCCTGGCCTCGCTCGACGATGTGCGCGCCCACACCAAGGCGTCCGCCTCGTGCGGCTCCTGCACAGGCCTTGTCGAGCAACTGATGTCGATCACGCTTGGCGATGCCTATAATCCGAAGGCGGTACAGCCGATGTGCAATTGCACGGAGCTTGGCCATGACGACGTGCGCCGACTGATCAAGGCCAAGGGTTTGAAGACCATCCCCGCCGTCATGCAGGAGCTGGAATGGAAAACCTCCTGCGGATGCGCCAAATGCCGGCCGGCACTCAACTATTACCTGGTCTGCGACTGGCCGGACGAATATGCCGACGACTACCAGTCCCGCTTCATCAATGAGCGCGTCCACGCCAATATCCAGAAGGATGGCACCTATTCGGTGGTGCCGCGCATGTGGGGCGGCGTCACCAATTCCGGTGAACTGCGCGCCATCGCCGATGTCGTCGACAAGTTCGAGATCCCGATGGTCAAGGTGACCGGCGGCCAGCGCATCGACCTGCTCGGCATCCAGAAGGAGGACCTGCCCGCCGTCTGGGCCGATCTCGGCAAGGCCGGGTTCATCTCTGGCCAGGCCTATGCCAAGGGCCTGCGCACGGTGAAGACCTGCGTCGGCTCCGACTGGTGCCGCTTCGGCACGCAGGATTCCACCGGCCTCGGCATCCGCATCGAGAGATTCATGTGGGGCTCGTGGACGCCGGCAAAGCTCAAGATGGCGGTGTCCGGCTGTCCGAGAAACTGCGCCGAGGCCACCTGCAAGGACATCGGCGTCATCTGTGTGGATAGCGGCTTCGAGATCCACTTCGCTGGTGCCGCCGGCCTCGACATCAAGGGCACGGAAGTGCTCGGCCTAGTGAAGACCGAGGACGAGGCGCTGGAGCATATCGTCGCGCTGACGCAGATGTACCGCGAGCAGGGCCGCTATCTCGAGCGCATCTACAAATGGGCCAAGCGCATCGGCCTCGACGAGATCCGCCGCCAGATCATGACGGATGCCGACAAGCGTAGGGCCTATTACGAGCGCTTCGTCTTCAGCCAGAAATTCGCCCAGGTCGATCCCTGGTCGGAGCGTGTTTCCGGCAAGGACAAGCACGAATTCCGGCCGATGGCGACGGTCGGCTTCCATCAGGCTGCGGAGTAAGGAGATGGACATGAACTGGCCAAAAGACACCTGGCATCCGATCGGCGACATCTCTGACATCCCGCTGCGCGGCGCACGCTGCGTGAAAACCCCGCAGGGCAAGATCGCCGTGTTCCGCACGGCCGAAAACGAGGTCTTCGCCATCGAGGATCATTGCCCGCACAAAGGCGGCCCGCTCTCCCAGGGCATCGTCCACGGCGCTGCCGTCACCTGCCCCCTGCACAACTGGGTCATCTCGCTCGAAACCGGGCAAGCTCTCGGCGCGGACAAGGGCTCGGTCAGGACCATTCCTGTGCGCAATGAGAACGGCATGCTGTCGATCGCTCTCGACACCATGATGATGGCGGCGGAATAGATCATGTCCGTGTGCGCGGTGGTACCCTCCTCTGTTCGTTCCAGACATCTTCCCCTCAAGACGGAAGATCGGTTTGAGTTTGCTGCTGCCCGTTTGAACAAGAAAAGCATGTATCGCTCTTGTTCAGTGGGTGGAGACCAGTGGCACGGCGAGCTCCTGATCCTTCCCCTTGAGGGGGAGATGTCAGAGGAGGGTGTAAACCATCGGCGACTAAGCATCGGGGAGACCAAGCGTGCCTACTGAAACGAAGACTACGTGTCCCTACTGCGGTGTCGGATGTGGCGTTATTGCGACGGTCGACGATTACGGAAAGGCTTCCGTTAAAGGGGATCCGGGGCACCCGGCCAATTTCGGCCGGCTCTGTTCCAAGGGCTCGGCGCTGGCCGAAACGATCGATCTCGACGGCCGTGTCCTCTACCCGGAAATCGACGGTCAACGTGCAAACTGGAACGACGCGCTCGATCTCGTAGCCTCGAAATTTTGTGAAGCCATCGCCGAGCATGGGCCGGATTCGGTCGCATTCTATGTCTCAGGTCAATGCCTGACGGAAGACTATTATGTCGCCAACAAGCTGATGAAAGGCTTTATCGGTTCGGCCAATATCGACACGAATTCACGGCTTTGCATGGCCTCCTCCGTCGCTGGTCATCGACGCGCCTTCGGTTCGGACACGGTGCCGGGCACTTACGAGGATCTCGAACTCGCCGATCTGATCGTACTCGTTGGTTCGAACCTCGCATGGTGCCATCCGGTGCTCAACCAACGGATCCAAGCGGCAAAACAAAGCCGACCGGATATGAAAATTGTCACGATCGATCCGCGACGCTCGGTTAGCGCCGATCTTGCGGACATGCACTTGATGATCAAAAGCGACGGGGATGTTGCCCTCTTCAATGGGTTGCTTGCCCATCTCGCAGGATCGTCGGCTTTCGACCAGGACTATGTATCGGCGCATACGATCGGCTTTAACGATGCGCTGGAAGCCGCGCAAACCAGGAGCATGCTGGATGTTTCGGAGGAAACAGGCTTAGCGGTCGGTGAACTGCGGGCCTTTTATCGTCTGTTTGAAACAACCGAAAAGGTGGTGACCTGCTATAGCCAGGGCGTCAACCAGTCCTCGATCGGCACCGACAAGGTTAACGCGATCATCAATTGCCATTTGGCCACTGGGCGCATCGGCAAACCAGGCATGGGACCCTTCTCGCTGACCGGCCAGCCGAATGCGATGGGTGGCCGCGAGGTGGGTGGTCTTGCCAACATGCTGGCAGCGCATATGAATATTGAGGACGAAGCCGCGCGCGATCGTGTGCAACGCTTCTGGAATTCGCCAACCATGGCTGCAAGGCCCGGTCTCAAGGCCGTCGAAATGTTCGAAGCCGTGGCGGACGGGCGCATCAAAGCCCTGTGGATTATGGCGACGAATCCGGTCGTTTCGATGCCGGATGCCGACCGGGTGCGCGAAGCAATTAGCAACTGCCCCTTCGTCGTCGTTTCCGATATTCAAAAGAACACCGACACCGCCGCACTCGCCCATGTGCTATTGCCAGCCGCCGGCTGGGGCGAAAAGGACGGAACCGTCACCAACTCCGAGCGGCGCATTTCCCGCCAGCGCAATTTCTTGGATCTGCCCGGCGACGCAAAGCCCGACTGGTGGCATATGGCCGAAGTTGCCAAGCGGATGGGCTTCGACGGCTTTGACTACGACAATCCCGCCACAATCTTCGCCGAACACGCGGCCCTTTCTGGATTCGAAAATGGCGGCACACGCGACTTCGACATAGGCGCGAAAGCTGATATCTCTCCTGGTATCTTCGAGGCTATGTCACCGTTCCAATGGCCGCATCGCAAAGGTGCTCCCGAAGGCGTCACGCGATTTTTCGCCGATGGCCAGTTCTACACGCCGGATCGCAAGGCCAGGTTCATCTCCGTAAAATCTGAGCGCGATGACCGCACAAGCAAGGATGCCCCCTTTATTCTCAATACCGGCCGCATCCGCGACCAGTGGCACACGATGACGCGCACGGGCAAGGCGGCGCGGCTCTCGTCGCATCTCGCCGAACCTTTCGCCGAAATCAACCCGGCGGACGCCGCTGAACTCGGCATCGACAAGGCGGGGTTGGTACGGGTGGAAAATTCCTTCGGTTCAGTCGTGCTACGAGCCTTGCTCACAGAGCGGCAGCCACGCGGCGGCGTCTTCGTGCCGATGCACTGGAACGATGAGTATTCTGCAAATGCGCGCGTGGCCGCTCTGCTGGCGCCACACACTGACCCCATCTCCGGCCAGCCCGCGCTCAAGAATATCGGCGTCAAGGTACGGCCAGCCGAAATGGCATATCATGGTTTTGCAGTTGTCGCCTTCCGCCCTGAGCGGCTAGAGGCGCCCTATTGGGCGGTCGCGAAGACAGAAGCCGGATGGCGCGTGGAATTCGGCTTCGACAAGGCACTTGACGATATCGAAGCCTGGTGTCGCGATACGTTCGGCCTTTTTGATCGTGGCGAGCATCTCGCCTATGTCGACAACCCGACGCGACAGCAACGTCATGGCTTCTTTGACGGAGGACGGCTGTTGCTCGCCTTTTATGCCGCGCCCGAACCTGTCGCCGTATCGCGTGACTGGGCCGTCAAGCAACTCAGCACACCACTGGAGACTGCGCGCGCGCGCTTTGCGGTGCTCGCCGGCCGGCCAGGTACCGATCAGATGGACCCTGGCGCAACCGTCTGCTCCTGCTTCTCGGTCGGCATCAACCAGATCGTAGGCGCCGTCGCAGGCGGCTGCCACACGGTCGAGGCTATCGGCAGACAGCTCAATGCCGGAACCAATTGTGGCTCTTGCCGCATTGAAATTAAGGGGATTATCGATGGCTGCCTTCGTCAAGCCGCGGAATGATAGACTGGAGCGGATCGCTCCACTCACCTCGCTGCCGGTATTTTTCGATCTCAAGGGGAAATCCGTGCTGATCGCCGGCGGCAGCGACGGGGCGGCGTGGAAGGCCGAACTTCTGGCAGCAGCGGGCGCGGAGGTGCATGTCTTCTGCCCCATGGACGAGCTTTCCGAGGGCTTTCGGAAGCAACTTGACCAGTTTGTCCACCACGATGCATTTTGGCAGGCGGCATGCTTCAAGAGCTTTGCTTTGGCGGTAGGCGACTGCAAAACCGACGAGGAAGCATGCTGCTTTCACGATCACGCTGTCGCTGCCGGTGTTCCCGTCAACGTCATCGACAAGCCGGCATTCTGTCAGTTCAAGTTCGGCTCGATCGTTAACCGCTCGCCCGTGGTGATTGGCATCTCGACCGACGGCGCTGCTCCGATCCTCGGCCAAGCTATCCGCCGGCGCATCGAAACACTCCTCCCGCGGTCGGTCAAATCCTGGGCTCAGCTTGCGCAGGCTATCCGCGCCCATGTGACAGACGCCCTCACCTCAGTTCAACGACGAAACTTCTGGGAACGTTTCGTCGATCGCGCCTTCGCGGGCGAGGAGCCCGACGCAGATGCGGTACCAGGCCTGATCGCGGATGCAGACCGAATTCGTAGCAATGCTAACCCTGCCGGTCACGTGACGCTCGTGGGCGCCGGCCCGGGCGACGCCGAACTGTTGACTCTGAAGGCGGTCCGCGCCCTCCAAGCCGCCGATGTCATCCTGTTCGATGATCTTGTTTCTGCGGAGGTGCTGGAACTTGCCCGCCGTGAGGCCAAACGCATGCTGGTAGGCAAACGTGGTGGCCGCCAAAGCTGCAGGCAGGAGGACATCAACGCAACGATGTTGGCGCTCGCCAAGGCCGGCAAGCGAGTCGTTCGCCTCAAGTCGGGCGACCCGATGATTTTCGGCCGTGCCGGCGAAGAGATCGATCATCTTCGTCGCGAGAACATCCCCGTCGACGTTATTCCCGGCATCACGGCAGCAAGCGCCATGGCCTCTTGCCTTGGCATGCCGCTCACCCACCGGGACCACGCCCAGTCCGTGCGCTTCGTCACGGGCCACTCTCGGCATGGCGGACTGCCGGAAGACGTTGACTGGGCATGCGTCGCAGATCCCCATACGACAACCGTGTTCTACATGGGAGGCAGGACAGCACCGCTCATTGCCGATCGGCTGATCACCAACGGCCTGCCGCCTTCCACCGCTGCCGTAATCATGGCCGACGTCAGCCGCGCTACCCAGCGGGAATGGCACGGCAGCCTCAAAAACCTTGCCAAGGGCATGGAGAAGATCGGCTACGAAAATCCCGTGCTGATCGCCGTGGGTGGCGCTGTTTCAGCCTGCGGGACTGCGAGCGCGGACGCCGATAATCTTCGAGAAACTCCCGTCAAGGCCGTGGGTTTCGTTGCTGTAGCTTGATCTGATTTGGCGTCACGCAACAAGTAGGCGAGATATCGTGTCGGAGAACATTGTGAAACAGGTTGGCGACCGGAAACTCACTCCTGAAAGATGTGGTGCTGATGTCAAAGGCAGATGCCATAGAACCGTCATCGATAGTGTTTGCGGCCCCACTTTCTTTTTCAAATTATTTTCAAAGATCGGCACTTTGCGCTCCGCCCGAGCGGCGCGCTCTCCGCGCCGTTTGACACTCCAAACGTTGACGGATCAACCCCGATTATCGTCAAAACTCTTCCCGACTGCCAGCACTCACGCTGTCTTTCCGCCGAAGGCTGCGGCTACGGTGTTAGCCATTTTGCGTGCCGGAGAAATGGCCGGCTTGTGGAGAGCGGTGACGGCAACCGGCGAGGCGGGAGGTTTGCGGCGCGGCGCATCCTGCGACGCTCTTGTCACGCCGAGTTGGAACTGGTTGAGCAGCTCTCGCAGCCTGGTTGCTTCGCCGGCGAGCGTTGCGCTTGCCGCGTTTGTTTGTTCGACCATTGCGGCATTCTGTTGCGTTACCTGATCCATCTGGTTAACAGCAATGTTAACTTCGGAAAGACCTACGGATTGCTCCTTCGCTGAGGTTGCTATCGCGCCCATATGCTGGTTGACCGTAATAATATAGCCTTCGATGGTCTTCAGCGCCTCCCCAGTCTCGCTAACAAGCTTGACACCGCTCTGCACTTCTACGCTCGAACTGCGTATGAGATCCTTGATCTCCTTTGCTGCCTGTGCGGAACGCTGGGCAAGCTCACGCACCTCTTGCGCGACAACAGCAAAGCCCTTGCCCGCCTCCCCTGCTCGGGCGGCCTCCACACCCGCGTTGAGCGCCAGGAGGTTTGTCTGGAACGCAATCTCGTCAATGACACCGATGATGTTCGCGATCTGGTTGGATGACTGCTCAATCCTCTGCATTGCGTTTACAGCATTTGACACGACAACGCCCGAATGTGCCGCGCCCGCATTTGCCTGCGCGGCTACAGCTCGGGCCTCATCGGCTCTCTTTGAGGAGTTCGATACATTGACGGTAATTTCATCGAGGGCCGCGGCAGTTTCCTCAAGCGACGCCGCCTGCTGTTCAGTTCGCTTCGATAGATCCTGCGCGCCCTGGCTGATTTCGCTCGTCCCGACGTCGATGGCGCCGGTTGCATCGGCAACCGCTCGCAGCGTTTCCGCGAGCTGGGCCGTGGCGCTGTTGAAATCCGCCCTTAGGCTCTCGAGTTCCGCGACGAATGGTTCCGTGATTCGGCCGGTCAGGTCCCCATGAGACAGCTGCTTCAGGCCCCTCCCGAGTTGCGCCGTTGCGTAGGCCATAGCTTCGGCCCGCACCTCTTCGAGCTGAGCAATGCGGTCGCGCTCCCGCTCGGAGAGCGTTCGCTGGGCAGCAACCTCTTGTTCCAATCTTTGATTGGCAAGTGCACTTTCGCGGAAGACTTCCAGCGCAGCTGCAATGTTCCCGATTTCGTCGGCACGCGACCGATAAGGGATTTCTCGATCAAGGGCGCCTTCTGCCAACTCCTTCATGGAGCCGGTAATCCGGGTCAGCGGTAGCGAAACGATCCTGACCGCATAGTAGATGCCAAAGCCGCTCAGCCCGAGAATAACGACGATGGTCGCGATGGAGATTCCCAATGCCGACGAGAATGCCTTTGCCGCGCTGCCGACGGCTTGGTTGGCAACGTCCAGGTTGACGTCCTTGAGTTGATTGAGCAGCTCACCGTTTTTGATCGCTTGATTCCGCATCGCCCCATTGAGGATGGCGGCTGCCTCCTCGTTTTTGTTTTGGCGCGACAGTTCGATCATTGGCGCTGCGAGAGTGTCGTAAGTCGCGACACCGGCTTCAATCTGGTCAATCAGCTTCCGCTCGACATCCGACGCGGCGAGAGCACGGTAGGCGGTAATTTGCTGGGCGGCTTTTTGCTTCACGTCATTGATGCGCTGCTCCGCCTTGGCTATGGTCTCTGGCGTTAACGATAGGATGTGCTGTGCATAGGCCAAGCGTTTATCAGTAAGGGCGGCCTCCAGGTCGCCGATGGTCCGAACGCTCGGCAGCATATTCTTGCCGAGTGAGATGGTGGATGCGTTTGTTTCGTTCAATCCCACCAACGACACAAGCGCGTTGCCGCAGAAGGCGAGCGCAAGCACGACAAGGAGTGATGTCAGTCCTGTCCTGATAGACATTTCCATTTTTAGCCCCTCCCCATGGTAAATTTTCAATAAACTAGCCGATAAAGATAGCGAATTGCTTAACTGGGCTACTCGTCATCTAAGCTGGTGCACCTCGCCGGCAAAGGGCGGCTGCCTTGACGTGGGAATCGGCATCTTCCATCAACAGGTCGCGGGATACGATCGAAAGGTGCCAATTAACGACGCTCCCAGCGCATGAAACAATGCGCGGGCGAAGGAAATGGAAATATCTGCCAGACCGCCGACTCTGGCCTCATCACCTTCGTGAATAGCCACTGTCCCTCCAATGTCATTCTGTCGCTGTCTTGGCTCCCGACTGCTTGCCCAAGTAAGGGCGGCGCTCCAGCTCCGCGGATTTCAGTGCGCTTCTAAGGCGCAGCAGATCCCTGCGGGCAATTAACTATCCGAGCGAAATGGTCCCGATCAATCAGTGTCGGAGATGGCATTAGCTTGACAGCGGGCGCCTGGCTGGATCCATTTCCTCTGGGACACTAGGCGGCGTGGACAAATTTAAGCCAGTATCTGGCGGTGGCGAGATAGACCATGCCGAGGAAGCTGTTGGCTAGTTGATCGTAGCGGGTAGCGATGGCACGATTGACCTTTAGGTGGCCGAAAATGCGCTCGATGCGGTTGCGCTGCCTGTAGAGCGCCCGGTCATGTTCGATCTTCACGCGGCGGTTTGACGTGCCGGGGATGACCGTTTCGATTTTCCGTTCGGCGAGGTCGGCACGGATGGTCTCAGCATCATAGCCTTTGTCTGCCAGCAAGGCGCCCGGCGAGCGTTCGGGCAAGCTAATTAGGGCATCATATGCTTTGCAATCGGCCGCTTCGCCGCCTGTCAGAATGAAGGCGAGCGGTCGTCCGAGGGCGTCGAGCGGTTCTTCTTGGACCGTCTGCCTCGACCGCGGTTCTTCGGTTCGATTGGCAACAGACCCTCCAGAATGCGCCATTCTGTTTCAGTGAGATCGCCCCGGCTCAATGCTGCCACCAAAAAGCAGCCTTGAATCAGTGACTGGTCGGGACGTCAATGATTGAGATACTTTGAGCTTCGTTTGTCGCGGAAGACGATGCTAAACCTATTGTGATGATTGAGGAAAATATGGGAATTGAGTCCGATACCAACATCGTATCAAACGAGTTGGAAGCCTTTACCATTACTCGGATCGAGGCCGAGCAGCCAAAGTGCATTGCTTTGTTCGCAGTCGGTCGTGGTGGTAACCCGGCACGCCACCATCATTTGCTGCAGACCATGGCTAACAGGAGTTGCACGGTCATTGCGCCACACTTCGAAATGCTGGCCTCAAGTGTCCCGACCAAAGCCGAGTTGGACATGCGCATCCACAGGCTCGAAGCATCTATAGACAGTTGCGCCTACAGCAACCTCCCCATCGTTGGCATCGGGCATTCCATTGGAGCTACAGCTCTGCTCGCCCTTCAAGGCGCCGAGGGCGAAACCCTTGATGGGCAGCAACTGATTACAGGCGCGACTCCACGCCTTGAGCGATTGGCCCTCTTGGCTCCGCCAACGGACTTCTTCCGCCGTCCAGGCGCGCTTCACCGTATAAAGATGCCGATGAAAATCTGGGTGGGAGCCAAGGATACTATCACGCCGCCGGCTCAATCTCGCTTTCTCATGGATGTGCTCGCCGCTCAGGCATCTGTGGCGGTCCAAGTTGATCCCGATGCCGGCCATTTCACCTACATGGACGAATTGCCGCCAAATGTGCCGGAACCTCATCCGGATCGGAACACTTTTCTCGCTGGCTTGGCCGATGAAATAACCGCGTTCTTAGTCGCATAGCGGCTAACGCGGCTAGCCGATACCGATCATGCAGCCACCGCCGGACAAGTATGACATCACTTGTAACCCAAGCGGTAGGTCGGCGGACTGTCAGCGATTTGTCCACGCGCCCTAGTACCTTGCGTGACTGGTGCGGCAGCCTTGCAGAGCGCTATGTAGTGCAGTGCCTGATCGCGGATGGCTTGTGCTCTCGACTGCTGGGCCTCGAGGTAGTCGCGCTCAGCATCGAGAATATTGAAGAATTCACTCGCACCTAGCTGGAAACTCACCCTACCAAGTCGCAATGTCTCTTCTGACGTTGAGGCAAGTTTTTCTTGCGCGGCAATATTGCGTCCATCTCTATTATAAGCCGCAAGCGCTTTTTCGACTTCGGCGATGCCATTCAGAACCGCGGATTGCCAAGCGGCTTGTGCTTGTTGCAATTGTGCTTTCGCGGAAGCGAGATTTGCCTTGTTCTTTCCCCCATCAAAAATGGGTGCGGTTAGATTGGCAGCCATTTGCCAGATGTCGACATGGCCGGTGTGTACGACTGCTGTCGGCGTAATATAGCCGCTGAGCTCCAAGGAAGGATAAAAGGCCGCCTTCGCAACTCCAACGCTTTCGGCGGCGGCGATGAAGTTCTTTTCCGCTCGCCGCACATCCGGTCTATTGCGGATGACATCGGTAGGGATGCCAACTCCGATTTTGTATCGCGGGCGCGGTTGAGCCGCTTTATCATGAAGTTCAGCACGCAGCTCTGCATCCGGCACCCCGGTCAGGCTCGCGAGAGTGGCGATAGAACTCTCAAGCTGGATCTCGAGTGACGGAAGCTCTGCATCGGCTTTCGCCACGAGCTGTTCGGCTTGAACGATCTGCAGTCCACTGCTTTGTCCAACGCCCTGACTGTCCCGCATCAAGGATAGATTGCGCTTTCTGTTTTCAACGGTCTGGCGTGCCAGCGCAATTCGTTCTTGGTAGTAGCGTAGGTCCACATAGGTTGACCCAATTGACGAAAGTACGTTTAGGCTCGTTTCGGCGGCGTCAAACACCGCAGCATCAAAGCGCGCCTCCGCCGCACGCTTTTGTGCCCGCGCGCCACCAAAAATATCCACAAGCCAGCTTCCCGAAGCGGTACCATAACTATTTGTCGATGTGCCAAATCCGTATTTGTCACCCCGCGCTTTGCCGACCCCGCCGGAGACCGTCGGCAGCAAGTTTGCCGATGCAAGATCGACGTTCGCACGAGCCTGCCCAACACGGCCTTGAGCCTCCAATATCTCGGGATTTTTCGCGCTCCCAAGCTCAATGAGTTTATTGAGTTCAGGATCAGCAAAAGCGCGCCACCAATCCTGGCTGATCGGTGAGGCTCTTGTTAGTCTTGTCGCGCCAACGAATGTCTTTGGCATGTCTGCCGCCGGTGCACTTACGGATGTATCGACGCAGCTGCTGAGGGTTCCGATTGCAAGAATCATGGGAATGCAAAAAGCATGCGAGTGGAACATGGCCTGCACTTTCGCAAAATTATGGGTGGTTAAACAGGAAGAATCATACGCATGAGCAGTCCGCCTTCCGCTGGAAGCTCGGCCTGTACTTCGCCGCCATGGCGTGCGAAGGCGTGTTTTGTTATCGCTAATCCGAGGCCAAAACCGACGGCGCCAGGGGGAAGATCACTTCCACGCCGAAACGGTTGAAAGATTGCCTCGAGAACATCTTTGGGGATGCCCGGACCTTGATCCACCACGGTAATCGCGAAGGCCTGATCTTCCCTCTTGGTTCGAATGAGGACCTGTGTATTTGATGGGGAATATTTGACAGCGTTTCGCACCACGTTTTCTATCGCTCTGTAAATGAGCTCACCATTAACGGATGTCACGCAGGATCCTACTCCCTCGTAAAGCAGAGTGATGTTGCGCGAAGCGCCTTCAAACGCGCAATCGTCGGCAATCTCGCGAAGCAGGTCGACTAGATCAACGGTCTGTCGCTCCAGTGGTTCAATCTCGGTGGTGGTGAGTCTGGCGAGAGTCAGAATCTCGCCAACGAGATCATCCATTCTTGCGATTTCTCGTTCGACACGCTCGGTCATTGCATGCAATCGACTGGGATTCTTGTTCAGAAGGCCAATTGCTGCCTGCAGCCTAGACAGAGGTGATCGAAGTTCATGAGATATATCGTGAAAGAGACGCTGTTGGATATTCTGGAACTCCTGCAGACGCGCCGCGGTGATATCAAAATCATGAGCAAGCGCTGCAATCTCATCCCTCTTTCGATCGATCTTATTGCCGATTCGTATATCGAATTGGCCGAGCGCCAAGGCGCGCAATCCACCCCTTAATTGTTCCACGGGCCGCGTTAGATATTGCGCCAGCCAATAGGCAGCGAGTGCAGCAGCAAACATGGCTGAAGCCCAAGGGACGAGCCTCGGCAGATTGCGTGATAGAAAGCCGACTTCCGTCGCCTCGGCGCTCAGTTGAAAGCAATGGTCTGCATTGACGACACGTCTTTCAAATTTATCCGTAACCTTGATGGTGCATTCCATTGGTCCGCCGATGACCGTCAGTTTCAGATGGACTGGCGACGGCGTCTGCGCAACGGCGGACAGGAATTGTTGTGATACGTCAACCCCGCCTGTCGCCAATAACCTAGCGGCTGTATCGAGCGCGAAAGATGTCCGTTGGTCGCGGAGTTCTTGCGCGGGAGGTACCAGTCCAAAGACAGAACCGATCGCAAACAGTATCGCGATTGATAGAGCCATTGTAAGCCAAACAATTGCGAAAATCCTCCAAAATAACTTTCGCATCAGTACTCCTGCACCAGTTGATATCCCTGGCCGCGGATGGAGCGAATCCAGGACGTGCCGTCATCACGGGTGCCGAGCTTTTGGCGTACGCTGCTGATATGAACGTCGATGCGACGGTCAAATGGCGTAAGAGGTCGGCCGAATGCGCGCCGAGAGATTTCCTGCTTTGGTACCAATTGCCCGGCATTGCGTGCCAACACTTCGAGTATGTTGAATTCCGCACCCGTTAATTCCAGCGGCTTGCCTTGCCATTGGGCGGTTCGACTGGCCGGATGTAAGGCGAGGTCACCGACCTGAAGAATATTTTCATCACCGGGCCTGCTTCCTGCTCGCCTAAGAATAGCGCGAATGCGAGCGACCAGTTCACCGGGAGAGCACGGCTTTGCGACATAATCATCCGCGCCAAGATTGAGACCGGAAATTCGATCGATGTCATCTCCCTTTGCCGTCAGCATCAAAACGGGTACATCGCCTAGGCGACGGATGCGTTGCAAAGCGTCTATGCCGTTCATCCGCGGCATCATCACGTCGAGAACGATGATGTCCACCGATTGGTCGGCGGCACTAGCTATGCCAACACGGGCATCTTCCGACGTCTCAACCTGAAACCCTTCCTCTACAAGATATTCGCTGAGAAGGGTCGTCAGCTCACTGTCGTCATCGATCAAAAGTACTTTCGCCATATCAGGTTCCGTGTGCATTTCCTCGGCACGAATACACCCAACAACGCCGATCGGAAGAAGTTTTACACAACTTTACACTTCCTTAACGTCGCTTAACATCACAGTCGCTATCAGAGGGCCGTCGGCAATTTGCCCCTGGAGCCTCGTATTGACTGAGACAACTGAATCCCATTCGCAGTCTTATCCCGTGCCATTAGAGGGGGCGGGACTGGATACCGATAGCGGAGCTCGCAGGAGCAAGCTGGCGCCTACAACACAGGGCTGGTGTCGAAGCTCAGCCCGATGGCTGAATATGCACCAGTTTAGCACTCTGCTTCTTTTGGCTGGTGCGCTCAGCGGCTGTGTCGTCGGCCCAGACTACCAGAAGCCGGGGCTTTCCATGCCCAAGAGCTGGAACACCAGAGCGCACGATAATCCGGACAAGCCACCAGCACTTGCGGAGTGGTGGAAGCAAATGAAGGATCCGATCCTCGATGACCTTATTGCTCAAGCCGTCGCGGCCAATCTCGATGTCGCTACGGCGAAAGCAAAGATAAGGGAAGCTCGCGCGACCTATCGCGAACAGGTTGGCGCACTGCTCCCGACGATCGAGGGCACGGCCTCCGCGACACGCAACCGCACGGCCGCGTCTGGTGGCACGCCGGCTACCGCCTACAATGATTATCAGCCCGGTTTCGATGCCAGCTGGGAGCTTGATTTATTTGGGGGCAATAAGCGTACGGCGGAGGCTGCGAAATATGGCGTCGACGCCGCGGAAGAAGACCTGCGCGATACGCTCGTCACCCTGATTGGGGATGTCGCGACCTATTATCTTCAGGCACGCGAATATCAGCAGCTGGCGGAACTCGCTCAAGATTCTTCAAAATCTCAGGCCCAAACGGCCGCGCTGACGCGCACACAATATAGTGCGGGTGGTACGTCGTTGGTCGATGTTACCAAGGCCGAAGCTCAAGCGGCGTCCACCCATGCCGATGTTCCATCCTATGAAATCTCCTATGCCAAGTCAGTCAATCGGTTGGGGGTCTTGCTCGGCAAGTCGCCATTGCTGCTTGAGAGCCTCCTGGGCAAGAGGTCAAGGCTTCCCGTTCCTCCCGCGAAGATCTCCGTCGGAATACCTGCCGACATATTGAATACCCGCCCAGACGTGCGCAAGGCAGAACGTGAACTGGCCCAAGCGACAGCAAAGATTGGCGAGGCCGAGGCTAATCGATACCCGTCGCTGAGCCTTACCGGATCCATTGATTCTTCCGCCACGAGCATTTCTGATCTGGGTAAGAAATCTACCATCGGATGGTCGTTTGGCCCTTCGCTTACGATTCCGATCTTCAAGGGTGGCCAGTTGAGGGCGGCGGTTGATGTCGCCAAGGCACAACGTGATCAGTACCTCTTCTCCTACCAGTCAGCCGTCCTCACCGCTCTAGAGGATGTTCAGAACGCCATAATTTCTCTCAATCGATCGAGGGCGCGCTCGGTGGATCTGGCGAAGTCGGTCGAAGGCTATCGGGCGGCTGCGAAGCTTTCAAAGCAGCTGCAAATCGCCGGCGAAGGGGATCTGTTCGACGTGTTGGACGCCGACCGGTCTTTGTACTCGGCCCAAAAAAGTCTCATCGAGACCAAAGCCGATATCGCGACATATTATATCTCGCTTAACAAAGCGCTCGGAGGCGGATGGACCGGTCCGATCGACATTTCACAGCCGGCCGTTCGCGACGTGAACGAGGCTCCGCACCTTCAGGCAAAGCAATCCGCTCAATGACTATTTCACATAAGACTTATCTGGGAAATCCCCATCTCCGCGACGACCTAAAGCGCGTTATTTGTGGGGCTTTTTTTGCCGTCATATCGACGTGCATGGTTGGAACACGCCCTGTCGCGGCAGAAGAACAGGGACAAACCAAGGGGGCCGCGGCACTGACTGTCGCGACGGTTAAACCTTCGCTCCAAGACTGGCCTCAAACAATCCCGGCGAGTGGATGGCTGAAGCCTTGGCATGAAGCCGTGATTGAATCTGAAACGAGCGGTTTGCGTATCACAGAGGTCCTTGCCGACGTCGGATCCATCGTCAAGAAGGGCGATCCTCTTGTCCGGCTGAATCAGGAAGCCGTGCTGGCCGATCTGCGCAAAGAGGAGGCGGCTGTCGCTACAAAAGAGGCAGATCTAGCAAAGGCGAAGGTCGACGCGGATCGAGCGCGCACGATCGGAGGATCGGGCGCGTTGTCCGACCAGAAGAGAGTGGAATACCTGACCACGGAGCAGACCGCGAAGGCAGATCTTGATTCTGAACGGGCCACGCTTGAGAGCCAGCAAATTAAACTTGAGCAAACCACTATCACCGCCGTCGACGACGGCATCATCACCTCGCGATCAGCCTCGCTAGGTGCAGTCGTGTCCACCGGCACGGAGCTTTTTCGTCTTATTCGCCAGCAGCGCGTCGAATGGCAGGCTGAAGTGTCAGCTCAATATCTTCCGCAGGTCGAGATAGGGTTGCCCGCGGAAGTCACGGAGCCGGGCGGAAAGGCGTTTCAGGGTAAGGTCAGACTTATCGCACCAACCGTCAGCAGCGATACAGGCCGTTCGATTGTTTATGTGGAGTTGCCTAAAGAGCCTCAACCCCGTGTTGGTCTCTATGTATCTGGTAACATCGATATTGGTACGAAAAGAGCATTGACCGTGCCGGAAACCAGTTTGGTTTTCAGAGACGGTATCAATTACGTCTTTGCCATTGATCAAGTACGCCGAGTACACCGGATCCGCGTTGATGTCGGTCGCCGAAGAGAGAACCGCGTCGAGATTACAGCTGGCTTGGCGGGCGATGAGATGCTTGTGCGATCTGGCGGGGCTTTCCTCTCGGAAGGCGCGCTTGTTAATGTTGAAGGGGCGGCAAAATGAACATTTCCGCCTGGTCAATTCGCAACCCCGTGCCCTCTGTATTACTGTTTGTGTTGTTGACAGTTTGCGGCTTGCTCGCCTTTTCGAAGCTCCAGGTCCAGAATTTTCCCGACATGGATCTGCCGACCATCAAAATTTCCGCATCGCTTGAAGGTGCTGCGCCAACCCAGCTTGAAACTGAGGTTGCACGTAAGATTGAGGACAAGCTCGCCTCTCTCAGCCTTCTTGATCATATTACAACGACGATCACCGACGGATCGGTATCGATCAGCGTCTCGTTCAAGCTCGAAAAGAACAGCGAAACCGCACTTAACGAAGTACGCAACGCTGTTGATAGCGCCAAGAGCGATTTGCCGTCCGAAATGGAATCGCCGACGGTTTCCAAGGTGACGGTGCAATCTTCCGTTCTCGTAACCTACGCGGTGCGCTCCAAAGACCTCGACGAGACGGAGCTTTCCTGGTTTGTCGACAACGACATGACCAAGGCATTGCTATCGGTGGGGGGCGTAGGAGAAGTCGATCGATTGGGCGGCGTGGACCGCGAGGTCCACATCGATCTCGATCCCAACCTCATGACATCCTTCGGTATCACCGCCTCGGATATTTCCTCCCGCGTGAAGTCTGTTCAATCAGACAAATCCGGTGGTCGTGGCGAAATCGGCTCTGCCCGTCAAACCATACGGACCCTCGGTGCTCTTCCCTCCATTGAAGATCTATCAAAGTTGGCAATTCCGCTGTCCAACGGAAAAAGCGTCCGGCTCGATGAAATAGGCAGCGTCACTGACAGCTTCGCTGACCGTTCTTCTCTTGCCTATTTCGATGGAGAGCGCGTGATAGCCGTCGAGATCAAGCGATCAAAGGGCTTTTCCGATACGGCGGTTGCTGATGACGTCCAGAAGAAAATGAAGGAATTCGCATCTGCGCATCCGGAGGTCGAGCTTGTTGAAGCCTATACAACGGTAAATCCCGTCATCGAGAACTATGATGGCTCGATGCACATGCTTTATGAAGGTGCCATTCTCGCCATCGTCGTTGTCTGGATATTTCTGCGCGACTTTCGCGCGACCTGCCTCTCAGCGCTTGCTCTCCCACTCTCCATCATACCGACGTTCCTGGTCATGTATTTGACTGACTACAGCCTCAATACGGTTACGCTTCTCGCGCTATCGCTTGTTGTCGGCATTCTCGTGGACGACGCAATTGTCGAGGTGGAAAATATCACTCGTCATATTCAGATGGGCAAGACACCCATGAATGCGGCGCTGGAGGCGGCTGACGAAATCGGGCTGGCGGTGATCGCAACAACGTTCACCTTGGTTGCAGTGTTTCTCCCAACTGCATTCATGAGCGGGATTCCCGGCCTCATCTTCCGGCAATTCGGCATAACGGCTTCCGTGGCGGTGTTGTCCTCTCTTCTGGTTGCGCGCTTTCTGACCCCAATGATGGCCGCATATTTGATGAAACCTCATCATGTGGAGAAGGAGGACGGTCTGGTCATGCGAGGATACATTGCGATGGTCAAAGCTTGCCTCAACCACCGCAAATTGACCTTGCTTGCCACGAGCACTCTACTCGTCTTGTCTTTGGCAACTATTCCATTTCTGAGGACTGGATTCTTTCCTGCCTCTGACGATGCTCAGACGCAGGTTAGTCTGACACTTCAACCGGGCAGCGCCCTGGATCAGACGGATGCCATATCGAAGCGCGCAAGCGACATTATTTCCAAACTCCCCGATGTCACGCAGGTCTTCAGCGCCGTCGGAACCTCTTCAAGCGGTAGCGGACTCGATTCAACGACAACGACGGATGTGACAAAGGCCACTCTTGTCGTCGACCTGAAAGACATTAATAAGCGCAGCCGTAAACAGTCTGCGATCGAAGACGATATCCGTCACGCTCTTTCCGTGCTGCCCGGCGTACGCGTGGAGGTCGGGACCGGAGGCAATGGCACCAAACTGGAGCTCACTCTCGCAAGTGACGATTCCAATGTCTTGGAACAGGCCGCAAGCGCGCTTGAAAACCAGTTGCGAACACTCAAAGGTGTTGGAGCGGTCACGTCCAGCGCTTCGCTACAAGCCCCTGAGATCCAGATAAGGCCGGATTTCACTAAGGCCGCAGCACTTGGTATCACGTCTGAATCGATCGCCGAGGCGGTGCGGGTTTCGACGAATGGAGACTATTCCAGCGAGCTGTCGAAACTGAATCTGCCACAGAGACAGATTTCCATTCGGGTGCGATTTGACCCCCGTTCTCGCAGGGACATCGATGCCATATCGCAGCTGCAGGTCGCAGGTACAAATGGCAAGGTGTCGCTTGGAAGCGTAGCAACGATCACGATTGGAGGCAGCCCGTCCGAAATCGATCGGATCGATCGTGCCCGAAATATCACGCTGTCGGTAGAACTCAATGGACGCGTTCTTGGGGATGTGAATAAGGAAGCTCAAGCCCTTTCCGCACTGCGCCAACTACCACAAGGTGTATATCAGGTAGAACAGGGGGAGCTGCAACGCAGTTCGGAGTTATTTCAGAGCTTTGGAACGGCGATGGCTATAGGGGTCTTTTGTATTTATGCCGTCCTCGTACTCCTGTTTCATGATTTTTTCCAACCTGCCACGATCCTGATGGCGCTTCCGCTTGCACTTGGCGGGGCATTGCTTCCCTTGGCCATCACAGGCACCAGCTTTTCGATGCCAGCCATTATTGGACTGATATTGCTTATGGGAGTGGTGTCGAAAAATTCCATTCTCCTGGTCGAATACGCGATTATGTCCCGGCGACAGGGTCTCTCGCGCTTTGACGCGTTGGTGGATGCCTGCCATAAGCGGGCCCGGCCGATCGTCATGACAACAATCGCGATGGGCGCAGGTATGTTGCCGGTCGCTTTGAGCCTGAGTGGTGGCGATTCCAGTTTTCGCCAACCGATGGCGATCGTCGTCATTGGCGGTTTGCTCACCTCGACATTCTTGAGCTTGCTTGTCATACCGACGATCTTCACATTCGTAGATGACTTGGTGAGCTTCCTGAGGCGGCTCTTCGGCCACAATCAAGGACAGCATGGGGAGCCCCCACGCGTGGAAGCTGGCATCATCAAAGAAAATGAGCGCCGCCGACCGTCACATGGATCCGCTTCATGACAAATGCTGGCTGGTCTGCTGGTAGGGTTTGCCGGCATTGCGACGATTGCACAGGCTTTAGACCTCCCTGTAGTCGTCATCAAGCGTCCATCGGCTGAGCGCCCATTGGAGATTGTTTGAATTGAGTAAGGCGTCACTCATCTGGCGCGCGAAGAGTTCGACCTTCGGCGAGAGCCTCGGGAAAGATTTTTGATCCGCGATTGTCGAAAGGATGAGCCTTCGTTCGTCTTCTACGACGAGGACACCGGAGGCAAAACCGAATGAAGTTGTATTTCAGCAGAAACCCCAATCCACGCCTTGCAGTTGCCGTTGCGCGGTTCTTGAAAACAGATATCGCGTTCGAGTTCGCCGCACCGATGGCTCCGGGGCAATCGGAGCGATATCTGCCGCTCAACCCAAACCTTCTTTTGCCGATTTTGCAGCACTCCGGTCGAACGCTTTGGGAGAGCGATGCGATTGCCTGCTGGCTGTCCAGGCACGCCGGCTCGAACTTCTGGAGAACCGATGACGAAGAACCGGACATGATCCGCTGGATCAGTTGGGCGAAGGAGAACTTCATGAAGGCATGTGATATCGTTCATTGGGAGCGCGGCACGAAGCTGCGTTACGGTATTGGGCCGTGTGACGACACGATGGTTGCAGAGGGTCTAAGTCAATTCCACAAAGCAGCGGTCATTCTCGAAAGTGAATTGTCCGGTCGACCGTGGATCCTTGGCGAGACAATCTCGTTCGCCGATTTTCGCATGGCGACGTTCTTGCCGTTCAACGACGCTGCGGGCCTTCCGATAGAGGACTATCCCGCCATAAGACACTGGTCTGATCGCCTGGATCAGATCGAAGCCTGGCGCGATCCGTTTCGCGGATTGGACGCGCCGTGTCCGCCACCGCTTCCCAACTGAAATAGGCCTGCTCTGCTGGGCGATGGTGATGCTAAAGGTGCAGGGCTCTAGGATATCTGTCGGAGTGAAAGGCCGCCGTTCCATTTCGAGGGGTAGAGCGCCGAAGGTTTTGTGCTTGAATGCGGCAAATGCCATCGAGCCTGGCTTCCCGCTTGATTGTCACGCTCGACCCGGCGGTCTTGAAAGAATGTGAGCCTGAACCAGGATCGATTGATCCTACGCCGCTACGGGCCGTCAAAACATTGGCATATGAATTTCCGGTCTTTTCAGGATCAAGCACATGGTTGGAACAAATCCGAGCCGCATCAGACATCCTCCAGCTGTGTCAAACTGCGTTTGTGCATATTATTGTTCCGGTAAGATTTTGGCGACTTACCGGTTTCCCGCTTAAATGCATTGCTAAAGGCGCTTTCGGATGCATAGCCGACGGAGTGCGCGATCAACGCCACCGATTTTCCATCCTCATTCCGGAGCGCCTGCTCGGCCAGTCGCATGCGCCACTCAGTGAGGTAGGCCAGCGGCGCGATGCCAGCGACGCTGCGGAACCGCTCGGCGAAGGTCGTCCGCGACATGGCGCAGGCGGCGGCGAAATCTTCAAGGCGCCATGCCCGCGCCGGATCCTGGTGCATCAAACGCAGGGCCGGCGCGATGCGTGGATCGCTGAGCGCCCTTAGCCAACCTCCGCTTTCGTCCTGCGCTCCGGCCAGGTGAGCTCGCAGGATCTGGATGAAGAGCAACTGCGCCAATTGAGCGGATGCGAGTTCGGCGCCGGGTAGATCGGAAGCACGCTCCTCGACGAGCCGATCGAGCAGCCACCGGAACGTCGCGGCCGCGGGCAAGTTCGCCCGCACGTGGATCCAGGGCGGCAGCGCATCCGCCAACAGGCGGCCGCTGGCCGGATCAAGCAGGACGTGCCCACCGATATGCGCGAAGTCGCCACCGTCGCCGAGTTGGGCCGTCGTTCGCCCAACCCCTGAGAACAGCGTCATCGCGTCGACGGGAGTGACATCCGGATCACTGGCGAGCACGAAGGCTCGCGGCGCCGAGAGCAGCCCTACATCACCCGTTGCAAACCGGATGGGCGCCTCGCCGTCAAGCGCCACCCAGCAACTCCCCTTCACGACGGCGAAAAACTTGATCGTCTTCGGGGCCGGGAATCGGATCGCCCAAGGGCCTCCAGCCGTGAAGCCACCCGTGACCAGCGTTTCGGCACGCACGAGTCTGAGAATTTGCGAGAAGGGATCGATGATCATTTTCGTATTATCGCGCAAGTATTGCGTATTCTCAAGCATTCAACGTCCGATCTGCCGCATCTATGTTCAGGGCCATGCAAACACAAGAGGGATTAGGCCCATGATATTGAGCAAGCGGAAGTTGGGCACCCAAGGCCCGCAGGTCGGCGCAATTGGCCTGGGCTGTATGGGCATGAGCCAGTCTTATGGTCCGGCGGACGAGGCGGAGTCGATCGCCACCCTTCATCGAGCCATCGAGCTCGGCTGCGACTTCTTCGATACGGCGGAAGGCTATGGGCCATACACCAACGAGGAGCTGCTCGGCCGCGCCTTCCGCGACCGTCGGGAGAAAGTGATCCTCGCCACCAAGTTCGGCTTCCGATTCGTGGATGGACGCCAGCTCGGCGCCGAGACCGACAGCAGCCCCGCCGCAATCCGCCAGGCGGTCGAGGGCTCGCTTCGGCGACTGCAAACCGACCACATCGACCTGCTCTACCAGCACCGCATCGATCGCAAGGTGCCGATCGAAGATGTGGCCGGCACGGTCGGCGAGTTGGTGAAGGAAGGCAAGGTGCGCTTCTTCGGCCTGTCTGAGGTGGGGGCTGCCACGCTGCGCCGCGCGCATGCCACCCATCCAGTCGCGGCGCTGCAGAGCGAATATTCGCTTTGGGAACGCAATCTCGAAACCGACGTGATCCCCGTCTTGCGCGAGCTGGGCATCGGTCTTGTGCCGTTCTGTCCGCTCGGACGCGGCTTTTTGGCCGGCGGGGTGAAGCGCGCGGAAGATTATCCCGAGGGCGATACCCGCCGCATCGACGAGCGGTATCAGGGTGAGAACTACGACGCAAACGTGCGTGCCGCACAGGCGGTGTTCGACATCGCTGAAGCCCATGGTGCAAAGCCTGCGCAGATCGCGCTCGCCTGGCTGCTGCACAAGGGCGATTTTATCGTGCCGATCCCCGGCACCAAGCGTCGCGCCTACCTCGAGCAGAATGTGGCGGCAGACGCTGTCCGGCTGACGCCTGCCGACATGCAGATACTCGACAAGGCTTTGGCGACCGGCACCGTCTCCGGCAATCGCTATCCCGCCTGGATCATGGCAGGGATCGACCGCTGATGCGCGACAAACAACACTGGAGATCATTATGAGTGAAGAGCTGGTACTCGTAACCGGCGGAAGCGGGTTCATCGCGCAGCACTGCATTCTGGCGCTGCTGGAGGCGGGCTATCGCGTGCGGACTACGCTCAGGTCACTGTCGCGAGAGGCAGAGGTTCTCAGCAACCTCAGGACTGGGGGTGCCGAGCCGGGCGATCGCCTTTCATTTGCCGCCGCCGACCTCACAGCCGACGACGGCTGGCTGGAGGCCGCCGCAGACTGCGCCTATATCATCCACGGTGCTTCACCGACGCCGTCCGGCGATCAGGTGCGCGAAGAGGATTGGATCCGGCCTGCGGTCGATGGAAACCTGCGCGTGCTGCGTGCGGCACGCGATGCCGGTGTAAGGCGGGTGGTGCTCACCTCGGCCTTCGGTGCGATCGGCGTCGGCCACAAGCCGCGAAGCCGTCCCTTCGACGAAACCGACTGGAGCGACCTGAACGGCAACGTCGCGCCCTATCAGCGATCGAAGACACTGGCCGAGCGAGCCTCATGGGACTTCATCGCGCGTGAAGGCAGCGGGCTGGAGCTGGCCACCGTCAACCCAACGACCGTTCTCGGACCGGCGCTGGGATCCGATTACTCGCACTCGATCCGGCTCATCAAGAACCTGCTGGATGGTCAGCCGGGCTGTCCCAAGATCAACACCTGCGTTGTCGACGTGCGCGACGTCGCCGACCTGCATCTGCGCGCAATGACCGATCCGGCCGCCAACGGCGAGCGCTTCCTTGCCGCATCGGGTGAGAGCCTGTGGATGGTCGAGATCGCCAGGCTGCTGAATCAACGTCTCGGGAAAGGCGCAAAAAAGGTCTCCACCCGCGTGCTACCCAACTGGTTCATCCGCGTCGTCGCGCTTTTCAATCCGGCGATGAAGGGGATCGTGCCGCATCTCGGCGTCAACATGAATGCCAGTGGAGACAAAGCCAAGCGCCTGCTTGGTTGGGCGCCACGCTCACGCGAAGACGCAATCGTCGCCACGGCCGAAAGCCTCATAAAGCTGGGGTTGGTCAACACGACAGAATAGAGACCGGCGACTGCCACACCGTACTTTATATGCCGATCAGTCCGGCGAGATCGACTATGAAGACCATATCTCGCGACGAGGCGACAGTCAGCTACGGGCGTTACTTTACGAGGCAGCGACCGCCCTCTCGAATCCGTCGCAGCTCGATCGAGACTGCGCCTTGAACACAGGAAGATCCACCCCGCGAAAACCCGTCATGCAGCGACCCCGTGTCGACCGCGTAGACAACCCTGCGCCGGGCAATGGACGAACTTGTAGAAACAACCATGCAGAGGTCCTCCTCAATCAAAGAAAAATGTCGCGCTGCGTGGTCTGCGACACAGCAATGACGCAGAGTGTCCAAAATTAGCTTAACTACCGGACATTCGGCGACCTCGGTGCCGGTTCACAGTCGATCCAAAAACGAGCCTCCCAAAAAATGCAAATGCCTCCTATTGACGATAAAAGCATATGCTCCTATTTTTGTCCGTATAGGAGCATATGCTCTCACCAACGAAAGGAGCGAGATCATGAGTGAGGCTGAGATACTTGTAAGCGGAGCAACCGGACGGACCGGGGGTGCGGCGATCGATGAATTACTGAAGATGGGCAAGTCGGTGCGCGCCTACGTGCGCTCAGATGACGAGCGGGCGACGGCCCTTAGGCGGCGGGGAGTTGATATCGCTGTCGGGGACTTCACCGACATCGATGACATCCGCGCCGCCATGGAAGGCATTCGGTCGGCCTATTTCCTGCATCCGATCGCGCCGGGCATTATCGGTGCTGCGGCCTATTTCGCACAGGCCGCAAAGGAAGCAGGCGTCACGGCAATCGTCAACATGTCGCAGATTTCGGCGCGTCGTGAATCGGCGAGCCACGCTGCGCAGGACCATTGGGTTTCCGAGCGAGTCTTCGACTGGTCCGGTGTTCCGACTACGCATCTGCGCCCGACCTTCTTTGCCGACTGGCTCGTCTATCCGCATTTTGCCAAGGAAATATGGGCCACGAAAAAGATCGAGTTCCCCTTTGCCGAAGGGCGCCATGCACCGATCGCGACGGATGATCAAGGACGGGTGATCGCGCATCTTCTTGCCGATCCGCTGGGACATGAAGGCAAGGTTTATCCCCTCCATGGACCACTCGAGATGAACCACACCGAGATCGCCACCGCCATGAGCGAAGTGCTTGGCGCGAAGATCGACTACGCGCCAACCTCCATCGAGGTATTCAAGGACAAGATGGAAAATCTCTACAAGTTTCCGCCTTTCCTCGTGCAGCACCTGGTCGAAGTCGCTCAGAACTATCGTGATGGCGTCTTCGCGGGCACGAACGATGCCGTCGAGAAAATCACCGGAACGCCGGCCCTCTCGGTCCAGCAATTCATCACCAACAATCGTGCCGCCTTTGCGTGAAAGCCGTCGAGGCAAGGAGTTTGAACAATGTCGAATACTCAAGGCGAACGTCACCCGTTTCTGGACGACCTGTCCGTCGACGCGGAACTGACCAGCTCCGTGCTGCGAGGCGCGGTCATCGGACGGGACGAGATCAAGCTGGCCGTCAACACGGTCGGGACCTTCTACGCTTCGCAGAATCCCACGTTTCTCCAGACTGTCGGCTCGCGCCTCTTTCTCGAATACGAGGCGGTCCTGACAAGCGGGGAGAGCCTGAACGCCGTCGTAGTTGTCGACCGCAACCCCGATGGTTCGGTGCCACGCGTCAGCGTGCGGATGAGCCCGCTTGGTGCTGTGTTGTCTCTCGCCACCAATCTTCGCGAGGCACTGTCCGGCCAGTTGCCGGAAGACCTTTTTCTTTAAACCCAACGCCCGCAGGCGGGTATCGATATTGGATGCCCTGATCTGTGGCTTTAGAGAGGTAATTTGTCATGGATGTCACCAACACCACCGTCTTTATCACCGGTGCCAATCGTGGCCTGGGCCTAGCGTTTGCGCGCGAGGCCCATCGTCGCGGAGCGAAGAAGGTCTATGCCGGCATGCGCAATACGAACGGCTTCGACGAACCGGGCATCATCCCCGTCCGGATCGATGTCACGGACAAAGCATCGATCGCCGCGGCAGCGGAACTGGCGGCGGATACTGATCTGCTGATCAACAACGCGGGCATCGCTGCTCTTATCGACGGACCTCTGGCAACCGATGTCGAAGAGCAGTCGCAGCGTCTGTTCGACGTCAACTATTATGGCGTCGTCCGCGTCACGGAGGCCTTCGAGCAGATCCTGTCGGCCAAGCCGCGTGCTGCCATCATCAACGTGCTATCCGACATCGTGTGGCTTCCGCGGCCCATTTTGACACCCTATGCTGCATCAAAGGCGGCGGCCTGGAGCTTCACGAACCAGCTTCGCTTTCACCTTCGAGATCGTGGCATCCAGGTTCTCGGTCTGCATGTCGGTTTCGTGGATACCGACCTGACCAATGGCATCGATGTGCCAAAAGCCAGCCCGCGGGATGTGGTGCGCCAAACCTATGACGCGCTCGCCGCCGGCAAGAGCGAGATCATGGCCGATCAGGGAACGACACTGCTGAAGAGCACGCTTTCAGCCGAGGTGCCCGGTTATATCACGCCGCCGCCAGGATTGTTCTAAGCGCTAAGATGGTGGAGAAACAGCCAAGCCGCAGGCTATGTGATGCGGAGGCCTTGGACTTTGCGCCATATAGCCTGCGGACGATAAGTAGGATTCGAAAGGAAAACGAGATGTTGTCGGCGAACCAACCGCTGGGGATCGATCAATGCAATTGCTCTGCCATGAGAAAGGCGAGCCGTCAGATCACGCGGTTCTACGATGCCCATCTTGAGCCCGTCGGGCTTCGTATCACGCAGTTCCTGACCCTGGCGGCGCTCGACGAAGCCGACGGTGCCGCTGTCAACGCTCTCGCGGAACGGCTCGATATCGAGCGGACGGCGATGGGAAAGATGGTTGGCTTTCTGGAACGCGACGGCTTCGTCACGATCAAGCCATCACCCGTGGACGGCCGAGTTCGTATCATTGAACTCACGGACGAAGGCCGACGCTTGCATGAGAGAGCGGCTCCTCTCTGGCAGGATGCGCAGCGAGAATTCGAGCGACTGAACGGTAGCACCAACGTCGCAACGCTCCGGCACAGCCTGAGAGAGATCGTCGTTGGCGACTTGCCGGCCGTCTCGCCCGGAGACTGAGCCTTCGAAAAGCCGTCCGGTTTGAGCGAGTAAGGTCACTCACAACGTTCCCGCCTCGGTTCTGTGAGCGAAAAAATTCTCGCAAGCGCCTTGTTTGGTTCGCTGAGTTTCGGCTGCATTTTCGAAAAGTGTACATGCGGTGGCCGCAGCAGCGTTGATTTTCCGGAGCTGTATCCACCAAGGAGTGAGACGACGTCACCTTGACGAGCCTCTAGCGAGATGCCGCGCAGTGAACTCATGACTGCCGAAGCTCTTGCGAACATTGTGAACGGAAAGTCGCGGCACGCCGGTTGATGAACCGTGCAGCTTTGGACGAGCGGCTCGCTTTCAACATCGATACTGAACCTCCCGACGAGAAGTAGGCCGTCCATCGCGTCAAATTGCATGCCCGACGATCATTCATCCCCCATTCAGTCTTTAGGTTTCAGGATGAGGAAGATATCAGGGAGGTTCACTATGAAAGTCTTCAAAACGCTACTTGCTGGAATCCTAGGTGTCGGCTTGCTTATCGGAGCTGGCGCTGCATCGGCCGCGCCGATGATGAATATGACAAAGCCGGAAGTTCAATCGTCCGTTCAGACGGTCCACTATCGTCATCACCGCCATTGGCATGGTCCACGGCATCATCGGCATCATTGGAGACCGCATCGCAGCTATCGGAGCCACTACTGGCGTGGTTATCACCGGGGTTGGTACGACCATCACCGGCACCGTCCCCATTATCGGCATCATCGTTATTATTGAGCCCGAAACGGGATTTGCTGCATAAGTTGATCTCAGCACAAAATGGCAGCGCTCCAGCGAGCGCTGCACGAAGGACGCTACAGTACGGCGCAGCGCGAACCGCTTTTTGATGAGCTCGCGCGACGCGACCCTCGCAAAGGCATACCTAAAAAGTACGCGTCCGACATTTGCGGGAGCACTACACGGCCCAAGTTCTTCGAACTAGGTCACGCCCCAATGGAGAAACGCCTTTTCGGATAGGTGCAATTCATGCACCGCCGCATCTATGATCTCCTGGAGCTTTTGCCACCCATAAAGGTTACGCTCGGCCACACGCTCCTGAATTGCGGTCAGCATCCAGCCGGCGGCCGCTATTCGTCATCATTCTTATAGCTATTGAAGTACTCCAGGCAGGCGAGGTTGCCGGGACGAGCTGAGCCGCCATCAAGATCCAAGGCTGCCATGAGTGAACGTGCGTCTCGATAGGCGTTCGCTATGCGCTGCTTATCCCGGGCACTGCTTTCGACACCGATCGCAGCCTCTGTCTGTTGAGCAAGGAATGAGCGAGCACGCATATGCTGTCCAATGACGCCTGTGCATCGACCCATTGCCGTTTCGATCAGTTTGCCACGGCCGATGCACGTCTGCCATTTCAGCCGGCCATCTGCCTGCGTGGTTTCTATGTGGACATCTCTCTGGCAGGACTTTTGGGCGTTAGGCCGTCCAACCGCGTTCGCTGGCGGTGGAATGACGACCCTTGCGTCCATGGTATGACGGAAAATCGCACCGTAGGTTGGATGGCCATCATAGGCTCCATCGGCAGTGAACTGGTCGATCTCATCATTGATCTGATCAAGCAACGGCGCCAGCTGCGAGACACCGCCGGTTTCCTGATTTGTCAGGCTATGTGCGATGATCTCGCCACGGCCGGCATCAACAGCCAGATGCAGCTTTCGTCAGCCGCGCCGGGAGGTCGCCAAACGAAGGACGCTCGAATTCGGGTTGCAGGACTGTTCGATCAGAGAAGCGCCATACAGGCGTCGGTCTATCTTCCTATGCCCAGAATGCGGACGATACGTCAGGCCGCACACTATTGCCTGGCGCCTGACAAGATGGGCAGGGAGGTGGAGGGTTCAGTCGAAAAAGCCCGCATCTTCTTCCCTGAGATATCTTCTGGCTCCTTCGGCGTCGATATCGAGGCCAAGCCCCGGCGCTTCCAGTAGGTCCACCATGCTGTCCTTCACGATCTGCGGCGGCAGGCCGATTACCAGATCCTCCCACCAGGGGTCGGAGGCGGTTGGATATTCGAACGCGATGTAATTTGCCGGCAATGTGGCGCAGACGTTAATCAACGCGCCGAGCCCCAGCAGGCCGTTAGCGGTGCCGTGCGGTGCCATCAGGATCGAGTGCATGTAGGCGTGCTCGGCGACCCACTTGAGTTCGGCGATGCCGCCAACGTCGGCTGGATCGGGGCCGATGACGCGTACCGCCTGCGTCTCGATCAGTTCCTTGAAGTTGTGCCGCAGGTAGATCTGCTCGCCAGTGTGGATTGGCGTCGAGGTGGAGGTCGTCAATTCCCGATAGGCTTGCGGATTGACCCAAGGCACATAGTCGCCAGTGAGCATGTCCTCGAGCCACATCAGATTGTACTTCTCGACCGCCCGAGCGAACTTGATTGCATCGGGCAGCATCCAGCCCGGGCCGCAGTCGAGCGCCAGGCTGACTTTGTCGCCCAGCACTTCCTTCATCGCGATCACGCAATCGAGCATGTGATTGAAACCGCGCTCGCTGATCACGCCCTGATCCATGGCACCGTGATAGCCGGCCTTCTTCTGCGTCACGCCGTAGTGGAAGTCGTCGATGGTGTCCTTCATGTTGGAGTGGAACGAGATTCCTTGCTTGACCATGAAGAAGTTCTGCGGCTGCTCCATCATCCATTTGACGTCAGCGGCGTAATCCTCCGGCCGGTCGCCCATGCGTTTTTGGCGAATCGAGCCGTTGTAGACGCGAACCTTGTCCCGCACCTTGCCGCCGAGCAGTTTATAGACGGGCACGCCCGCGGCCTTGCCAGCAATATCCCACAGCGCATGCTCAATAGCGCTCACCGCCGCGCCGTACGGCTTGAAAGAACCACGTTGACGGATCTTCAGCATCACTCTCTCGACGTCGGTCGGGTCTTCGCCGATCAGCGCCTCGCGGAAATGCAGCACAAAGGGTTTGAGGTAGGGCTTAGTGAATTCGACTTCACCCAAGCCATAGAGGCCCTCGTCCGTAACGATGCGAACGATCGGGTGTTTACCGATAACGGCGCAGCGGAGATCGGCGATCTTCATCTTCGTTCCTTTTCGTCTCAGCTCCAGGTGCGGTCCCAGGAATACTCATCGTCCCAGCGATCCGTAGGCTGCCAAATGCCGGTGACACCCGGCTGCAGATGCCCCGAAATCACCTCGTCCACGACATCGTCAATCCCCAGACCCGGCTTGTCGGGAACAGTGATGAAGCCGTTCTTCACCAGCGGCTTGGGAAGGCCCGTGACAATATCGTCCCACCAGTCAACATCGGCGGAATGGTATTCGAGCGCCATGAAATTTTCGGTCGCGGTCGCGACATGTGCCGCGGCCATTGCGGCGATCGGACTTTCTGCCATATGGATGGCCATGGCGACGCCACGGTCCTGCGCCATGTCGCCGATCTTCTTGGTCTCGAGGATGCCCCCGCTGGTGAGCAGGTCCGGGTGGATAACGGAGACGCCGCCACTATTGAGCAGAGGCTCGAAGCCCTCCTTGAGGTATATATCCTCGCCCGTGCAAATCGGCACCGTGGTGGCGTGCTGCAGTTGTCGGTATTGCTCGGTATACTGCCATGGGATCACATCCTCGAGCCAGGCTGGCACGTATTTTTCAATTCGCCTGGCAAGGCGAATGCCGTTCTGCACAGAGATATGGCCAACATGGTCGATCGCAAGCGGCACATCCATGCCGATGACCTCACGAACCTCGGCGATATATTGCTCAAGCAGGTCGAGGCCCTTCTCGGAAAAGTGCAGGCCGGTAAACGGGTGCGGGACGTTATGCAAATCGTACGCGGCATTGCGGACACGCCGCTCCTCAATGGTCTTCAGCGGCCCGCGACGGGGACCGTCGCGGTATCCTTCTAGTGAGCCGGCAGGAAACACGACCGCACCGGGCACATCCGCGATCTGCATCAATCCCAAATCCATCTTGAGGAAGGTGAATCCGAGCTCCATGCGCTGCTTGAGGCGCTTGCCGGTCTCGGTACCGCTCGGCACGGTGGCGTCGGTATCACAGTAGACGCGCACTTTCTCCCGAAACCGGCCGCCGAGCATCTGGTAGATAGGGACGCCATAGGCCTTGCCGGCAAGATCCCACAACGCGATTTCAACCGCCGATACGCCGCCGCCTTGCCGGCCGTGCCCGCCAAACTGCTTGATCCGGCGAAACAGGCGATCGATGTCGCAAGGGTTCTCGCCAAGCAACCGGCTCTTGAGCATCAGTGCGTAGGTGGCGCTGGCGCCGTCGCGCACCTCGCCAAGCCCGACGATACCCTGGTTGGTGTAAATCTTGAGTAGCGTTGAGGTAAACGGCGCGCCGACAATTTCGGCTACCCGCATGTCGGTGATGCGAAGGTCGGACGGCTTGGAATGCGTGTTCACCCGATTGAGCGCCTGGTCGGCTCCATTTGCCTCTGCCATGATTTATCCTCGTTCTGGTCGGCGGGCTCGTCGTCGCGCACGCTGAGGCGGCGCAGAGTGTTGCTGGCTAGGCCAACTCTATCTCGTGGTTTTGAAGGTAGTCGCGGTTCATTTCAACGCCGAGGCCAGGCTTGGGCGTAAGCTTGAGGCTGCCGTTCGAAACATCGAGTGGCCTGTCGATGAGATGATCGTATTTGCCCAAGTTCCACTCTGACGTTTCAAGTTTGTAGAAATTAGGAACGGTCATCATCACCTGCGCTCCCGCGACCACGTTGATCGGCCCTGCTGCGTCATGCGGCGAAACCGGGATGTAATAGGCTTCGCATAGGGCAGAAATCTTCTTGAGTTCGGTAATGCCGCCGGTCCAGGTGACGTCCGGCATGATGTAGTCGGCGAGCTTGTTTTCGAGCACCGGCACGAAATCCCACTTCGTGTGGCCGCGCTCGCCCCAGGAGATAGCGGTACTGACCTTCTCACGGACCTGTTTGAGCGCGTTGAGGCTCTCAGGCGGACAGGGCTCCTCAAACCAGTCGATCTTACCAGCTTCCTCAAGGCTCCGACAAAGGCGAATGGCGGTGGGAACGTCGAACCGGCCATGCGCATCGATGAGGATATCAACATCAGAGCCCGCCGTTTCTCGGATCAGGGCCGTGAGTTCGGCGGCTTCACGCTCATCCTTGCGGGTCATGCTACCATCGAGGTAGCCGTCGCGCTGTTCGCGAGGCTGTCCATCGACGGCGCGGCCTTGATGGGGGAAAGGATCGAACTTGAGCGCAGTGTGGCCGGACTCGACAATGTCTCGAATTTCCCGGACCACAGCTTCATTACTGGTAAACTTGGCCTGGTTGGGATGGGTGTAGAGCGCGATTTCGTCGCGTACCGGTCCGCCTAACAGCTCGTAAATCGGCTTGCCAAGAACTTTGCCTCGGATGTCCCAAAGAGCTATGTCAATGGCGCTTACGCATTCGACTGCAGCGCCGCGACTGCCCATGTAGGTGAAGCTGCGGAATATCTTGTGCCACAGATACTCGATACGCGCCGGGTCCTCGCCTGTCAAAGCGACCCCGATTTGCCGCAAGATCGTGCAGAGGGCGCGATTGGCGAGCCTTGTCGTGGTGGTGATCTCTCCCCAGCCGCTGACCCCCTCATCTGTGGTCACTTCGACGAACAGATACTCTCCCCAATAGGATGCATCGGATCTGATGAGCCACGGCCGGACGCTGGTGATTTTCATCTCAAATGCCTTTGCTGAAGTGGTCGGTATAAAGATATTCAGACTAAGTATTCTATCCCGCCCGGGCGGCGTTACGGGCACGCATATGTTCCAGGATGTGGCGGCCGGAGCCCTCGACATGGCGTGCAATGAGTTCGGCTGCCTCGTTCGCATTTCCCGCTTTAACATGCGTGATAAGCTCGCGATGCTCGCCAAGGACCGCGGCACGCCGTGCGAGCGTGAAGTTGAAACGCCGGCTCACGGCTCGAAGCACTTCGCGATGCTTCCACCAGAGCTCGGCCGCATGGCGGTTGTAGTGCTTTTGATACATCACGGTATGAAAGGCGGTGTCCAACTCGCTGTGCCTGAACGTGTCGGCGAAGTTGTTCTCTTCAATTAGGCTTTGGATGCGTTCGAGTTCAGCAATGTCCTCGACGGTGGCCATATTCACGAACCATCGCGTCAGTGCCGGCTCGATCAAGACTCCGATCTCGTAGATGTCCCGAACAAAATCCTGATCTATGGGCCGCACGCGCGCTCCGCGATTGGGAATGAGGGTGACAAAGCCCTCCCCGCGCAACAGTTGCAGAGCCTCGCGCACGGGGTTGGTTGAGGTGCCGTGGCGCCGGGCGAGGTCGGTAACCACAAGCCGCTCGTTGGCAGCGAGCCGCCCTTCGATAATGTCGTCCCTGATCAGTCGATAAACCGAGGCGCCCTCGCTGGAGGCTCCGATAGCGTCGATCCCTTCGGGTGGCTTTGCTCTAAAATCGCTCGTTTCGGCCAAGACTTTCCCCAGTTAATACACACACTGCTCCAATATCACGCAAATTTTCCATAAACAATGTACGATTTCTTCAATTGACAGGCAATCTACAATCTGAAAACGTATAATCCGGTCGAAGGGATACATTGGGTGGAAAGTCCCGTGGCCGGGGAGCAAAGACCGTTCGCCTCGACGCAGAGCGGCTTGGGAGAGAACCTGGAGGATACCTATGACGAGGATTTCACTCGGCGGTGCCGTCGTGCGCGGAACTTTATCCACCGCTTTGACGCTATCTTTGATGTCAGCGTCTGCGCTGGGTGCGCCGGTCGACTTGAGCAAGTGGTCGCCGGAATATGTGCGCTCCATTGCCGGCACACAGGAATTTGACACGGCGGGCGATTGCGCAAAGGTCACCCCTCTCGACTATAAGGGGCGACTGACTTTCTGGTATCAGGGGGTCTTCGAGGGTGACCCCGACCTCCTGCGCCAGTATTATAAGGAGTTCTTCGAGACCTTCCGCAAAACCTATCCAAACATCCAGCTTGAGGAACAAGCCCTCACCTATAATGACCTTCTGGATAAGTTTCGGACCGCACTTCTGGGCAATGCAGCGCCCATGGCGGTGCGCCTGCAAATCCTGGGGGGCACCGAGTTCGCCGCAAAGGGCTATCTGCAGCCGCTCAAACCTGAGGATGTAGGGTATTCGACCGAGGATTTCTGGCCCGGTGCAATGAAGGCCGTAACCTGGGAGGGGGTGACCTACGGCGTTCCAACCAACAACGAGACGATGGCGTTCATCTGGAACGCCGACATCTTCAAGCGTGCAGGCCTCGATCCAGACAAGGCTCCGGCGACCTGGGACGACGTCGTCAAATATTCCAAGCAGATCCACGACAAGCTCGGTATTGCCGGTTACGGCCTCGTGGCGCGCAAGAACGCCGGCAATACGCCCTATCGCTTCATGCCGCAGCTGTGGGCCTATGGCGGCGGCGTCTTCGACGAAGCTACCGCGAGCCCGACCTATAAGCAGGTCGAGCTGGATAGCCCGCAGAGCAAGGCGGCATTGCAAGCCTCGTACGATATGTATGTTCGCGACAAGTCGGTTCCGGTTTCGGCACTCACCAATCAGCAGGCGGATAACCAGCCCCTCTTCCTCGCTGGCCAGCTCGCCATGATGGTATCGCACCCTTCCGACTATAACGTCATGCTCGACCTGCAGAAGAAGACGACGGGCAGCGACAAGGACAAAGCGCAGACCGTCATCGACAACATGCGCTACGGTCTGATACCGACTGGTCCCGACGGCAAGCGTGCCGTGGTGTTTGGCGGCTCCAACATTCACATCCTGAAGCCCGAATATGTCGAGGGCGGCAAGGTCGATGAGCCGGCTGCAAAGGCTCTGGGCTGCATGTGGGCGAGCCCCGAATGGTCGCTGAAGATGGCCTACGCCGGCTCGAACCCCGGAAACCTTAACGGCTTCAAGACCAAATGGATGAAGGAACGCCTGGACAGCATCAAGTTCCTTGATGTCACGACCTCGATGCTGCCATACGGCATCCCGTTCCCGGCGCTGCCACAATCGCCCGAGATCATGAACATCATCGTTCCCGATATGCTGCAGAATGCCCTGACAGGAGCCATGACCGTCGATCAAGCAGCAGACGACGCAGCCAAGAGGGTAAAAGAGCTGATGGGTGGCGGACTCTAGTCCGAGCCTGCCGATCTGACCGGCTGCGCCCCGATAGCAACCGGTTTTCCTCCAAAGAATAAGGGCAGGGCACAGTGACGATCTTGACTGGCAAGGCCGAGGCGCGCCGAAGACTGCAGACCGACAGGTCCGGCGTGCTGCGAAAGATTTGGGAGCATCGCGCTGACTACGCATACGTGCTTCCTGCGATCGCCGTGATGCTCATCGTCATTGCCTATCCCATCTACTACACGATCGAGCTGTCGTTCTTTAACACACCGCCTGGCCTGCAACTCCGGGACAAGATTTTCGTCGGCCTCGACAACTACATCGCCATCCTCACAAGTCCGGTGTTCTGGACGGTTACCTCGAACACTCTTATCTGGACACTGGGATCCACTCTCATCTCATTTGTCCTGGGGTTTGCCTGCGCCCTGGCGCTCCATCGCGACTTTATCGGCCGCGGCATCCTGCGGGCCATCCTGATCATTCCCTGGGTTATCAGCGCGGTCGCCGCGTCCTATATCTGGAAGTGGATCTACCATTCGGACTTTGGGATCATCGGCGCGGTGCTGGTCGGCCTCGGGTTGGCCGACAGGCCGCCGAATTTCATCGACAGCGTCAGCACAGTGTTGCCCTCGCTGATCGTCGTCAATATTTGGCGAGAGTTTCCGTTTGCCATGATCATGATGATGGCCGGCCTGCAGACGGTTCCCGATCAGTTGCTGCGCGCGGCAAAAGTCGACGGAGCCAATGCATGGCAGCGGTTCTGGCACGTCACCTTTCCGCACCTGAGAAACGTCTCGACGGTGACGATCCTCTTGCTGGCAGTGGCCAACTTCAATTCTTTCATCATCCCCTGGATCATGACTGGCGGCGGGCCGTCGAACGCCTCGCACATCTGGATCACCCACATTTATGAACTTGCCTTCGGTCGCCAGCGCTGGGGGGTGGCATCGGCCTATTCGGTGCTGCTGTTCCTGATCCTTATGTCGTTCGGCTACTTTTACGTCCGGGCGCTGAGCGGCAACGAACAGAAGGATGGAAGCGAATGAGCGCGATCGTCGAAACTGCTCATCGGGGCCGGGCGCGTCGCCGCATGCGCATCGATGGCTGGCGGTGGGGCGGACGCGTCTTCCTTGTTTTCATGCTCCTTTACACCGCTTTGCCGATGATCTGGATGCTGATCACCTCGATCAAGTCCGGCTTCGCGGCCATGCAATTCCCGCCACAATGGTGGCCGGACCATCCCACTCTCGCCAGCTACCAGAAGCTGCTCGATCCGCAAAACAGCGTCGGCCGGGACTTCCTGCGCTTCTTCTGGAACAGCCTTTTCGTCTCCACCGCCACGACCATCCTTTCGGTAATCGTGGCTGTTCCTGCGGCCTACGCGTTTTCACGCTTCACCTTCTCGGGCCGGAACTTTCTGTTCTTCGCCGTCTTGCTTCGCAACATGTTCCCGGCAGTGATCTTTCTCGTGCCGCTCTTTATCCTGATGCGCGCGATCGGGCTGGTGAACACACATGGGTCACTCATCCTCACCTACCTCACATTCGGGCTGCCGCTGGCAATCTGGCTCCTCAAGGGCTTCTACGACAACATCCCGGTGCAACTCGAGCAGGCGGCGCGCATCGACGGGGCAACGCGGTTCCAGGCCTTTGTCCTGATCGTGATGCCGCTCTCGGCGCCGGGAATCATCGCCACGGCGATCTATTCCTTCATTGGCGCATGGAACGAGTACATCTACGCCTACACCTTCCTCTCCAAGAACGAGCAATTGACTCTGCCGGTCGGCATCCAGCGCTTCTTCTCGGAAAATACAACGGACTTTCCGGGCCTGATGGCGGCCAGTTTCATGATGAGCGTGCCTGTCGTGGTCCTGTTCCTCGTACTGCAACGATACTTCGTACGCGCCCTTACGGAAGGCGCAGTCAAGCACTAGGGGAGTAGCCGGTGGCCCACGTGGTCCTCAAAGATCTAGTCAAGACCTATGGCAGCTTCAAAGCTGTCAACAACGTTTCGCTGACGGTCAACGACGGCGAATTTGTTGCGCTCGTCGGCCCTTCAGGCTGCGGCAAGACAACCACACTCAACCTTGTGGCGGGGCTCATCCCCATCACATCTGGCGACATCGTCATCGGCGACAGGATGGTCAACGACCTCGACCCCAAGGACCGGGACATCGCAATGGTGTTCCAGAACTACGCGCTCTATCCGCAGAAATCGGTCTACAAAAATCTGGCGTTCCCCCTGCAGATGCGCAAACTGCCAAGGGACGAGATCGACAGGAAGGTCAAGGAAGCAGCGCGAGTGCTCGACATGACGCAACTGCTCGAGCGCAAGCCACGCGAACTTTCGGGCGGGCAACAGCAGCGCGTGGCGCTGGGCCGTGCCCTCGTTCGCGATCCGGCGGTATTCCTGATGGATGAACCGCTCTCCAACCTCGACGCAAAGCTGCGCGTGCAGATGCGGTCGGAGATCAAGCGTTTCCACCAGGACCTCAAGGCGACGATCATCTATGTGACGCACGACCAGCTCGAAGCGGTAACCATGGCCGACAGGATGGCGGTGATGAACGGCGGCTACCTGCAGCAATACGATTCACCAGCGCAGGTTTTTGCCCATCCGGTGAACATGTTCGTCGCCAGCTTCGTCGGCAGCCCGGCGATGAGCCTTGTTCCGCTGGAGGCGTCAACGGCAAGCGGCAACATAGTGTTGACCAGCGCGGAGGGCTGGCGCCTCGAGCTCTCGTCAGAAAACGCCCGGAAGGTCGCGCGGGCAACCACCAAGAAAATCGTGCTCGGCGCACGTCACTCGACGATCAAACTGCACAAGAGTGCGGTGCCAGGAAGCGTCCCTGCAAAGGCCTACACCGTGGAGCCGACCGGAGACGTCACTTTCGTACAGGCGTTCCTGTCCGGCGCCATCGTCAATGTCAGCGTCCCGCCGACCATTGCCGTCGCGCCCGACGAGCCAATTTGGCTCGAGTTCGATCAGGAGCGGATGCATCTGTTCGATGGCGAAACAGAAATGGCCCTCAAGGCCAACTGAGACAGAGCGGATGCGTGTGAAACGAGGGTGTGGATGACTGCGAAGCTTAAAATCACCGCTATCAAACCCTATCCGGTATGGGTAGGAACGCGCAACCAGATGCTGGTCAAGGTCGAGACCGACGACGGCATCTTTGGCTGGGGCGAGAGCGGCTTGAGCGGTCGCGAGAAGGCCGTGGCCGGCGCGATCGAGCACTATCGCGAGTTTCTCATCGGCCGCGACCCGATGCAGATTGGTCGGATCTGGCAAGAAGTTTATCGCAGCCAATACTTCGAAGGCGGGCGCGTTTTGCAGGCGGCGATTTCCGCCATCGACATTGCCCTTCACGACATCAAGGGGAAGGCGCTGGGGGTGCCGGCCTATGAACTGCTGGGAGGCAAGCAGCGTGACCGAATTCCCACCTTCGCCTCGACCGGCGACGAGGCCGAGGGCGATGTTGCCATCGAACGAGCCCGCGAACTACGCGCACAGGGGTGGCAGGCGATCCGCTTCTTCCCCGTCGGGCAAAACAGCAAGGACATCTTTGAGCCGCGGGAGTCGATTGGTGCCACCGCAACTATGCTGAACAAGGCGCGCGCGGCGCTGGGCGACGACGTCGTACTCGGTATCGACTATCATCACCGGCTGTCGGTGGCAGAGGCGGCAAGCTTCTGTAACAAGCTCGGTCGTGGCGTACTCGACTTCCTCGAGGAGCCGATACGAGACGAGACGCCGGAGGCCTACGAATCCCTGCGCACGATGACCGACATCCCGTTCGCCATCGGTGAGGAATTTTCCAGCAAGTGGCAATTCCTGCCCTACATCGAGCGTGGCATCCATCAGTTCAACCGGCTCGATATCTGCAATGTTGGCGGGTTCACCGAAGCGATGAAGGTCGCTGGTTGGAGCGAGGCGCACTATGTAGACCTGATGCCGCATAATCCCCTCGGCCCGGTCTGCACGGCCGCGACCATCCATCTCGCCGCTGCGGTACCGAATTTCGCTTGGCTCGAGACCAGGGCGCCCGAAACAAAGCTGGGCTTTGACAATGCCGACTTTTTCCCAGTGCAACCGCGGCTCGACGGCCCCCACTATCCGGTGAGCGATCTGCCGGGGCTCGGCGTCGAGGTCAATGAAGAGGTGGTCAAGGCGGAGAGTTTTCGTTTCTGGGAAGCACCTCACCTGAAGCGCCGCGACGGTTCTGTTACGAACTGGTAGTTCCATCCACCGGAGGCTAAAATGACGCATACTCCCGATATTACGCGACCGCCTAAAGACCTGATCGACGCACTGCAGGAAATCGGCGCCGCGACGGTTGCCGGTACCCTTGGCCACATGGGCTTCCGCAATCCGCACATGGTCGGTCCCGTGCCGCAGAACCGCGGGAAGTCGATCGTCGGGCCGGCGCTGACCCTCCAGTTCATGCCGCAGCGGCCGGACCTCTTCACCGAGGGAGAATATGCCGATCCGGAGACGCAGTTGCACCGGCACGTGCTCTATCACGCGCAGGAGGGCGATGTGGTCGTGGTCGACGCGCGCGGCGACATGAGCTCGGGTGTCTTTGGCGATATGATGTCGACGTATTTCAAAGGCAGAGGCGGCGCTGGTATCGTAATCGACGGGTGCATGCGCGATCGGCCCAATGTTGAAAAGCTGGATCTCCCCCTATGGCTGCGCGGCTGGACGCCCAACTATCATGTGCAGACCAGCATCTATCCCAATGCCGTCAACGTTCCGATTGCCTGCGGCGGTGTCACGGTAATCCCCGGCGACATCATCGTCGCCGACGACGACGGGGTGGTGGTGCTTCCAGTCGCCATGGCTTCTAAAGTAATCGAAGAGTCGCAAAAGCATCACGATTGGGAGGAGTTTTCGCGAGTGAAGCTTATGGAGGGTGGGTCGTTGCAGCGATATTATCCGCTGCATGACGATGCCCGTGGAGAGTACGAAGAATGGCGCAAAACAAACCACCTGGTGAACCGAAGTTAGCCTATATTGCAGCATCTATGGAAGCAGGTGGAGCAGCAGCAACAAATCGTAGGCTTACGTCCAACGGACGCGAGACGCGAGCGTCTCGCCGTCTATGCCAATTGATCCTGCCGCCGAAGAGAGAGAGCACGAAATACGGCCAATTCTGGTGACAGCGGCTGACGCGTCGGTTTCAAACGAGTACCCTGTGTGAGGTTCGGGTCCGTTTCACCTATGAGGAGCGAAATGCCATCTGAAACACGTTCTCCGCGCCTCGCCGTGCTGATCGACGCCGATAACACATCGGCCAAGATCGCCGACGGCTTGTTTGAAGAAGTCGCCAAGATCGGCGAGGCGAGCGTCCGCCGGATCTATGGCGACTTTTCCGGTACGCGCTCGAAAGGGTGGGCGGATGTGCTAGCCAAACACGCAATTATTCCGCAGCAACAATTTGCCTATACGACAGGAAAGAATGCCTCGGATATTACTTTGGTCATCGATGCGATGGACTTGCTGCACAGCGGCCGTTTCGATGGGTTCTGCCTCGTGTCATCGGACAGCGATTTCACCCGGCTTGCCGCTCGTATCCGCGAACAGGGCGTGGATGTATTCGGTTTCGGCGAACAGAAGACACCGGAGAGTTTTCGTCAGGCTTGCAGGCGGTTCATCTATACCGAAAACCTGCTGCCCGGCGGGGCCAAGGACGGCCAGGCCATCGCGTCTGCCGACAAACCGCTGCAGCCGGCGAGCACCGCCGTCCCACTGATCAAGAGAGTCCTATTGCAGGAGGACAGCGAGGACGGCTGGGTCAATCTGGGCACAGTCGGCAAGCAGCTCCTGAATCTCGCGCCGGATTTCGACCCACGCACATTCGGCTTTCGAAAACTCAGCGACCTTGTTCGCAAGACAAATCAGTTCGAGCTCAGTCAGGATGAGGGCGGTCCAATCAGTATCCGTTTGAAACGAAGAGACAAAAAGTAATTCTACCGAACCGCGGCTGACAAAGGGCAATCTCCGCGGCTTGGGTAACGACGTCAGCGTTGACTATTTCGCAAGCTGGGCAAGCGCTCCCTACCCCGCAATCAAGTTGTTCCATTTGAGGAATTTAGAAAAGCCTGAGCTGACCGGTCCTTTCCACCCCAAGGGACGGTAGCCTTGGTGCTGCAGGTTGCGCGGTCGCTTTGCATTTGAACGGGGGCTTCCTCACTTTGTGTTGTGGTGGAATTTGCCGTGGTCGAAACGCTCGTCGCCCTGCCCGCGAGCGTCAGAAATCGCGCTCCTTGCGATAAAGCGGCCGCGCGACTATGCCAAAATCTTAGTCTGGTTGAGGAGCCGCAGTTGTTTCGCCCTCAGAAAGCTCGCAGGCGAACAAGATCGGATGGTCGACGCTTGGTGCGGGCCGCTCATTCAACAGGACCGCCACGGCTGCTGCCGCGATTTTTTGGATCGGCTGCTTCATTGTCGTCAGGCGTGGGATTGTCATGCTTGACAGCGGGATGCCGTCAAAGCCTACGATGGAAAGGGCTGCGGGTATCGGGATACCCAAATCATATGCCGCCCGCATGCAACCGATCGCCTGCTGGTCCGAGCTCGCGAATATGGCTGTCGGGCGCTCGCTACGCGCACGCGCGAGGAGATAGTTTCCCGCCGCTCGCCCGCTCTCGTAGTCGAATGCCGCCTCGGCAATCAGCGACGGTTCGGCATTTTGCACTTTGCCGCCGTTCTGCTCCATCGCATCCCGATAACCCTTTAAACGATCACTGGCGGGGACCGAATGTTTTGGGCCTGAAATGAAGCCGATACGACGATGGCCGAGTTTCAAAAGGTATTCGACACCCAGTCGAACGCCGCTGCGGTGGTCGGAGGCGATGCCCGAATATCCGGGCATAAGACGGTCGACCACGACGATCGGCAGCCCTTTCGGCAGCTTGATCGTATGGAAATCGTTGCTCGGAACGAGAATGATGCCGTCCACCTTTCGGCTTGTCAGTTGCCCGATGCGGTCTGCTTCCTTTGCCGCATGATCGAAAGACGTCATGACGATGATGTTATAGCCGCGTCTTGCGGCAGCTTGCTCGGCTGATTGGACGAGTTCCGAGAAGAAGGGATTGGTCAGATCAGGGATGACGATGCCGATCAGGCGGCTAACCTTGCTGCGCATGCTTCTTGCGGACGGATCGGGCATATAGCCGAGTTCTTCTATGATGCCGCTGACGCGCGCCCTCAAATCCCGTGTGACCGAGGGATGATTGTTCAGAACTCTCGAAACGGTCCCGGTGGAAACTCCCGCGAGCTTGGCAACGTCTCGAATTCCGACCTTTGGCATAACAGAAACGTATGTCCTTCATCTTCGCCGTCAGCGGCCAAAAGTCGCGTGATCCGGGGCTTCAGCAAGTGCTCTCTACCGTCTTAATCGAAGCGACGCATCCAAATTCGACTGCCGGCGACGTCATGCAGTGGAAAGCGCATGCGACTGATGGAAACGGTTCACCGCATATACTGCAGCATATGGAGAAAATTGCAATCCACGCCGACTTTAGCTCTAATTTGTGACGGCTTGACAATTGTTGAGAGCATGCTACCCAATTGTATCTGGAAACGGTTCATTGTCGTTGACAACTCAGGTGGAGCTGAGCCCAGGACCGTTCGGGAGGAGAGAAATGTCCAATTCCAAAAAGCATGAATCCGTCTTGATCAGCGCGCCGCGCCGTGCGGCGTTGAAGCTTGGCCTTGCAGGCACGTTGATGCTTGCGCTGTCTTGCGGCGTGTCGCCCGCCTTCGCGGCTAGCAAGCCCAAGGTCGGTCTCATCATGAAGTCCTTGTCCAATGAGTTCTTCAAGCAGATGAAGGAAGGCGCCGACAAGTATGCGGCTGAGAACAAGGAAAAGTTCGACTTCAAGGCCGTCGGCATGAAGGACGAGCGTGATTTCGCCTCACAGGTCGATGCCGTCGAAAACTTCGTGACGCAGAAATACGACATCATCGTCGTTGCGCCGGCCGACTCGAAGGCGATGGTCACTCCGCTTGCAAAGGCAGTGAAGGCCGGCGTCAAGGTCATCAACATCGACGTGCCCCTGGATGCGGACGCGAAGAAGGCAGCCGGGGTCGATCTTGCTTTCTTCGGGCCGGACAACACTGAGGGCGCCAAGCTTTCGGGCGATGCTCTTGCCAAGGAGCTGGGGCCGGGCGCGAAGGTCGTAATCCTGGAAGGCAATCCTGAGGCCGACAACGCCAAGGAGCGCAAGGTGGGCTTCATGGACTCCATCAAGAACGGCAAGCTCGAACTTCTCGACAGCAAGACGGCCCATTGGGAGACGGAAGAAGCCAACACCGTCATGACGAATTTCCTGACCAAGTATAAGGATATTCAGGGCGTCATGGCCGCAAATGACTCCATGGCGCTCGGCGTCGTCAAGGCTCTCGATGCGTCCGGCCAGAGCGGCAAAATCAAGGTCGTCGGCTTCGACAATATTCCATCTGTCAAGCCGTTGATCAAGGACGGAAAAATGCTTGCCACTGTTGAGCAATACGGTGCCGAGATGGCGGCCTTGGGTATCAAGTATGGTCTTCGCGAATACGCCGGCGAAAAATTCAGCGGCTGGGTCAAGACGGACGTCACGCTCATTACCGCCAAGGACATCAAGTAGTCCGAGCCATTGGCTTAGTGGCTAAACAAAGCGCCGGCTGCTCGGCCGGCGCTATCCGCTGCCGGATCGCTTTCCCGTGGAATGCCGGGTAAAGCTGGTTTTCGAGCCGCCTTGGCGTAGTAACGGGCGGGCGGCCATTTCCCATTTCAATAGACCATGCATGAGGTGGACGTGTCAGACGCGGCAGATGACTACATCTTGAAGCTGGAAGGGATAGGCAAGCGATTCCCGGGCGTCGTGGCGCTCAGGGATGTTTCGATACGCATCGGTCGCGGCAAGGGACATGTTCTTCTGGGTGAAAACGGCGCGGGCAAGTCCACCCTTATCAACCTGCTCGGCGGTGTCTTCAGGCCTGATGACGGTCAAATCCTATTTGACGGCGAGCGCTATGATCCAGCCTCTCCGTTGGAGGCATTCAAGGCAGGCATCCGCGTCATTCACCAGGAACTGCATCCTCTTTCCAATCTTAGCGTTGCCGAAAACCTGCTCTTTGAACATCTGCCTCGCCGATACGGCCTGGTGAACTACACGCAAATGAACACCAGGGCGGCGGAACTCCTGGCAGAAGTCGGTCTCGACGTAGCCCCGACGACGCCTGCCAGTCGCTTGAGCATCGCGCAGTTGCAGTTGCTCGAGATAGCCAAGGCGCTCTGCTACGAAAGCAAGCTTCTGGTTCTTGACGAACCGACGGCGACCTTGACCTCCAAGGAGGTCGATCGCCTGTTCGAAATTCTGAAGCGGTTGAAAGCGCGGGGTGTCACGACGCTTTACATCTCCCATAGGCTCGAGGAGATTTTCGAGGTGGGTGACGATGTCACTATCCTGCGCGACGGCCAGCATGTGATTACACGGTCACTCGCAGGACTAGCCATTCCGCAGATCGTTGAACTTATGGTCGGACGAACGCTCTCGCATCATAGTGCTTTTCGCGGCGACAGCGTCGTATCGGGCGAAGCGCTCGGTGTCTCCGGCTTGAAGGTGACACGAAACGGCCCGAGACTGTCATTTTCCGTCGCCAAGGGTGAAATCGTCGGCATTGCGGGGCTGGTGGGCAGTGGTCGAACGGAGGCAGTTCGCGCCATATTCGGAGCCGATGTGAAAGCGGCCGGGGAAATTCGCATAGATGGCGAGCCGGTCCAGATCAATTCGCCTAAGGATGCGGTTGCGGCAGGGCTGTGCCTGGCAACCGAAGACCGCAAGATGCAGGGCTTGATGCTCGACATGAGCTGTGCCGAAAACACCACCATCACGGATATTGGCAAAGTTTCTCGCAGAGGCTTGATCAGTCGAACGATCGAGGACGAGCATTCGCAACGCCTCGTGCGGGAACTGCATATAAAAACGCCGTCCGTTCATCAGGTAGTCCGGACGTTTTCCGGCGGCAATCAGCAAAAGGTGGTTATTGCCAAATGGCTGTTCCGCGGCCCAAAGGTGCTGATCTTCGATGAGCCTACCCGGGGGATCGACGTGGGCGCAAAGGCTGAGATCTACGATCTTCTGTGGAAATTTGCCGCTGAAGGAAAGGGTGTCTTGGTCGTTTCCTCCGACCTTCCCGAGCTCATTAGCATTTGTCATCGCATCATCGTTTTCTCGGACGGCAAGATAGCCGGCGAGATCGCCCGGGACCAATTCGAAGAGAGCAGGATCCTCTCACTCGCCTACAAGGAGTACAGTCGTGTCCGGCAACATTGAAAACAAGGCCGAGGCGAAAGAGAGCACCGTCTGGGACAAGCTCATCCGGATTTCGATGAAGGAAGCGGGCGTTGCCATCGCTCTCGTTCTGATCCTGATATTCTTCTCGGTGACGGCGCCATATTTCGCAACGCCGGAGAACTTTCTGAAGATCTTCGTGCAGATCGCCATCAACACGGTGCTTGCCTCGGGCATGACCTTCGTCATTCTCGTTGGAGGCATCGATCTCTCGGTCGGCTCGCTGCTTGCCCTTTGCACCGTCATCGGTGCGACGATCATGGTCGACCCCAGATTTTCCCCCTGGCAGGCGATCGTGCTGGCGTCGCTAGCTTCGATGGGCACCGGTGCGGTCCTTGGAGCCGTCAACGGGTGGGTATGCGAGAAGTGGAAGCTTCCCTCCTTCATCGTCACGCTCGGCATGCTAAATGTTGCAAGCGGCCTGGCGCGCGTCGTCAGCGATAACTCCACCATCACTGGCCTGCCGCAGCCTTTCGTCGATTTCGGCAACCTTATCTTCTGGGACATACTCCCATCGATCTTCCTGATTGCGATCGTCGTTGTCCTCATCGGCTGGTTTGTCCTGCGCTACACGGTGTTCGGCCGATTTGTTTTCGCGGTCGGCACCAATGAGGAGGCGGTCCGGCTGTCGGGGCATGAGCCAAAAAAGATCAAAATCGCGGTCTTCACGATTTCCGGGCTGACGGCGGGTATCGCAGCCATGGTTTATCTGCTTCGGCTCAATGTCGGCAGCCCGGTTGCAGGCGTTGGCTATGAGCTTAATGCCATCGCAGCGGTCATTATCGGCGGCACCAGCCTTTCGGGCGGCAAGGGCTCGATTGTCGGAACGCTGGTGGGAGCCTGTATCCTACAGGTGCTGTCGACGGGCTTGCAGCTGTTGGGCGCCGACGACAACATCAAGCCGATCGTCATTGGCGCCGTCATCGTGCTGGCCGTTATCCTCGACAGCTATCGAGGCCGCTTAATGCGGATGCTCGAGACGCGGTGATTGGCAACGTCGCGTCAACGCCATATCAAGCCATTGCCGAACTACTGGCTGGCTCTATGGCTGTCGCGGATAGTAACGGGGCGAAACTTCTGAGCCGATTTGTACCTTGAGCGGATTTGAACATTCGGCCCGGCATCGTAAAGTTAACCGACCTCGGGTAAGACATCTTGCCGGCCGCGCTCGCCGTCGTGTGGGTTGATGGAAATTCGCCGCACGGTTATTTAGTTCTTTGTACGAGCGATGCTCGACGCCGGGCGTAATGTTGCGCTTTGCCGCACCGTAGCAAGGCAGCTTATCGGTAATCATCACACGCGGCGAGTGGCCCTGCCTTTGATAAGCTTTCGCATCAGACGCTTGGCGGCCTTGGTATTGCGGCGGCTTTGCACCGGCACGTGGAGAACGAAGCCACCCTGATCGACAGCCAGCCAGACGGCGTGGCCAATCACTTCAGCTCGGAAACGGTGGCGGCGATAAAGGCGATCACGAGAGCGTCGGTGCATGCCACAAAATCGCAGGGGCCGATCGCCGACAGGTTAACGTTACGATGCCCAACGATTTATCAAACTCCCGCCAACCTTCGCTCCGCCAAGAGTTAGTCTCACTAACTTGTATGCGCTGCAGTGATATCGAAAATAAACCTACGCAATCGCTCCGATATTCCAACGTTGAATTCTGCGCCAACACTCGCTGGGCTAGGCAAACCGCATCGCGCCCGTAGTACTGTCCAATCAGCCTGACATAGCCGAGCTGGAAGTTTGGCGCGAAATTTGCTTCTCTCCTCGATGGAGAACACAGAATGCTCGACATCGATCCGCAGATATTTTCGATAAGCCGGCCGTCGCTTGAGAACTATCGGGCGTTCATTCAGCACGACATGATCGTCGAGACCTATCGCAGCTCAGCGGGTCAGATGATTTCAAGAGGTTCGCTCCACCGCATCTCCATCAACCGCACAGCCCACGGCAGATATGCCTATCGCCTTGGCACAGGAAGCTTCCACAGGATCACTAGGGCACCTTTTACCTTGGGCTTTCAGCCCGCAACCATTTCTCTTGAAGTGGACGGCGACGAAGCCGACTATATCTCCATCTTTCAATCGCCGAAGCTCTATAGCAGTCTCGTCAACGGAGATTTCGATCCCGAACATATGGACGGCGACGCACTTAGCGCGACAACGGACCCAACGACATTGCAGGTCGCGCTATCCCTCGCCCTCGCCATCGAGCAGAGAGACCGCAGCGATCCGTTGCTGATAGAACATCTCGGCATGGCGCTCGCCTGCTGCGTCGTGAAGCTTTTGGGGGCGGCGTCTCCGCCGAGCGATCGTCCAATGACCTCGCAAAATCTCAGACACGTGATCGATTACATCGAGAGCCTGCTGGGACGAGCCGATCTCAGCGTCGAAGAACTCGCCGGTGTGGCAAATATGAGCCCCTTCCACTTCAGCAGGGAGTTCAAGAAGGCTGCCAGTATGGCCCCCCATCGTTTCATCCTTGAGCGCAGAATCGAGCGGGCCCGGCTCTATCTCGCCGATGGAAAGGAAACGCTTTCCGGAATAGCCTACGCGACCGGCTTTTCCAGCCAAGCACATTTTTCCAGCGTTTTCCGCCGCTTGATGGGAATGACACCAAAAGAGTATCGGCGCTCGGTCCGCCCTTGATCCAATGAGCGAAACAAACTTAGCAGTTTTGCGTAAGAGCATCGCAAGAATTTGAAATCTCTGGCGGCGGCGGCCTGCAACACTCTTCGCATCAGGAGAGTTCATATGGCTGCTTTTGCGCAAATCAATCCGATTACGGACATCTGCTTTCTGGTCGAGGATGTCGAAAGAGCCTCTGCCTTCTACGTCGATCGCCTCGGTTTCAAACCGCGCCGTCGCGCTCCGGGCTTCGCCGATTTCAAAGGAGCGGGCATCACGCTGGCGCTTTGGGAGATCGGCCATATTGCCGAGAATACAGGCGTCTCCGGTCGCAAAGCACCGCCCGGTGTGCACAAGGCTTGTGCAGCTATTGAAGTCCCCTCCCCGGAAAAGGTCGACGCCGCCTACGCGGAGCTCAAGGCCGCCGGCGTGATCTTCCAGGCACCGCCGCAGAACTACAACTGGAACGCACGGTGCTGTTATTTTGCTGACCTGGACGACAATCTCTGGGAAATCTACGCATGGGCCGATGGCGGCCCGGTCGGAGACATCGACCAGAGCGACTGACATGCCATGCCGTCAAACCATCCGAACATAAGAGGAGAAAGGCAAAGCCATGACAGAACATGGAACGCGAACGATCCTGGACAGACGCTCGGTCCTGAAGGGGGGCGCTTTTGCCCTTGCTGCAGCAACAGCAGGCATTAGCATCTTCACCCCACGTATTTCAAAGGCAGATCCGGCCAAGGTCGTCATCAAATATGATTGGCTAATGAGCAACGGACAAATCGGCGACATCGTCGCCGTCAAACAGGGACTGTTCCAAGCGGAAGACCTGGAAGTGGAATTTTCTCCCGGCGGCCCCAATTCGGCGACAGTACCGCCGGTTGTGACTGGCCAGGCGCAGCTCGGCCAGTTCTCGGACTCGGCTCAGCTCCTGCTCGCCCGTGCATCTGGCGTTCCGATCAAAATTTTCGCCTGCGGCTTCCGTATGGCGCCTTTTGCCTTCTACTCCCTTCCCAAGTCCCCCATCCGTACAGTCCAAGACCTTGTGGGCAAGCGTATCGGCATTCAACCAACCGCGCGCTATGTTCTGGATGCCATTCTTCTCAAGAACAACATCGACCCTGCGAGCCTGACCATTACGAACATTGGCTTCGATATGACGCCTCTGACCACCGGTCAGGTCGATGCCGTAACCGGCTGGATCACCAACACGCAGGCTCTTTCGGTGATCGGACCAGATAGGATCGATCTCATGATGAAAGATACGGGATTGCCCTCCTACGCCAACGTATATTTTGCGACCGACGACGCCCTGGAAAACCATGCCGATACGTTGGCAAAAGTGCTACGAGCGATTGCCAGGGGTTGGGCATGGACGCATCAACATCCCGACGAGGCAGTCAAGCTCGCGGTGGAGGCCTATCCGCAGCTCGATCTCGCCGTCGAACTGAAGACGGTGTCGCGCATACTGTCGCTCAGCTTCGACGCGGCGACCGGCAGGGATGGCTGGGGTGACTTCGATCCGGCAGCAATTGCCGAACAGATCACCGTCTATGACAAAATCGGTCAATTCAAGTCTGGCGCTCCGAAGCTGGAGGACTGTTATTCAACCAAGATTCTCGAGATGACGGCTGCGGACCGTCCGAAGATTGCGTGAGGACAGGTTGGGGGACACGATAGCTATCGAAGCGGAGAGATTGCATCTGGGATATGCAGGATCGACCGAGACAGTCCGCGTTCTCTCCGGCGTCGACCTGGTTGTCCGCAAGGGCGAATTCCTGACAATTCTCGGCCCATCCGGTTGCGGCAAGTCGACCTTCCTGCGTGCAGTGGCGGACCTGCTCCCACCTGTTGGCGGTCAGCTGACCGTGCTTGGCAAGACGGCATCGGATGCGCGCCGGCGCAGGGAAGTCGCCTTCGTTTTCCAGGAAGCGACCCTGCTACCTTGGCGCACGGTCAGACAAAACGTCGAACTGCCGCTTCAGGTCGGAAAGAAAAGCATTTCACGATCGGTGGATTCGAAGCCAAGCCACTGGCTCGACCTCGTCGGCCTCTCGGATCTTGGCAGCCGTTATCCGCATCAGCTCTCCGGAGGCCAGCGCCAGCGGGTTGCCATCGCGCGGGCGCTGCAGTGCGAGCCGGACATCCTGCTTATGGATGAACCCTTTGGCGCACTCGACGAGATCACGCGCGACCGCCTGAACGATGAGTTGCTGGCGATCTGGCACCGCACCGGAACAACCATCCTCTTCGTGACACACAGCATTACCGAAGCCATCTATCTTGGCGGGCGGGTGCTCGTGCTTGCTGCCAATCCCGGACGCGTCCAGGCATTGATCGATCTGATGCCGATGAAGGACGATAATGGGTTCTGTCGCCGTGAAAGCCCCGAGGTTCAGGAAACGGCAACCCATCTGCGCCAGTTGTTGCGGGATGGAGGAGCTTGACCGGATGATAAAGCACCGTCTCTCTATCGTCGAAATGACCGGCCTTCCTGCTATCGGTGCCGGTTCGCTATTGGCTGCTTGGCAATGGCTAATCCCAGCGCTTGGTGTTCCGGCCTACATCCTGCCGACGCCGGCTGCGGTAGTGCGTACCTTCGCAACGGAATGGCGTTTTCTGTTGTTGAACGCAGTTCCGACTTGGTACGAAGCGCTGCTTGGCTTCCTGCTCGGCAATATCCTCGCTGTGCTTTTGGCCATTGTTTTCGTTTACAACCCTCGCCTTCGGACGGCGTATTTCCCGGTCGTTTTGTTGTTCAACACGATCCCGGTGCTTGCGCTTGCGCCGATCATCATCCTCGTCTTCGGTCTCGGAATTCTCCCCAAGGTTATTATCGCGGCTCTGCTCTGCTTCTTCCCCACATTGGTAAACACAACGCGGGGCCTCAATTTGGCAACTGCCAACGAACTCGAGCTGATGCATGTGCTTTCGGCTAGTGATTGGGAGACGTTCTGGCGCCTGCGTGCGCCCCGCGCAACCCCTCTCCTCTTTGCTTCGCTGCGCATCTCCGCGACGACATGCGTCATTGGCGCGATCGTCGGGGAATGGATCGGCTCGAACGAAGGGCTTGGCGCCGTCATCATCCAGTCGACATTCAACTATCAGGCGGAGAGGCTCTTCGCTGCGGTGCTCCTTGCGTCGTTATCGGGTATCGTATTCTTCACAGCTGTCGCCCAGATCGAGCGAATTTTCCATCGACGACAGGGACAGAGTGGTTGAACCGGCTGCTGAATGTGGCGACAGCCGTTCACGCCTTTGGCGACTATCGTCGCTCAACCAGTCCCAAACTTTGCGTAGCAGGTTGCGCAAGTCCGCAGCGTCGAATGATCGTTGAGCTTATGAGGTATAGACCGTTCCCAAAGAGCAGTGCAGCTTGACGAACGTCCTTCTCTCGCTTCGCTGGCCCCTGCCCGTCATTGTTTCGGCGGCTGGCGACGATGAGCTTGTGGACCGCATACCGGGATGGGTCAGGGACGACGACTGGGACACCGCCTCGGTGGAGCAGCATTGTCCTGACGGGCTCCCTTATGAGGAAGTCGAGAAAGCGTAACGGATCCGCGCCATGGGAAGGCGGACGCCAAGTAGTCCCGAATAGCACTGAAAGGTCACCGTCCCGATGAGAACACCCCAGAGTCGAAAGAGACCGCCATCGGCAAGCGCCTGCGAGCGCGTAGGTCACCCTTGTCCCGCTTATGATCAGCTACGCGCTGCGCGATAACCGGATCTTCAGCAGGACCGACGTAACGACGTTTCGTACCGCCGTGTCCGTCCGGGATGTCGAAGTACCAATATTTGCGCCCTTTGATGTTCGCCGGGGTGAACCGACCCACCGGGTTAATTTCCATCTGGCTTGCTGTCACGTAACGCATCCCTGAGTTCGATCCGGGCCGTGCAAATCAGCTGTCCATCGCCAGGCCGGCAGCATCCGGTCGTCGCATGCGGGTACCGGAAGACTCTTACCCGCGCATTTTTCCCACTCCCACCTTTGGCACACCATCCGGTCGAGATAGACGGCGTTGTGCCGCAATGCGAAACGGCGCGTTCATAGCGCCGTAGCCGGCGTATCCGACCCTTCTCTCAACGATCTCAAAGAAGAAGCCCTGGCCCAAAGTACGGCTGTAAATTTGAAAGTACTCGCCGGCCTCGTCACGGTCATAGAGGATGCTGTGCGCTCGAAGCCTGTCGGAGAACTCTGGCGACAACCCGAAACGTGCTTCGAGGTCGTCGTAATAATTGCGAGAGATCGGCAGCGGCTGAAATCCGCGCGCCTGCAATGCAGCTGCCGTTGCGAATATATCCTGAGTCGCAAATGCAATGTGCTGAATGCTCGTTCCGAAGCCTTCGGCCAGGAACTTGCCGGCGAACGTCTTGCGATTGTCGACACCGTTCATAGTCAGTCGGAAGCCCGGCTGGGTCAGGCTCTCGATTGCTTGGCTCCTGACAAGGCCGCCTGGATCGATCACGTCGATCATCGGCGCTCGTCTGGTCTCGAAGATCGACGTGTAGAACAAGAGCCACGTCAGCATCTCGTCATAGTGAGTGGTCTGGGCAATATGATCGACCCGCGTGAGGCGGGCATCGTCTGCCGGATCAGCAACGGGTACCCGAACAAACTCCCGATCCCAGATGGTTTTCAGATCGTCGGAATCATCCAGGAAATAAATCACACTATTGCCGACCCCTTGGATCGCCGGCACTGCGACTTCTCCCCCAAATCGCGGTTCTGAGAACGTAGCGGCGCCCAGGCTTCGGGCGCGGTCGCCGGCCACTCGCGCATCATCGACTTTCATTCCATACGCATAGGCGTTGGTACCATGCACCGCATATGACGAACTTGCGAAAGTGTCTCCTTTCGTATCTGTATTGATTACGATCCGGATATCGCCCTGTGTAAAAAGGTCGACCGAGCGATTGACGTGCTTTCCGGTTTTTGCAAATCCAAGCGTCGACAGCAGTGCTTCGAGCTCAAGTTTCTGCTCTTCGTCCGTCGTGAATTCAAGAAACTCGACGCCTGCGGCACGAACCCGATTGGGCATAGCGGGGACGTCAGTGCGCAGATCTGGTTCTAGCCTCGCAACGCAATCCATCAGATAGATCAGCGAACGATGGCCGTCCTCTGCGATCGCTCGCGGAGAGCCGCCTCGGAATTGATCGTTGAAGATTTCCAGAGACAACGGACCGTCGTATCCGGTTGCCGCCACGGCGCGCATGAAGTCGACAACAGGGAGATCGCCTTCGCCTGGCATGTTTCTGAAGTGACGGCTCCAGTACAAAAGATCCATATCGATCAACGGCGCGTCGGCAAGCTGGACGATGAAGATCTTGTCGCCTGGTATCGATCTAATCGTGTTGGGGTCGATCTTGCGGGCAAGCGTATGAAAGCTGTCGAGGATCAAGCCGACGTTTACATGATCCGCCCGTCGAACAATTTCCCAAGCGTCGCGATGGTCGTTGACATGCCGTCCCCAGGCGAGCGCCTCAAAGCCAACCCTGACCGCGTGTGCCGCAGCGAGTTCTCCCAACTGCTGAAAATCCGAAGCAGCACGGTCAATTCCGCCGAACGCGAACGGAGACACGTTCGAGCAGATCAGCATCAGATCGGTGCCAAGTTCGCCCATGACGTCGAATTTCCGCTTGGCGCGCTCGAAGCCGCGTGCGCGCATCGGCTCAGGCATGCCTTCGAAGTCGCGAAATGGCTGGAACAGTGTGACCTCAAGCCCATGATCACGGACCTGGGCTGCGACCTGACGCGGCGATGCGTCATAGGTTAGAAAATCGTTCTCAAAGATTTCGACGCCCGTGAAGCCCGCCTTGGCGATCGCCGCGAGCTTCTCCGGAAACTCGCCGCTGATCGAGACTGTTGCGATCGACGTCTTCATTTCTTGCTACGCTGCGCATTCAGTCTTGAAATCGCGCCGCGCAAAGCCAGCAGGTAGCCATCGGTCCCCATTCCGACGATGATGCCGTCGGCGCGCAGCGACACGAACGAATGATGTCGGAAGCTCTCGCGTTGGTGCACATTCGAAATATGTATCTCGATGACTGGCCCCTCAAAGGCGTTAAGGGCGTCGAGAATTGCGACCGAAGTATGCGTGAATGCGGCCGGATTGATCACGACCGCGGCCCCGTCCTCCCGGGCCTCGTGGATCCAGTCGATTATCTCATATTCCCGGTTGCTCTGATGAAAGCGAATATCGAATCCGAGCTCGCTTGCAAGGCCGCGAACTTCGGTTTCGACGTCGGCCAGGGTCTTGCCGCCATAGATGTGTGGCTGCCTCTTTCCGAGAAGGTTGAGGTTTGGTCCGTTGAGGACATAGATCACAGGCATTCTCTCTCCCTTAAAGCAAAAGACGGCCGGAACTGCTCCGGCCGACAACTTCAGACTGCAAGTTGCTGGGCGGCGGAGGCGAAACCTTCCGCCAGCTGCTGCATGACAGGTGCGCTATTTCGTGCAGAGATGTAGTGCCTGCCATAAGTGCCGAACATCGACATCACCCCGGCGCGGCGAAGTGCGATATGCATGTTGGCGGAAAACGACGGGTCGGCCTTCTGGACCGCCTCCCGATAGTCGATTGGGGCGCTGCGCGAGCTCCAGAGGGTGAAGACAGTGCCGTATCCGCTGGTAACAACATCTGCGCCGTTTTCTTCAAACGACACGCGGATGGTCTCTCGCAAGGCGTCGCCGGCCTGACGCAAGGCAGTGTAATCGATCGTATCGACGACCTTCATCGATGCGTTTACAGCAGCGCAGGCTACCGGATTGCCGTTGTAGGTCCCGGCGCGCGCGACGCGCTTGTCCTCGAAGGCGGACATGATGTCCGGATGGCCAACCAAGGCTGCGACTGCGTAGCCGTTACCGATCGCTTTGCCGACAGTTGCAAGATCAGGAGAAATGCCAAGATGGTGCGAGGCTAGGCCCGGATGGAGACGGAAGCCCATGAGCACTTCGTCCATGATGACCAAGGCACCGCGCTTGCGCGCAAGCGATACGACGTGTTCGAGGTAGCCGGGCTTGGCCACGACGCACCCGGCATTCGCCATCATGGGCTCCAGGACAATGGCTGCAACGTCGTTGCATTCAGAAAAGAGAAGCTCCGCATCCGCAACGTCGTTGAAGCGGAGCAGAAGTGTGTCTCCGTTGCTCGGTCGGACGTTGGATCCCATCAGAGCTTCTTGTGATCCGGCGTTGCCGAACGCAACATCGTCGAACCAGCCGTCGTATCCAGCCGCCATCTTGACGATCTTGCGCCGCCCCGTGACTGCACGGGCGGTACGACAGGCGAGATGAACCGCTTCGCTGCCGGAATTTAGAAAGATCACCTTACTGAGGTCTTTCGTATGAGCGGCAAGACTAGAGGCGGCTTCTTCCTCGAGAGCGTGAGCGTAGGCCGGCATCGAGCCACGTTCCATGGCAACCCGCACGGCCTCGGTCACGTCCGGATCGGTATGACCTAAGAACGTCGCGCCGAAACCGAGAGCCGTATCTGCGTACCTTCGGCCCTTCTGGTCCCAGACGTAGGGACCCTGAGCTTTTTCGACCAGAAACGGCTCTCCATCCACATCGGGCACGACCCGACCCGCGCTGGATATCCCACAGACGAGATGTTGCATTTTTAAACTCCAAAAAGCTTCGGGAGCCATTCTGTCAATGACGGGAACGCGACGAGACCCGCCACGCAGACGATGCTTGCGATCCAATAGGGGACGAGCCAAACAGAAACCGACCACATGTCGAGCTTGGCCACGTTGCAGACCACGAAGATGTTTGTGCCGATCGGCGGCGTGAAAAGGCCAATGCCGAGCGTCATGGTGAAGACGATCCCCGTCTGGTAGGGCGTCATGCCAGCGGCCAGCGCAATCGGAACCAGGATCGGCGCGAGAATGATCAGGGCCGGCCCGAGGTCGAGCCAGAAGCCAACGACCTTTAGGAGGACCAGAACGAGAATGATCGTTACAATCGGTCCCGTATGGAGCCCTGTGATCCAGGCCGCGGCGTTGGCCGGAACCTGTTCAACGGTCAAAATCCAACCGAATGGGGTTGCCAACGCCATGATCATCATAATGACGCCGGTTGTTGCGACTGCCGCGGATGCCGCAGCGTAGAGGGAACGAAGCGGTAGCTCGCGATAGACGAGGATACCGACCAGGAAGGAATAGACCACCGCCAATGCAGAGGCTTCCGTCGCGGTAGCAATGCCGCCGATGATCGAACCGAGCACGAGCACCGGCATCAGAAGTGCCGGCAGGGCGCCAATAACGTCACGCCCGATCTCGCCCCAGACCGCAGGGGCCTCGTTTCTCGGAAAATTGTGGCGTCGCGCCACGATGTAGGACGTGATCATGAAAGTTGCGGCGATGAAAGCGCCGGGAATGAGAGCCGCCACCAGCAGACCGCCGATCGAGGTGTTGGTCAGGACTCCGTAAAGGATCAGAATCACACTCTGCGGGCCGATGATGCCGAGGGTACCGGAGGCGGCCGTCACTGCAGCCGCAAAGGCCTTAGGGTAGCCACGCTGCGCCATCGCGGGGATCATGATCGATCCTACCGCGCCGGTGTCGGCCGTCGCCGAACCGCTGATGCCGCCATAGACGAGAGCGGTTGCGACATTGACGAGACCGAGGCCTCCGGTGATGCGGCCGAAAATATGCTCGGCGACCCTCATGATGCGTGTCGTCAACCCTCCACGGTTCATCAACTCACCGGCAAAGAGGAAGAGCGGGATTGCGGCAAGCGTGATCGCGTCAGCGCCACGCAGCGTCTGCTGTGCGAACCATGCAGTCGGAAGATGCAGACCGCCGACATAGATTGTGATGAGACTTGCGATGCCCATGCACCAGGCGATCGGAACGCCGATCAGGAGCAAAAAGGAAAAGCTGATGATGAGAACAGCGACGGTCATACCGGCTCCTCCTGCCGTTGCTTGAAACCAGTGAGGACAAGCAGGCGTCTAATGCCAATCACCAGCGCACCGAGGCCGAGGATCAGCACCGTTGCTGTGATGACACCCGTCGGCATGCGCAGAACGGCAGTTGGAACCATCGCGGAACGCTGCCAGACGGCCCAGCCACTGATCAGGAATGCACCGCCCATGGTCACAAGGGCAAGGATCGAGATCAGGTCGAATACCCGCTTCAAAGCGGGAGGCGCCGACTGATTGAGCGCTTCAAATGCGACGTTTTCTCCCCGCAGTTCTGCATTGAGCAGTCCGATGAAGGTGATCCAGATGAAGGCGATGCCTGCCACCTCGAACGACCACTCGACGCCGCCGAATTCGAAGAAACGCGCAATCACGCCCAGCAAGGTCGAAAAGAACATCACGACGAACGCGATAACGCCCAGAAGCTCCAGTGCGCGCGTCAACGGACCCCGCCGCAGCGGCGAGGCAGAATTGTGAACTCGTTCCATTGGCTTAGACCTCAGTTCGAGGCCGCGGACTTTTCGACCGCGGAAACGAGATCGGCGCCCCATTCTTTAGCGAACTGGGCATAAACCGGCTTGACCATCTCGGCGAATGGAGCTGTGTCGACCTTCGTTACCGTCACGCCTTTGGATTCGAGAGATGCCTGGGTGTCGGCGTAAGCTTTGTCGAGTTCGCTTCGGTACCAGGCAACTGTATCGGTCGCCGACTTCTTAACGGCCGCCTGCTCATCAGGTGTCAGAGCGTCGAAGCGGTCCTTGTTCATGAACCACCAATTCGCGGTCCAGATATAGTTGGATATGGTCAGATGCTTTGCGACTTCATACCACTTGGAATCGTAGTAATCGCGCATCTCGGGCTCCACCGCGGCAACGACATGCGACTGCAGGGCGGTGTAGACCTGACCGAAGGGAATGGACTCGGCAAGAGCACCGAACTGCTTCATGGTTGCGAGAATGACCGGGTTCGGCGGAGTGCGGATCTTGACGCCGGAGAGGTCTGCGGGCTTTTCGATGGCTTTGCTGGTGGCAAACTGGCGGAAGCCTGAATCCAGTGCGCCGAGCATGAGATAGCCGCGTTTTTCACCGAAATGCTGCACTGCCTGCCCCTGTTCGCTATCCAGGAACTTGTGCACATTCGCGGCGTCCTTGAAGAGGAACGGCAGCGAGAGCACGTTGAGACGCGGATCGATCGCGTCGATCGATCCACCCAGGCCGATGTCGATCGCGCCGGCGCCGACGCCGTCCGCGATCGGGCCTTCGTCGCCAAGCTGGCCGTTCGGGAAGATCTGGATCACGACTGATCCCTTGCTCTCCTCCTTCACCTCCGCCGCAAATTTTTCAACCGCCTTGTTGATCAGGCTGTCCGGCGACGATGCATGCGCGAGCCGCAATGTAGTTTCCGCTGCGGCCGGAAAGGCAAAGGCGCATGAAAGTACAGCGCCAGACAGGAGTGCCGAGATGAGCGTGGCATGGAATTTGTGTTTCACGTTGTTCCCCTTTTTCTTAGGATTGGTAAGCACGGGATGAAACCATAATCGCGCCAGCCGGAGGCGAAAGCAGAGATTTCTTATTGATCCATAAGCGTCACTGATCTTTCACAAAGGCTGCATCAGGCGTATAGAAACGCTATCAAACTGGTGCGATAGATCATGAGAAACCTCGATAGCGATGCCTTGGCTGCGTTTCTTGCCGTAGCGGAAACCGGGAGCTTCACTGCCGCAGCCGAGAGGCTTGGCCGCACGCAGGCTGCCGTCAGCATGGCCGTCGCGAAGTGGGAGGAGCGGCTCGATCTGCGCCTCTTTGAGCGCGCGCATCGACGTGTTTCACTAACCCCGACGGGACAGCGGCTCTTAGGCTATGCGCGCAGGATCCGCGCGATCGAGGACGAGGCGCTCGCGATGCTCCTCGAAGGACGAAACGAAAGCCGGGTTCGGCTCGGCATGCCGGACGACTACCTCACGCTTTTCGGCACAGCCCTTTTGGATCGTTTCGTGCCTCGCCATCCCAATGTCAGCCTCGATCTTCGGCACGATTTTTCGCATCGGCTGGAACAGATGGTGGAATCGCGCGACCTAGATGTCGCGATCGTGACGCAGAGCGTTTCCGAGCCCAAGGGGGAGATCATTCGCGAGGAGCGCCAGGTCTGGTGTTGCGGCCCAAACCGGTCGCCGGAGACGGCCACCAATCTTCACCTTGCACTTTTTCCCGATGGCTGCCGCGCGCGACCCCAGATACTTGCGGCATTGGACCAGCAGGCCCGAAACTGGCGTATCGTTTACTCCTCATCGGACATCGCAGGCATTCGCTTGGCAGTTGCTTCGGGAGATGTTCTGACAGTGCTGCCGGAAAGCGCGGTTCCGGTCGATTGGCGCCGCCTCGGCGAAGGAGACGGCCTGCCCACACTCCCTCTGCTGCGCCTTGCCATGATTCTGCCGATGCAACCGCGTCTTCCTGTTCGCCAGCTTGCATCATTCCTAAGGTCGGAATTTCAACTCACTGCTGAACGGCTCCAGGCATCTTAGGCTGGCAGCCCCGAAGTGACGGCGTGGTCGGCGGTCCTGCTTCCATTAAGAGCGTCATTTCGGATTTTTCGCCGGAAAGCGCGTCGTTCGATAGGAATGAACGTTAACGGTGGGCACAGACGAAAGGTGGTCGTCTGTGCTAGCGTGATGCATTACAAGTACAATTGCTGTAATTGGCCAATCGCATGGTGTGGTCTGCAGGGTCGAAGACGATGGTTGTCTGAGGAAGGTCGTCGCGACACTGGAGATTATCCAATGGGCCAAATAGCTCGCCCAGCCTGATTGCGACATTTTTCAGCGCCCTGGCAATGATCGTCGACATGCCAACAGCTCAAGTCGAACTGCTGCACAAATTCCTCGAACGGATCGACGGCCGGCTGTCGCAGACGGCACGCACGAAGGAGTTCACTGCATTGGACGACGTCGATGTCGAACGGATCGAGGCGCTCGATGCCGACGCATTCGAGCAAGACCGGGCCTGACCACCGCTTTTGCGTCTTTGTCCCCCAATCAAAAGAGATCTAGTTGCCCCATCCTCTGCTTTAAAGCGGTCCGCCATACGACAATGATGCTCGCTACATATGTCCCCATGCCGCGCGAGCTTGTTTGCAGTCGAGCCTATGATGGCGGCAATTGCGGCTTCTTGATCCGGATTCCATAGCCATCGGCGTCTTCCAGACTGAATTCTATACCAGCATCTTCGATGCACCTGCCTTATGCCGTCCAGAGTGCCATTTCGTAATTGGTCTCCTCGTTCCAACCGACTTATTGTCTGGGTTGAAACATTTGCTGCCTGCGCAAGTTTCGACCCTCACATCACGACGAAAAATCCCGATCGTCGACAGAAAGCCTCGATCTCACGCTCGAAGCGATCAATCGCATCGCAGGCCCACGGCTCGTATGATCCGGCAACGGCGCGAGTATCGAGCCGGCTGCGCAATCTGATCATTCCCATGTGCCAACAGCTTAAAAAGCCCATTGCATTGCTTTCGAACCAAGACCGGACCCTGCGACTTCATATCAGCGCTAACCTCTCCCGTTGTCCATCTATAAGAACTTCGAAATTTAGCGGACATAGTCGGTGTTGCAAAATTGCCAACCTCGGGGGTTGAGCATGCATTGCTGTACAGGACGGGGACGACCGAAGTCATCGATTCGACTCGGGACGTTTCCATCATGCAGTCCCAAGCGATTTTCATCAGACCAGAGGACGAAGGCGCTGACATTGCAAGATGTCGCGCAAGGACGCCATTTGCGAAACGACCGCCACGATTGAAGTCAAAGAAAAGCCCCACCGGAGTGAGGCTAAATTGATGCTGCTCCGGGAAATATTAGAGCTGCGACGCGTGTTTAATGCAGATGAGCGAAAGCCGGAAGATCACATTCTTTCGAACCGGTACGCTTGCGGAAAGTTTCACCCGCCGGAACCTGGGGCACCTGCGTCTGCTCTGTCGCAAACCGCACGGTAACGTTGGCTGGAGCATAGGCTCTTCCATTTCAGGGAGCTCGTCGATGTTCAATGGCCGTCACTTCGACCGATCTGTAATCCCGCTGTGCGCACGTTGGTGTCTGGCTTACAATCTCAGCCTGCGTGATCTGGAAGAGATGATGGCCGAGCGCGGATTCACGTCGACCACTCCACGGTTCATCGCTGGGTCGTCCGCCGATCCATGGTTATTACGCTCATCTCCGCGAGAGACAAACCTTTCCACCGATGTGAGCTGCCGGAAATCCGATATCCGATATCGTGCGACCGTGGTCCGGCTTCCGATGACACTGAAGATCGGTTCTTGACTTCGATCAAAGTGGCTTCCTTCTCGGCGCGGTAGCCTTCTGCGTGTTCAATGGAGAAAACGTGTCATGCAGAAACAAGTTCTAAAGTCTGCTTTCGAGCTTCCGATGGCGTCATTCCTGGCCTTGAGCGATGACAACAACCCGACTGGGTCCGTATTGAAGATACCGACAACGATAGCGAAAACATTGCTTCGCTATCAGGTCGAAGGCCTATCATTCCTTCAGCACCGTTTTCAGCGCGACATCAAGCTGATGGATGACGTCATAGCTGCGGAAAAAACCAATGATACCCTGGATGTCATCGGCGACTATTGGCGCGATGCGGTTTCGGACTATGCGAAAGAAATCAGCAAAACCCTGGCGATCAACGCGCGATTTGCGTCCGATACCGCCGGCATCGTGCGAGAAGAGGCCAAAAACGCTTAACACTGCAGCCGTAAGCACGGTCACGCGCAAGGGAGTGCCCTCGCCTCCTTAACCATCGGTGATTCCGCAATCTTCTTGCCCGCTGATGGCTAGAAGATAGCAGCGAGATGCCAATGGAAAGTACCCGAGGTTTGGTCGATCACGAAATTGGCGGGCGGCACGCTCAACTCAGCATCCACCGATGGCTCCGAGATTGTCGCGCTTTTCGAGGCCGGTTTTGCGCCCACGCCGGTTTTCTTGATTTCCCAAATTTCTATCTCAAAGAAGGAACGTTCGCATGTCACGCTTGTCAACTACTTGTCTGATGACCATCGCACTTCTGGCGTCACCGGCTGTCAGCTTCGCTCAAGAAGCCCCATCGGCTACGATTGCATTCTCCGGTGGCAGTGTCGCCGCTGGCGTTGGATATACCTGGGGCAACGGAACTCTGTTGTTCAAAGGCAAGCCCTATCCCTTCACCGTTTCGGGACTGAGTGTTGTTGACATCGGCATTGATCGCATTGATGGCGCCGGAACAGTCTACAATCTGAAGAATCCCGCCGACGCCGCGGGCACTTATTTCGCCGCTGGCGCCGGCGCGACGATCGCCGGCGGTGGCTCGGTGGCGGTGCTCGAAAACCAAAACGGGGTCATCGTCCATTTTCATTCAAAAACGTCGGGCCTGAAGCTCAACCTTGCCGCAAGCGGCATTGTTGTAACGCTGAAATAAACAACCTCCTGGATTGCATTTTCTCGCGCCACGCACGCAAGGAAGCTGGATGAAACCGGTGCTCGTGGTCGGATTCCAATGGTGTCTGACCCGCAGCCGGATTGATGCTGGTCCAGAACAAACAAGCAAAGGCGACGTGAGCGCTTGGTATTTGCGGCTCGGCTGGATCAACAAGATTAGAGGCATCGATGAATCGTATCGCACTTGTCACGGGGGGTGTCACAGGAATAGGTGCCGCCACCAGCCTGGCGCTGAAGGCGGCCGGCTATCGGGTTTGTGTCAACTATCTCGGCAATGAAGCAGGGGCCGAGGCCTTCGGTCGGTCAAACGGAATTCCGACATTCGCCTGGGATGTCGCCGATTTCGATGCCTGCGCACACGGCGTTGCTGAGGTTGCCGCCAAGCTGGGTCCGGTCGAAATACTCGTCAACAATGCGGGAATTACGCGAGATTCCATGCTGCACAAGATGACTAAGGAGCAATGGCGTTCTGTCATCGATATCGATCTGGGTGGATGCTTCAACATGTGCCGAGCCGTGATCGAGAGCATGCGCGAGCGAAATTTTGGACGTATTGTGAACATCAGTTCGGTCAACGGCCTCATGGGCCAGGCGGGGCAGACCAATTACGCAGCGGCCAAAGCAGGGATGATCGGCTTCACCAAAGCACTGGCGCTTGAGAGTGCCCCGCGCGGTATCACGGTCAACGCGATTGCACCGGGCTACACGAAGACCGACATGGTCGCGACCGTGCGGCCCGATATCCTGAAGATGATCGTCGATGCGGTTCCAGCCAAACGGTTGGCTCTACCCGAGGAAATCGCGCGCGGCGCCATTTTTCTCGTGTCGGACAAAGCCGGCTTCATTACCGGCGAAACACTGTCGATCAACGGCGGTAGATATATGTCGTAGCTTAACGCGGGAAATCTCATCTCCCAGGATTGCCCGACTACTCGCCCCTTTCCGAGAGGTAACAGACTCAGATTGGGAAACCTGCCCCACACTTTGCGACGAAACCGCGTGAGAACGAAGGAAGATGGTTCATTCGCCGCGAAAGGAAATGTTGCTATGGACACACTCCCAATGAAAGCCACGGAAGCTCAGCTCCTCGCGCCGTCGGAACCCGACATGAGTAATTCGTTCCTGGGTGAAAGCTTCCGCGCAATCGATCTTATGACAAGTGCGTCGATCGCCCGCGCGACATTTGGGTTTTCACCGACCGCTTTCTGGCTCGCCTTCGCCGATTGGGGGGCGCATCTCGCCGCGGCGCCCGGTAAGCAAACGGAACTCGCCGTAAAGGCGGACCAGAAGTCGATGCGTCTCCTCACTCACATGCTACAGTCCATCCTAGATCCCGACACACCCTGGTGCATCGAGCCACTCCCGGGCGACGAGCGTTTTCAGGATGAAGCCTGGCAGCGTTGGCCCCATCGCTTCTGGGCGCAGGCGTTCCTTTTGACCCAGCAATGGTGGCACAACGCCACGCACGATGTCACGGGCGTCTCCCAGCATCATGAGGACGTCGTGTCGTTTGCGATACGGCAATGGCTCGACATGGCATCGCCGGCCAATATGCTATGGGCCAATCCTGAAACGATCCAGCGCACAATGGGGACCGGCGGTCTAAATCTATTGTTTGGCGCCCGAAACTTGGCCGAAGATTGCCACCACCTCCTGATGGGACAGCCTCCAGTCGGGACGGAAGATTTCGTGGTCGGGCGGAACGTCGCGGTGACGCCTGGAAAAATCGTCTTCCGCAACCATCTGATCGAATTAATACAATATGCACCAGCGACAAACGCCGTTCAAGCCGAGCCAGTACTCATCGTGCCGGCCTGGATCATGAAATATTACATCCTCGATCTTTCGCCGGCCAACTCCCTGATCCGCTTCCTCGTGGAACGCGGCCACACCGTTTTTTGCATTTCCTGGCGCAATGTGACGGCGGAAGATCGCGATCTCTCGCTCGATGATTATCGCAGGTTCGGGGTGATGGCGGCACTCGACGCAGTCGCGGCTATCGTCCCGGATCGTAAGATTCATGCAGCCGGCTACTGTTTGGGCGGAACGATACTGACGTTAGCGGCAGCCGCCATGGCGCAGGACGGCGACCATCGTCTTGCCTCGGTGACGCTCTTTGCCGCACAGACCGACTTCACCGAGCCGGGTGAATTGCAACTTTTCATCGACGACAGTCAAATCGCCTTTATAGAGGCCATGATGTGGCAGCATGGCACACTCGAGGCCTCGCAAATGTCTAGCGCTTTCCAGATGCTCCGGTCCAACGACCTGATCTGGTCCCGCATGATCCACGAATATCTGATGGGTGAACGCGAGCCGCTGAACGATCTGATGGCGTGGAATGCCGACGCCACCCGCATGCCCTACCAAATGCAGTCCGACTATCTGCGCAACCTTTTTCTTCATAACGACCTTGCTTCCGGCCGCTATATGGTTGATGGCCAACCTGCCGTCATCCAGAACATTCGTGTTCCAATCTTCGCCGTGGGCACGGAACGTGACCATGTCGCCCCTTGGCGCTCGGTCCATAAGATCCACTATCTCACCGATACCGACGTAACCTTCGTTTTGACCAGCGGTGGTCACAACGCGGGTATTGTCAGCGAGCCAGGCCATCGCGGTCGGCATTTCCGAATGCTGGAGAAAAAGCCAGACGACCCCTGCCTTAGCGCGGATGAATGGTACTCGGTTGCGCCGGTTCGTGACGGATCTTGGTGGCCTGCCTGGGAGGCGTGGCTGTCGGCGCAGACAAATAGCGAACCCGTCACGCCGCCCACCATGGGCGCTCCGATCAAGGGCTACCCTCCGCTTTGCGATGCGCCTGGTAGCTACGTGATGCAGCGATGATCCGGCCCATGACCGATTTCCTCCCATATAACCGTTACGAACACTTCATCGCCAGGGGCCGGGCCGCGCCTGCCGTGCCGCTGCCGCGCGAGCAGTCGAACTTGCAGCGCAAGGTAAGGTCGATGCGCGGATGAAAGGTCGTCTACACAGCAATGAACTCCGATGATGCGCTGGCAGTCGCGTCTCGCGAGCCCTGTGGATCGACTATCGTTACCAAGGAAGGCAAACTGGTCTACCAACCGGATCTGCCGTAGGGTGGCGAAGCTCAATGCGACGCCGCCTCCTCTCGGGTAACGCGCTTTTCATGCTCAATCGATCTGTTGTGTCTCTCATCGGAGAATTCTCATGAACCTCGAACTCAACGGTAAACTGGCTCTCGTTACGGGCAGCACCGCCGGCATCGGTCATGCAATCGCGGCAACTCTTGTTCGCGAGGGCGCCCATGTCATCGTCAATGGACGGACCCAAGATGCCGTCGATTGCACGGTCGCCGAACTTGTCGCGATTGGAAGCGGTCGCGTTGACGGATTTGCCGGCGATCTCGGAACTGAAGCAGCCGCCGATGCGATTACGAAACGCTTTCCAAATGTCGAGATCCTGATCAACAATCTCGGCATCTTCGAACCCAAGCCGTTCGAAGAGATCCCGGATGCTGACTGGCGGCATTTCTTCGATGTCAACGTGCTTTCAGGTGTTCGTCTCGCCCGTCTTTATCTGCCCGCGATGCGCCAGCGTAACTGGGGCCGCATCATCTTTATATCGAGCGAAAGCGGCGTACATATTCCCGCCGAGATGGTGCACTACGGCGTGACCAAGGCGGCCCAGATCGCAGCGGCGCGCGGTATCGCCGAATCGGTTGCTGGCACCGCGATCACGGTCAACAGCGTGTTGCCAGGCCCAACGAAGTCGCGCGGCGTCATCGATTTTGTCGCCGCGTTGCCCGGGTCCGAAGGGAAGACTTTCGCGCAATTCGAGACCGAGTTCTTCGAGAAAATCCGACCAACTTCACTGATCAAACGCTTCACGACGCCTGAGGAAATCGCAACCATGGTTGCCTATGTGGCAAGCCCGCTATCCTCGGCCACCAATGGCGCGGCACTGCGGGTCGATGGCGGGGTTGTGAAGAGCGCGTTCTGATTGTCACGGGAGAGAACGCCGTCCTTGCATCCGAAGCCTTAACTCTATCCGCGCCATGCCTGCGTGGCTATAAACGCAGGTGAGGCTCTTGGGATTTGAAACGGCGATCACTCCGTTGCCTCAGAAGAACAAACTGCGGATGAGCAGCGCTGAGGGCGTTCAATTTCTAGGAATCCTTTAGAAAATAGCAGTCGCACTACCAGAACGGATCTCCAAAAACAGCCGTTTTGGCCACGTCAGCCAACAACTATTCGTCGCTCTCATCGGCATCGGAAACTAATGCCGGTTCGCAACCTATGTTCGTCCCATGTCAGCGAACAAGCGTCTAAACTGTTCAGAACTGACAGAATTCATTTCCCTTTCCTCGCTCGAAAAGGAACGTGGACTCGCATAGTGCGTGGAAAACGCGCCAATGAACTTTCCGGAATGGCCGAATATCGGTGTTGTCTGGATCGCTCGAATACCGATCCTGCGAGTCCAGTCTCTTAAAGAAGCAAACCCATCGGCACTCTCGATATCTTCAACGAAGACGGATGCTTGTAAAATGCGAGCGGCATCGCAGGTCGTCGCCTCTCCGTTCCGCACCCTTGCAAACTGTTCGACGGAAGAGCGATCAAAATTGTGGTGGGCAATAAGGCAGAGATGAGCCGTGTCGATATCCAACAGCTGCAAACTTCCAAAGTTGGCGCCCCGGGCCATGACAACGCGATCGAGACATCTTTCGGCGTTAGCCCCGACGGAATCCGAAATACCGAGATGCGGACAGGTTTGTGACCAAATATTCTCCAGCCAGTATAATTCATTGCGCGCTTGAGCGAGCAGTTGCTCAAACATCGAGCGCTCATGATCGTCCAAGCCTTCGCTAAGCAGGCGCTCGAAGCGCTCGATATTCTGCCGAACGATGAAGCGTCGCATCCGCCCCTCACATAGTCTTTGCAGAAGGCTAAATTAGCTTAACCTCCAAATCTTCGCATGTACAGCTGAGAACAGCTTTTGATTTCGGAATCATTGGAGGGATTTCTACTTTTGCTTGTTTCAGCAAGAGGAATGTGAATACCAAAATCTAGCGCTTATGCGTCTGGATATCGTCATAATGATCGATCGATGGCTGGATGGCCGTATCAATCGATATCGGATACGCCATCGCTTCCAGATTGGCCGACCGGAGGCTCTCACGCCACATAATCGTGGCCCGCCGGCGCGGAGTTACTGCGGCGCAGCGGAGCACAGCCATTCTGGCACAGCCTTCGTAACCGGGGATACCCAGCCGGCGTGCAGTAGATGCATCGCTCTTGGAGATGAGATCGATCTCACGACGTTTTAGGGGCGATAGCCGCCACGTCCACTCTATGACCTTTGCGCCAGATCAATGTCCAGACTGTCTCGCGATGGCAGAGTTGGAGCACAGAAGGAGTATGGCGCATGGATGGCTCAATCGAAGCGCGACCGCTACTGCGTGAGGTATCCGCGCCGGCGACAATACCGAAGGCGCGAAAACGCCGGATGCTTTGGCCTTGGTTGCTGGCAAGCATGACGGTCGTGTCGGCGTTTGCGTTCATCGTTGTCTGGCAGCGCATTGGAAAACCTATAACGCAGTCCTTCGAGATCGCCCTCGTGACTAAAGGTGACGTGGTACGGCAGGTGACAGCAACCGGAACAGTCAATCCGGAACTCACCATCATCGTCGGCAGCTATGTATCCGGCCCGATCACGGAGATCCGCTGCGACTACAATACCGTGGTCAAGGCGGGACAGGTGTGTGCGACTATCGACCCACGCCCCTACCAGACCACGGTCAATCAGGACTCTGCAAATCTGTCGGTCGCCAATGCTCAGATGAGCAAAGATAAGGCCAATTTAGATTATGCGCAATTGAACTATGAAAGGAGCCGCCGTCTCATAGAGCCTCAAGCAGTCTCTCAGGACACCGTCGATATCGCCAAAAACCTTGCCGAGCAGGCCGAAGCGCAGGTGGCCCTTGACCAGGCGGTAATCGAGCAGCGCAAAGCCGAGCTTGCCGCCGCGCAGATCAATCTCGACTATACGAACATACGCTCACCCGTTAATGGCGTCGTAGTTTCCCGCAATGTGAGCCAGGGCCAGACTGTGGCCGCGAGCTTCCAGACCCCCACACTTTTCCTTATCGCCACCGATCTAACCAGAATGCAGGTGGATACCAACATCAGCGAAAGCGATATCGGGGCTATCCGAGAGGGCGAGCCGGTCACTTTCAGTGTCGATGCCTTTCCGGCACGAGCCTTTGAAGGTAAAGTCAAACAAGTTCGGCAATCGCCGCAAACCGTTCAAAATATCGTCACTTTCGATGCGGTCTTCGGCGTCGACAACGCGGATCTTGCCCTGAAACCGGGTATGACCGCGTCACTGAGCATTGTTACCGATCATCAGACGAGCGTCCTTCGCGTTCCCAACCAGGCTCTGCGGTTCCAGCCAAGAGAGGGCTCGATTCCGTCCATAACACCCTACTCCGCAGATATGAAAGCGGCACATGTGTGGGTGCAGCGCAGCGGTGTGCTGACCCTGGTGCCCGTAAGAACAGGTATAAGCGACCAGTCCTTCACCGCGATCGAGGCGGGCGACCTGTCCGTCGGTGACAAGGTCATCGTCGGACAAAGCAAATCATCGAATTCGTCGGCTCTCTCCCGCCTCCTCAGATTGTAAAGGCGGTTCTGCCATGACATTTCAGGAAACTCAGCCCGTTATAGAATTGAAGGATGTCACAAGAACTTTTGTGGTCGGCGGCACGGAGGTCAAGGCGATCCGCGGGGTCAATATCAAGGTCGAGCGGGGCGAATTCATTGCGATCGTAGGGTCGTCAGGTTCAGGAAAATCCACATTGATATCGATTCTCGGCTGTCTCGATCGCCCAAGCAGCGGTAGCTATCTTTTTGAGGGCGTCGATGTCGCGAAACTTACAGAACCGGCTCTTGCCGCTATTCGAAGCGAACGACTGGGTTTCGTCTTTCAGAGCTTCAACCTGTTGCCGCGTACGAGTGCCCTCGAAAATGTTCGCCTGCCGCTCTACTATGCCAAAGCTGGCACGGTCGACGGTGCCGGTGCGGTAGAACATGCGCGCGCTTCGCTTGCTCGCTTGGGGCTTGGAGATCGCGAACGCAACACGCCCGGTCAGCTATCCGGCGGCCAACAGCAGCGGGTCGCCATAGCGCGCGCTTTGATCAACTCTCCTCATCTGCTTCTGGCGGACGAACCAACGGGAAACCTCGACACGAAGACCTCGCATGAGATCATGGAAGTCCTTGTCGCTCTCAATCGCCACCAAGGCGTAACCATAGTGCTGATCACGCACGAAGCGGACATCGCCGCCTATGCCGATCGTATCGTAACCATGCGCGACGGCCAGATCGTTGCGGATGAACGAAAGATCGAACGCAACCGGGCCAATGTGTCTCCAGTGGCGAGCGCCGACAATGATGGCAGAGTGCGATCGGAATCCAGTGGCGGCCTCGCCTTCGGGCTTATGGCGCTCGGTGCAGCCGGGCAGGCTATCCGTCGCAACAAGATGCGATCGATACTGACGATGCTGGGCGTTTTCATCGGTGTGGCGGCGCTTATCGTGATGGTGGCAGTTGGACAAGGTGCAAACAACGCCGTTGCGAGACAAATCGAAAGCCTTGGAACGAACGTCGTGGTGGTTCTGCCAGGAGCGCTCACAAGCGGTGGCGCGCGGATAGGATATGGCAGCGCAAGCACGCTGACCGTTGCGGATGCCAGGGCGATCGGAGAGGATACAGCTGTCGCGAATATCGGCTATCTCATCCGCCAGCAGGGCCAGGCCGAATATGGCAGCAAAAATTGGACAACGAATATTCAGGGGGTCAGCGAAGCCTATCCGGCCATCACCAATTGGCATATCGCCGCCGGCGCGCCGATAAGCGGCGAAGACGAACGCAATGGCGATCTGGTCGCCGTCATCGGTCAGACGGTTTATCGTCAGCTGTTCGCTACGACCGAAAATCCGATCGGAGCGACGATCAGAATTCGGAATGTTCCGATGCGAGTCGTTGGCCTGCTGGCGGGCAAAGGCCAGTCGGCAATGGGACAAGATCAAGACGATGTTGTCATGATCCCGTTTACGACCGCCGAACGACGCGTACTGGGTGTTGCAGCACCGAGCCAGGTGCAAACGCCCAACAACTGGGTCTATTTGCCGGCACCGAATCCCTACAATCTGCAACCCCGCCTGACGGGATTTGCCAATATGCTGTTCGTTCAGGCAAAGAGCGCCGACCAGGTACCCGAGGCGGTCAAAGACATTAACGATATTCTGACGCGACGCCACAATATCAAGGCGACCCAAAACAAGGATTTCGATGTCCGTAACCTCAGCCAATTCGCGGAGGCGGCTAAAAGCAGCAGCCGGATTATGGCCCTCCTGCTTGCGGTCGTCGCATCGATCTCTCTTCTTGTCGGCGGAATCGGCATTATGAATATTCTGCTGGTATCGGTGACGGAACGAACTCGGGAGATTGGTCTGCGCATGGCGATCGGTGCCCGGCGCCTACATGTTCTATTGCAGTTTCTGGCCGAAGCGATCTTTCTCAGCGTCAGTGGCGGCATTGCCGGAATTGTCATGGGCATTGCTGTTTCCCTGGTGATTTCACAGGTCTTCAACTGGCCGGCGCCACTTTCGGTGGCCGCAATGACAGGAGGTTTTCTGTTCTCGGCAATGGTCGGGGTCTTCTTTGGTTATTATCCGGCCCATAAGGCAGCCAATCTCGATCCCATCGAGGCGCTCCGGTACGAATGAGCGTGTTGCGAGCAGGGGGCATCGTTCGTCACGCTATCTCGCAGCTTATGGCATCTGTTCCGTACGCAGCCGGCTTATCGCTGAAGCAGACACCGATTGGATTTGACCAAACGCAATGATTGGCTCCTGAAGACACGATAAGTTTTATTTGTTGCATGAAGGAGAAGCGATATGAAACAGCGTCGCTGGCAGGACCATATTGTGTTCATCATTGGCATGTGGCTAATTGCCTCGCCATGGGTATTCGGGAGCTACGGCCCCGATTCCTTTCCCGTTGGCGCGCCCGCTTGGAATTTTCTTGTCTGCGGCCTCGTCGTCGCAGTTCTGGGAGGAGCGGCCTACGCGTCATACCATCTTTGGGAGGATCGAGCCGATATCCTGCTCGGCGGCTGGCTTATCGTCTCCCCCTGGGCTCTTCGATATACTGAGAATCCCCTCTTTACATGGAATGCTCTTATCTCAGGCCTGCTGCTCATCATACTTGCAGCATGGGTATTGCTCGGCAGGCACTCCCCAACTCCATTACCATAATCTCGCATTTCTGGTCCTCGAACCGCAGGCCGCAGGTGCCTCGATCGAGGACACGATTCTCATCTATTCGGGGTTCAATCTCGTCGCTGCCCTAGTCTCCTATCCCATGGGCTTCTTGTCTGATCGGATCAGCCGCCGTGATGTTCTACTCGCGGCGTTCGCCGTGTTCTTTGCCGCTTATGCGGGGGTTGCGCTCACGGTCAATGTCGTCATCGTGGCCGTAGTGTTCGTCTGCTATGGCGCCTATCGGGGGACCTTCCGTGCCGCTAGAAAGGCGCTCGCTTCCAGCCTCGTACCCCGGAACTGCGTGCCGGCGGCATCGGCTGGTACAATTCCCTGGTTGGGCTCGCTCAACTCATTGCCAGTGTCATCGCCGGTCTGCTTTGGGATCACCTTGGCCATCAGTCCGTGTTCATCTGTGGAGCAGTTTTCGCAGTGGTCGGCACCGTTGCGCTCCTGATACTTGTGCCCGCAGAATGCCGGAACTAATTGCCGCGAACAAACGCCACAACGACCACGCGTGGAGCAACACAGTATAAGAGCTTGACCCGATGGCCTGTCGTCGTCACTGCAAGACCTGCTTTGAGGTCCACGGCGATATCCTCATAGCCCAATATCTCGCGATCAAGCGGATACACCGCCTTATAGACTGCTTCCTTGGCTGAAAAGAGAATACGACCGGTAAGGTCTTGATTTAGTGCTTCTGTCGTATCCGCAGGGGTTGCAACTAGCGCGAAAATGTCATGTGGGAGGGGTTGGGCGGGCTCGACATCGATACCGAGAGAGCCGATGTGGGAAACAGGCGCCACCGCCGCTACGGCCATTTCGTTGTCGTGAGCCAACGAACCCGTCATCCCGTCGGGCCAGACCGGCGCGCCCGATGACGTACGCAGGACAGCGAAGTCGTTTAAGCCAATGTCCCACAGCAGACCGTGTGCGATCCACCGGGCCGCGCCGCTGGCCCGCCGGATGGCCGGGTGGCGTGCCGGGATGGCACGTGCTTCCTCCGGCAGCAAGTGGGCCTCATCCTCATCGCGTATCTTCCGGCATCCAATCCGAACGCCTTTCGGTGCAATGGCAGCCATCGCCTCCAAAAGTGCTATTTCCTCGGGCAAGGTTGGCGGAGCGTAGGGCGGGCGTGTCATGGATTGTCCGCCCGTGCAGGTAGGACCAGGTCGGCGATCATCTCCCCGTCCTCGTCGAGTCCCTCTTCAACGAAGCCGGCAGCGCGATAGAGGTGTCGCGCGCCTTTATTCTCAGGGTCATAGCAGATCGAAACGTGCCTGATGTGGCCGAGCCTCCCGATTTCCGCCAGCACTTCGCGCAACGCGGCCTTGCCGTAACCTCTACCCTGGTAGACGCGGTCGATCATGAAGCGGTAGATTCGCGCCTCGTAATCGTCCGCCGGCGCCTCGTACATCAGAAACCCGACAATACGATCCCCCAACATGATAGCGCGCGGCTGCGCGTCCACATCGTCATCGGCTTCTTCCAGAGAGTCCGAATTGCTCGCGACGAAATCCACCTGCTCTTGAGCAAGCTCCAAGGACATCACCAACGCCCGGTTTGCCTCGGTCATCGGAGCGAGACGGATTTCCGCCGTCTGCGGGGATCGATCAGTCAAGGCGTTACCTCCTGGGCAATCTTCAAGAAAGCAGCTGTCTCCACTGCGTTCTCGGGCTCGACACACCGGATGGCAGCGGGATATTCAGGCGGATTTCCTGGCGCCGTCCCTTAGAACCGGCGTCACGAAGCGATGCAATTTGGCCGGGTTGCCGCGCCAGATGGAGTTTGGCTCCAGCACTTCCCCCTTCATCACGAAGGAGTCGACGTCGACCACCGACCCGTCGCCCATCACAACGCCATAGTGGACAAAGGCAGCAGGTCCAAGCGTGACGCCCTTGCCAACCCGGATGAAATCGGACTTGAACACGCCCTCTTCCAACGAATGGGCCTGAATGACGCATCCTTCGTTCAGGGTGGCATCGTCGCCGATCTCCACCAGGGAACGCTCAGTCAGATTGCTGCCGCCGTCATAGACGCGCCGTCCAACCTTCACGCCGAGCATGCGCAGGATCATGGGTCGGAACGGCGTGCCGCTGAACAGGCCGGTGATCGGCGAGTCCGACAGCTTCCAATGAAGTTCATGGTGCCAGAATGTGACATCATAGATCGTCGTCATCTGCGGCTTCAGCTTGCCAAAGCCCAGGCTGGCGCGCTCCACAAAAATGTAAAATGGTATGGTGATCGCCGATGTCAGGACCACAGCGGCGAAGAGCGCGATCTCGGCCCATTCTGTGTAGTAGTTGAGCGCCCGATCCCAGATCGCCAGCGTGGCGAACAACATGACCCACTGCGTTGCCAGGAAGAGGAGCGCCGTCATGGTGTTATAGAGATTCTTGCGCTTCAGGCGGCTACGTCGGGCATCTTCGTCGACGCCGGCGATAAGCTCCTTGTCGCGATTCACCATGCGCGGAATTTCGAAGGACGGCGAGCCCAGCAGGCCAACATTCTCCCGGATCGGCCCGTCGATGGGAACCATCACCTTGGTGCCGAGCAGGCAGTTTTCACCTGTCCGCCCATCCGGCGGATAGTAGATATTGTTGCCCAGATAGTTGCGCTCGCCGATCTTGGTGTGATCCAACCTGAATGCGGTGGCGGACTTGTGCATGTTGATCATGAAAAGCCCGTCCGACACCATGGTGTCGGTGCCGATCTCGCACAGAAGCGGGTTGTCGTGCTGCTGATTCGTTCCGAAATTGGAACCTGTCTGGGTCACCTTGTTAAGCTTCCAGCCGATGCTGCGCATATAATGCACAATCGCCGAGCTATCGCCGAATATCAGGTTGAGGATACGAGAGTTGCTGGAAAGCTCGATCGTAGCTTGCAGCCAGTGGTGAAAGCCGTAGAGAGAATAAGTACGACCCGGCTTTAAGAAGAACCTGAAGAGACGTGGCAGCAATGTCGCAGCAAGCAGGGACACAGCGATGTAACCGAACAGCGTGACCGTGGTGCCGATCGCGACAATGCCGATGGTCTCCTGATAGTCGTCGCTCACATTTTCCCAATAGCTGTGGAAGAGAAGTGGCAGAGGCGTCACGACCGTAAATAGGGCAACGAGCTGAGCCGCTTCATAAAGGATGCGCCGGGCCTTGGAAAGGCTGACATTGCGAACCTTGCAGTAGTCCGCCGTTGTCGGCACCGCCGGCGATCCATGCCAGTGCTCACCATCCGGAATGCTCTGTCCGCGCTGGAGCGACGAAGAGTGGCCGAGCTGGGCGCCATCGCCGATCCGGGTATCGATATCGAGTGTGCTACCGACACCCACGAAGGCATCGCGGCCAATGGTCAGCTGACCTGTGTGGATATAGCCGGACTGCGCCCGATAGCCGAGTATCATCGATTCTTTGCGCAGAATGGTATTGTCGCCGATCGATATAAGATCGGTGCAGACCGGCACGGATCGGCATTCGATAACGGTATTCCGTCCGAGCTTGGCACCCAGAAGCCGCAGATAGAGACTGTAGAGCGGGCTGCCGCGGAAGAGCACCACGGGTGCGGTCCGGATCATGGTCTGAACTACCCAGAAACGATAGTAGCGCAGGCCCCAGATGGGGAACGCTTCTGGCTTCCAGCGGCCGACCAGCAGCCACTTCGCGATGATCGCGGCCCCCGACATACCGAAGAAAACACCGCCAGACAGCAGCGCGCAGCGCAGATAGAGCGACAGCGGCTCATCGAGCTTGTCATATACCCAGTTAAGACCGTAGTTGAAAAGCAGCAGTCCAAAATAGCTGTAGAGGCCATAAAATAGGAGTTGTGCTGCTCCACAGGTCCAGTAGGCAAGATTGGATGCCCGGTGGGTTAGACATGGCTCATTGATGGCCGTCGTCCTCTCCTCCGGGATACGGAGGTGCTGTGCGAGAAGCGCCACAGTCGGGTGCAGGTAGATGTCCCGAATGGACGCCGTCGCCCATTCCTTTCGGGTGCGCACGCGGGCGCAAAAGCGAGCCATGAGCAGGGAGTTGGCACCGAGATCGTCGAAAAAATGGTCTTCCACAGAGACATCATCAAACTTCAGAACGTTCGAAAGCGTCTCCGCCAGGAAGCGTTCATCGTCATTGCGGGGTGGCACCACCGTTCGTTCTGCCGCGAGCCGAACGCCTGTCGGCTTCGGGAGCTGACGAAGATCCGCCTTGTTCGAGACCGTCATCGGGATCGCGGGCAATTCCTCCAGATAAGAAGGCACCATGTAGTCCGGCAGGCGCTGTTTCAGCGCGCGCGCAATATCGGCACGCGAGATCGGTGGCAGGCCGGTCTTCGATGCGTAATAGGCAACGAGTTCCATACGGCCGGGCTCGATCTCCCAGGTCGTGACGGCAGCCTGCGCGATCGCGGGCTGGTCCAGAAGCACCGCCTCGATCTCTCCGAGCTCGATGCGGTATCCGCGGATTTTCACCTGGGTGTCGATGCGACCCTGATATTCGATCTCGCCGTCGTCGTTGATCCGGCCGAGATCCCCCGTCCGGTAAATACGCTTCGACGGATTGTTCGGCAGGCCGATGAAATCTGCAATAAACTTCTGTTCGGTCAGATCCGGCCTATTGAGGTAGCCTGCCGCCAGTCCGATGCCGGCAATGCCGATTTCACCCGACTCACCTGGCTCGGCAAGTTCCGATACCAAAGGATCGAGAATGACGATGGAGTAAGTGGGCAGTGGTGCACCGATGGTCACCGACCTCTCAGGCACCAGCACACCCATCGTTGCGGTCACCGTGGCCTCGGTCGGGCCATATGTGTTGAGAATTTGCCGCCCTCGCTTCGTCCAGCGCATGACGAGATTATGAGGACAAGCCTCGCCGCCGACCAGCAGCAATCGGAGGCCAGGCACGTCACTTTCTATGGAGGATAATAATGTCGGGCTACAGGCCATGCAAGTAACGTCATTCATCCGCAGGAAATCAGCGAGCTCCTCGCCCACCAGAGTAAGCTGACCCGGCGCTGGCACGATTGTGGCGCCAGCGGCAAATGGCACCCAAATCTCTTCGGCAGAAAAGTCAAAGGCGATGGTCATGCCCTGATAGACGCGATCACCCGGCCGGTACCCATAGGCTGCGGCAGCGACCCGCACAAAGTTGCAAATGCTTTGGTGCTTTATGACTACGCCCTTAGGCTTGCCTGTCGTACCGGATGTATAGAGAATGTAGCAGGTGTCGTCGGATGCAGAAGGCACAGCGTTCGGTTGCAGCGGTGCATCGGACCTAGCCGTGATTTCGGCGTCGGCGGCATCGATCAGGACGAAGGGAACGGAGAGTTGTTTGGCGCGAGAGGAATAGGCGTCGATGGTGACGACCAGCTCCACATCGGCGTCTTCGATGATGAGCGCCATCCGCTCTTCGGGAAAAGCGGCAGCGAGAGGAACGAACGCCGCCCCTGCCCTCATGACACCGAGCAGCGCAATGTAGGTCTCGGCGGATCGATCGACAAGCAAACCCACCCGCTGGCCCGGCCGCACGCCCTTGTCCATGAGGAGGCGGGCAAACTGATTCGCGCGTTTGTTTATCTCTTGATATGTCCAGGCGCGTCCATCGGAGATCACGGCCGGCAACGAACCAAACCTCTCGGCAAGCTGCTCGAAGACGATATCGAGCCGCTCAACGGGCCGTCCTTCCTCGGAAAAGTCGGCACCCGTCAGAATCTGAGAGCGTGCGATCGTTCTGAGATCAGGGTGGATTTTTACAAGCGTATCTGTGCTTCCGAAACGAGCCTTTGTTCCGGGTTGGTTACTTGAATTGGTCACCGCGCCCCCGGCGAGTTCGGTACCATCAACACCTTGATCCATTTTCATACTCTCTAGTCAAAAGCCTAGCATCGCCGGGCGCTTGTATCACACGAGGCGTCGTGCCACTTCTCCAGCAAGCACTACCCGCCGCTGCAGGTTGCAATCCCCAGTTGCAATTGACCTCTGTTTCGTGGAAGCCTCCATAAAAGAAAAATCTGCAATTCAAAACCGCAATTTCTGGCAATACCGTCTTTCGCTTGTCTGAGGCGGTCCTCACTCCAGGAATTCGCGGCTTCGCGGCAGAATCGTGTCCAGCAATAGCCGTTTCTGCGACCTCGACAAAAGCTCGCGACAAAGCCCGGCCATCTCCTTGTCCGTAAACTCACTCTCGATGACAGTTGCTGGACCACTTTTGAGATTGACCGGAAAACGGCCTTTCGCGAACGGATTAGAGACCCCAAGTTGGGACTATGTTGTAAATCTGAAATCTCGCGTCCAATAGATCAAATTGCCCGAGGCTACGCTAGAAGGGCGGTACGACACCCCCTGGGATAGGCTTCGCATATTCCTTTTCATCACCTTGCTCCCGATTTCGATCTTAAAGATCATGCAAGGGCTGTCAGATCATTGATGCGTATCAATGATCTGATCGGAGGGTGGCCGATATCCGCCCCGACGAGGCACGTAGCATTGATCAACGCGCATCGCACGCCGTGAGAGTCTGTGAGCAAGCCGGGTTAAGCTGGCGCGACCACCGCATCGGGTTTTCCGGTTGTGCGCAGTTCTGGCGAACTGCGAAACCGATCGGAATCACTGTCACAACGAACCTCGTGCTAAACCTGCGTTGGAGAGGTGATCACGTTCATAGTGGCGGCTTGAGCGGAGAATATGGTGCGCGTAGCCTGGAAACATGAGCAAGATGCATCTCACTTCATTGACCACCATGACCGCCCGAGTGCGGTGGATGGTCCTGTCGTGAACTAAGTCTGTTCATTTGATAAAGTGGATCAATCCCGCCGGGCGCGAGCGGGGTTTTCTTTTGCACTCGCTCTGATCGTTAACTTTGGAGTGAGACGTGAATCAACGACATCGGGCTGAATGGCACTTGACGTCGCGAACGACCGCCTAGCAAACCGCTTTACGGAGGCAAGTTTCGCCTTTGCGTCAGGATCAATTATCCTTGGCGAAGGCAATGATTACTCCGACATTGATCTCGTGGTCGTATTCCCGAACCTACCGAAAGCATGGAGAGAGTCGTTCGACATGGAGGGTTTTCCTGTCGAAACTTTCGTTCAAGATCCCCCGATCACGACGGCGCCGGGCTTGCTTCGGCACGCGGCTGTGCATTCAGATGAAGTATTCTGGAATAGAAGCCGTACTGGGCGTCGTTGCTGGAGATGCTGACGACGGCGGTCTTCGACAGTTCGTCGTCGAAGATCGAGAACAGCATCTTGCGATCGTCCTCGTTCAGATGGCACAGGGCCTCGTCGCTGACGACCCAAGCGGGCCCGTGGACCAGGAGCCGGGCGAAGGCCAGATGCTGCTGCTCGTCGACCGTCAATTCCTTGTCCCAGCGGGCCACGCGGTCGAGCGACGGGATCAGGTGGCGGAGGTCCGTGCGTTCCAGCGCGCGCGAGAAGGCCGCCTCCTGGAAGGTGGAAGGTTTGCAGGGGTAGGACAGCACCTCGCGCAATGAACCGTTCGGGACATACGGCCGCTGCGGAAGGAAGATGGTATCCGCTTTCGGCGGCAGGCGCAGCCGCCCGGTTCCCCAGGGCCAGAGCCCGGCCAACGCGCGAAACAGCATGCTCTTGCCTGTGCCCGGCTTGCCGATGACGAGGACACGTTCGCCCGGCAGAACGGCGACGTGCGGCTCGTCGATGGAGACTGCCCGGTCCGCAACGTGCACAGTCAGGTCGTCGAGGGCCAGCACCGGCTCGCCCTCGAGAATGGCGATGCGGCTTTGCGACGGCGCGGCCTGGTCCATGGCGAGAAGCGCCTGGCGCAGGTCCATGACGCGTTGGAGCGTGGCCCGCCAGTCGGCAATGTTGCCGGCGTTGTCGACATACCATCGCAGTGCCTGCTGGACCTGGTTGAAGGCACCGACGACAACCATCAACTCGCCGAATGTGAGCTGCCCGCCAAAATATCCCGGAGCTGCGGCGACGATCGGGGCCACGGTCGCGAACCACCCGTATCCTGCTGTGACGCCCGTCAGCCTCGTGGCAACGTTGGCAATCCGCCGCATGAGCCCGATCACGCCGTCGAATTCGCGTTCGAGCCGCGCCTGCTCGCCCTCCTCGCCTCCAGAGAGTGCGATGCCGTCACTGGCTTCGTTCGCTTGCATGAGGCCGAAGCGGAATTCGGCCTCTCGAGCGTACCGTGCCGCGTTGAGCTCGATCAGAGGACGGCCCAGACGCCAGCTCAGCGACGAGCCGGACGCCGCGTAGATCAACGCGACCCAGACCATGAATCCTGGGATCTGAAAGCTGCGGCCGTCGAATTCGAACACGAAGCCGCGGGAGAGCAGCCACAGCACTCCGACAAAGCTAAATAGCAGCAGTGTGGACTGGAAGAATCCGATCGCCAGCGACACGGTAAGCTCGGTCAGCCGTCTCGCGTCCTCCTGGACACGCTGGTCGGGATTGCTGCCGACCGGCCCTGCGCCGGCGAGAAGAAATGCCCTCCGGGGTGCGAACCACTGGACAAGGAGATCGCGGGTGACGCAGTCGCGCAAGGCGATCTTCGTCCATTGGTCGAGCCATGTCTGCGCGATGTTCAGGAAGATGAGGACGATGGCGACGATGGTGAACACGACGAGCTGCCGGAGGAACGAGGCCAGATCCTTGTTCTTCACAGCATCGAAGAACGGTTCGTACCAGGCGTTCAGCCGAAGCTGGCCGATCGTCGTCGCGGCGATGACGACGGCTAGGCCAACCACGAGCAGAAGGAGCTTGTAACGGCCCGGCGATCCGCTAACGGCGTCCCCATAGGTGCGGAGCTGTCGAGCCGTTCCGGCTGTGCTCGCAGCCGAAGAGAAAAAGGATTGGTCCTGTGACATGGCGCCTCGATTTGAGATCCGGAAATGCTGGCATCGATTCCTGGCAGGCGGAGAAGAGGGGAAACTTTCTTGGAAGGACGCCTCTCACGAGCGGCGTCCTTCTTCGGCGGCTGTTCTGGACGCTCCTGTGGATGCCGGAGCGTCCGGCCCCTCCCGCTCGGGCTGCTTCAGGAGGCGCGGGAGGCCGATGCCTGCGGCGAGAACGACGATCCCGGGACGCCGCCCGTATCGGTCCGAGAAGCGCCCCCACAGCGGTGCGAACAGGAACAGCGCGAGGGTGTAGGTTCCAGTCAGGACGCCGGTATGCTGCGCCAGGATTGCCGGATCCGACGTCCCGGCAATCCTGGCAATCGTGGACGGAAGGATCGGCAGCAGGAATCCGTAGCCGAGGGCGATGGCGAACATAGCCAGCAGCAAGGCGGCCAACGACCATGGTGGCAGCGGACGAAGGGAATTGCTATCGGTCCTTGTCATCGTCCGGAACCTACTGCTGCATGAACGCCTGCATCTCGTCAGGCGTGACCTTGCCGTCCTTGTTCGCGTCCACAGCGTCGAAGATACGCTTGTGGATGGCCGTCACCTCCTCGAAGGACAGCGCGCCGTCCCCGTCCGTGTCGGCGATCGCGAACATGATCTTCATCATGTGTCCACGCATGCCCATCATCGGCATGCCGGGCTGCATCATGCCCCGTTCCATTATCCCACCCTGCATCACGTCGGCGCCGGGCCTGCCATTCTGGCCTTGCCCCGTCATGTCGTCGGTCCCGGCCGGCGGGGCCGCCTCCGCGTTCGCGGGATGATGCGGATCGGTTCCGGCCTCCTGTGCGAGAGCCAGGCCTGCGCTGCCGATGGCGATCAAGGCGGCCAGACCTGTCGCGTATGGCAATTTTCTCGTAATCATGTCGTTTCTCCTTTCGGTTGGTGTCCGTTCCTCCGCCCCGTGCATTCCGCACGGGCCGGTACCCGATTGTCGTGTCCGGCGACCGCGCCGCCGGACACCTAGTCGATTGTCGCGCGCCGAAGCCGCAGCGAGTTGCCGATGACGCTAACAGAGGACAGCGCCATTGCGGCGGCCGCGATGATCGGCGAGAGCAGCAGCCCGAAGGCCGGATAGAGCACGCCCGCCGCAATGGGGATCCCTGCGGCGTTGTAGACGAAGGCGAGGAACAGGTTCTGGCGGATGTTGCTCATCGTCGCATGGCTGAGCTTGCGGGCTCTCGCGATGCCCTGCAGGTCGCCCTTCAGCAGCGTGACGCCGGCGCTTTCGATCGCTACATCCGTTCCCGTGCCCATGGCGATGCCAACGTCGGCGGCGGCAAGCGCCGGAGCATCGTTGACCCCGTCTCCGGCCATGGCGACGACGCGACCTTCGCTCCGAAGCCTGGCGACCACCTTGCCCTTGTCCTCCGGCAGGATCTCCGCTTCCACCTCGTCAATGCCGAGCCTGCGCGCCACGGCCTCAGCCGTCGTCCTGTTGTCGCCGGTCAGCATCACGACGCGGATGTTCTCCTCCTTCAGCGAGCGCAGCGCCGCGGCCGTCGTCGCCTTGATCGGATCCGCGATGGCGACAAGACCGCCCACCTTGCCGTCGACGGCGACGTAAATCACCGTCGCGCCCTCGCCGCGAAGCGCCTCGGACTCGGCCACGAGAGCCGAGAGGTCGACGCCTGCTTCCGCCATGATCCGATGGCTGCCGATCACGAGCTTCCTGTCGTTGACCGTTCCGGTGACGCCCTTGCCGACAGGACTGTCGAACTCGCGGGCCTCGCCGAGGACAATTCCCCTCTCCTGAGCTGCTGCGACGATGGCGGCAGCCAGAGGATGTTCGCTGGCCCTTTCGAGCGTGGCTGCCAGCCTGAGAAGTTCGGCCTCGTCGAATCCGCTGACGGCCTTCAGTGCGGTGACCTTCGGCCGGCCTTCCGTCAGCGTGCCGGTCTTGTCGATGACCAGTGTGTCGATCTTCTCGAAGCGTTCCAGCGCCTCGGCGTTCTTGATGAGGACGCCCATCCGGGCGCCCCGTCCGACGCCGACCATGATCGACATCGGCGTCGCCAGCCCGAGGGCGCAGGGGCAGGCGATGATCAGCACGGCGACGGCGGCGACGAGGCCATGGGCGAAGCGGGGCTCGGGTCCCCAGATTCCCCAGACGACGAAGGCGATGATCGCGATGAGGATCACCACGGGAACGAACCAGCCGGAGACCCGATCGGCCAGGCGCTGGATCGGCGCCCGGGAACGCTGGGCGTCCGCGACCATCCGCACGATCTGCGCCAGCATGGTATCGCGCCCGACCTTGCCGGCCGTCATGACGAAGCCGCCGCTCTGGTTGAGCGTGCCTCCGATCAGCTTGGCGCCGACTTCCTTGGTGACCGGCATGGATTCGCCGGTAATCATGGATTCATCGATGGAGCTGCGTCCCTCGACCAGTTCGCCGTCGACGGGCACCTTCTCACCCGGCCGGACGCGCAGGCGGTCCCCAACAACGACGACGTCCAGCCCGACGTCTTCGTCCGAACCGTCCTCCCGGATGCGGCGCGCCGTCTTCGGCGCGAGGTCGAGCAACGCCCGGATAGCGCCGCCCGTCTGCTCCCGCGCCCTTAGTTCCAGAATCTGTCCCAGCAGCACGAGGACGGCGATGACGGAGGCCGCCTCGAAGTAGATGGCGACGGAACCATCGGCGGCCCGGAAGGTGTCCGGAAAGATGTCAGGCGCGGCCGTGGCGACGACGCTGTAGACCCAGGCGACGCCCGTTCCCATCGCGATTAGAGTGAACATGTTGAGGCTTCGGTTGACGAGCGAAGCCCAGGCCCGCTCGAAGAACGGCCATCCCGCCCACAGCACTACCGGCGTCGCCAGCACGAGCTGAATCCAGTTGGAGACCTGTGCGCCGAGCAGCATGTGCAGGTTGGTGAGATGCCCACCCATCTCCAGCGCGAGGACAGGCACCGTCAGGACCAGGCCGATCCAGAACCGGCGGGTCATGCCGACGACCTCGGCGCTCTGCCCCGTCGCCGCAGTCGCGACCTCCGGCTCCAGCGTCATGCCGCAGATCGGGCAGGTACCGGGACCGAGCTGCCTAATCTGGGGATGCATCGGGCAGGTATAGATCACGCTCTCCTGACCCGCCGGCCCGACGCTCACCTGGGCGTCGGGTTTCTTCTCATTGTGGTGGCGGTGACCGTGGTCATGGCCTTCGTGCATGTGATGATCAGTCACGGAAAGCTCCTCCACGATGGCTTCCGGCGGCCTCTGTTCCGCGGCCGAGCCGCGGTATGAAGCGGGGAACGGCCCTGGCATAGGCGTCCCACGCAGTTCCGAACTCGACGCGCGAGGCCTCCTCCTCCCGCTTCGCAAGGCGCACATAAATCCAGACGAGAACCGGGAACATGGCGAGCGTCACCAAGGTCGGCCATTGCAGCAGGAATCCGAACATGATGACGACGAAGGCGTCGTATTGCGGATGGCGGACGCGAGCATAGGGGCCGATGGTCGCCAGACGGTGGTCACGCTGGGCGGCGTAAAGCACGTGCCAGCTTGAGGCGAGCAGCCAGAAGCCGGCGATGATCAGCATGTTGCTCGCGAGGTGGAACGGCCCGAAATGCGGCTCGAGCCTCCAGCCGAACATTGTCTCAAGCAGGTGGCCGGCGTCATGCGACCAGAAGTCGACGCCGGGGAACTCCCACCCGAGCCAGCCGGACAGCAGGTATATGGTCAGCGGGAAGCCATACATCTCCGTGAAGAGCGCGACGATGAAGGCGGAGAAGGCGCCGAGCGAACGCCAGTCCTGCTCCGTTTCGAGCTTGATGAAGCTCGCCGCGAAGACGATGAACACCACCGAATTGATGATCACGAGGCTCCAGAGCCCGTAGGCCGGGGTGTCAGACATCGTCTGCCTCCTTCTTCGGCTGGACGAGGCCGGCCTGATGGCTGGCATGGTCGTGGCCGGAATGACCGCCGTGACCGTGATGCATGACCAGATGCATCAGCGGGCAGGCGAGGATGAGGAGCCAGGGCAGGATGCCGAGGACGTGCACGCGATGCTCGTATGCGATGAGCCCCAGGGCGATCATGGCGAAGGCGATGAAGACGGTCCTGCTATAGGTGCTCCAGGCCGATGAGGAATGATTGTCGTTCATGACGATGTCTCGTTCAAAGGAGTTCGGGGAAAGGCTTCGCGAACCGATGGACCGCGTCAGCCGATGCCGTCGTAGGTGACGTAGGCCATCATGCCCGTCGCCATGTGATAGAGGTGGTGGCAGTGAAGCGGCCAGCGGCCGGGATTGTCGGCATCGAAGGCCAGGACGACGCTCGCCATCGGCGGCAGCAGGACCGTGTCCCTGACCGCGCCGGCTATAGGCGTCCCATTGATGGCGACCACCTGGAAATGATGCCCGTGCAGGTGCATCGGATGCGCCATCATCGAGGCGTTGCCGATCGTCACCTCGATCCGCTCGCCGCGCTTGACGACGAGACCATCCGCTCCATCGATACCCCAGGTATAGGCGGCCATGTCGCCCGTCAGCGAAAGCTCGAAGCGGCGGCCCGCCGCACGGGAGGCAAACGGGCCGATAGGTCGCAGGCGCTGCTCAAGGTCGAGACCGAGGACCGGTCCCTTCGCATCACCCGCGGCTGGAATCCTGCGGACATCAGCACCTGCCGTGGCCAGGACGATTCCCGTACGATCGACGGCGCCTTCGCGAAGAGCGAGGATGGGAAAGGCGCCACCTTCCCTAGGTAGGCTCACACGGATGTCGAGACGCTGGCCCATGGCGACCGGAAACGACGTCCCTACAATGTGTTCGATGCCCTGCCCGTCGACGGCGATCAACTCGCCGGAAAGGCCGCCGATGTCGATGGTGAAGGCGGTCGCCGTCGCTCCGTTGATGATCCGAAGGCGGACGCGACCACCCTTTTCGACCTTGACGACTTCGGGGTCGTCGAGCGTACGGTCGTTGGCGAGATAGGCGTCGTAGTCAATGTCGTTGAGGTCCATGGCGGCCACTCCCGGCATGGCCATGCCCGCCATGTCGTTGCCGGACATCATGTGCTGCATGCCGCCCATGCCCCGCATCGCGCCGTGGTCCATCGGCATGGCTCCGGGTGCGGCATTCCTCTTCAGCTTCCCGAGCAGTTCCTCGGCCGGCAGGAAGGAAAAGTCGTGCAGCAGGACGACGACCTCCTGTTCGTCCCGCTTCAGGTCGTCCGCGGTTCGCACGATCAGCGGGGCGGCGAGCAGGTTCTGCTCCTGCAATGTGTGGGCATGCATCCAGTGCGTACCGCCCGCGCCGACCGGAAAGGTGTAGCGCCGGGTTTCCGACGGTCGCAGGAGCGCTGCGGGATTGTCCGGCACGCCGTCGGCCGCCCAGGGGGGCGTCAGCCCATGCCAGTGGATCAGAGTCGGTTCATCGATGCTGCTCGACAGCGCGACGTCGAATTCGGTGCCGGCATCCAACGCCAGCCCCGACGTTCCGTCGGGTTGGACGAGACCAAAGACGCGGGCGGATCTGCCCTTGATGTCGATGGTCCGGTAGCCGACAGATAAGCGGCGCGGCGCAGGAGATGTTTTGACAGCGGCATCCTGCGCCAAGCTGCGCATGGGACGAAGGGCGGCCGATGTGCCGAGCGCTGCTGCGCCCACCATCAGGCCGTTGAGAAAGTCACGGCGTTTCATAGTATTGGTCCTGTTTCCGGATCGGCTCAGCCGATCATTGATCTTGGGCATCTGGATAGAAGCCCGTGGAATCGACCGGACGCAGCAATAAGGCGGCCTCCGGAATCCTCAGACCGGAAGACGAGGAGGACCGAGCGTGGGTGGCAGGGCCAGACCGCTACCAGTCTGGTCGCCCCATGCAAAACAAAGGAAGGAGCCTATGGCTGCGGGAGCCTCTATCCTGTCCGCGCTGGCGAGCACGATACAGAAGCCGCACTGCACCGCGCAGCAGGCTTTGTGATCAGAAGTGCGAAGACCGCCTTCGAGCGGGACGCGGACGTCCTTCGCGAGTACAGAGAACTGCGCCGAGCCGGAGTGACCGTGGGCCTCGTGTTCATGGCACTGCATCGCCTGCACGCCTGCGGCGGGCGCAATGAGAAGCGCGAGCGCGACCAGCATGGTCAGCACTGCGTTCGTCCATGCGAACCTGCGGCGGTCGGCGACCATGTGCGCGGCTCCGTCCCCTGATCAGCCGAAACGTGGGCTGACGACGTTGAAGATAGCAGCGGTCAACGCTCCCGCATAGCCGCCGAAGACGAGGGCGGTGAGGGTCACGCCGAGCACCGGGAAGGAGACGCGCGTCGGCGCCGCCGAACATCTCGCGGAAAGGGCTTGCAGGGTTATATTCGCCATTGAACGATCCTCTGCCGGGCTGTCGATACAGCCGGGATGACGGATCGATGTTGAACCGGCCCTTCGCCTCTATCCTTGATGCAAGTCAAAGATGTGAAAAGAAGCTGAGCATCTGACCGAGGGCCGCATCAAACTGGCCCGCTCTACTCGATCACCGGCGATGGCGGAATTTCGCATCCTAGATGGCGCTGCCGAGCAATAACCGGAAACCGGTTTCAATCAGGTCGAAAGTCGATACCGCTACTATTGCACTGTCTGTACTGAGACCAGCCAGCATAGTGGCTTCGGTACATGGCTCCCGGCGTGAATGGATTTTGCTCTTTGACTAGGCTCTGATGGGGTGGACGCCTCCTTTAAATGGTGATCAACGTCTCTATTCTGGCACATCGATGCCGTCGGGGGGGCGTCCACATGGGGTAATCGCGGGAGCGATGCCCCTCTCGATCCGATCATGATCTTGGATGGCGGCTGTTCCCCGATAAGATGAAGTACGGGCTCTCGACTGGACGCCGGGCCCAGCATCAACGGAGAACAGCCATGACAGAGTATATCGGCCTCGATGTATCAATGAAAGAGACTGCAGTTGCAATCCGCCGAGAAGGCGTGCGTGTTTGGCGGGGGAAATGCATATCAGATCCTCACGTTATTGCCGAACTTATCCGCAAACGCGCACCCACGGTGAAACTCGTGGTGTTTGAAACGGGACCGCTCTCGGTGTGGTTTTATCATGCGCTTCGAGCAGAGGGCCTGCCTGTCATCTGCATCGATGCACGACACGCCAAAGCGGCGCTCGACATGGCGACGAACAAAACGGACGCGAATGACGCCGATGGATTGGCGCACCTGGCCGAAGTTGGATTCTTCCGAGAGGTCCGCGTGAAGGGGTTCGACAGCATGTTAGCGCGCACGCTTGTCGCGGCGCGCACCCGGTTAGTCCATATGACGACCGAACTTTCCAATCAGATTCGCGGCATCATGAAAACGTTTGGCTTGGTCGTTCCAGCAGGCAAAGGAAGCGTGTTTGAGAAGAATGTTCGAGATCTTGTCTCCAGCGATCATGATCTCGCTCATATCGTGCTACCGCTTCTCGACGCCTGGAAAGGCCTGCGTGCCCGCGCCGCGGACCTCGGGCGCAAGTTGGTCGCTGATGCCCGCCAAAGCCAAGCCTGCCGTATCCTTATGTCCATCCCCGGCGTGGGAGCAATCACTGCAACCTCTTTCGCGACTGCCATTGAAGAGCCGGGAAACTTCAGGAAGTCTCGGTCCGTGGGCGCGTGGATCGGCCTCACCACGCGACGCTACCAATCCGGCGAAGTCGATTACGACGGCCATATATCCCGACGCGGCGACCGCCATCTGCGTGGGCTTCTCTACGAAGCAGCGTCGGTCATTCTTACGCGCAGCTCCGTGCAGAGTTCCTTGCAAACATGGGGGCTTCAACTCCGCGAGAGGATCGGCTTCAAAAGAGCTGCTGTAGCCGTCGCACGAAAGCTTGCGGTCATCATGCACACCATGCTCAAGACCGGAGAGCTCTTCAATCCAAATACAGGAGTGGCAGTGACAGCATAGTATCGAATAGGGCTCAATACTGAGCACTTGAAGCGTCCCTGCCGGGACGTGAGCCGAGCCATTCCGTTGATGGGGTTGCATCGCTGTCTCAGCCGAATGCGTCGTCCACATTGAAGGCTCGTCCCGCGAAGCTCCATCATGCGGCGACTGATGTCGACCGCGAAGACAACCATGCACCTGGCAGCACCGCCTCAACAACTTAACGCTTGACGCCCCAGCCGCGATTAGACAACCCCATCAGAGCCATTGCAGGTAGCCTGGAGGGGGAAGCGTCAATTCACTCTCGACGCTACAAACATAGCATCTTAGTCGATCCGATCTGGAAATCTCTCACAGCCTCCTCATACTACAGTCGCTTCAGACACCCGCCGCAGGGCCATGAACATGGCGCACCGATGGCTAAAAGCACCTCAAAATGAGCCTGTGCGTTCCGGAGAAAAGATGCGATGTATGGGGTCGGCCAACCCGCTCATGTTATTTTCGCGAGATTTAAAATTGCGCAGCCTTATCCTTTCCAGCCTCCTGACGATCCTCTCAACGTCTGGAGCGCTCGCCCAACAGGCAGATCACTATATAGCGATGAGCAATACAGCCATGAGCGTCACCGGCGATGTCTGGCTGGACGATTTCAGTATCAAGTTTGAAAACGGAGAGTCGCTCGAATTCTCTGATCTCGTTGCCGATCACTTCAGCGTAGATGGTCGGAATGTGCCGGCGTCGGTCTATCGTGTCAAAGAGCCTGGCGATCCAGAGCTGCAAAATGGCAACCAACTCTGCGGTGCCGGCGACGTCACCTTTGTTGCGTCTTGGGCCGACGGATCGGAGTCAACGGCAATTGCCGTCTTCAATGGCAAAAGGGCACCGAGAAGCAGCAATGAGATGTGTGCACTCTATACTTATGAAGATCCGAAATAGGCTGCGCACCGCGAGAAATGTCGCATCGGCCTTTGGTTCTGACTTCAAAGGGCATCAACTTAACGGAGTTTGGAACTTGATGAGCGATGATGGGGCATGACCGATCGTGACCCAATCCACCGCCGTCAACACTTTCCAGCCGAAATCATCGCCCACGCAGTCTAGCGCTCACCAAGTGAAACGGGGACCGAAAGAGCCATAGGAACCCGGTGTCGACCCGCTTGGATCTAGCTGATTATCTCGTTCGACTCGCTCAGACCATCGCCGACGCTCGGCCGCTTTTTCTTTGGCGTTGGCGGAACTCGCGGTCACGGGACCAGGTTGACCGCGAGTTCCGCCGATCGTCGAGCAGGAAACAAAGAACACGGCGGGAAAAATAATCAGAATACCCAAGGCAACCGCCCTCGTGACGCCGTAGTCGATCGGCTGCATAGACATCCCCAATGCTCTCTTTGACCATCTGAAATAAAGGGAGATGCTATTCGATTTCGCATCGCGTGGAAACTGGAGGCTATTCGGTTTTCCGGGTGATGGCAGTGACCGGTGCTCCGGCCCCACATTATCCTCATCCTCGCCGCCCTATCGTCCGCCGCATGTCACAAACTATATTGCGGCGTCGGACCGAATGCGGGCAAACTCAGTGAAAATTCCGGCTCCTCACCTTGAGCGTATCGATGTGCAAATCAGGCACATCGATCTCACGGATCTCCATCGCCACTCGCTCTCTCGAATCCGGACTGCCGGGCGCACCATGGGCGAACTCGTCGCCGCGGCCAGTCGGCAGCTTGACACGACAACACGGCTTCCGGCTGTTCAGCGCAGCCTGGTGGAGACTCAGATGGACCGAATCTCAAAGCGAGGAACTTTGACAACCAGAAAGCAGAGGCCAAGATCGGCGTCCATATTCTCAACCGCATGACTGAACTCGGTCGTCCAGAGATCCAACGCGTCGCGTGAAATATGCTGTGTTCGGCATCCGCATGGCCTGCCATGAACGCGGCGCTTTCCGATGGGAGGACAATGTTTGCCGGGGCGAAATCGACAGCGACGACAAGCTCGGCCGTTTCGAACGCCATGGCATCGGCTTCATGATGTCCATGGAGCGGCCGCTCGCGACTGGCGCCATCTTTACATGTTGATCGGCATCGTCTGGGGCTGCGGCGCCCTTGAGTGGAAGTATCGGCGGATCAACTGTTCAGCGAATTAATTCATTAACTTACGCAGTGATACGTTGTTGTATCGACCAATGCTGCAGTTAGAACTTAATCGAATTTCGGATTGGAGCTTCTGGTGACTTTTTATCAGAAAGTACTTGAAGATCGGATTAACGGAACAGCCACCAGCGTTATGCCCCAGGCGGCGGGGCTAACACGGATTATGGCAACTCAACCCAGGCGACCGTTGCCTCCCTCGGCGTCGGCATGAACAAGGCCCACTGAGGCACAATCTGACATGACTTGGAACCGGATCGGAGCAGAACAGAGGCAATCGATTGGAATTCCGCAATCCACTAAAGCGGATGTCGCTGCCAAACTCATAAATCTTCAAGTGCTTCGAGCGCTCGCGGCCTTGTCTGTGGTGGTGGCACATACCATCCATGAAACTGAAAATCTGGCTGTCGTGACAGCACGCCAAGCCGTCGACGCCAAGGCATGGTACCTCGGCTACGGTGTCGATATCTTCTTCGTCCTGTCGGGCTTCATCATGATGCATACCGCCGCGGCGGAGTTCGGCAAAAGCGGTGCTCCCTTGCGCTTCTTCTTGCGACGCTGCGCACGCGTCGTTCCGCTCTACTGGTTGCTAACGAGCGTCATGCTGCTCGGCGCGGCCGTGGCGCCTTCACTGCTCAACGTTCCAGTTGGCGATATTTCTCATGTCGTCGCATCCTATCTCTTCATCCCTGACATGCGTGGCGCGAATGAGATCCGGCCGGTGCTCGCCCTTGGCTGGACCTTGAACTATGAGATGCTGTTCTATGTGCTCTTCGCGCTGGCGCTAATGATGCCGATCCGGCCGGGCATTATTGGGCTGTCGGCACTGATGGCTGCGCTGGCCCTCGTTGGCACCACGATTGAACCCCGGAATGTCCAGATTGCTTTCTGGACGAACCCCATCATCCTGGAATTTCTGTTGGGTGTATATGTAGCGTTGATTTTCCGCAGCGGCCTGCGGATCGGTCCTGGGGTCGCACTTGCTCTGATGGCGATCGGGCTCATCGGATTCGCTCGTTTCTCCACTCCCTGGGACGATGCAGCTCTTCCGCAATTCCTGCGCAGAGGTGTGCCCGCTGCCGTGTTTGTCCTAGCCGCCGCAATCGGTCCTGCCCTTCCTCTCAAACGGATCGTGCTGTGGGGCGTCGCCGTTGGAGACGCTTCCTATAGCCTCTATCTCGCCCATCCCTTCATCGTGCGGCCTATGCGGGCCATTTGGGCGAAGGCTATCGGTGACCACCTCTCTCTTGGCCTGTTCGTCATCTATGCGACCATCGGTTCCATCATATTCGCGCTAGCGCTCTTCAGGGTTGTCGAAAGACCCCTCACGATCTATGTGCGAGAGCTGGGATCCGGCCGCAAACAAAAAACGGAGAAGCGGCTTTCCGGTGTTCGACCGCGCGATGTGTAAAGCAGGTAAGCGAGACGGTGTATAAGCGTTTCAGCCGCTGGTGCCATGCCGGCGTCTGGGAGCGGGTGTTCGAGGCCCTGACGGCAGACCGCAACAACCAGTATCTGATGATCGACAGCAGGATCGTTCGCGCCCATGAGGATCGGTTTCCGGCTGCTTCGTTGCCCATTAACGTATCTACCCATACCCCAATTTACAATTAAAGGATGCATGGCGCAGCTGCGAAGTTGTGCCGTGACGAACCAGGCGAAAGTCCTTCCTTCGCTGATTTCCTTTCTTCGATGGTGGGGAGTGGCGCGTAACCGGCGCGATAATCGGGCGCCGTCATCTCAAGAACCTCCGAAACCGCCCGAGAGCAAAGAAAAATAGGACCATTCCGATAGCAAGCAAGGATAAAAGCTGCGGCCAGACGACATCTATGCCGGCGCCTCGAAAGAGCACGGCTTGCGCCAGAATGACGAAGTGGGTGTTGGGCGCAAGAAGCATGATGTTCTGAATGATTTCGGGCATGCTTTCGCGTGGCGTCATGGCGCCGGACAGGACCTGCAGCGGCAAAAGCACAAGAATGAGGAGCAAGCCGAATTGCGGCATCGAGCCTGCGACGGTGGCCAAAAATATTCCCATCGCCGTCGTTGCAAAAAGCTGGAGCGCAGTTCCAAGCAGAAACAGCGCCATCGAGCCTTCGATCGGTATGCCAAGCAGACCTTTGACCACCATGAAGACAGAGACGGCCGTGGCGACCAGGACCACGAGTCCCATCGACCAGATCTTGCTCAGCATGATCTCCAGTGGGGTCACGGGCATGACGAGCAAATGCTCGATCGTGCCGTGCTCCTTTTCGCGGATCAGGGCGGCACCCGTCAGCACGATCGAAAGCATGGTGATCGAGGTGATGATGTTATTGATCGAGCCGAACCAGGATTTGTTAAGCTGCGGATTGAATCTGGCCCGCAAGGTCAGATCTACCGGCACGTTGCTTTCAGCGCGATAGCGCTTCATGAATTCATCGACCTCGCTTGTGACGATGGTCTGGATATAGCCGCTCCCGGAGAAGGCCTGGCTCATCCGCGTGGCGTCGACATTGAGCTGAATCGCCGGATGTTGCCCCGCCATGACCTTGCGTTGAAAGTCCGGGGGGATGTTGAGCGCAAATGTGTCGAGGCCCGCATCCATCCGCTGATCCATCTCGGCGATGGAAATCTGCTTGGGTGGCACGAAGTAAGGGGGATAGAAGGCAGTGCTGATCCGCCCCGACAGCGGCGACTGATCCTCGTCGACGATGGCGACAGCCGCGTTGTTCAAGGTTTCCGGCAAGGCACTGGAGCCAGTATAGATCTGCAGCGTGAACGCATAGACGACGAGCAGGACGAGCATCGGATCGCGGGCAAGCCCACGCAACTCCTTGATCCCCAGCTGCAGGATATTGGACAATGCCATGTCATCCCTCCTGCTTCTTGATTAGCAGCGTCCCCAGGATCGAAAGGATCGGGATCGCGATCAATAGCGGAATAAAGGAGCCGTAGAGGCCTGCGAAGTCGAGCGCCTTGGAGAAGGTGCCGCGAGAAATCGTCATGAAATAGGTGGCCGGATAGAGCTCGCCGATGAGAGCGCCGGCGCCCCGTAGCGATGAGACCGGGTCGATCATGCCGGAATATTGCGTCGCCGGTATCAAGGTCAGGAGCGCGGTGCCGAAGATGGCCGCGATCTGGCTTTTCATGAAGGACGAGATGACGATACCGATCGAGGTCGCGATGATCACATAGAGCAGCGCCGCCGTCAGATAGGTCAGATAGCTGCCGGTGAACGGCACGCGGAAGACCAGCGTGGCAAAGGCCGTCAGCAGAACAAAGTTCAATAGCCCGAGCGCGACATAGGGCAATTGTTTGCCGATCAGGAACTCCAGCTTGCTGACCGGCGTGACGTAAAGGTTGATGATCGAGCCGAGCTCTTTCTCGCGCACGACACTTAAGGCTGCGAGCATTGCCGGGATGAGCATCAGCAGCAGCGGGATGACGGCAGGGACCATCGCCACCAGGCTTTTGACGTCGGGATTATAGCGAAAGCGCGTTTCAATGGTGAACGAGCCTTGCGTGGCCGCCGCCCCATAGAGTTCCTTTGCCTTGCGTGCCAGCCAATTGGCATGCATGCCCTGAACGTAACTCCTGACCGTTTCGGCCCGTTGCGGCATCGCCCCGTCGATCCATGCGCCGATTTCGACGACATCGCCGCGCAGCACGTTTCGGCCGAAGCCAGGCGGTATCTCGATGGCGAGGCTAAGTTCGCCGTCCCGCATGCGCCGATCCATATCGGCATAATCCTTGATTGGCGCCTTCTCGATAAAGTACCTCGATCCGGCAATATCGAGTGCGTAATCGCGGCTGATGGTCGAGCTATCGCGGTCGAGCACGGCAAAGGTCAGATCCTCGACATCGAGGTTGATGCCATAACCGATCACGAACATCAGGATAACGCTCCCAAGAACGGCAAGCGTGCCGCGAACGGGATCGCGTTGCAGCTCCAAGGCTTCGCGGCGCGTGTAGCTGAACATGCGGCGAAAATCGAAGAAGCGGCGGCGTGTCGGCGATGCGGCTGCCTCAAGGGCGTTTGCCATGACGACAGGCTTTGCCTCCTGGCCACGCACAATGCCGGACGCCTCCTCGAGATAAGCGATAAAAGCGTCCTCGAGTGTTTCCGTATTGCGACTTTTGGCAATGGCGGCAGGGGTGTCGCTTATCAACACCTTGCCTGCGTGCATCAGCGAAATGCGATCGCAGCGCTCTGCCTCGTTCATGAAATGGGTCGAGACGAAAATCGTCACATCGTCTTTGCGCGACAGGTCGGCAAGGATCTGCCAGAAAGCATCGCGAGCAACGGGATCGACACCCGAGGTCGGCTCGTCGAGAATGAGAATGTCCGGCGCGTGGATCATCGCAACCGCAAGCGATAGCCGCTGGCGGATACCGAGCGGCAGTGTGTCCGGCAGTGCATCCATCACATCGCCCAGGCCGAAGCGATCGGTCATTTCGGCGATGCGCGCGGGAATCCGGTCTTCCTTCAGCTTGAAAAGACGGGCATGGAGATCAAGGTTTTGCCGGACCGTCAGCTCGCCATAGAGCGAGAAGGCCTGGCTCATGTAGCCGACGCGGCGCCTGACCGCCATGTCGCTGGCGTCGACCTTGCGGCCGAAAAGCTTGGCTTCGCCTTCGCTGGCGGCAAGCAGGCCCGTCAGCATCTTCATCGTCGTGGTCTTGCCGCATCCATTCGAACCGAGAAAGCCAAATATCTCGCCCTTGGGGATCTGAAAGCTGACATTGTCGACCGCGGTGAAATCGCCGAAGCGCATGCTGAGATGACTGGCCTCGATGGCGTAGACACCATCAGCCGTCTGCGGACGTGGCGGAATGATGATCTCGTGATGATCGCGCCGATCGGCTTCGGGAAGCAGAGCGATGAAGGCAGCGTCGAGATCGCTGGTCTGCGTGCGCTCGAGAAGTTGCTTGGGAGTGCCGGTATCAAGGACTTTGCCGGCATTCATCGCGATCAGCCAGTCGAATCCGGCCGCCTCTTCCATGTAAGCGGTCGCGACGATGACGCTCATACCGGGCCGGCTTGCCCGAATGCTGCCAATCAGTTCCCAGAATTGCCGGCGCGACAGCGGATCGACGCCTGTGGTCGGCTCGTCGAGAATGAGCAGGTCGGGATCATGAATGAGAGCGCAGCACAATCCGAGTTTCTGCTTCATGCCACCCGACAGTTTCGCCGCGGGGCGATCTGCAAAAGAACCCAGGCCGGTGCTGTCGAGCAATTCGGCGATCCTGGCCGTCCGTTCATGTTTGTCCTGCCCAAAGAGGCGCCCGAAGAAGTCGACATTCTCGAAGACGGACAGGGTTGGATAAAGGTTCTTGCCGAGCCCCTGCGGCATATAGGCAATCCTTGGGCAGGTTCGCTCGCGATGCCGGGCATCACGCATGTCTCCGCCGAACACCTCCACGCGTCCCGTCTGCACCGCGTGGGCACCGGAAATCAGCGATAGAAGGCTTGACTTGCCGACACCGTCGGGGCCGATCAAGCCGGTCATTCGCCCCGATGGAATTTCAAGCGTGACCTTGTCCAGCCCGATCGCATTCTTGTAGACGAGCCGGACATCATTCAGCCTGGCAACTGCGGCGCCGCTCTCGTCGTCTTTCGGTGTGCCCTCGATGGTTTCCGCCATGTCGTCAACCGCTACTTGACGAGGTTGCGTTCGAGATTGTCAGGCCATTGCGCCTGCGGGTCGAGGCGGACATAGGCCATGCCTGGCAGGCCCGTTTTGACATATTGGATGTATTTCTTCAGAAGCTCCTGAGGGATCTGGGCGCGAACGCGGAAGGTGAGCTTCTGCCGCTCTTCCTCGGTTTCGACTGTTTTCGGCGTGAATTGCGCAACGTCTGCAACGAACGAGACCTTGGCGGGGATGGTGTATTGCGGCGCCGCATCGAGCACGAGACGGACGTCCGACCCCATCGAGGTCCGGCCCGCCTGTTCCGTCGGAAGGAAAAAGGTCATGTAGACATCGCCGAGGTCGACGAGATTCAACACCCGGCCGCCGGCTGCCAACACTTCGCCAGGCTGGGCAATGCGATACTGGATCCGGCCATCCCTCGGAGCCTTGAGCGTGCTGTCGGATATATCCGCTTCTATGCTCTCAATCTCGGCCTTTGCTGCATCGACCGCCGCTTCCGCATCCACCACTTGCGCCTTGGCAGCATTGATGGCGGCATCCGACGCTGCAAGAGCTGCCTGCGCCGAGGCAAGCGTTGCCTTGGCTGCCTGCTCGTTCGCTTCGCTGTCATCGACGATTTGCTGTGAGACCGTGTTGCTGCTCAGCAGCTGCCTGTTGCGAGCATTGGTCTTGCTTGCGGAATCGAGCTGGGCCTTGCGCTGTTCGATCACAGCCATCGCCGAGGTCTTTTCGGCCTGGCGTTGGGCAACAAGGCTATGCGCCGTGTCGATCGAGATCTGGGCGCGACGCAGCTGCGCTTCCGCCTGTCGCTTGCGGGCCGCGAGCTGAACCGTATCCATTTGGGCGAGCGTCTGGCCGGCGGTGACGAAATCGCCTTCACGGACCAGCAAGTCCTGTAGTCGCCCGGCAGTCTTGGTCGAAATGTCGATTTCAACGGCCTCGATGCGACCATTGCTTGCAGCAAAGCCGTCGGGAAGGCTAGGAGCATGGATCTTGATCCATGCGTAGTAGCCAGCCGCTGCAACAACGAGAATGATTGCGCCCGCAAGCAAAGTCTTTCGTGAAACAACCAATCGGTCTCTCCATAGCCGGCGACCCGCGTACTATCGGGCCGCGTACGAAAATTACTTAGAACTTTCAATCACCTAATCAGACGACCAGCTAACTGGTCGCTATTTCGAAAAGGATATCACGTCAAGCCGCTCATCGTCAGACTTGTCTTGAACACGAAGACATCACCCACGAGCGCAAGCGGAACAGGCAGACAGAATGCGCTTGCAGCAAACGCATCCATCCGGGACGAATCGCATTCAACCTAGACGACCGTTTTGGCGACCGCGACTGCGTCAGGTAGCGTCGCCGCGGCGTCGGCACCCTCTCCACCGGATGCAAATCCATCCGGCAGATGCAGAAGGCGGGAACCCAGACGCGGCTCGCCTGGATCTGGCTCTCGATGCGGCGGCTCGGTCCAGACAAGCGGTTCGCCGATTTGGTGAAGCACCATCGCGTGCATCACGGTATTGATTTGGTTTTATTTTGCAAAGTCGATGACGATCCGGCCCTGGATATCTCCCTTGTGCATGCGAGCAAAGATATCGTTGATATTTTCGAGCCTGTCGGTCGCAATCGTCGCCTTGACCTTGCCTTCGCCAGCGAAGTTCAGCGCCTCCTGAAGGTCGAGGCGCGTGCCGACGATCGAGCCGCGCACGGTAACCCCGTTCAGGACTGTGTCGAAGATCGACAGGGGGAAATCACCTGGAGGTAGCCCATTGAGGGATACTGTGCCGCCGCGGCCGACCATGCCGAGGGCCTGTTCAAAGGCTTTGGGTGAGACAGCCGTAACCAGCACGCCCTGGGCGCCGCCAACCTCCTTCTTCACAAAGGCGATCGGGTCGTCCTTACGGGCATTCACGGCAAGCGAAGCACCGAGAGATTTCGCAAGATCGAGTTTTTCATCATCGATATCGACGGCGATAACGTTGAGCCCCATCGCCTTGGCATATTGGACTGCCAAATGCCCCAAACCGCCAATACCGGAAATTACCACCCAGTCGTCGGGCTTCGTGTCGGTGACTTTCAAACCCTTATAGACGGTGACACCCGCGCATAGGATAGGAGCAATATCGATAAACGACACGTTATCGGGCAAATGACCGACATAGTTCGGATCGGCAACGACATATTCCGCAAAGCTGCCGTTGACCGAATAGCCGGTATTCTGCTGCTCCTCGCACAGTGTTTCCCACCCACCCAAGCAATGCTTGCAATGTCCGCAGGCGGTATAAAGCCATGGCACTCCGACGCGATCGCCTTCCTTGACATGTTTCACGCCAGAGCCGACAGCCACGACGTGGCCAACGCCTTCATGGCCCGGAATGAAGGGCGGCTTGGGCTTCACGGGCCAATCGCCTTCTGCGGCGTGGAGATCGGTGTGGCAGACGCCGGTCGCGGCGATCTTGACGAGGATCTGACCGGCGCCAGGTGTCGGGACGGCGGCCTCCTCGATAATTAGCGGCTTTCCGAATTCGCGGACGACTGCGGCTTTCATAGTCTTGGCCATTGTGAGACTCCTTGGCTTGATGTTCGTTCATGAGGGACGCTCGACAAAGCGTCCCCTTGTGCGTTCAGAAATGCGCATCGATGTCGACGACATCGATGAGTTTGTGATTGACGAATTCCTTGAGACCGAGACCAAGAAGCTCGCGACCGTAGCCTGAACGGCGGATGCCGCCGAACGGCAAGTCTGCCTCGACTTTGGTCGGATGATTGACAAAGACCATCCCAGTGGAGATGCGCTTCGCGACTTCCGCGCCATGCGTCGGATTCGACGTGAAGACAGAGCCTCCCAGGCCGAACGGGGAATCATTAGCGATGCGCACAGCATCTTCCTCGTCCTTTGCTCTAAAGAGCATCGAAACCGGACCGAAGAATTCCCAATAGCGCGCCGGATTGTCTTCTCCGACGTCAGTCAGGATCGTCGGCTGGACGAAGGCGCCTCGATTGGGCACCGGCGGCCCGACTTCCTCGGCTTTGGCTCCAAGCTTGACCGCCTCGCGAATCTTGTCCTTCACCTCGTCGGCCGCACCCTTCGAAGACAATGGCGCCAGCGTGGTCTTCGGATCAAAGGGATCGCCCGCGACTAGACCAGCCACGCCCTTGCGATAGCCATCAAGAAATGCGTCATAGACAGGGTCGACGATGATCATCCGCTTTGACGAAACGCAGACCTGACCGCCGTTCCAATGGCGCCCGAACACGGCCCATTTGGTGGTCTTTTCAAGGTCTGCATCAGCCAGCACAACGAAGGCATCCGCACCGCCGAGCTCCATTGTGGACTTTTTAAGCGCTTTGCCAGCCTGAGCCGCAACAACCGCGCCAGCGCTTTCCGAGCCAGTCAGGGCGACACCATGGACCCGGTCGTCGTTGAGGATCAGCTCGATTTGCGAACGCGTTGCGTAGAGGTTCTTGAACGCCCCTTTGGGGAGGCCGGATTCGGCCATCAATTTCTCGAACGCAGCAGCGCATTGCGGCACGTTCGATGCGTGTTTGAGGAGGAGCGTATTGCCTGCAGCGAGCTGCGGCGCCAAGATACGTGCGATCTGGTAGTATGGGAAGTTCCAAGGTTCGATGGCCAGCAGGACACCGAGCGGTTCGTGAACGAGCACGGCGTCGCCCTCGGCAGGATCCAGAACCGGCAGCTTTTCGGGCTTGAGCAACGCCTCGGCATGGCGGACATAATATTCGAAGATTTTTGCCGACAGCTCGACTTCCGCCTTAGCCTCGGAGAACAGCTTGCCCATTTCAAGCGTCAGCAGCTTAGCATAGGCATCGCTATCACGGCGCAGGATGTCCGCCGCCTTCTGAAGGACGCGTCCACGTTCGGCGAAAGAAGTGTTGCGCCACCCGAGAAACGCCTCATGTGCGCCGACGATGGCCGTACGAACTTCGGCGTCAGTCGCGTCTGGAAAATTGGCGAGCGTCTCGCTGCTATAGGGATTGATCGTCTGGTAAGCCATTTGTCATTCTCCTTTGAATGTAGATTGCCTTGGGCCACCTCAGGCTGCGGCGGCCAGATCTTTCACGGATTGAACCATTTGGCTGAGCACGGCTTGGGCGTCGCCGTAGACCATCGAGCAGTTGTCTTCGAAGAAGAGCAGGTTCTCGACGCCGGAATAGCCTTTGCCCTGTCCGCGCTTGACCACATAAACTTGATGGGCTTTGTCGGCGTCCAGGATCGGCATGCCATAGATCGGCGAGGATTTATCGGTGCGCGCCGCCGGGTTCACCACGTCATTGGCGCCGATTACCAGGGCGACATCGATGTTTGGGAAGTCTGCGTTGATGTCATCCATATCGAAGATGATGTCGTAGGGAACGCCTGCTTCTGCGAGCAGCACGTTCATGTGACCTGGCATGCGGCCCGCCACCGGATGGATGGCGAATTTGACCTCGACGCCGGCGGCCAGCAGGATTTTGACGAACTCGTAGAGCTTCTGTTGCGCTTGAGCGACGGCGAGACCGTAGCCAGGGATAATGATGACGCTTGAGGCGTAGCGCATGTTGATCGCCGCGTCGGCCGCGTCGGCGGATTTCATCTGTCCGTGGACTTCGACCCCGCCAGAAGCAGTTGTGTCCCCAAAGTTGGAAAACAACACGTTTGCCAGCGATCGGTTCATCGCCTTCGCCATAAGCAACGTCAAAAGCGTGCCCGCCGAGCCGACGACCATGCCCGCGATCATCAGGGCGGGGTTTTGCAGCGCGAACCCTTCCAAGCCGACGGCAAGACCGGTGAAGGCATTGTAGAGCGAGATGACGACGGGCATGTCGGCCCCGCCGATCGGGAGCGTCATCAACACGCCAAAGGCCAGAGCTCCGACAAAGAACAGAACCGCCAGCACGGTGTCCGCTGGAGAGCCATAGAGAAGAATGACGCCCAATCCGACGAAAAGCGTTGCGAGAAAGATCAGACCGTTTACGAGCCGCTGACCGGAAAAACGCCACGGTTTTTTGATCCTGCTGTCGAGCTTCGCCCACGCGATGAAGGAGCCCGTCAGGGAAATCGAACCGATCAGCGCACCGATGATAGTGACGGCAAGCAGCAACGTGCCTGAGCCTCTTCCACCAGAAAGTTCGACAGCAGCGATCGCGGCTGCAGCCCCGCCACCCATACCGTTATACAATGCGACCATCTGCGGCATGGCAGTCATCTCGACCCTCGCGCCGCGCCACCAAGCCCATCCGCCACCGGCAAGCAGCGCGACGATCGCAAGACCGAGATTGGTCGTCAGGTGAGACCGGACAGTTCCATCAAGCTCGAAGAGCACCAGGAAGCTCGCGATGACGGCAACGATCATACCGGCACCGGCAGTCATGATGCCCGACAGAGCCGTAACCGGCGAGGCCATCCGCTTCAACCCGAAGATGAAGAGCGCGGCGGCGAAAAGACCGCTCAGGCCGACGAAATGCTGTGCGATCATCCTACTTCTCCTTACCGCCGCTCGACTTGAACATTGCGAGCATCCGGTCGGTCACCACGTAGCCCCCGGAGGCGTTTGCGGCCCCGAGTGCCACGGCGACGAAGCCGACGATCTGGGCGAACAGTGTGGTGGCGTTCAGCAGCGTGTGGAGAGCGCCGACGACCACGATGCCGTGGATGAAGTTCGAGCCTGACATCAGTGGCGTGTGCAGGATCGAGGGCACCCGACTGATGACCTCATAGCCGGTAAAGGCTGCCAGCATGAAAATATACAGGGCGATAAGCCACGTCATGGATGTGTCGAGCGTCATCATGCGACCTCATGGTTTGAGTGAAATGCGGTCTCGATGATCTGGCGAAGCGCTTCGTTTCGGATCTTTCCGTCGTGCGTAGCCACCGTACCGGCGACGACTTCGTCCTCGAAATCGAGATGGATCGCGCCATCCTTGATGAGGAGGTCAAGAAGATTGAGGATGTTTTTTGCATAGAGGTCGCTGGCGTGCTGGGCGAGTGCCGAAGGTACATTGAGCGGGCCAAGGATGGTAACCGCTCCGACATTCACCGTGTCACCGGGCTTGGTCATCTCACAATTGCCGCCGCTTTCGGCCCCGAGATCCACAATCACGGCGCCGGGTTTCATGGCCGCGACTTGGGCTGAAGAGATCAGCTTCGGGGCTGGGCGGCCAGGTACGGAGGCAGTCGTAATGATCATGTCCGCTTCGGCGATATGCCGGGTGAGTGTCTGCTCGACCTTGGCTTTTTCGTCGGCCGTCAGTTCGCGCGCATAACCGCCTTCGCCGCGTGCGTCGACACCGGTATCGACGAATTTGGCACCCAGCGACTCGGCCTGCTCGCGTGTCTCGGGACGGACATCATAGCCTTCCGTGATTGCGCCCAGCCGGTGGGCGGTGGCGAGGGCCGAAAGCCCGGCGACGCCAAGTCCCATCACCAGAACCTTCGCGGCCCGTAGCGAACCTACCGCAGTTGTCATCATCGGCAGGATGCGCGGCATGTGAACCGCACCGAGCAGAGGCGCATAATAGCCAGCAAGAGCCGCCTGGCTGGATAGGACATCCATCGACTGGGCCCTGCTGATGCGCGGGATCTGCTCCATCGCAAAGGCTGTCACCTTTCGGTCCTTGAGGGCTACCACAGTGTCGAGATTGCTGTTGCCGTAAAGGAGTGAGATCAGCACGCTTCCTGGCTTCATTGCCTTGACTAGATCTGCTGGCGGCGGCTGAACTGCGAGCACGATATCAGCATCGGACACGACGGTTTTCGGGTCGTTTTCGATCCTGGCGTCTCCATAGGCGGTATCGGCAAACGTGGCCGCCAGTCCAGCATTCGCCTCCAGAGTCAGGGCTGCACCCAGCCGCTCGAGACGGGTAGTAAGGGCTGGCACGATTGCTACACGCTTTTCGCCTAAAGCTTTCTCTTTCAAAACAGCAACGTGAATAACCATCGATTCAAACACTCCGAAAGCAATCAATTCCGTGAAATCTGCCCCCTAATAGAGGTGCCAGCTTTGGAGATGCATTGATCCTGATCAAACATCGCTTGCAGCAAATCCCTGGCCAGGTGAACATGGAGTAGAGCCCGACCACATTGTTCTATCGTCATCCGATCAATCCGAGCTCGCGTGCCTTGCGGACGTCATTACCTTTGAAACGAAGGGATCACATGTCGTCACCCAAGGAGAGCCAGCGAGGTTTCTGTATCTCTTGTCCGGCGGGTTCTGGTGGCGAGCCATATGCTGAACCATGGTGATCGGCAGGTCGTCGCGTTTTACTGGCCTGGTGATCTGTTTGGGCTCGCAGAGAAGGATTTTTAGGTGAATTCGATCGAGGCGATTACTGCCTGCACGGTCTATATCGCAGCTCCCTATCTGCATCGCCGCGCGCTGGTGCCCGTCTTGAAGGCATTCTCCGTCGACCGCAGCAACATACCCGCATACTGGCCGGAAAGTCGGCGGCAATCGGAACGTCAAGGCGCTGGTATCGTTCCTCGGCGAGGTCTTTCCCTCGCCCACACCATGGGACAAGAGTTTTGCGGAGGCCTAGCGGTGATGGGAATCCATGCGTTCTGACCGCGAAACGGAGATCTCTGCTCTTGATGGGATCTTACGGAGAACTTGGCATTTGTTGAACAGCAGGTGGCTTAAGCCGTTGATATAATCACTGTCGTTGATACCGCGCCTCAACTCCAGCGCGGCGGCGTGCCGATATGTGCCCTGAGCGCTTCTGTAAACGCCCTGACCTTGGCGGGTGGCACCTGCAGGGCGCGCAGTAGGTAAATGCCGGACGATCGCTCGTTCCATCGCTCCCCGTCAAGCTTTAGGCGCAGCAGATCGCCCGCTTGGATGGAGGCGCCCGAAACCCAACTTGGCAGGAAGGCCACGCCCATGCCTGAGATCGCGGCGCTGTTCAACGCTTCAAAATCATCGGAGCGGAAAGAGACCTGTTTGCATGCCTCACCGGCCGGGCATCCGAGAATATCGGACCAGCCGAGCAGATCGTTGCCATGAAGCTTGTCGAGAAGGCGATGATGGCGGAGCGCCTCTTCGTCTTTCGGCTCGCCGTACTGCTCGACATAGGCACAGCTTGCCACGAGAACGCGGTCAAGCGGGGCGAGCTTCGTGGCGATCAAGGAGCTGTCCGCCAGGTCACCCATTCTGACCACGAGGTCGAGCCGTTCGGCGACGGGGTCGGCCAGCCGTTCGGTGAGATCCAATTCGACATGCAAGCTCGGGTGCTGCTGCGCAAGAGATGCAAGAACAGGAATGACATAGCGTTTTCCGAAGGTCGGGAAGCAAGCGATGCGAAGGGTGCCGCTGACCGCACTGTCGAAGGCCGCGACTTCCGCATGGGTGTCGGCCAGGTCATCCAGCAGTCGCTGGGCCCTATCGAAGAGATGGCGACCCGCGTCCGTCAGCGACAGGGCACGCGTCGAGCGGACCAGAAGCGGAACGCCAAGGTCCTGTTCGAGCGCATCGATCTGTCGGACGACGGCGGATGGGGTTACGGCACGACGCCGTGACGCCGCGGAGAAGCTTCCCGCGCGGACGACATCGACATAGACCGCGAGATGTTCGGCAAACCGTGGATCCTTCATCTTTGCCTACGACGCAAAACCGTTTCGATCAATTAGTTCGTTATCATCAGCAGGCATCAGGCGCACATTCCTTCTCGTCAACGGGCAGTCGCCCAACAAACAGAAGGAATACTATGATGGTCAAGGTCCTCGATACAATTCTCTCGCAGTCAGCATATTCGGCGGAGGTAGACGTCCCGTTTGAAAAGATCGATATCGCCGACTGGCTCTTCAACCTGCCTGAAGCCGAATACCTGCGCTGCTGCCCACCGGATCACATCGCTGCCGGCGTCACGTGGACCGACGACGGTCGTCGGATGTCAATCAATGTCGAGCAGATCGGCTCCGGTCTCGTTGTCCAACACTATGTTGCCGAAGTTGCAGAGGCCGCCTATTGCCGCATGAACTCAATCTCCGACGTGTTCACGTCCAGCGGTCGCACCAAGGTCAATGTCGTCTGGGAACTGATCGCCGAAAAGATCGACGAAAACAGGACCCGCTACACGAACCGGGTCACTGCGCATCCAACTGATGTCTTCATGGCATTTCTCGAAGAGCATGGCACCAGGTTCGAGGATGCCGCCGCTGCCCGGCAGGCCGCAGGTGGCGATCACAACAGCCGCGAGACACCGCTCTTTGCGGCAAGCATCGCTCGCCGCGCACTCTCCAAGTGAGGATAGCTCTGATGAAAGCGATCAAGTTCGCCGATTTCGGCAGCGCGGATGTCCTGCACCTCGCTGAAGCTCCGCTTCCTGAGATCCGCCCCGACGATATTCTCGTCAAGGTCATGGCGGCAGGCGTCAATCGCGCTGATCTTCTTCAGCGCGAAGGCGTCTATGGCACGCAAACTTACGGGGACAGCCCGATCCTCGGCCTCGAAATCGCCGGCGAAGTCGTGGCGACCGGCTCCGCGGTCATCGGTTTTGCGATTGGGGACCGTGTCATGGGCATCGTTGGCGGTGGTGCTTATGCTCAGTACGCCCGTCTCGATAGCGAAATGGCAGCGATCATTCCGGATGGCATGTCTTTCATCGAGGCGGCGGCGGTCATGGAGAGTTTCGTCACCGGCTGGGAAGCGCTCGCCCATCTCGGACAGGTTGCTAAAGGAGAAACCGCCCTTGTCCATGCTGCCGCCGGAGGCATCGGATCGGCTGCGGTTCAGCTCGGAAAAGCGGCCGGAGCACATGTGCTGGCGACCGCTTCGGCAGGGAACATCGAGAATGTGCTCTCGCTGGGTGCCGAAGCCGTCTTTGATTATCGGCGTTCGGACTTCGAGGCGGAGGTCGTCGATGCTACGGCGTCGCATGGGGTCGATCTGATCATCGACTTCGTCGGCGGATCCTATCTCGCGCGCAACATTCGCAGCCTGGCGCCCGGCGGACGGCTCGTCCAGGTTGGCCTTCTGGGACGCGACGACAACGCCATCATTCCGCTTGATCTCGTGCTTCAAAACCATCTGCGGTTAATCGGAACGGTCATGAAGTCAAGGTCGAGGACGGAAAAGAGAGCAATGGTCCGGCGCTTCACGGAGCAGGTGCTGCCGATGATGGGACGTGAGCTCAAGCCGGTCATTGGCGCCGTCTACCCCCTCAAGGAAGCCGCCGAGGCCCACCGCCGAATGGAAGCCGGCGGGCTGTTTGGGAAGATCGTTCTATGTGATTTCCAGTAATGGTGGTCGGCTCGGAAGCCGGTTTAGGCGGCCTGCAACCCTGCTCGGAGCAGCATTCCGAAGAGGTCGCGTGGCTCATCGGGATCAGCAACCAGATCAAGCTTCTCGTAAAGCGGTAGCCCGCTGAGCTTTTGCCGGAGATAACGGAGAGCGGAAAAATCCTCGGTAGCAGATCCGACGCTGTAAACTGGCTTGGAACGCTCACCCCGCTGAAAGGCTCGACAAGGATTTGAAATTAATAGCAAGATCAGATCATCCGCGGGGGGATGACCGGCGTCGGTCATCCCCCGTTAGTTTGTAAAAATAATTCTATTTCAAAGCTTAAGCGCCTCTCGACGGGGTTGTTCCTCGATGCTTTTTACGTGCCGCTTTGGCCAGAAATCTCAATCTGGCGCTTCGCCGTGGCGTGCAATCGCGTGTAGAGAGCGTTTGCCATCGCCGTTTTCCTACAGGACCCTAGTCATTTGCCGTATTTTCTAATTTGGCAGCGGTGTCATGCTACCTTCTCTACCGAGGGGCACATAAACTATGAGCGAATTAGAACTCCGCCGTGAGGCTCGAAAGGCCGACTGCCGTAAGCTCGTCGAGGCAGCCATGCGCAACCTGATTGAGCAACTTCACTCCAAAGGATTCAGCCAGGCGGCGGTTGCGCTAGCACTCGCGGATGCGGCGGAGGAATACGTGATCGAGCTCGCGGCTAAGCCTGCTCGCATTCATTAAACGACTAATATCCCGGGCAGGCATGGCCGAAGGAAGAGCCAGAGCAGCCTCTCGATGATGGAAACGACAGGCGTAGCCCGCCGCACTAGGTCATCGACGGTCGCGCCGGAGAGTGTGTCCTGCTGGACGCGAACCGTGCTCATATCGGGCTTGCCGGCCTCTGAGCCGAGGTAGGTCCAATTGCAAAGAGACTGGATAGCCGCTGTCCCGAACAAAAAATCGGCTATATTGATGGTCTCGAGAGTATTGAACCGCGAACCCCGCGATCCTCATCCGGCACCACGCCTTACTATGGAACTTATCGACTGATCCGGAGTTGTTGCAACGGTCCTTTCGATGGACACCCGGGATACCCGAAATTTGCTGCGTGCCATCGTTTCGCTTCGAACCTTTCGGATCCGTGATCGTCGCGTGCGAGCTTGACCGGACAGGCGCTACCAGAGCCTTTGAAAAGGAATGCGGAATGTACAATGCGAAGCGTGATAGTGAAAGTGGGGGAGCCTCACATGCCATTCCATCCATGGGAGCTATAGAAGGCCGAATAACGGTTCTTGAAGTCCTTGCTGCGACATCTCTCCGACTGTTGTTAAAGGAGGGTGACAAGATTGCCGCCAAACATGCGCTCTCATCGATCCGCAAAGCGATGCGTGCCAAATGCAACGACGTTCATCTCAGCGCAGACGACTCAAAATCTGCTCTCGCCTACGTGAAGGAACTGATGGATGCGACCCTGGAGAGCGCCGAATTTGCTGGCGCCCAGAGCCTGCAAGATCCCATGCTGGTCGCCTGATTCCTACCCCGCGGCGGCTGGCCTGGGCAGTGCTGCGTAAGGATCGCTCGTGCCCTAGCCGACTCTACCATTTGACCTGGAGGCCAGCGGTTCCGCTGATGGCATGGCTGTCGCCGAAGTTTTCGAGCGAAGACTTCGCTGCGACCTCGCCACAGAGCGAGAAGCGATCTTGGTTCCATTGAAGCTCGCCGTCAAGAAGCGCGGCCTCCCGTGCTCACATGTTCCAGTAAAGCAAGAAGACCGCGGAGAATGTCCGTCGGCGACGGCGGGCAGCCCGGAATATGGAGATCGACAGGTACGACCTTCGAAACCCCGCCGATAATGGCATAGCTGCCGGCAAAACACCCGCCGTCGCGGGCGCAGTCGCCGAGCGCGATCACCCATTTCGGGGCCGGCATGGCGTTGTATGTCCGCTCCAGAGCCTCGCGCATGTTCTTGGTTACCGGGCCGGTTACGAGCAGCACGTCGGCATGGCGCGGCGAGGCGACAAAACGAATGCCGAAACGCTCAATATCGTAGAAAGGGTTGCTCAGCGCATGCATCTCCAACTCGCAACCGTTACAGGATCCCGCATCGACGGCGCGGATCGACAAACTGCGCCCGAGGCGCTGGCGAGCGGCTTCGTCAACAGACGTGGCGAGCTCCTCCATCGCCGCATCGGAGGGACTTGGCGCCGGTTCCGTCAGCGGCAGGTGGATCAGGTTTTCGAAGAGCAGCTTTCGCATGGATCCTTGCCTTCAGAGATCGTGGCCAGAATAGGAACAGTTGAACGACTTGTTGCAGAGCGGAAAGTCGGCGACGATATTGCCTTCGATTGCCGCTTCCAGCAGCGGCCACTGAAACCAGGACGGGTCGCGCAGATGGCAGCGCTCGATCATGCCCTCCGGTGTGAGACGCAGCCAGACCAACACGTCACCGCGAAAGCCCTCAACGAGCGCCAGACCTTCCCGACTTTCGTTGACCGGAGAAATCACATCGAGGACCGGACCCTCCGGAAGGCCGTCAAGGATACCTTCGATGAGTAGTAGGCTCTGTTCGACCTCGCGAATGCGGATCCAGACGCGGGCGTTGACATCACCGTCGTTGAGCACCGGAACGTCGAAGACCAGGCTGTCATAGGGCGGATAGCGCAAGACCTTCCGGGCGTCGAAACCGCGCCCAGACGCCCGCCCGATATAACCGCCAGCTCCATATTCGCGCGCCAGATCGATGCGCAGCTTACCCGTGCCGACCGTGCGGTCCTGCAGCGAGGCGGTGTTGTCGTAGAGTTCCACCAGGGCTGGAAATCGGCGGCGGATTTCGGCAAGCAGGCTTCGCACGCCGGCTGCCCCGTCACTATTCAGATCGGTGGTGACGCCGCCGGGTATGATACGGTCGCGCATCAGGCGATGACCGAAAGCGGTATTGGCGGCGCGCAACACGTGCTCACGCAACACGCCGCAATGGGCCAGCATCAACGAAAAGGCGGCGTCGTTGCAGATGGCGCCGATATCGCCGAGGTGGTTGGCGAGCCGTTCCAGTTCGGCCATCAGCGCGCGCAGCCAAACCGCCCGGGGCGGAACGACGAGCCTTAGTGCGGCTTCCACGGCCTGCGAAAAAGCATAGGAATAAGCAACGGTGCTGTCACCGGACGTTCGCCCGGCCAGTTGCGCTCCGCGGATCAAGTCCGCGCCGGCCATCAACGCCTCGATGCCTTTATGGGTATAGCCCAGCCGCTCTTCGAGCCGCACCACCGTTTCGCCGTTAGCCGTGAAGCGGAAATGCCCCGGCTCGATGATGCCGGCATGCACCGGGCCAACGGGGATCTGATGCAGGCTTTCGCCCTCGGTACGCAGAAAGGTATAGGGCGTGGTCCCCTCAAATGAAACGCCCCGCTTTCCGAGAGGATAGCGCAAATCCCAGCGGTTGTGATCGAGCCACGACCGGTTGTCCGGCAGATCCCACGGTTCGAGCCCGGTCAAATCACGAAGCGCCCGCTCCGGCCGGAGCGCCGGTGGATGCAATCGCGCGACGGAAGGATACCCTCCGCCCTCCAGCCCTTCCAGACTGAGAACGCCGATCATGCCGGCCAGTTCATCGAGCAGAGCCATGTGAACCGCATTCCCCTCGCCCCACAGACCAAGCAGGATCAGATGCCCCTCGGACAACGCTTGAGCCGCCGATGTCCATACAATCGGATCAACGATCGCGCGCGGCCGGGGTGCGTGATGAGGTACGAGGCGCCCCTTCTCGATCATATCGTTGAGCGTCGACATCTTCCCTCCCCATCATCGAAGAAGGTTGGCAATATGCTGGAACCAGGCGACCAGCGGCGACGGTAGATAGACGCCAGCGATGAGCACCAGCGCGAGATGGGCATACATCGGTATATAGGAAGCGTCTGCTGGCATCACGCTGCCGCGCGGCTGTCCGAAGGCGGCCCCTGTCAGTCGTAGCAGCAGCGCGCCGAAAGCGATCAGCAATCCAAAGACGAGCGGAATGGCGAGCAGCGGCTGCTTCGCAAAAGCCGAGCTGACGATCAGGAACTCGCTCATGAAGATTCCTGCCGGTGGCAGGCCGGCGATGGCGACGACACCGGTGACCAAGCCCCAGCCAAGCCCCGGATGTGTTTCGGTCAAGCCGCGAATGGCAGAAAGTCTTTGCGTTCCTTTTATCCGGGCGATGTGGCCGACCGCGAAGAAAATCGCCGATTTGGTCAGCGAGTGCATGACCATATGCAATAGTCCGGCGAAATTGGCGATGGGGCCGCCCAGGCCGAAGGCAAAGACGATGATGCCCATGTGCTCGATCGAGGAATAGGCGAACAGGCGCTTGATGTCGCGGCGGCGATAGAGCATGAAAGCTGCGAAAATCAGCGAGACTAGCCCCATTGTCATCATCAGCGGTCCAGGAGCAAGTGCGTCGGGATTGGCCGACAGCAGCATCTTGAAACGCAAGACCGCATAGAGTGCAACATTCAGGAGCAGCCCGGACAGAACTGCCGAGATCGGCGTCGGTCCCTCGGCATGCGCGTCCGGTAGCCAGGCATGCAGTGGCGCAAGTCCGACCTTGGTGCCATAGCCAAGCAACAGGAAGACGAAAGCGACGTTCAGAAGCGCCGGATCGAAGGCGGCGGCGTGCTCGATCAGGATGGTCCAAACCATGGCATCGTAACCTTCGCCGACGACCGGCTGCGCCGCCAGATAGACGAGGATGGTGCCAAAGAGCGCAAAGGCTATGCCGACGCTTCCCAGAATGAAGTATTTCCAGGCGGCTTCGAGCGCCTCGTGGGTGCGGTAGAGGCCGACCATCAGCACGGTGGTGAGCGTGGCGAGCTCGACTGCGACCCACATCAGACCAATGTTGTTGGACACAAATGCGAGATTCATGCCGAACATCATGATCTGATACATGGCGTGGTAGAAACGGAGGTTTGCAGGGGTCAGCCGGCCGATCTCCAATTCATGGGCGATGTAGCTGGCGCTGAATATGCTGGTGGTAAAGCCCACGAAGGCATTGAGGACTATGAAGGCGATATTGAGATCGTCGACGAGCAGATATTGCCCGGGTGCCGGCTGCCCGGTGACGAACAGGGACAGAGCGGCGAGCAAGGTCAGCAGGCTTGCGAACACGTTCAGCCGTGCCGTCATTCGATAGCCAGGCAAAAGCGCTAGGAGGGCGGCGGCCACGATCGGTATCACGAGAACGGCTGTCACCGCATCCGAGGTCAATACAGAGGAGAACACGCTCATTTCCGTCTCCTCCCTTTGAAATCATCGAGCGCCCGAACGTCGACCGTGTCGAACCTCTCGCGGATACGAAACAGAAAAACACCGATAACGATGAAGGCGATCAGGATCGAGAAGGCGACGCTGATCTCAACGACCAACGGCATACCCTTGGCGCCGGTCGCGGCAAGCACCAGTCCGTTCTCGAGCGACATGAATCCGACAACCTGGCTGACGGCGTTACGGCGCGTGACCATGATCAACAGGCCGAGCAGCAGGACCGACAATGCGAAGGCGAGATCCTCCCGCGCCAGAGGATCCGCCTGTGGCGTCACCCGCAACATCACCGCAGTCGCGAGAGCGACGAGACCGATGCCAGCGAGCATTGTGAGGCCAATACCGACGACGGTCTCGATCTCGCGATGGATGCCGAGCTGGCGGATCATGCGATGCAGCACCACGGGAATGACGATGGCCTTGAAGAGCAGTGCGATCGCCGCCGTGACATAGAGATGTGGGGCGTCCTGGACGAACGCTTGCCAGGCCACCGACAGGGTCAATATCAGCGAGTGCAGCGCGAACACGTTGAGCAGTGCATAGAGGCGGTCTTGATAGAGCATCATCATGCTGACCAGCACGAGGCCGCCGGCGAGCATATGGGCTATATCCAAGACCGGCCCGCTCATCACAAGCTCCTCGAGACGAACCGTAGTAGAGTGGCGAGCAGACCGAGCATAAGGGCCGCGCCCAGGAATTCGGGCACCCGGAAGACCCGCATCTTGGCGGTCGCGGTCTCGAACAGGGCAAGGAGGGCGCCGCCCGCCGCGAGCTTGATGAGATAGGCGAGCATACCCACCAGATAGGCCGACGGCCCTTCCCCCAGTGCGGCGAGTTTCCACGGAACGAAGATGCAGGCGATCAGGGAAATGTAGAGCAGGAGCTTGAGGGATGCCGCAAGTTCAATCATCGCGAGATGCCGCCCGGAATATTCGAGCACCATCGCTTCATGCACCATCGTCAACTCCAGATGAGTTGCGGGGTTGTCAATGGGGATACGGCCATTTTCCGCGACCGCGACCATGATAAGGGCGATCAAGGCGATTGCCAGCGAAACGCGCAGTCCTACCTGCGGAGAGGTCATGAAGGCGGCGATGGTCGAAAGCTGGGTCGAGCCCGCGATCAGGGCAAGCGTGAAGATGACCAGCAGCATCGACGGTTCCGCGAGCGTTGCGATCATCGCCTCTCTACTCGACCCGATACCACCGAAACTGGTACCAACGTCCATACCGGCAAGCGCCAGAAAGAAGCGCGTACTGCCAAGCAGCGCGGTAATGGCAATCAGATCCGCCGTCCAGCTGAAGATCAGGCCAGTGGCGAAGGTCGGAATGATCGCCGCCGCGACCCAGGTTATGGCGAAGATCAGATAGGGCGTCACCCTGAACAGCCATGATGCACTTTCAGCCAGCACCACTTCCTTGCGCAAAAGCCGCAAGATGTCCCGGTAGGGCTGGATCATGGAAGGCCCTCGCCGGCGCAGCAATCGCGCCTTGATCAGACGAATGAAGCCGGTCAGCAGCGGCGCGAGCAGCACGACGACTGCCATCTGCAAGGACTGAACAAACAGAGCCGAGATTACGACCATAGCGCCAGCACCAACAGCAGGAAGACGAGCGCCAGGAAAACCAGGCTCAGATAGCGCCGGATCGTGAGAAACTGCAGGTAATTGAGCTTTTCGGCGGCAAAGCCGACGGCGCCGGCGATCGGAAGATAAAGCCATTCCCAGATCAAATCATGTGCCTCGACGGCAAAACGCGCGGGCCTGAGATCACCGGGCGCGGGCATGTCGACGCTCTCTCGGACGCGGAAAACCAGCGTTCCAAAAACGCGCCGGATGGGCTGGGCGAAACTGCCCGCCGTATATTGCGTCGCCGGGCTCATCTCCGGAAAGCCGCAATCCCAGGCGGGTGCCCGGCGCAGCGCCCGTGACGCAAAGCGGCGGATGAGATAGGCCGTCAGCGACGCTGAGAACAGGGTGAACAGGAAGACCAGAAGGCCATTGTAAGAACTGCGGCTTTCGGCAATCGGCACGATGGACAGCCATGCAATATCCGTCTGCACCGGCATCCGGTCCCCGATCACCGACAGCGTTACGGGCGCAAGCCCGTCGATGACGATTCCCGGCAGGATGCCGGCGAGAAGGCACAGCGCCGCGAGTATAGACATTGCCGCGAGGGAGAGGCGGTCGACTTCCAGCGCTTGTCCGGCTGCGATGGTACGAGGACGACCGAGGAAGGTCACGCCGAATGCCTTGACGAAACAGGCGGCCGCCAGTGCCGCCGACAAGGCGAGTAAACCGCCCACGGCCGGCACCAGTATCTTCAAGCCCCATTGCGGCAAATCAGGGCTTTGCAGGATAGCCTGGAATGCCAGCCACTCGGACACGAAGCCGTTAAACGGCGGTAGGGCCGAGATCGCGACGCTGCCGACAAGGAAGACGATGCTGGTGACAGGCATGCGATGGATGAGGCCGCCGAGCTTGTCCATGTCCCGCTCGCCTGTCGCCGTCAGCACCGCGCCGGCGCCGAAGAAGAGCAGGCTCTTGAAGAAGGAATGGTTGAGGACATGAAACAGCGCGGCCGTCATTGCCAGCGCCGCCGCCAGCCCCATGCCGTTCGCCTTGAAGGCAAGTGCCAGTCCGAGGCTGACGAAGATAAGGCCGATATTTTCGATAGTACTGTAGGCGAGGAGCCGTTTGAGATCGCTCTCCATCAGCGCCTGCAATATGCCGAGAACCGCGGTGCCGCTTCCGATGATCAGGATGATGATGCCAGACCACCATACCTGCATGCCGAGCAAGTCGAAGACCACGCGGATGAAAGCGTAAACCGCGACCTTGGTCATGACACCGCTCATCAAGGCGGAGACGTGACTTGGGGCAGCCGGATGCGCCAACGGCAACCAGACATGCAGCGGTGCGAGACCAGCCTTGGACCCAGCGCCGAGCAGGAGCAAGACAAGCACAAGACCGGCTGTCAGCGGTGGATGTTCTGATATCCGGATAGCCGCAAAGCCGTAATCGCCAGCAGGACCGGCAAGCAGGCCGAATGCGACAAACAAAGCCAACGTGCCAAAACTTGCCATGACGATATAGATATAGCCGGCCTTTCGGTTGCTGGCGTCGTGATGGTGGGCCATCACCAGTGCCCAGGAAGCAAGCGACATGAACTCCCAGGAAATCAGGAAGGTGAAGGCATCGTCCGCCAGGATCACCAGGTTCATACCGCCGAGGAATGCCGGAAAGAACGGCAGAACCCGATGTGGTGCGCGTTCGTGACGGCCGTAACCAAGCGCATAGAGAGACGAAAGGACGCCGCCAAGATTGATAACCGTCAGGAAAAAGGCGGCGAGCGGGTCGAGCCGGAAATGGCTTCCCAGCCACGGCAGGCCAACAGGAAGGACAAGCGCCGACGCGCCTGTGGAAGGAAGACCAGCGGCAAGAGATGCAAGCGCGGTTATCAAGGCAATGCCGGAAAAAACCAGGCTTGCGCCGTAGACGACCGGCGTGGATCGGCCCGAACGGGCTGTCAGTACCGCCAAAATCGCTGTCCCAAGCAATGCGGCCACGCATGCGACCAAGCCGGCAAGCGGGGTCATGGCGGCGTCCTCGCTGAAGGTAAGGTCGCGGATGGTTCCGCCGTCCCACTCTCTGAAGGCTGGACATTCGACTTGAGCCTGACGCCGCGCCCGCCATCCGTGCTAGCGGCCCCCTGGTTGATCACCTCGATGCCTGCAGCATCTAGCGCGGCCAAAAGACGCATCAGGGTGTCGACATTGCCGCGCACCACATCGGCACTCGCCTCCATTCGCTGGATTGTCGGAACCGAAATTCCCGCCAGTTCGGCCAGCGCACGCTGGTCGATACCGAGAAGGGCCCGGGCGGCCCGCATCTGAGCGGCAGTAATCACGATTCACCATCGGGTTAACTTGCGCAGGCTCTGATAATTGATGTCTACAATATGCCTATTGATGTCTGGAATCAATATTCTGATGCGTCAGCATCTTTTTGACATGAACAGCTGCTTGTTACGACACGATGCCTCGGAGTAAGTTGATCTTGTTTCAGGTACCAAAAGGAGCCGGCCATGGCAGGCGAGCGCCGATATGTATAGTCAGCGGTTACCGCTCTGGATGGCGAGCTGGCATGGCCAAGAACCCCGGCAGGAGAACCGAAGGCGCCTAGTCGAACAATGAGATATTCCCCCAAGATAAGAAGAAGCCCTAAAGCACCTGCAGCCCAGCCTTCCCACCAATCCTAATGTCATCTCACCAATAGCTCACAGCACATGCTCGTAAGACAGGGTTCTCACCGCAATGAAAAGATCGACCGTGGCTTGGCGGCTTCGCTTGCCGCGATCGCCGGCGCATTGAACGCATCAGCCTTCTATGCTGTAGGCTTCTTCTCTGCCAACATGACAGGCAACGTCTCCACGCTCTCCGATCATCTCGCCGTGGGCCAATGGCTGTCTGCCCTGTTCTATGGAGGGATCGTGGTGGCGTTCGTGTTTGGCGCGGCAGTGTCGACGCTGATTGTCAACGAAGGGCGGCGGCGCAACGTCCATGCCATTTACGCCTATAGCATTCTGACTGAAGCGTTGTTGCTTGCCATTCTCGGCTGCGCCGATCTTTGGTTGCTGACGGAGTGGCGTGTGCCAGTTCTCATTCTCGGCCTGGCTTTCCTGATGGGCCTACAGAATGCCGTTGTTACCCGCATCTCCGATGCTCGAGTGCGCACCACGCATGTGTCCGGTATGGCCACCGACCTTGGAATCGAACTCGGCATTGCCTTCGATATTTTGTGCGGCCGCGAGTCGCTGGCGGAAGCGCGCCACAATCTGATCAAGCTCCGTTTGCATTTTTACACGATCGCCGCTTTCTTGATCGGCGGCGTCCTGGGCGTCATCGTTTATCGCGCCGTCGGCGGCTACCTTCTCATTCTCGCGGCGGTGGTGTTGATGGTGATTGCGTTGGAGGCAATTTGGCGCGCGCGAGCGATGCTGACTGCTCGAACAAAGGCGTAGGCAAGAATGCCGACGGAAAGGCCTAAGCGGAATGGGCGCTCTGTTGCGGGGTTCGCTTTTTGCGGCTATTCGTCCAGTCGGTGCGATCGGCGAATGGCGTGGGATCTTTCCGGTTAAAACGAACAGCTGCCATGGCGCGACCGTTTGCGCACAACGCATCCGAGCTGATCGCACGACGCCTTGAAGCAGTCCGCGGAAGTAGCCAACTCTTTTCACGCCAATCTACAGGCCTTTACCCGAAATCCCGTGGTGGCGGAGCATTGCAAACCGGGCGATCGATCCACAAGAAGCCTCAGATGCCGACAAGTCGCGCAAGCATCTCTCGCAGTTGCTTGTTCTGTTGACGAAGATGGTTTGCCAGCAATCCCTTCAGCCGTCGATTCTCCTCATCAAGCACGACCAACTCATCGGAAGGCATTTCACCTTGAGCAGTGGTTAGTCGCTCGGTGACCGCACCTTTCGCATTCTGGGCATGATGAACCACACTCGCTTGGCGTCGGCGCCGCGACACTCTTGGAGATGCTCGTCCGGCACGGACTTCTTTCACGTCTGGAACCGCGCTGAACGTTGGAGCATTGTCTTGCTGCGATGGAGAGCTTTGCTCCGCCTCGGTCAATGACGCCGAAATCTGTTTGTCGTCGACGGTCTCGATCTTGTTGTCGAGATGAACTGCCGGTTCTGACTCCGCTGGCATCACGCCATCTTGGCTCGGAGTCGTTGCCACCGTGTTGGGGTCGAACAGATGCGGCGCTTCAGCTTCTGCCTCACGCGCAAGGGTCTTGAGATCGGTGCCGCTCCAAATGGAGTCTTGCCGCATCGATGACCGTCGGCGCGCCGATTTGAATTCGACAACGAAGGTTCGTTGCTGTGGCTTCATATGTGTCCAATCCTTGAGAAGGTGAGGCTCGCTCACGAGATGTCGAAGCGCTCAAGCATCTTCTTGAGCTGAATATTCTGCAAATGCAGCTTGTGTGCCAATTGGCGTCTCAGCTGCCTGACTTCGTCGTCCAAGCTCCCCACTTCATCAAGGAAGGTTGGCGGCGACGGGGATTGTGCAGTTTGATCCTCATTCGCAGGATCAGTGCGCTCGGCATCACTATCGATGCGGGTTCTCCCGCCGCGTGCCGCCCGCTTCGCCTGCGGTGCTCGTGGAGATTTTTTGCTTGTCGCGTTTTGCCGCACCAATGCAGGCGCTTCAGCACCCGACTTGCTGGCCTTAGCTGGCGTCTCTGCCTGGCCCTCGTCAATATCGACTGGCGGCGAGGCTGCCGGCGTGGCATCGAGATCGTGTCCAGTTTCGATTGATGTCGTTGTCGCCACGGGACCAATAGCTGGGGCCTTATGGTGGTGAGGCCCATCGGGTGCTTCCGTCGAGCTTGACGGAAGCGCCGACGTCCGTTGCGCTTCGCTTTCGATTGCCGCGGCTTTAGCATCATGCTCAATCGAAGCCGCTGGCGTTTCCGCCGGTCGTGCCCGCGACGTCAATTGAACAAGAAATTTCCATGGTGATTTCATAGCGCTTCAACCTCGAGCAAACCGCACCACGACGTTGCCGCAGCTTTAGATCCGGAACAACGACGCGAGCCCCGGAATTTCTTTTCCAATGAGACAGTAGCGGCCACGGTCGATCCCGCAACCGCTCTACTGTTCCGGGTGATCAAGCGAGCCCGAGCCGCTTGCGCAGGTCGGCATTTTCCGCGCGCAGCTTATCTGCCAAGGTCTTGCGAAGCCTCTTATTCTCTTCTTCGAGCTGAATGAGATCCGCGATCTCATCGATTGCCGGAGCAGACGTGCCAGCCGCTTGCCGGGTTTGCTTTGCCGTCCCGCTTTTTGTGGCCGCCTTGTTGGGGCCCCTTGTCTTGCGCTGCTTGGCGACTGGCGTTTCGACGGGCGTCAGCTTCGGTTCACCGGCTTGTTCGTCACGCTTCTTGCGACCCTTCGCCGACTTAACAGCCTCCGCAGTCGATGCTGCTACCGTCGCCTCGACGGCTGCCTTTTGACGTCGTGGTGCGCGCTGCTTCTTCTCAGCCGGCACTTCCGCTATCGCAACCGTATCCGCAGCCTCCGTAACGGGCGCCATGCTATTCTCGTCAGCCATCACTATCTCCTTCTGTAGCCAAAAAAATTCTTTTGGGCTGAGCGCAATAGGGAGTCAACATGAACGCCATAGATAGCGCGCCCTTTTGAAACAAAGCACCACCATATTCTGAGAAATATAAGAAGGAGATGCACGATCGATGTCGTATGAATTGAGAGCCGTTATGACACCGGACGACTGGCGCGCGATGCACGACATTCGGCAAAAGGTGCTGTTTGCGTCGGGTCGGCATTCGATCTCTTACAATGAGAACCATCCGGATGATCGCGCCGATGGAAATACACCCTTCCTTCTGTTTGAGAACGAAGAGCCGCTCGGGGTGGCGCGGCTGGATGAACGGGGCGAAACTGGCATAGTGAGACTTGTTGCTATCGTTCAGCACAAACAGCGAAAGGGATACGGTCTCAGGCTAAACAATTTCATTGAGGCAGAGGCCAAAAGACGCGGGGTCCGCATTCTCCGCGTTAATGCTGCCCCTGACGCGGTAGGCTTTTATCTGAAGGCTGAGTGGTCTGAGAAGCCTTGGGACCCAACAGAATTAGTGGGTCTTGCTCAAGGAGCGGTCCAGTTGGAAAAGATGATTTGCGAATAGGAACATAGAGTCGTGACCGAGACGAAGACAGCATCATCACTTTCGACACGGACCTTTTAGAGGCATCGTCGCCTTGCAGTTAACTATGAGAACTGTATCCAACGATTTGACTTAGCCGGCATTGCTGTGCGGATCCGCCTATCGATACGCTATTTTGCCAGGTTGAATCGTTGCGAACATTGCAGTCGGATCAATGAAAATTCCTGGATTTCACCTTTAGTGTGTCGATGTGCAGGTCCGGAACTTATCCCGAGCCCCGATGCGATGCCGAGCCAGTTTCCCGAGGCCTGCGACTTCGTGCTCCGACAGTAACTAACTTGGAGACAAGCCCGCGGCCGATCCGGGCCTCCAGCCAGCGGCGGTGGCGACCGGACCGACAGCATCCTCACCGATCACTCAATCGGCTTGATCGACGCGATGATTGCCTGAACTTCGGCGCCGTGCTTGTCTTCCTCTCCCTTGGTTCCCCAGTAGGTTACGACGAGAGCGTTGTCACCGGATGTCTGCACGAAGAGCAGACCAACGCTGACCGGGCCGTCTTCATCGTTGCCGTCCCACTCGAGGGTCGTCATCTGCATGCCGTTGACGTCGGTGACGGGTGTCTCCTTCCGGGTCGAGGGATCAACCGTGATTTTGTTCTTCGCGAGAAAATCGACTGCGTCGGTAACGACCTTGTCCATTGACTTGCTGCTGGCAACGTCGGCGGAAAGATAGATGGCCGAATCCGCCGATGTTCCTTGGACGCCGCTCTCTGTTTCCTCCGGCTTCCAGCTATCCGGAATAGTAATACTTGCGACGGGCTTTTCGCTGGGGAACTTCAGGGTCGCAGCGTGTGCGGCCAGGGGAGATGCTAAGACAAGCAAGGCCAAAGCGATAATTTTCTTCATGACAGAATCCTAAAAGGTTGGGAGCAATGCAGCGGCATGACGGCCAAACTTCTAAAGGTAATATCTTAAAATCATGCCCTTAGATCCGAAGCTCTAGCGCGACAAAAATGCGCCAAGAACGGAAGTTCGCACGGGACGAGACCTCGAGATTACCCGAGCCAGCATAGGCGTCACTCCATCCGAACAGCGCGATAGCAACGGACATCAGGAATAGTTCCCGCGGGTTTATTCGGTAGCCTCAGGATTATTGTGTAATTGGCCGCGAGTCCAAAGTCGCTTTATTTCAAGAGCGGAATAGCTCCTTCGGCTTATTCATCCGTTGGTCGTGGATGAAGTCGAGTGCCCAAGTTTGATTGGCGCCGGTTGGCAAAACCTTGTCCTTCCGGTGGCTCGCCTTCCTGCGACGGCGTGGCCGTTTCGTTTTCAAAGCAAGGCTTCCTCGTGACAGAGCCGATATCGCCCAAAGAGGCCCGCGGCTCGCTCTCAGCCGCGCCCGGCCTGCGGCCGGCCGACGATCGCACGAACAATCATTTTCCGATGCCGTCGGAGGCGTCCGGCGAGGATGACGTTCTGGTTGGCTGCATCTGCACCGATATTGGAGACCCGTCCGTCAGGACGCTGGCGATCTTCGTTGCCGGGGATCAATTGCGGAAGGGTGCTGCGCTCAACGCGGTGCAGATCGCCATGCGGTTGCCTGATGATGTTGGACGGAAGCCATGAGGCTCTGCCTCTCCTCATACCGGCTGGGCAACCATGCCGACAAACTCTCCGCACCAATGCGTGGCGGCCAGCGGCTCGCGGTTGTCGCCAACGCTCTAGACTTCATCCCGGCGGGTGCGGTAGACTGCCTACCACCGCCGGTCTGACGCTCGATATTTCGCTGCAAATTCGCCATCTCCACATCGAGAATATGTCTGAAGGTCGCAAGGCGTTGGCGCTTACATCCTCGAGCCTCGGTCTCGGTCATGCCGAAAAGTGGATTTATTTGAGCCGGGCCGAAGCTGTAGATGTCCAACTTCGATTGGACCGGTTCCTGGGTCGGCATGGACCGGTACTGTGGTGTCTGCCTTCTTCGTCGCATGCCGGCGGCCTCGAACACTCCCCCAATTATGGGCTATCGGCTGATCGGAGGGCTATCGGACCTAAGCCGGGGAAGCCCGGTGCTATCCGACGTGCGAAAATATGTTCGTATACACGCGCGTAAACCAAATATTTGCCCCAACTTGAAGAATAGTCCGTCTCTGCATCGCAAATATCTTGCCTACAATCTCAGCTTGCAGCACCGTTGGCGACGGCCTGCCGCGCAAGCGCGATCTGGCACCCTAAGCTTTGGAACGGTGCGAAATGACGACTATCCAGGTGAAACGCGGCCCGATCAGCCCTGCACTTTTGGTGTTGACCGGCGTAGTCCTCGCCTTGGGCGGCATGTTTGTCGGTGCGCGATACCTGTCTCCCGGAGCACGCGATGCTCTTCAGGCGGCGAACTGGCCGCTGAGGGGCGATGTCGTGCCTGACAGAAACGCCATGCCAAGCCCGGCAGCTCCAAGCGGCCAGCGAGATAAGCTACCTCTCGTGCGTGCTAAGCGCGTTCAGGATGCCATCAAGCATCATGACTTCAACATTGCGATGATGATTTCGGCCGACACCCTGGCCGAAAGCCGCCCCAAGATCTGGACGCTCTATCCCTTTAAGGACTTCATCGAGAAGGTTTCCGATTTGACCGATCCGGGCTTCGAACGCAGCCTCTCCAGCTGGGTCGATCACGCGCCGCTGAACCCGCTTCCTCGTCTCATTCGCGCGCAATACTATCTCGATCTCGCCTGGCACAGACGGGGCCACCGGTTTACGCGTGAAACGGATAAAGCGGCCCAGGCCGCGTTTTCAGCCATCTTGCGTAAGGGCGTCGACGATATCCAATTTGCCCTAGTACTCGACCCGCAATCAGCCTACGGTCTTTACCTTCGCCTCATGATCCTCCGTGGTTACGGAGCAACGGAAGAACTTGACAAGGCTCTCCAAGACGCGGTCGCCGTCTATCCGGACTTCATGCCTTCTTATGGCGTTGCATTGTCTTCTCTTCAGCCCAAATGGGGTGGCAGCACCAATCAGATGTACGCCTTCGTCGATCACTATGGCGCCGGCGCCCCGGACGGTTCTCCTTTGAAACTGCTTTCGCTCCAGCTTTACAAGTATCTGCTTGAATCGGCCGATACCGCATGCACCGATAAGCATGGGGATGCCTATGCGACTTGCTTCCAAACCACCATGAAGCAGTCCGTCAGGCCAGGGCTCGAAGCGAATATCGCCGGCGCCCTGGATCAGTTCGGACAGACAGATGCATACGAGACGAACGAAGCGGTTTCATCCCTTGTCAATGCGATGATTGAGCAATCGGGCGCAGAAGCCTATTCCGGCCAAATTCTTCAGGCGACAGCAAACAGCTACCACAGCGACCCACGCCTTATAGAGGACAAAGGGGTGGCAAATAATTTCATGATCGATGAACTCGTCGGGCGATCATGGCTTCATAAAGGCTTCTACGACAACGCGATCGCCAAATATAAAGAATCCCTAAACCATCTAGAACCAACCCGCTTCCCATCGCCCGAACAGAAGGATCTGGCGCGCGCGGCCATCTATGAAACCTTGGCGCAGATATATTCCAAGGACCATCATCCGGCGGAAATGGCCGAGGCTGCGAATGCAGCCTTGGCACTCGATGGAAAGGCTTCGAACCGCCTCAATCTTTGCTACGGCCACTATCAGATGAACCAATACACCGAAGCCGTCAGGGAATGTTCTAAGATTGTTTCTGACCCGGACAGCGGCCTGAACGCCTATTACTGGCGAGGGCTCTCCTATCAGGAAATGCATGACGACGAAAACGCGATCAAGGATCTGGTTGAGGTAGCCTCGTCCCAAAACGGCTTTCGTGCCAGCGCGGCGATCAGTCTCACGATGATTTATTTTGGCAGGAAGGACAACCAGGCTGCTCTCGGCGTCCTCAACAAATATGCCTACCTCTACGACGGCAAGCTGACCAGCAAGGACGATGTCGCGGTCGCCTACAACAATCGCTGCTACGCCTACATGGAACTTGGCGACTATCAGAAGGCGCTGGACGATTGCAACGCATCGCTCGCCAACGCCAGCATACCCGATGCTTTCAAGAAGAAGGAAGAACTCGTCGCGAAGCTCTCGCGCTGAAGATGCTGATCATTAGAGCATTTCCAGGAAAAGTGCGAAGCGGTTTTCCATCTGGAATGCGTAAAGAAACAAGACGCTCTGGTCAGTTCTTTGCAAGAGGCAAAAAGCGCCGTTAGCATCCGACATTGCGAGCTTGACCGTAATCAACGATCGTCCCTGAGGTTCCCAATTTGATGACTTGGATGAAAACGCCCCGTCACGAAATCAGTCGGCGGCGTATCGCCTCTGCGATCGCTTGCGTTCTGTTCGACGCCCCAAGCTTCTTCACTGCAGACTTGATGTAGCTGTTGACGGTGTCAACCTGGTAACCAATCGCTTTGCCAATCCCTTCACTCGTCAGCCCAAGGCTCGCCTGAGAAAGACACGCCATCTCGCCTTTTGACAAACGTAGGTGTTGCACGGCGAAGCGGTCCATCAGTGGTTTGGTTACAGCGGTATGGATGGGTTCTGCGATGAGCGTGAGAAAGGTAAGCTCGCTTTCCGTGAACGCTGACATGCGGGTGAAGCCGACCGCGCCGTAAACCGTATTTTCACGCAAGATCGGGACCATGGTTCTGTTGTGAACCCCGAATATGCGCTGCAAATACAGCAACCGCTGCGGGACTTCTACGTCCTGGTAGACTTCACTTTCGACCATTACGGTTTTCGACGCCTTGGTGGCTGCTATAAACGGATCGACCTTGAAAAGCTTGTCTTCCATGTACGCCTCCACAAATCCTGGAGGAAGGTCTGTGTCGATCGAAAACCCGTCCCCAAAACGATAGTGATCGACGTCTAGCCCGGATATAGAGATGTGGTCGAACGGTACACCTTCGCGAAATCTATCAATGAGATTGTTTTTACCGAAATACCGATATTTTGGTACCGAGCGAAGGTCTACGTAAGGATCCAGCGCATCAGGTGCGAGCACGGAAAAAGCGCTAACGGGCATCTTCGACTCGATTGTTGAATTAGGTACCCCATTTGTGTAGCCGAATGGTTAACCGTGAATTAACAATTGACCTGTGAATTAACAATTGACCTCAGCAAGCAAAAGCGATGATCGTTTTGTGGAGACTGCCGGCCAGAGCGACCTTGCTGCTTAATTCGACTGGAAAAGACAAAACGTTTGTGATGAGGCGTGCTTTCAGCTTTGAGGGTGAACAACAAACTGCCTATCAGGCCGGTCTTAGAACTCTTCCCAACTTTCGGCAGCAGCTCCACCATCGACTTTACCGGCTATTTTGGTGAGCATGTGCCTGGCCGGCGAGGGCACCGGTCGGTGGCCTGGCTTCGCAAGCTCGAGCCTTCGGTTTGATGTATGATCTGCCGATTGTCTGATGCCCGCTGAATTCGGCCGCCCTAGCCCACCCAGTTGGAACTCTCCTATCAGTTCACGCAGTCGCGTCGTCTCCTGGGCGAGCGTGGCGCTAGCGGCATTGGTTTCTTCAACCATGGCGGCGTTTTGCTGCGTGACCTGATCCATTTGGTTAACAGCAGTATTGACTTCCGATAGACCGGTCGCCTGCTCTTTTGCCGAATTGGTGATCGCCTCCATGTGGTCATTGACTGCCACAATGTTGTGCTGGATGGTCCGCAGGGCCTCTCCGGTTTCGCTGACCAGTTTCACGCCGGTGCTGACTTCCTCGGACGAATTGCGTATCAGTTCTTTGATTTCTTTGGCAGCTTGCGCGGAGCGTTGCGCAAGTTCTCGCACTTCTTGGGCCACCACCGCAAAACCCTTACCTGCTTCGCCGGCGCGCGCTGCTTCAACTCCGGCATTGAGAGCCAAGAGATTGGTCTGGAAGGCGATCTCATCGATGACGCCAATGATATTGGAGATCTGGTTGGACGAACTCTCGATCCGCGACATCGCTCCAACCGCATCGGCGACCACCTTGCCGGAGCGCTCGGCATTTTCACTTGCCGTGGCTGCGGCATGACGGGCCTCTTCGGCGCGCTTTGCTGCGTTGTTGACGTTGACCGTGATCTGATCAAGGGCTGCGGCGGTCTCTTCGAGTGACGCTGCCTGCTGTTCGGTGCGCCTGGACAAATCTTCGGCACTTTGACTGATCTCGCGCGTGCCCGTATCAATCCGATCGGTTGAATGCGCGACATCACCGAGCGCGTTGCGCATCTGGCTCAGCGCCTCGTTCATTGTGTTTCGCAGTCCTTCGAAATCCGGTGCGAAGGGCTCGTCGAGACTGAAGGAGAGATCTCCCTTTGCAAGCTTGGTCAGCGCCGCACCGATGGTCGTAACCGCATGAACTCGCTCGGTCACGTCGGTTGCAAATTTCACGACCTTGGTGACTTTGCCCTTGGAATCCAAGATTGGGTTATAGGATGCATTAATGACAACGACTTTGCCGTTCTTGCCATAGCGGGTAAACTCAGCCGCTTGAAACTCGCCCCGGCGCAGCGCCTCCCAAAATTCCTTGTAAGCCGGTGTCTTGGCGTATTCCGGATCGACAAGCATACTGTGGCTGCGACCCTTGATCTCGTCCAGGCGATAACCGATCGCCTTCAGGAAGTTGTCGTTTGCCGTGACGATCTCGCCTTCGGTCGTGAACTCGATGATCCCCTGAACACGGCTGATCGCCACCATCTGGCCCTGGAAGTCGACATTTTGCAGTCGTTCTTTCGCGTTTGCCCACTCCACGACAAAGCCCGTCGTCTTGTTTCCTTCGAGCAGCGGGGTAACAATCAAGTCAAAGGCGCGATGTCCGACCCAGATCGTGGCCCGGTGCTGGGTCTTTAGCGCCGCGAGCATGTTTCGCTGATGCGACGGGTTTTTGTGGAAGATGTCGATGTTGCTTCCGACAAGTCTGTCGAAATCGAACCGCGGGAGTTCCTTCTTCAGTTCCGTTTCGGCTTCCTTGAGCAGCCCGGCGACGGCCTGGTTCATATATCGAATGTTCAGATCGGCGTCGGCGATCATGATGTTGGCAGTAATAGAATCCAACGACTTTTTCTGCATGCGATACACTTTGGAACTGCCGAACATCTTCAGATCTCTCCTCTGGCGACCCTGTAAAAGAGGCAAGCGCACTGCCCCTCATCGTATTTGTAGTCTAATTCAAGCCGGACCGATTGAGCGGGATAGCCAGCTGATAGCAGCAACTGCAATCACTTCTGCTCGCGCTATCTGCAAGCATGGCGATTTCTCCAGACTTCCGTGGCAGGATGTAATCCGGCAAGGGGCTGTAAAAAGTTTGGAGAGTTGAACAGATGCCCCGATGCCAGAAACCTCTCGCTAAAGCAACGTCGAAGTTCCTGGAAGTACCGACCTCATGTCGGTCTCGACTTAATGTCCGGACACCCTATTAATAGGGCATAAAGCTTAATTTTTACTGAAGACTAATATTTATGGATACTTAGGTATAATTCCGACCGCCGGACCCGTGCATTGAACCCCTCGGCTGAATTGACTTGGACGGCATCTCGGACATATTCGCGGCTGGAGTGGTTGAGTGTCTCGTGTGCCACAAAGCTTTCGCCTGCGGCAACGAATGCCTTTGCTTCGTCACTCATCAAATGCGCTCGAAGTCCCACTTGAGTTGCAACTGGTCCTACGGCAGCACGCAACGAAAGGCCGGTGACAACAGTCGCTCGGGCATCGCCGGCACTTGAACCAAGGATGATATCTGTCGGTCGTTGCACGATCGCCATGTCGCCTGCCGGAACTCGGATAAACGAGTGTTCTCCTTGGCGCGCCTCCATCCATTTGCCTGTGGAGGACGTGGTCGAAATGGCTGTATTGGTCATAATGAGGTCCTTTGCGGCATTGGCACTGTCAGGCGGACAGACTGTCGTCGTCCGCCCAACGACCGGCGCCATCGTCATTAGAGACCGGTTTGGTTTTGCGGCGGTGTCAAAATCGCCCTCTTCGTGACGGATGTAACGCGTCGGCTCCCTCCGATTCTTCGTAGGTTGCCGCTTCGCAAGGTCCGGTGAAACCGCGATTCCATTCTTACGACTGGAGCTGCCGTTATCGGTGAAAACCCGACCTTTTCCGGTGTTTCCCGCAGGTTTCAGGAATTTCGCGGCACGACGGAATAAGTCGGCTTTCGGGATGTCTACCCATTCGTAACGAGATCAAAGCCACTCGAAGGGTGCTCCGATGAATATTGCAATCAGCTCCGAAATGAAAACCTACTTCGCACGCATTCTCGTGGCCGGCACCTGCATCGTCGGTCTTGCCGCGCCCGCCTGGGCCCATGCCCATCTGAAAACGTCGATGCCGACGACCGGCTCGACAGTCCAGGCATCTCCCACCAGGATATCGATGGATTTCACCGAGGGATTGGAGCTTGCATTTTCCGGTGTCTCCATCACCGACAACAGGGGCGCACCGGTTTCGCTCAGTGATCCAGTGCTTGGCGCTCCAGACGATACCGAGCTCTCCGCCGCGTTCATTAAACCCCTCATGCCGGGCCGCTATAGTGTTGCATGGCACGCGCTTTCGAAAGATGGTCATAAGACCGAGGGAAAATATGACTTTTCTGTCGCACCATGACGCCGGAAAGCGCTGTGACGTGCCTTCGTTTCTTACACGACGGTGCCCTTTGTCTGCTGTGGGGCGGTCTGGGTTTTGCCTGTTTCCTCGCCGGTCGGACTTTGGTGACGCCGCTCGTGCGGCTTCTGGAGACTGCGGTTAGCGTCGCTGTCGGTGTTGTGGTCGCAACGAGCGTGTCTGCACTCCCTGTGCAAACTGCCGACATCACCGGACATTGGGCCTCGGGGTACGATGTCAGCACGTTGCATCTCGTTGCAGAAACAGCCGTGGGCGAGGCGTTGGCACTTCAGGTTGCGACTGCCATCATGCTGCTTTTGGCAAATCTTCTGCGCGCGTATCGAACATCCGTCTTGATCGCAGGATTGATGCTGTGCGAACTTGCCCTGAGTGGACATGCTGCCGAAGACAGCGGCCTTGGCGGTGTTGCTCATCAGGCAGTTGACGCTGTCCATGTCCTGTCGGGCTGCGCTTGGTTGGGAGGTCTCATCCCATTCATGTTGATCTTGCGCATGGCAGCTATATCGGAGCTCCGATCGGTTTCGATCAAGGCCATGCGGCGCTTTTCAACGGCCGGACATGTGGCGGTCGCTCTCGTCCTGACCAGCGGGATCGTCAACCTCTGGTTCACGGTTGGACGACTTCCGATTCATTTCTCTTCCCCCTACGATCAAAAGCTTTGTCTGAAAATTCTGGCCGTCGGCCTTATGACGGCGATTGCGATCGTGAACCGTTATGCCTTCGTGCCGATGATCCGGGGAGACGGATCGTTTGCCCGATTGCTGCTCGCGTGCGGCTGCGCGGCCGAGCTCGTGCTTGGGGCCGCAGCCCTCGGTTTGGTCGCTTCATTTGGCCTGCAGGATCCCGCCTGACATTAATTTCGTGCCTGATGGAATAAACCCCGCGCCACGCTGTCTACCCCAACGTAACAACAGAGAAGAAGATGAACATGCACGGTTCTTCCCGATACCTGATGACCCTATGCCTTGCTTCTGCTGCGGCATTCTCAGCTTACAAGGCGATGGCGCAGGACAACGGCAGCAACATCGCCGTCGTAGCGTCAGCACAAAATGCGGCTGAAGCCGCCTATCTCACTGAAAACGACGCCGCTATGACAAAAATGATGGACGGTATGTCCGTCAAGCCCAGCGGCGACGTCGACCGCGACTTCGTAGCCATGATGACGCCCCACCACCAAGGCGCAATCGACATGGCGGTCGCGGCTTTGAAATACGGCAAAAACGAGCAGCTCCGCAGGATCGCCCAGGAAATCATCGTCGAACAGCAGCAGGAAATCATCGCGATGAAGCTCGCGATCGGCGATCCCCTGCCGCCTCCGACTTCCGCACCCACCCAGACTGCGCCCTCCGGGACTATGCAAGGCATGGCTCCGGGCATGAAAATGTAATGAAAGGTCTTCCAATGCTACGCACATCATTTGCCGCCATCCTGCTTGCCGGCAGCATGCTATCTCCGCTTGCCGCCCTCGCGGGCCAGGCACCATTCGCCGCATCCACACCGGACATTCCGATCAGCCACAAGGACCGCGTCTATGCGGCCGAGCAGTTCTCCAATACGGTGTCGGTCTCCGATCCGGTTGACAACAAACTGCTTGGCGTCATCAAGCTCGGCGATCCGCAGCCCGGCAACCTGAGCCCCCTTTATAAGGGCCAGGTCCTCGTCCACGGCATGGGGTTTTCCCCGGATCACAAGACGCTCGCCGTCGTCTCGATCGGCTCTAATTCGGTGACCTTTATCGATACAGCAACCAATGCCGTGAAGCACACGACCTATGTCGGCCGCTCCCCGCATGAGGCCTTCTTTACGCCCGACGGCAAGGAAGTCTGGGTGACGGTGCGGGGCGAAGACTATATCTCCGTCATCGATGCGAGCACTTTCGAAGAAAAGACCCGCATCAAGGTTGCTCCTGGCCCCGGCATGCAGATCTTCTCGCCGGATGGCAAGTACGGCTATATCTGCTCATCCTTCAACCCGGATGTCGCCGTCGTCACCGTCGCAGACCATCAGATTGTCGGCCATGTGAAGCAGGCAAGCCCCTTCTGCCCGAACATTGCCGCTTCCGCCGATGGCAAGCAGGTTTGGTTCACCCTGAAGGATGTCGGCAAGACTCAGGTCTTCAACGCCCAGCCGCCTTTCGATCTGATCAAGACGATCGATACCGGCCCGATTACCAATCACGTCAACCTCGTCACCAACAAGAATGGCAGCTTCGCCTATATTACCGTTGGCGGTCTTAATGAGGTGAAGGTTTTCCGCACCGACAATTTCGAGCAGGTTGCGACGATCCCGGTCGGCAATCTGCCACATGGCGTCTGGCCGTCAGGCGATGGCACCCGTGTCTATGTCGGCCTTGAAAATGCCGACCAGTTCGCTGTCATCGATACCCTGACTAACAAGGTTATCGCCAACATCCCGATTGGCCAGGCGCCGCAGGCTGTCGCCTACGTCCCGAACGCGGTACCTCAAGGCGATGGCATGCAGAATCTCGTGCCGCTCGGTACTGCGGGTGATGCTGCCCATCTGAAGCTTGCAACCAAGGGAGACAAGGACAAGAAGCAGTCGACGAGCGTTACGCTGTTCAATCAGGGGCTGACACAGGTTCTGCAGGCGTCCGTCACTGGCCTGGATCCCAAAAAACCGTATGTACTCGCCCTGTCTGACAATGCCAATGGCAGCGGCCCGCTCGAAGGCCTTGCATCTTTTATGACGAACCCGGCGGGTTCCGCTATCGTCAACACCGTGGGCCCGATCCGACAGATCGTCGAGGCCAAGCACAAGGATGAACGTCGTTATCTGGTCGTCGCCACCGCGCTGGATGGTAAGCCGGATAGTGTTGTCCAGGTGCAAGCCGATTGAACGTGCAGGTCCGCCTCGTCGAGGCAGGCCCCTCAACGACAAAGGTGACCAGTGGACGACATGCTTTCTCTTGTGGAACCGCTCATCCCGACACTGCGGCGTTATGCACGCGGCCTTCTGCGTGACGTTGAAGCGGCAGATGATACGGTCCAGGATTGCCTGGAGAAAGTTGTCGCCAACTGGCACCGTCGCCGTAACGATGATCCCCGAACATGGATGTTCGCCATTCTTCATAACCTTGCCATCAATAGGTTGCGGCAGAAGACACGACGCGGATACGCCGTACCGATCGAGGACATGCCTGAAGCAACAAATGCAATTGCGGCCACACAGGAAGAGACCATCTATGGCAAGGAGGTTCTCCTGGCCATAGAGCGACTGCCGCCCGATCATCGAAGCGTTATCCTGTTGATCTCCGTTGAGGACTTGTCTTACGCAGAGGCAGCAAAGGTTCTTGGGATTCCGGCGGGAACCGTGATGTCCAGGCTTTCGAGAGCAAGAGAACAATTGCGGGCCATACTTGAGTCGCCACGCGCAAATGTCATAGCAGGGCAACCCCAGCTCAGGATTGTAAAGTGATGAAACGACCAATTACAGAAGAGGATATCCAGGGTTACGTCGACTGCGCGCTCCAGCCGGAGCGACACGACGAAGTCGAGGCCTACCTGGCCGCAAACCCGGATGAAGCTTCGCGAGCCGCCGCCCTCAAGGCAGATGCCGCAACTCTGCGGGCCGCGCTGGATCCAGTCGCCCAGGAGCCCATTCCAATGCGTTTGAACCTGGCGCAGATCGCTGCGCGACGGCAGTCCGAAAAGCTGCCTGCCTGGAGAATGGCCGCCGCGGCCATGGTTCTCATCGTTGTCGGCGCAACCGGTGGCTGGGCGGTTCGCGGCTATTCGCTGCCGCCCTCGGAAGGCGTGGCAGCGCTCGCTCAGGAAGCGTCTGCGAGTTATACGACATTTGCCGGCAGCGCTGTCCAGCCCGTCGAATTCAAGGCAGACGATCTTTCCGGCTTAGCGGACATCGCTTCGAGAACGCTGGGCACCAAGACGGTGCTGCCGGATCTGTCCCGGTCAGGCTATCGTCTCATGGGCGGACGCATCGTTTCCACCGTTCACGGGCCTGGGTTCATGTTGATGTATAACGACGACAAGGGGGACCGGCTGGTAATGTTGGCCAGGCACATGATCGTTGATCAGAACCGACCGATGGTCGAGCATGCCGATGGAAAGGTCAGCGGTTGGACTTGGGCTAATGGCGGGATGGGTTTTAGTCTCATGGGTGCGACTGATGCGAAATCCCTGCATCCGATCGCAGATGATATTCGGGCGCAGCTATCGACCATGTAGCCATTGTCGCAGCTGCCCCGCTTAAGTTCGGGTAGCCGTAACCGACGAGTCATTTGCGCAGTACCCCCACGGTCGCCCTGGGCGACGCGGCTTGGCTTACCACCGCCAACGACGAACCGGGCCCTGCAGGCAAGGGGTCGGCCAGTCGAAAACGTTTTGAAGCATGATGGAACCGACTGGTCGGAACATTACCGCGGCGGATCACTTCCGCCTATCGGTTGGCCGGCGGGCTGCAGGCAACATTCGCGCCAGAACATCATCTCTGAGTACATAGTGATGAACGAGCGCAGCAAGCGCATGCAATGCGGCGAGGAGGATGATTGCCCAGGCCACGACCTGATGCACGTCGGTGATTGTGTGGCGCAGCGAGGGATCGACATTGATCAGCCGCGGTAGTGGAAACAGTCCGAAAAACGTGAAAATTCCCTCCCGCGCCCAAGTCGCGGCGAAGCCGAGCACAACCTGTGCAATGAGCAGTGCATAAAGTCCGAAATGCGCAAGCTTGGCGGCTATATCCATAAGTCCACTGTTCGGCGCAGGACGATCTCCCCGCGAGAAGACACGCCAGAGACTGCGCAGAAGAATGGTCGGCAATAACAAGATGCCGAGAGAGATGTGCAAGGGTTGCATCTCGCTGCGGATCCAGGTGCCTTGCACAAGAAATCCGCGCAGTTCGATGCTCGCAAAAAGGCTGACGACCAGCAAAGCGGTCAGCCAATGGAAGAATATCGTAATGATGTCATAGCCATCCTGAAAACGGGACGGCGCTACGGCAACGGGATGATCAGTCATGTCAACTTCTCGAAGTGAAACAAACGGAACACTCGGGGCGGACATCCACCCGCCCGGAGATGACTTACCCCTCCCATTTTGATGTGAAACCCATTGAGCACGGCAAGCTTGCGGCTACCTGAAAGGGCATCGCGTCCAATGACGACAAGATCGGAATTTCTGCAAAAATCCCTGTTAAGGTTTTGGCCGCGTGACGGGAAACAGGTGATTTCCGCCTGAGATCTTCCAGCCTAGCTGTTTGATCCCGGACTTTGATGGTGCAATCTTATCCATTGAATGGAGGGAAGCGCTATGGCCCAGATTCTTCACGGCAGCGCCACGACGACAGAGGCAATCGGTCGAGCGATACAAGATAGTCAAGAGAGCCTGAGATCGCTTGCCAAGCGCTATGGCATAAACCAGAAGACCGTAGCCAAATGGAAGAAGCGAACCGAAGTCGCCGATCTGCCGACCGGTCCAAGCGAACCGAAGTCCACGGTCCTGTCCGGTGACGAGGAGGCGATTATCATTGCTTTCCGCCGGCATACCCTTCTGCCGCTCGACGATTGTCTCTACAGCTGGCCAGTCGATCCGGAACGGCCCCTAAGCTCATCGTCATCGGGCCACCCGGGCCAATCATGAGGCGAGACGATACGCATTTTCAATCATGCTGCGACAGAAAGGCGGCGACGGTGGCGAGGCAAAGCTCCTTCTCCTCGACATGCGGCATATGGCTGGAATGTTCAAAGAGCACCCATCTGCAACCGGCGACGCGATCGACATAGGGTTTGACCACATCGGGCGTCGCCTCGTCGTATTTTCCGGAGATCAGCAGCGTCGGCGCCTCGATCAAGGACAGACGATCCTCGATCGTCCAGTCCTTCATCGTGCCGATGACGTGGAATTCGGTCGGGCCGTTCATGTTGCGATAGACCGTGTTGTCCTCGTCCATAATCGCGAAAGTGCGCGCCACTTCGGGCGGCCAGGGGACGACGCGGCAGACATGCCGGTCGTAGAAGACGCGGGAAGCGGCGATATATTCCGGATGGGTTATCGTGCCAGCCTCTTCATGTCTCAGAAGTGTGTCCTGCACATCCTGCGGCAGCTCGCGACGCAGCCGGTTGGCTTCAGAAACCCAAGTGTGCATGTTCGCCGGCGAGTTCGCGATGACGAGCGCCTTCAGTCCCTTCGGCTGGCGCACAGCATGTTCGGCACCCAGCATGCCGCCCCAGGACTGGCCGAGGAAAGCATAGCGATCCTGGATGCCGAGATGCTTCAGCAGCGCATCCAGCTCTTCGAGAAACAGCGCCGGCGTCCAGAAATCGGGCCCTTTTTCCGGCAGGCGCGTCGAGTTGCCATTGCCGAGCTGGTCGTAATGGATGATGGCGCGACCGTCGATCTCGGTGATACCCTTGAAGGAATCGACATAATCATGCGTGCAGCCGGGGCCGCCATGGGCGACGACGAGAGGCAGCTTGCCGCTATCGAGCGATCCGGTGATGCGATACCAGGTCTGGTATTCGCGAAAGGGCAGGAAGGCTTCTTTCGATGCGACGGCGGCCACGGGTTTCTCCATCTTTTTGACAAGGACGGAAAAAGCATAACGCGGCCTCAAGGCCGGCGGCAGCTATCAGAAGTTATAGGATGGCTCGCTTTCCAGCAGCCGGTAATGCGTGGCCCGCACCACCGCCTGCGTGCGGTTCTTGGCGCCGAGTTTCTTGGCGGCAGCATTGAGGTGCATGACGACGGTCGGCACCGAGCGGTTGATGACGCGGGAAATCTCCTTGGCCGAAAGCCCTTCCGCCGAATGACGCAGGCACTCCCGCTCCCGCTCCGTCAGCCGCATCTTGCCCACGCTACGCGCACTGGAATCGAACAGCGCATAGGCCGTCTCGTGGAAGACATGTGCGAGCAGGCCGAAATCGGCGATGTAGCGCAGCGCGTTGCGCTCAAAATCCTTGTTCGCGCCGAATCGGATGCCGGTTACCGTCGCATAGTCGCCGCGCGGCATGTGCACCGGCACGGTGACGCCGGTGGACATGTCGCGCTCATTGAGGTAGCGGGCGACCGGTTCGGTATTTTCTCCGAGATAGCGGTTAATCGCCGTATCGGCCTCGACATTGTAGTTCCAGAAGAATGGCGCCGAGGTGCGCAGCGCCACCTGCTGCACCGGATCGATGCGGAAATAGCCTCGGTCGAGCCAGTATTCGAGCATGTCATCGGAAATATTGCGCAGCTTCAGAAACGACGGAACCATGATCTCGCCGTCGAGATCGAAGGGCACCGGCGTATAGTCGTAGACCAGAGCTTCGAAACCGAGCTGTTGCATCGCCTCGAAAGCCTGGTCGATCCGTCCGTCCAGCGTATCATGCGCGGTAAACTTGCGTCTGATCGTTCCGATTTCGTCAAGCATGGAGAACTCCGGCTTACATCCAAACTCCGACCCTATCACTTCTTATAGCTGGTGTGGATCGCGGTTTACGGTAAAAATTTAATCATGCCCAAATGTTGAGCAAGAAGAATCTTTGCCGGAGTAAGCTGATGTGGCGCGAAATGCACCCGGATGAACGCATGGAGGTCGAAGTCGACGGGCACAAGGTGATTGCCTATAGCTTCGGCTCCGGCGCGGAGACCGTCTTCTGCCTGAACGGTGGCCCCGGTCTTCCCTGCGACTATCTGCGCGAGGCGCATTCCTGCCTCGTCGATAAGGGTTACCGCGTTGTCGCCTTCGACCAGCTCGGAACCGGCGCCTCCGACCGCCCGACGGACCCGGCGCTCTGGACCATCGGCCGCTATGTCGAGGAAACCGAAACCGTTCGCAAGGTGCTCGGCCTCGGCAAGGTTCATATGCTCGGCCACTCCTGGGGCGGCTGGCTCGCAATCGACTATGCGCTCACCTATCCGGAGAACCTCCGGACGCTGATCCTCGAGGACACCGTCGCCGACATGCCGCACCTGATCTCGGAACTGGAGCGGCTGCGTGCGGCGCTTGGCCCGGAAACGGTGGCGATGATGCAGAAGCACGAGGCGCAAGGCACCTACGATCATCCGGAATACATGGCCGCCGTGACGATCCTCAATTACCGCCATGTTTGCCGCCTGCAGGAATGGCCGGCACCCGTGCGCCGTTCGCTCGATGACTGGAATATGGGACCTTACACGACAATGCAGGGGCCCAACGAATTCCTCTATATCGGCAACCTCAGGGACTGGAACCGCATCCCGGATCTGCCGCGCATGACCGTGCCGACACTGATCACCGTCGGCGAGCACGATGAACTGACGCCCGCCTGCGCGCTGCGCATGAAGCTCGCCATTCCGAACGCGGAGTTGAAGGTGTTTACGAGCGCAAGCCACATGCCCTTCTATGAAAACCCCGGCGACTATTATCCAGCGCTTCTCGATTTTCTGGCGAGGCACAGGCAGGCATGATGCAACAGGAAGCGTTCAACGACGGAAGAAGGCAAGGGAGCGAGCGTCACCATGCATCGCTATAGGTTCGTTCTCAGCCGCCCGCTGCAATTCCTGCCCGTCATTTTCGGTATCAGCGTTATAACCTTCGTCCTGGTGCGTCTCATTCCCGGCGATCCCGCCCGCAACATCCTCGGCACGCGCGCGACGCCGACGGCGCTGGCCAATATCCGCGCCCAATACGGCCTCGATCAGCCGATCTGGCTGCAATACTTCTATTTCCTGAAAAACCTCGCCAATGGCGAGATGGGCAAGTCCATCCTCTACAAGATCGACGTGCTGAAGCTGATTTCCACGCGTATCGAGCCGACGGTGGCACTCGTCGTTGCCAGCGTCATCCTGTCGATCCTCATCGCCGTGCCGATGGCGGCGATTGCCGCCCGCAACAATGGCCGTGCCGCGGACCATGTCGTCCGCATCGTCTCCACCTTCGGCATCGGCTTTCCGCCCTTCTGGCTCGGCCTGATGCTGATTATCCTCTTCAGCGTCGATCTCGGCGTGCTTCCGGTCTCCGGCTACGGCGAGACGCTCGGCGACAAGCTTTTGCATCTTATCCTGCCGAGCCTCACCATCGCATTGTCGCTATCGACGGTGCTGACCCGCAGCCTGCGCGCGGCGATGATCGAATCCCTGAAATCTGACGTGGCGACGGCGGCGCGCGCGCGCGGCATGCCGGAGAGCATCGTTTTCTGGCGGCATGTGGTGCCGAACTCGCTGGTGCCGACCATCAATCTGCTGGCGGTCAATATCGGCTGGCTGATCGGCGGCACCGTCGTCGTCGAAAGCGTCTTTGCGCTCCCCGGTATCGGCCAGCTTCTGGTGCGCGCCATATTCTCGCGCGATTACATGGTGGTCCAGGGTGTCGCCATGGTCTTCGCCTGCGCCACCGTGCTCGTCAACTTCCTCGCCGACATCGTCACCGTCGCCGCCGATCCGAGGGTGACCATATGAGCCTTCAGGCAACTATTCCTGCTTCCGTCGCCTGGCGCCATCTGCTCGGCAAGCGGCTAACCCTCGTCATTGGTGGCGGCATTCTCCTGTTCTTTCTGCTGGTGGCGCTCGGCGCTCCACTGATCGCACCCTACGACCCGATCCTGCAGAATGCCGATGTCCGCCTGCAGGCGCCGTCTTTGCTTCACCCCTTCGGCACCGACAATTTCGGCCGCGATATACTCTCGCGCGTCCTATGGGGCACGCGCATCGACCTGCAGATCGCCGTGATCGGCGTGGTCTTTCCCTTCCTCATCGGCACGACCATCGGCACCATCGCCGGCTTCTTCGGCGGCGTGATCGATGCAGTCTTCATGCGGGTCGTCGACATCATCCTCGCCTTCCCCTTCCTCGTGCTGATGCTGTCGATCATCGCCATTCTCGGGCCGGGGTTGAGCAGCTTCTATATCGCCATGGCGCTGGTCGGCTGGGTCTCCTATGCCCGCCTCATCCGCGCGCAGATGCTGGTGTTGAAGAACAGCGACTATGCTGTTGCCGCTGTCAGCCTCGGCTTCAGTCGCTTCCGCATCATGTTCCGCCACCTGTTGCCGAATGCCATCGCCGGCTCGATCGTCTTTTCGATGTCGGATGCTGTGCTCGTGCTGCTGAGCGGTGCCGCCGTCAGCTATCTCGGTCTTGGCGTGCAGCCGCCGCTGGCCGAATGGGGCGTCATGGTCGCCGAAGGCCAGAGCTTCATCACCACGGCCTGGTGGATCACGCTGTTTCCCGGCCTCTCCATCGTCTGTCTCGCCTTTGGTTTCAGTATGCTGGGCGATGCGCTCGGCGAATTGCTGGGGGTGCACGAATGAGCGCCTCTGTCCTTTCCGTCCGTGATCTCACCGTCAAGGCGCATCTCGACAGTGGCGAGCGCACGCTGCTCGATGCCGTGTCGCTGGATCTCGCCAAGGGAGAAATCCTCGGCCTCGTCGGCGAAAGCGGCTCCGGCAAGAGCCTGCTCTGCCGCTCGCTGATTCGCCTCCTTCCCTCCTCACTTCTGAAGATCGAAGGCGGCAGTGTTCTGCTCGAGGGCCGCGACCTGACGACAATCAGCGACGGCGACATGCTGAAGGTGCGCGGCGGCGAGATCGGCATGATCTTCCAGAACCCGACCAGCCATCTCGATCCGGTCATGCGGATCGGCAACCAGATCGCCGAGGGTATTCGCTATCATCAGGGCCTCAATGCGCAGGAGGCACGCACTGCTGCCATCGAAATCCTCGGTCAGGTCGGCTTTCCCGATCCCATTAGGCAATATGAAAGCTATCCGCACGAATTCTCCGGCGGTATGCGCCAGCGCGCGATGATCGGCGTCGCCCTGTCCTGCAATCCAAAAATCCTGATCGCCGACGAACCAACGACCGCGCTCGACGTCACCATCCAGGCGCAGATCCTCAAGCTCCTGATGGACGTTCGCGACAAGCGGGGCCTTTCGATCATCCTCATCACCCACGACCTTGGCATCGTCGCCCAGACCTGCGACCGCATCGCCGTGATGCGCGGCGGCAAGCTACTGGAACAAGGTCCGAAGCGGACGCTTCTGTCGCAGCCGCGCCACCCCTACACGATCGACCTGATCAAGAGCCATCCGTCGATGCCGGACGAGACGGCATCCATCGCGGAAGCCATAAAGGCCGACACCCCGCTCAAGCCGCTTCTCGAAATCGACGACCTGCACGTCCGCTTCCACGTCGGCGGCGGCTTCCTCAAGGGTAGCGGCGCCAGAACGGTCAACGCCGTCTCGGGCGTCAGCCTGCGGATCATGCCCGGCGAGACCGTCGGGATTGTCGGCGAATCCGGCAGCGGCAAGAGCACGCTTGCCCGCGCCATCCTCGGCCTGACGCCACTCTCCTCCGGCCATATCACCTTCGGCGGCATCGACCTCGCCCAGCAGAGAACGGCGGGCCTCGCCAAGCTCCGGCGCGAGGCGGCTATGGTGTTTCAGGATCCCTATAACGCACTCAATCCACGACTGACGATCGGCGACATGCTCACCGAAGTGCTCAAGGTGCAGGGCAAGGTCGCGTCCGCCAATATCCCCGCCCGTGTCGGTGAACTGCTGGATCTCGTCGGGCTGGAGCGCGAATTCGCCAAGCGCAGGCCGCGCAGCATGAGCGGCGGGCAGTGCCAGCGCGCCGGCATTGCCCGCGCGCTCGCGGTCGATCCTCAGCTCATCATTGCCGACGAATGCGTTGCCGCCCTCGACGTCACCATCCAGGCGCAGATCATCGAGCTTTTCCGCGAGCTAACGCGCAAGATGAACCTGACCCTGCTCTTCATCGCCCACGACCTCGCCATCGTTCGCAATCTCTGCGAACGCACCGTCGTGATGTATCGCGGCGAGATCGTCGAGGAAGGCCCGTCCGAGGAGGTCTTCGTGCGACCGAAACACCCCTATACGGCCTCTCTCATCGCAGCCATTCCGGACATCGATCCGAACAAGCAACTCTTTGCCGACACCGATCTTCGCGGTGAAAACAACGTCGCTGAAATCCTGCCTTTCAAACGCATGCCATAACAACCAAGGGAACGATCTTATGACCAGCAGATGGAAATCAATCGGGCTCGCGGCTATCGTCGCCGGCCTCACCCTCACCGCAACCTATGCCGAAGCAGCTGGCGTGCTGACCATCGGCCGCCGCGAGGATTCGACGACGTTCGATCCGATCAAGACAGCCCAGAACATCGACAACTGGGTGTTCTCGAACGTCTACGACGTGCTGATCCGCGTCGACAAGACCGGCACCAAGCTGGAGCCCGGCCTTGCCGAAAGCTGGACCACATCCGATGACGGCCTCACCTACGTCTTCAAGATCCGCGATGCGAAATTCTCCGACGGCTCGCCGCTGACGGCCGAGGATGCGGCCTTCAGTCTCCTGCGCATCCGTGACGATGCGGCCTCGCTCTGGAGCGACTCTTACAAGGTGATCGACACGGCCGTCGCGACCGACGCCCATACGCTAACCATCAAGCTCAAGCATCCCTCCGCGCCGTTCCTGTCGACGCTGGCGCTGCCGAATGCCTCCGTCATTTCCAAGAAGGGCATGGAGACGCTCGGCCCCGACGCCTATGCCGAAAAGCCGATCGGCTCCGGCGCTTTCTCCGTCTCGGAATGGCGGCGCGGCGACCGCATTATCCTCAAGAAGAACCCTTACTTCTGGCAGGCCGACCGGGTGAAGCTCGATGGCGTCGAATGGATCTCCGTGCCGGATGACAACACCCGCATGCTGAACGTCCAGGCCGGTCAGCTCGATACGGCGATCTTCGTTCCCTTCTCCCGCGTGGCGGAGCTGAAGAAGGATCCGAACCTCAATGTCGACATCGATGCCTCGACGCGCGAGGATCATCTCCTGATCAACCACGCGCATGGTGAGCTCGGCAAGAAGGAAGTCCGCCAGGCCCTCGACCTCGCCATCGACAAGAAAGCGATCGTCGATGCCGTCACCTTCGGCCAGGGCACGGTCGCCAATTCCTACATTCCGAAGGGCGCGCTTTATCACTACGCCGACAACCTGCAGCGCCCCTACGATCCGGAAAAGGCCAAGAAGATGCTGGCCGAAGCCGGCGTTTCCAACCTGACGCTGACCTATCTTCTGCGTGCAGGCGACGAGGTCGACGAGCAGACGGCCGTGCTGGTGCAGCAGCAATTGCAGAAGGTCGGTATCACCGCCACCCTGCAGAAGGTCGATCCGAGCCAGGAATGGGACATGACGGTTGCCGGCGATTACGACATCTCGGTCAACTACTGGACGAACGACATCCTCGACCCGGACCAGAAGACCACCTTCGTCCTCGGCCACGATTCCAACAACAACTACTCGACCAACTATAAGAACGAGAAGGTGAAGGAACTGGTGGCTGCGGCTCGTCTGGAGCTGGATCCGAAGAAGCGCGAGCAGATGTATATCGACCTGCAGAAGATGGCGAAGGACGACGTCAACTGGATCGACCTTTACTACAGTCCCTACATCAACGTTTCTCGCAAGAATATCGAGAACTTCTACCAGAATCCGCTCGGCCGCTTCTTCCTGGAAGACACGGTCAAGAACTGATCCTATAGCTGCGATGATCTCCGCCACCCCTCGGGTGGCGGCGTCTTATCAACTGGGTGAGAGTGAGAAACTCCACATGAGCGAGACTGCTTTTCTTGGCGTGTGGGAATTCGGGCGACTTTAGCGCGATGGCACGCTATCACCGGTCGAGGCGACGAGACAGGCAATCGAACGCATGGAACGCCTCGCGCCGAAACTGAATGCCGTCTCCTATTTCGTCGCTACCGCCATGCAGGATGCCGAACGTCACGCGGTAGATCTTCGCTCAGGTCACGACCTCGGGGCGTCGCACGGCATTCCGGTCGCCATCAACGATCTCATCGAGGTCAAAGACACACCGAGGGGCTTCGACCGATCCCTCGACGAGGACATGGCCCCGGCTGACGGAAACGAAGATACCGCCGGCATCCAGCAACGGGTCCTCGTTCAATCTCTTATGGATTTCCTGACGTATCTCGGCATCCGATCGCCGCTGCGAAACGCCATGTTCCTAGTGCGGGTCTTGCATGACGCCCTCCTCGCTTGCAGCCTTCATCATCGGCTTATCGGCTTGCGATAACGCTGTGCAGCAGGAATCCGGCGAGGCCGCCGATCGCAAAGAACGCTACACCTCGCGTCGCATAGCGTTTACGCGGCTGCGAGGCTAACACCGCCTCCGCAATCCGGCCCCGGGCCTTGTCCAGCGCTTGGCTACGCTGCCTCTCGCGAACCAACGTATCCGCCGATCGGGCATCATCGGTGCCAGGTTCCGCGTAGCCCGGAATTGGCTCCGGTGCGATCGACTCGATGTCTCCGGAGCCGCCGGCAGCCTGATCAAGCGCCTGTTGGGTGCGAACATCGCTGGAAGGCGAGGATGTGTCTTTAGTCCCAGCGTTCTTGAATTTGACCATAGTATTCTCCTTTCGCTCCGAGAGGCAAACCAACGCCGATGAAGAATGTTCCGCAACGGGCATCGGCCAATCACGCGGTCGTCGTCACCATCTCGAAGGAGAGGACCTTGTAGCGCTCCTCAACGGCGGTAAGCAGTTCCAGCGCGGCGCCGCCGACGCCAGAGTGTTTCCAGCGCACCTGATAGGTTACATGGACGGTGGCATCGGCCTCATCTTCCCTTTTAGCGATGAAGAGGAAAGTGTAGCCGAGCGGCTCGAATATTGCCTGGATCTTTGCGATCTCGGCAACGTCTGCGAGTTCGATCTCCATACGCGCCTTGTGCTGATGCGGTATCAATTCATCGAACCATTTGAACGGCGACAGCACGATAAAGGCCGCAATGGCGCCAATTGATCCGACCACCAATTGTCCGCCCCCGATGCAAAGGCCGATCGCCGTCATGATCCACAGCGTAGCCGCGGTCGTGACGCCCGTGACGAGATCGCCGCGTTTGAGAATGGCGCCGCCGCCAATGAAGCCGACGCCCGTCAGCACGCCAAGCGGAAAGCGCAGGACGTCCATGGAGACGAACGATTGCGATGTCTTGCCGATCGTGGAAAGCAGCAGGTTGGCCTGGATCATGGCTAGGCACGCCGCCAGGCCGACGAGGATCGTCGTCCGGAACCCGGCGGCATGTCCGCCGACCTCGCGGTTGACGCCAATCAGCGCGCCGCTGGCAATCACCAACAGCAGACGCACGATGATATCAACCCATGAAGGGTTTAGGGGCATGAACTCGATCATCGTTGGCATAGCGGCCTCCGCCCACTCGTTTCACGGCAGATCTTAAATTCTGGAACAAAGCCGGAGAGATTTCGTTCCGCCCACTGGAAGAGGGAGGCACTCCAATGGCCCGCCTCCCCGTATTTTCGGGAGAAAAGACATGACCATAACGGCAAAAGACGTCGTCTCGGTTCTTGGCCCGGTCGATGAAACCCTGATGGCTGATATCGCGGCGATAAGCGCAACGCCCAAAGAGCTCGCGGAGGCCTGGGCCTGGGTCAACAGCGACGAGGCTCTGATCAGTGAGGGCAGGACCTTGCCGAGTGGCAAGGTGGCCGAACTGGTAGAACTACTCTGCGCTGGCGAAGAGGATGAATTCGAGAGGTGATCTTGCAATCCGGGGACGACATCCGACAGCACGGAACAATGCCGATCCAATGCCGTTGAACCCTAACGTGGAAATGGAGCATGAAGCATGGCCCCGCGCGCGCAATGGAAGGGATTTCTCAAATTCGGCGAGGTAAGTTGCCCGGTGGCACTCTACACTGCGACCTCCACGTCCGATCGGATTTCCTTCCACACACTCAATCGCACAACGGGCAATCGCGTAAAGCGCGAATTCATCGATAGCGAAACCGGCAAGCCCGTGCCGCGCGAGGACCAGATCAAGGGCTATGAGATCAACAAGGATGACTATATCACGCTGGAGCCCGAAGAGATCACCGCCGCAGTGCCGGAGAGCGACAAGGTCCTGCGCGTTAAGGCCTTTCTCGCCTGCTCTGATATTGACGACGTCTATTTCGACCGCTCCTACTATCTTGCCCCCGCCACCCGCGCCAGCGAGGAAGCCTTTGCGCTGATCCGCGAAGGCATGCGCAAGAGACAGGTCGTGGCCATTGCGCAGGCGGTCCTGTTTCGTCGTATGCGCACCATGCTGATCCGCGCCCATGGCAAGGGACTGATCGCGACGACACTGAATTTCGATTATGAGGTCCGCGCCGCCGAAGAGGCCTTTGACGACGTGCCCGAGATGAAGATCAAAGGCGAGATGCTCGACCTTGCCGAACACATCATCAATACCAAGCACGGCACGTTCGTGCCCGGCGAATTCGATGATCGCTACGAAGCAGCGCTCATCGAATTGGTGAAGGCGAAAGTCGAAGGTAAGGCCATTGCGAAACGCAAGGCCCCGAAGGTCGCGAAGGTCACCGACCTTATGGAAGCACTGCGCCAGAGCGCCGGCATGGATGGCGATAAAGCAGGGCCGAAGCAGGCGGCGGACAAAACCGGCTCAGCGCGGCGCCGGACGACGAAATCGCGCACCGGTGCATCCTCGCCACCACGGCGCAAGGCGGGCTGACCATGGCGCTCGAAACCTATAACAGCAAACGCGACTTCTCGAAAACAGCCGAGCCGAAAGGCATGGCTGCGAGAAAACGCAAGGGTTCGGACAATAGCTTCGTCATTCAAAAACATGCCGCCCGCCGGCTGCATTATGATTTTCGCCTGGGGATGGATGGCGTTCTTAAAAGTTGGGCGGTCGTCAAAGGCCCCAGCCTGGTTGCCGGCAACAAACGGCTAGCCGTCCACCCGGAGGACCACCCGCTGGAATACGGAGGTTTCGAAGGCACAATCCCGAAAGGCGAATATGGCGGCGGAACCGTCCTCGTTTGGGATATCGTCGCCGCATTCAAAGACCTACCGGTCGGGACGGCCCTGCGCAATCAGCGGGGCATGACGGCCGTTGCCCCCTACTCGACCCGAGCCCGCCCAGGAGCGGCGGTTTCCATGCCACTATCATGGGAGGAACTAACGCCTCCCATAGGGCCGAACTATTTTACGGTGCTGAATGTGCCGACACGGCTGGCGGCTTTGCGCTCGGACCCGTGGGCGGACTTCAAGGCGGCGGCCGAACCGCTGTGCCGGTCACCGCGGAAGAGAAAGCGTGTGGCCTAAAACACTCGAACGACCGCGCCGCTATCGCTTTTTGGTTCTCGTTTCCTGCGAAATACTCTTCCTGAGCGCGTCCATGATATTGATGACGTTGCTGGGCGCAGCCTCTTCTTCCACCTTTGCCTTGGCGGGACGCTTCCGGCCCTTTTTCTTGGAAGCGATGATATCGAGCAGCTTTTGCTGGATCGGATCGGTCACCATGCTCGGGCTCCACGGCTTCTTCTGCTTGTCTATCAGCTTCTCCATAAGCGTCATCAGCGTGGGTTCAGTCGATTGCCTCTCGATATCACCGAAGTAATCCTGCTCATCTCGCACTTCATCGCCAAACCGTAACGTCCACAGAACGATCCCTCGTCCGCGCGGTTCGAGCATGACGGCACGCTCGCGGCGGTACATGACCAGTCGCGAGATGCCAACCATGCCAGTGGCGACCATGGCGTCACGGATCACGCAGTAAGCTTCTTCACCGACGGGATCATCCGGCGTCAGATAATGCGGCGTATCGAACCAGATCCACTCGATGCTGTCGCGCGGCACGAACATCTCAATGTCGATCGTGCGGGTGCTTTCCAGCGCCACCGCGTCGAGCTCCTCATCTTCAAGGATGACAAATTCGTTCTCGCCACGCTCGTATCCCTTGACCTCGTCATCCTCGTCCACGGCCTTGCCGGTCACGGAATCGACATAGCGGCTAACGATGCGGTTCCCGGTCTTCCTGTTGAGGGTATGGAATCGCACCTTCTCGTTTTCGGTCGTCGCCGGTGCCATCGCGACGGGACAGGTCACGAGTGATAGTTTCAAATAGCCCTTCCAGAACGAGCGTGGCGCCATGGATTTTCCTCCGTCGCGGAAGTGGAACGGACTTCGGCATGCTTAGTTCCCTGACGGCTGCAACGAGGCGGAGGATGTTTGTCGCGCACGGGGAGGCTCGCAGTGGCCACTCGGAACATTTAAGACCCCGGAGTGTTGAGGAATGCACTCCTGTCCTCGGCAATAGAAGGATACGGCGATGCCATATTCCGAGCCAAGAAAATACCGGTCATTGATGGTCTCCATTGTGACGGCAGCAATTCTCGCATTCATCATAGTTGCTGGTGTGATCATCTCCCGAGATCGCTCTGGAGAGCGACCCGGAACAGCGTCTCCGCATGCACTCGACCAATCCCAATGAGATAAATGTGGGCAGCTGTATGGTTCCCATCCGAATCCTTGGAATGCGCCCGCGGAAGAGTTGGCCGTTAAGTCAAAATCGAAATCACACCTTTCCACTCTGCCCTGAACACAACTCGACGCGCGCCAACCGTTGTGATGTCGGATCGACACTTGGCAGTGGCGTTGCCACGATGATGACCCAATAAAATGATGTTCCGTTCAGGTCTGATTATGAGGACCCGCGGATGGAATGGATTAACAGCTACATCGATCGACCGTTGCTAGACGGCGCAGCTAGCGGCTTGCGAGCCTGGCATATTCGTTTCGGACAACATCCCGAGCGGCTTGAGCCGACATGGCATCTCGCTGTGCTCTCGCTTCTCTTGATCGCCGCCGCACATTTTCTTCGCGACTCTGGGCTTGTCCTCTGCGCTTCAGCTGTCGCCATGCTCGCGCTCCCTTCCGTTTGGAAATTGGTTTCCTCGTTCAGAGTAGCCAATATCTACAGCCGACGAGAATATGCACTCCACAGGACGCGCGCCTTCACAAAACGGGAGGCAGAATGGTCCGTGAGAATGACCGTCCTGTTCGTGTCCGCAAGCCTCCCGTTTTTCGCAGGAACAGCCGACCCGACGGGGATGTTTTTCTTACTGGGGGCAAGTCTTTGGTTTGTTCTGACAGTTCCTGCAAAATTCTATCTTCAGGCAGCCGAACCACCCGAACCCGATGAGGACGATAGATTATTTCAACGCGCCGTTGGGTTCGGCTGATGTACAAGCAGATGCCATGGGACGCCTTCATTGCCGACCTCCATTGTTGCCTCGCTTGAGCAGATCAATGCCCGCAGCCAAGCGCGAGAGATCAAATGCAATAAGATTATGGATCTTTTGGAACCAATTTTGATGAGTTCCGTTGTCTCCTCATACACCGAAAAGGAGATCACCATGCTTTATTATGCTCTGGTGTTTTTTGTTGTGGCGCTGATTGCGGGGGTTCTCGGATTCGGAGGAATCGCGGGCGCTTCTGCTTCGATCGCACAAGTTCTGTTCTTCATCTTCTTGGTTTTGCTGGTCATCTCGCTGGTTATGCGGGTCGTGCGGCGGCCGTAGGAACGGACAACGCCTGTGACGCAGCCCGGCTGAGAAGCCGGGCGGGCTTTGCGATTTCGGAAAATGCCGAGGAACTGAATTTCCCATCGGCATTGCCCGGCTTCGATCAGCGTCTTCTAAAGGCAATCACCACATCGCCCACAAGGAAATGACGCCGCTGAGGGTCGGGGTATAGCGCGTCGCGCGAAATCCATGATCGGAAAACCATTCCTGGTTTTACGCTTGTTTGCCCCCCTGTGCTCGGCGGCCATTTCCCTGACGGCATCGTGCATCCGACATTGGAGGCGACGATCGTCGAAGCACCTGCCCACCTTTACCGTCGCCACCAACACGATCTTGGCATTGGGCTCATTGCCCCCTGAACGGCCCATGAGCGACGAACGCAGGTCGCTCGGAACAACCGGGAATAGCGGGCGTTAGGTCCGCAGAATGACATCCGAAGGAGGACCCCCAATGGCAACGGACACGAATTTCGAGACCTCGCGCGGCGAAGGCGGCGAGACGCATCAGCAGGTGCCGGCCAAGGGGCCGCATGGGGGCGTCGATCATTTGACGACAGACCAGGGCATCCCTGTCTCCGACAACCAGAACAGCTTGAAATCGGGCGTGCGCGGGCCGACCCTTCTTGAAGATTTCGTGCTGCGCGAAAAGATCTTTCATTTCGATCACGAACGCATCCCCGAGCGGATCGTGCATGCCCGCGGTTCGGGCGCGCATGGGTTTTTCGAACTCTATGAGCCGCTTCCCGACATCACCAAGGCCGATCTGTTCCAGCGCAAGGGCGAAAAGACCCCGGTCTTCGTCCGCTTCTCCACCGTTGCCGGCGGCGCAGGCTCCGTCGATACGCCGCGCGATGTGCGCGGCTTCGCGGTGAAATTCTACACCAAGCAAGGTAACTGGGATCTCGTCGGCAACAACATCCCCGTCTTCTTCATCCAGGATGCGATCAAGTTTCCGGATCTCGTCCATGCCGTCAAAATGGAGGCGGACAGGGCCTATCCGCAAGCCGGCAGTGCCCACGATACCTTCTGGGATTGGGCATCCCTGATGCCGGAAGCGACCCATATGCTGATGTGGGCGATGTCGGATCGCGCCATTCCTCGCTCGCTCCGCATGATGCAGGGCTTCGGCATCCACACTTTCCGCCTCGTCAACGAGGCCGGTAAATCCACCTTCGTGAAATTCCATTGGCGGCCGAAACTCGGCATGCAGTCGCTGGTGTGGGACGAAGCGTTGAAACTACAGGCAGCCGATAACGACTATCATCGCCGCGATCTGTTCGAGACGATCGCCGCCGGCCATTTTCCGGAATGGGAGCTCGGCCTACAGCTCTTCGACGACAAATTCGCCGAAAGCCTTCCCTATGATGTCCTCGATTCCACCAAGCTCATTCCTGAGGAGATCCTGCCACTCAAGATCGTGGGACGGATGGTGCTTGATCGCAATCCGGACAATTTCTTTGCCGAGACCGAGCAGGTCGCCTTCTGTCCGGCCAATATCGTGCCGGGGGTCGATTTCACCAACGATCCGCTGCTGCAGGGGCGTCTGTTCAGCTATCTCGACACACAGAAATCACGGCTCGGCACCGCGAATTTCCATCAATTGCCGATCAACGCGCCGAAATGTCCGGTGATGAACTTCCAGCGCGACGGCCAGATGCAGATGAACGTACCCAAGGGCCGCGCCAATTACGAACCCAACAGCCTTGCCGCAAGCGGCGAGCCTGGCGGGCCGCGTGAATGTCCGGTCACCGGCTTTCGAACCTTCGCCCACCAGGCCGGGGAAGAAGAGCAAGGTGACAAATTGCGGGCACGCGGCGAACTCTTTGCCGATCACTACAGTCAGGCACGCCTGTTCTGGAAATCGCAAACGCCGTCGGAACAGGCTCACATCGCCTCCGCCTTCGTGTTCGAGCTATCGAAGGTGCAGCTCGAGCAGGTGCCGCCACGCATGGTGGGCAACCTCATGAATGTCGACGCCGATCTGGCAAACCGCGTCGCCGCCGGTCTCGGCATCGTCCTGCCCAACAAGAATCCGCCTGCCCGTAAACCGATCGATCTCGATCCTTCGCCGTCCCTGTCCATACATCGCAACATGCTGGACACGATCGAAGGTCGGCAGATCGGCATCATGATCGCCGCGGGCAGCGACGCCAAGGCAATCTCTGATCTTATCGACTCTCTGACCGCCGCCGGCGCCACACCCTTCATCGTCGCGCCGAAGGTGGGGGGAACGAAACTTTCAGATGGCAATACGATCCAGGCCGACGGGCAACTCCTCGGTTCGCCGTCACAACTCTTCGACGCCGTGGCGGTCATCCTGTCGAAGGAGGGCGCGGCAATGCTCGTCAAGGAAGGGGCTGCCGTGCAATGGGTGATGGATGCCTTCGGCCATCTGAAGGCCATCGGTTATGATGAGCCGGCCAAGCCTCTGCTCGACAAAGCCGGCATTCAACCTGACGCAGGTGTGGTCGGTCTCTCCGCTTTTGTCGGTGCAGCCGGCAAGCGTTATTGGGATCGCGAGCCCCACATCCGTATGCTTGCGTAAGCTGCGCGCGATGCAGAAAACATCAAACACCCGCGCGGACCCAAGATCTCAAATGCGCCCGAGCAAGAGAGCCGCGACTGAGGGCAATGCGCGTTTGGGATCGGGACTAAATGGCGGCGGCAGCGACAGCGCCGCCAGACCAGCCGCGGCCGAGGTCGTAGAGGGACGCGGACGCGCAGCTGTTGACCCGGCAGCGCCGAAAGGTGACCATGGTTCCGGATGTTTCTATCTCGCCACACTGGACGGCGGCGTTACCCGCAAAAAGGGCCGAAAAGACTTTCTCTATTACGATCAGAGCGGAAACCGCATCGTCGACAAGGTTGAGCTCGACCGCTTTTCCGCCCTGGCCATTCCTCCCGCATACATCGACGTGATCATTTCACCGGATCCGCGATCGCACCTGCAGGCCGTCGGCCGCGATGTCAGGGGACGGAAACAATATCGCTATCATCCGGATTGGATCGCAGAGCGCGGCCGGGAGAAATTCGCGCAACTGACGGAGTTCGCCCGAGCATTGCCTAAAATCCGCAAGCGGATCGATATCGACCTTCGCCGAAGGAAGCCCGGACTAGCAAAGGCGCTCGCTACCGTCGTCTGGCTGATGGACAAGCTCTTCATCCGCATCGGCAACGAGGCCTATGCGATGGAAAACCACTCCTATGGCTTGACGACCTTGCGCAGCCGCCACGTCAAAGTGGTGGGATCACGCGTCCAATTTCGATTCAAGGGGAAATCCGGCAAGGAATGGCGACTGAGCTACAGCGATCGCCGCATCATCCGCGCCATACGAATGCTGCAGGAGTTGCCTGGCCAGCAGCTGTTCCAATATGTGGACGATGATGGCGTTCGTCATTCGATACGCTCGCAGGACGTTAATGCTTATATTCGTGACGCGGCGGCCGGCGACTTCAGCTCGCGGCAATTCCGCACCTGGGGCGCCACCCGTATGGCGGCCTCCACGCTGGCGGCTATCCAACCTGCCGACACAGCCGCAGCGCGAGCAAGACAAGTGAACGAAGTCATCGATGCCGTTGCGGCGAAACTGGTGAACACGCGCGCTGTGTGCCGAGCATCCTACATCCACCCGCGTGTATTTGGAGACTTCGAGAACGGCGCCCTAGCCGAAATTACGCAAGTGAAGGTGAAGACGAGATCCAGCAACATGCTGAGATGGTTGGACGAAGATGAACTCGCAGTGCTTCGGTGGTTGGAGCAGTCAGCATGAACACGATCCAGCTTTACAAAGCATTTCGATCCGTCAAAGAAACCGCAGCCGGGGGATACGATCGAACTCCTCGCGCGCATTCGCCAGGCGACCAATCGCGAGCTGAACCCGCCGGCTGACGCGGCAGTTTTCCCGCTCACTACCGACGCAAATCCACCGCATTCACTTGTCTATACCCACACCCGTTCAGATCTTACCGCGGGCTCCACCAGCGAGAACGAGTAGCTGGTGTTCATCATGAACCCCTTGTTGATACAACTCGATGATAACGGCAGCCACGCGCTCGGCTTCTTCTGTGTCTTTGGCGATGTCCAACTCGATCAGAAGAGCATCGAAAGCCCGCTGACAGATATCCAAATCGGCCGACTGCAACGGATGCTCATGGCTGGTGAGATATTTGCGGATCATCGCGTTTCTTTTCCCTGGCACTCTGGGTAACGACCCACAACCGATGCTCAAATCACCTAGCATATCTTTCAGAAACCGCGTTAGCGCGAGTTTGGATTTGAACGATCTTTTGCTGGGCACGAGGTCTGTCACGCGGATGACTGCCATAGTCACCAAGTCAGCATGACACTCCTCAACCCAAACAATAAATAGCTGGCATGGGCTGAAACCAATGGTCGCCTTGATCGTTAGCGTATGAGCGCTGTTCGACGCCGCACGATCAAGAGGTGAGACATTTTCGATGGACGCCAATTCTACCGAGCCATCGCCTCAGGCGGCGAGCAAACAGTCAGAGCGTCCGAATCTGTTAAAGATCCTTGGTCCCGGGCTGATCACCGGGGCGTCCGACGATGATCCGAGCGGCATTGCGACCTATTCGCAAGTCGGTGCTCAATTCGGATACAGCATGGGCTGGGTCATGCTTTTCAGCTGGCCCTTGATGTGCGCCATTCAGGAAATCAGCGCCCGGATCGGGCGCGTAACAGGTCAAGGCATCGCCGGCAATCTGAAGAGACACTACCCCGTTGGCGTCGTATACAGCGTCGTGTCATTGCTGGTGGTCGCCAATGTCATCAACATTGGGGCTGACCTCGGCGCGATGGGGGCGGCACTCAAGCTGCTGATCGGCGGCCCGGCGTTGATCTATGTTGCCTTGTTCGGCCTTGCGTCGGTGCTGCTGGAAGTGTTTTCGCAATATTCGCGGTATGTTTCAGTTTTAAAGTGGCTCACCCTCTCGCTCTTTGCTTATGTCGGCGTCGCCTTCGTGGTGCATATTCCATGGGGCACCGTTGGCTATAATCTGGTCGTGCCGCACATCACCTTCGATGGGCCCTACATCACAGCGGTTGTTGCCGTGCTCGGGACGACAATCAGCCCCTACCTGTTCTTCTGGCAGGCTGAAGAAGAAGTTGAGGAGGTCAAAGAACGCCCGCAGGCAAAACCGCTTAAACGCGCGCCCGAGCAAGCGAAGCCGGAGTTTCAGCGTATCCAATGGGATACTTATATCGGTATGCTCATCTCGAACGTGGTGGCACTGTTTATAATTTTGACGACCGCAGCAACGTTGAACGCGCACGGCGTCACCGATATCCAGACATCTTCGCAGGCAGCCGAGGCGCTCCGGCCGATAGCGGGGCCCTTTGCGTTTTTCATCTTTGCTCTCGGCATCATCGGAACCGGGCTGCTCGCCCTGCCCGTGCTCGCCGGCTCATCCGCCTATGCGCTTGGAGAGACCTTTGGATGGCCCGTGGGGCTCTCACGCACGGCCGGAAGGGCAAAGGCTTTCTACGGAGCTATCGCTATCGCAACGTTCCTCGGAATTGGCCTGAATTTCAGTCCGATAGATCCAATCAAGGCGCTGTTCTGGAGTGCGGTAATCAACGGCGTCGTCGCAGTTCCCGTCATGGCGTTGATGATGCATCTTTCGAGCCATCGTCCGGCAATGGGCGAATTTCGGTTGCATATCGGATTGAAGATCGTCGGATGGCTGGCAACGTTTATCATGGTTGCCGCCGCTATCGGCCTGTTCGCAACCTGGTAGGTGCGAGGCTCTGTTGTTGCGGTTGCAGCATGCGTCTCGAAGGGGTTTTCGGTTGGCATTTTGGAACGTTCAATGTCTTCCGAAGTTATAGAATTACCGTCCATGAAAGCGGCAATCTTCAAAGGAGATCGAAATGCCCGCGAAATCCAAAGCTCAACAAAGGGCTGCCGGCGTAGCGCTGTCCGCAAAGCGTGGCGAGACTCCGAAAAGCGAATTGAAGGGAGTCTCGAAAGAAATGGAGAGATCCATGAGCGAGCGGCAACTGGAGGAGTTCGCATCGACCAAGATAAAGGGTAAACCGGAACACGTATCCAAATGACGATGCGTGGAGGAATGACCGGTGCCTCATCGTTCCAATGCTCAAGGCATTTACGACGGTCTTACTTCTGGTCGCAATCACAACGACAACATGGGCACAGTCAGCACCCAGTGCCCTCAGCCAGGATGCGGACTTTCTTCGCGCTTTTGACGGACAGTTTACCGGAACTGGCAGGTTGGAGCGTGCCAATGGCTCAGACCACGCGCTGACGTGCGAATTCAAAGGCAATAGCGTGGGGCGGCAGGCCGTCTTTGACGGGCGCTGCACGACAGCGATCATATTTGGCATATCGATGCGCATCAGTATCCGATATGACGCAGGGACGAGGCGCTATTTTGGCTCGTTTCACGAGAGTATGGGCACCGTTGCCGTTCTTGCCGGCTCTCGGCGGGGCGAGACGCTTTCGCTCTCTTTTATCGAGACGGCAAAGAGTATTCGTCCCAATCCACCCGCACGACTGACGATCACGCGAAGAAATCATGACATAGTTCTGGCACTTCGCAGAACAATGCCAGGTCGGGGTCAAAACCTTGACCTTGTGTTGCGCCAAAGTTGAAATCCACCATTGGCTCACCTGCGAGCGCTCATCTGGTGGGAGCCCGCCTCGGGCAGCAACACCGCCTCACGCGTACCATTTCGATTGCGTTATTTAAGGAGTGGATCAAGAAGGCAAGTATTCGGTCGGCATGGCGCGGCAATATTGCGGAACGGTCGATTGGATCCGCGACCGAAACAGGGACTGCGATTACGCAACGAGACGGTCTGCCCTAACCGTGAGGCGGATCGACAAACCCTCGGGTCTCCATTCCCGAGAAATCTCGCCGCCGAGCTGGCTGCGGACCGTCGCCTTGGCGAGGATGCTGCCAAATCCATCACCATCGGATTGCCGCTCGACCCGCGGCCCGCCGATCTCAGTCCACGTCAGCATAAAGTGCTCCCCATCCTCGACGCATGTTATATCGACGCGTCCGTCCGAGGTGGAAAGAGCTCCGTATTTCGCGGCGTTGGTTGCAAATTCATGCAGCAGCAATGCAAAGCTCGTGACCGCGCTGCCGCTAATCGTGACATCGGGGCCAGTAATGATGGCCCGCGATCGCCGGTTGTCGGTGCTGACATCGTAGGGCGCCACAATCGTCTGGATCAAGGCGTGCAGCATGGTTGTCTGCTCGTTGCGACTGGCTGCGTCAGACGTGCGGGGAACCGTCAAGGCATGCGCAAGCGCCAATGCGTTCAATCGGGCCGAAACAGCGGATGCGAGCTCGCCCGGTGTCGTCGCGGCTCGCGCGCTTAAGGACACAACGCTGCTTGCAAGACTGAACAGATTTTTGACGCGGTGGTCCATCTCCCTGATCAACAGATGTTGCTGCTCTTCCGCGCGCCGGCGCTCGGTTATATCGCGAGCGATCTTGGACGCACCGACTACGCGGCCTTCGCGATTTTTGATCGGCGAGACCGACAATGATATTTCGACGAGCCTGCCGTCCTTCCGGCGCCGGATCGTTTCATAGTGGTCGATGCGTTCGCCACGGCGGATGCGCGCCAGGATCTCTGGCTCCTCGTTCTGTCGATCCAGAGGAATAAGCATGAGAACAGGCTGGCCGATTGCTTCCTCCGCCGTGTAACCGAACAGACGCTCGGCGCCACGGTTCCAGTTGACGATTGTGCCGTTCAAATCCTTGGCGAGGATCGCGTCGTCGGACGATTCAACGATTGCAGCAAACCTTTGGGCCGCCTCTTCCGCAACGGTCAGTTCGGTCAGATCGACGAGCATATTGACTGCGCCGCTAAGATTTCCGGCGGCGTCGAATATCGGAGTTGGAAGTGCAAGGAAAGCCACACGTGTACCATCCGGCCGCTCGGCAACCGCTTCCAGCCCTCTGACGGCGCGGCGCTCTTTCAGCGCGATCGCCATGGGACATTCGTCGTGCGGGAGAGGTGTCCCATCGGGCCGATAGAGCTTCCATGAGCCGAAAAATTCGCTCGCTCCAAGCTCGGGGCTGACACCCCACATCACAGCTGCTGCTTTGTTGTAGAACGTGATCCTACCGACGGCATCCGTCGTATAGACGGCTTCCGGCAATGCCTCGAGAACATCCTGAAGCGCCAGCGGATGATAAAGCGAATTTGGTTGCGATCCACCTTTAGCAAAAATTTCGGAGGACTCGGTGATCACATCATTCTCAGCAATCGACAGATGGTTCATCGCGTACACTCCGTTTCCCGGCAATGCTTAAAACCGCGACCTCATGCGCAGATAGTATGGCCGCAGTAATAAAGCCGAAGACAGGTCTTCTTCACCCGCAATTGAAGTACACTCGGGCGGCCTCGTAGATGGAACTATTAAGGCGGCAGGAGTAGGGATTGTAGATCGAAAAATACTATAACGATTAGTAGAAATTGTCTTTTTTCGTCGCATAGGTCCATTTTATGGGTGCGCGATGCGACGCCGGCGATCCGGTCAGTGAGAAATTCGACCCCAGGTTAACCCCGACCGAGACGGTGCCGGAGATCTTATGGGACGCGCCGATACCGATATCGAAAGCATGACTGTTCTCTGCCGGGTTTTCAGAATTTGGACGACTTGGCGATCACGATCAGGTGCGGCATCCTTGAATGAACGCGTGACGCGCTATTCTCTCTCTGCTGAGGCAAGGATCGACATGGCGGCGCAGAAAGAGAATTACCTCAGACAGCGCGCCTATCAAATTTAGCAGGAGCGGCGACGGCCGTATGGGGAAGATCTCCGCCATTGGTTGAAGGCGACTTACCTGCCGGAATGGGGTGCCCACAAGGATGCTTGAGACCCCACAAACCGCGATATTTCCGTCCTTTTGGCAAGGACTGCGGCGGGGGCATAGGCAAGCGGGTAAGGGATGCCTAGTCGCTCGCACCGCCAAAGCCGGTGAAGCACGAAACAGGAACCCAAAGCCACCCAGTGGCGTTCTGGGTTCCTTGCTGAAATCAGGCGTGGCGCCAGCCAAAACAGTTCCCGGTTTACGCAGGATCACCATCTGCGCGTCAGATGACACGGCAACAAGTCCTTGGAGGAATAAATGCAAAACCAATCTCAAGCGGCCGACAAGGCCGTACCGGCTCCCAAAGATCAGCATCTGCGCGAGCTCGCCAATTGCATCCGCTTTCTGTCCATGGATGCTGTCGAAAAGGCAAAAAGCGGCCATCCGGGAATGCCGATGGGCATGGCGGACATCGCAGCCGTGCTGTTTTCAGACTTCATGAAGTTCGATGCCGACGATCCATATTGGTTCGACCGCGATCGTTTCGTGATCTCGAATGGCCACGGCTCGATGCTGCTCTACAGTCTTATGTACCTGACGGGTTACAAGGACATGACGATCGAAGAGATCCAACGGTTCCGTCAGATCGATAGCAGGACGCCCGGACATCCGGAATATCACCACGCGCCCGGGATCGAGACGACCACGGGGCCTTTGGGACAGGGGCTGGCGAATTCGGTTGGCTTTGCTTTGGCCGAACGGATCATGAATTCCGCCTTTGGCGACGATCTCGTCGATCATTTCACCTATGTTTTCCTCGGTGACGGATGCACGATGGAAGGCGTCAGCCACGAAGCGATTTCGCTCGCTGGCCACCTGAAGCTCGGAAGACTGATCGCCTTTTTCGACAACAATTCCATATCCATCGACGGCGCCACCAGCCTTGCCGAATCCGACAATCAAGCCGACCGTTTCCGTGCCTCGAACTGGCACGTGCAGGAAATCGACGGACACGACACGGACGCTATTCGCAGCGCCATCATCGAGGCACGGAAAGTTACCGACAGGCCATCGATGATTTCTTGCCGAACCATCATCGGCTTTGGTTTTCCGACAAAGGCCGGCACGCAAAAGGCGCATAGCGACGCGCCGGGAGAAGAGGAAATCGCCGGCGCCCGCCGGATCCTCGCTTGGTCCGCCCCTCCATTTGAAATCCCGCAACCGCTGCTCGACAGCTGGCGCCAGATCGGCGCGAGGGGCCGACAGGCACGGATGGCCTGGGCCGATCGTGTGAAGGAGATGCCGGAATCGCTTCGGGAAAATTTCGAACGGCGCATGAAAGGAGAACTACCTTCCCACTGGCGTCAGGCAATCGCATCGGCCAAGGTCGAGCTGCTTGCCAGCGAGAAGGATTTGGCGACGCGGCAGGCAAGCGGCATCGTGCTCAATCATCTGTTCGATGCCATTCCCGAAATGCTCGGTGGTTCGGCGGATCTGACACCATCCAACAATACAAAAGCGAAAAATCAGGTCGAAATCACACCCGGTCACTATGCCGGCTCCTATGTTCACTATGGCGTCCGCGAACATGGCATGGCAGCCGCAATGAATGGCATTGCGTTACATGGCGGCCTCATTCCGTACGGCGGAACATTCCTGACGTTTTCCGACTATTGCCGACCGTCCATTCGCCTTGCCGCTATGATGGAAATTCGCACCATCTTCGTGATGACGCACGATTCCATAGGTCTTGGCGAAGATGGTCCAACACACCAGCCGATCGAACATCTGAGTGCGCTGCGCGCCATTCCCCGGCTTGCCGTCTATCGACCGGGCGATCCTATCGAGACTGCCGAATGCTGGGAAGCGATCCTCGACGCACCCAGACGCGCGGCGCTGATCGCGTTATCCCGGCAGCCGATGCCTTTTCTTCGGCGTGATGCCGGTGGCGAAAATCTCTCGGCTAGGGGCGGCTATATTCTGCTCGACGCCGAAGGCGGAGAGCGACGCCTCACGATCATGGCAACCGGGTCCGAACTGCATCTTGCGACGCAAGCGCGAGCCGTCTTACAGGGCGAAGGGATTCCGACTGCGGTCGTTTCCATGCCCTGCCGCCTGATATTCGAAGAGCAGGATGATGATTACAAACGCAAGGTTCTCGGCGAAACCCGGGCACGTGTTGCCGTTGAAGCAGCCGTGCAGGATTCCTGGGATCGCTATCTGGGACTCGACGGCCGTTTTGTCGGCATGCACGAGTTCGGCGCATCGGGCAAGATCGACGACGTCTACAAGAAGTTCGATATCACGACCGACGCCGTGGTCCGCGCCGCTCGAACGGTCTTGAGAACGGCTTGAGCGCCGAAATCACCCGTGCCACTCACGAAATGCCCAATAGCTGCCAGTATCTCGCGGTGCACGACCACATCCAGATATTCAAACGCTTGATCGGAAACATAGCGTTGCGAACGCTTATGCCCGGAACAGGCGCTTTTATGGTCATTGTGTACTTACTTTCGATATACATTGAAAGGCACGGATCAATTTCGAGGCGAGCCGCGTTACATATCCACTGATGCTGACCTTGAACCGCGCCAATTCACACCTGCTGTCACCACTTTCAAAGGAGCGGTGGCCCAAGAGAATTGATATTTCAATGACCCATGCCCGTATTGCCGTTCTCGTGGTCGAGGACGAACCACTAACGAGGATAGACATTGTGAGTGCTCTGGAGGATGGCGGGTTTCTGGTCTTTGAGGCTGCAAATGCCGACGAAGCCATTGTCGTCCTCGAACAACATACTGAAATACAAGCCCTGTTCACCGACATCGATATGCCCGGCAGCATGGACGGTCTGAAACTTGCAGCCGCTGTTCGAGATCGCTGGCCGCCCATCAAGATCATCGTGACATCCGGCCACCGGTCCATTCTGGAAGAGAACCTCCCGATCGATGGGCGGTTTTTCAACAAGCCCTACAACCCCGAGAGAATTATCAGCGCGATACGCGAAATGGTGGCGGCCTGAGCGAGGGCGACACTGATCATCATCCACGTTTGTGCTGAGCTTTTGTTGCTTGCCTATAAGGTCGGAAGGATAGATGCTCCTCAGGATTGTATGCCCCAGTTATCCATAAGACTCCATCCCTTTGATCGCACACGGAATAAAAGCCCAACCGACGGCTGTCGTCGCACAAAGAGGAAAAACAATATAAATCAATGAACTAGGGAACGTTTTTCGCTCGCAAGGGTTAACTCCCGGTAATGGCATGCACCTTCGTCTGCCGTACTTTACAGGAGTATCTCATGAAAATTCGTTCGATCCTTGCCGGCTTGGCGCTCACACTTATGAGTGGCGCAGCCTTCGCTCAGACGACTGCTGCAACCGGCGCAGACGCCGCCATGGCTGGCCCCGGCATCACAATGGGCAAGACGGCGAGCGGCCCCTTAAAATACGTCAACATCCAGGACGATGATCTGGTCACGTCGAAATTGGTCGGCATCGGCATATACAACAAGCAGAACGAAACCATTGGTAAAATATCCGACGTAGTCATCGGTGGGGGCAAGTCGGTGATTGGCGTTGTTGCAAGTGTCGGCGGCTTCCTCGGCATCGGTGAAACCTACGTGGTTCTCGATCCATCGTCGATCGCGCTGGCGCCGGACAACGGAACCTGGAAGGCTTATGTCGACACCTCGAAACAGGATCTCTCGATGGCCCCGAAGCTCGACTATTCCAAATTGAGGAAATAATGCTGGGGCCAGCTTCGCGCTGGCCCTCTTCCTTCTGACCTGTTGCACTGAAAAAGAGCCGGCTCCAAAAACGTTGGCTCCGCATCACCGCCTCTTCTCCTATGCGGTTATTCCACGCGCGCATGACATGGAGACACGACATGGAGAACGGTAGATCGATGGCGGACGCCCTCCCCGCAGAAATTTCCAGGGCGCTGATGGAGGCCTCGAAAGCATTCTTGCGGTGATGGGGAAATCGCGGACGGAAAGGCAGTACGCCCGCGTGCTGTTTCGCTAACCATGGTGGGAAAACCGAAAAACAGCCATGCTCACCATACCTTTCTTTCATGTCGGTTGGCCTGCGATCTCGCCAGCAAAACCCGTGAACCGCAAGGTAGTTCTAAACTTAGTCGTCGCCGGCACGGCTTGCAGTCGGGCATCAATTAAAGGCAACCCCTCACCCAATCGTCTAGTCCGGCCGGAACCAATTGCTGCGCACATGGTTGTAGACTTACGGATCTCGTGAAGAAGATCCGGCAATGTGAGGAAACACAATGAAAACGATGATTTTCGCCGCGGCGCTCCTTGGAGCGTCAGCGCTGACGGCTGTCGCCCAGACATCCGCGACCCCGTCGACGGATGCCAATACCCCGGCCGTCGCTACCCCCAACACCAAGAACCCGACGGCGCCCGTCGCAGGCCACAATAGCTTCACCGAGGCACAGGCCAAGGAACGCATAGAGAAGGCGGGGTATAGCGGCGTCACGGCGCTCAAGCTGGATGACAAGGGTCTGTGGCAGTCAACAGCAACCAAAGACGGCAAGTCCGTGTCGGTCACTCTCGACTACCAGGGCAACATCGTCGCGATGTGATTGCCGCACATCCGAATCTATCGATTTCAGGAGAACTAAAATGAAAACAGTTTCCGGACTTTTCGACGACTACAAGGATGCCGAAACCGCAGTCGAGGCGCTTGAGAGATCTGGTGTGCCTTCAGAACAGATAAGCATCGTTTCGAACAATGCTCACGATCATGACAAGGATCATTCGGGTGCGGCCAATGGCGCCGGTACGGGTGCGGGGCTTGGCGCTGTCGTTGGTGGCGCGGGCGGTCTACTGACGGGCCTGGGCATGATCGCAATTCCGGGCGTGGGCCCAGTTGTAGCGGCCGGCTGGCTTGCGGCGACCGCGGTTGGTGCCGTCGCTGGCGCAGTCGCCGGCGGTGCTGCAGGTGGCCTGATCGGTGCCCTGACTGATTCCGGCGTTCCGGAAGCCGACGCGCATGTCTATGCCGAAGGTGTCCGTCGCGGCGGGACGCTCGTCACCGCGAAGGTCGAGGACGCAGTCGCGCTCAATGCGCAGACAATTCTCAAGCAGTCGAACTGGGTCGATCCGGTTGAGCGTCGCAACGCCTATACCAAGCAAGGCTGGACCAAGTTCGACGATAGCCTTGATCCGTACGAACCGGCGGCCATCGAGGAAGAGCGGGCCCGCTATCGCCAGCCAGGCGTCTGATGAAATGAGCTCTGGCCTCAAGGTCAGGGCTCTCCTTTCTCACCGATCTATCTTAAACACAGGAGGCTCTCATGGGTCGCGGCATTCTTCTCTGGTTCCTGGGCATTCCGATCCCGATTATCATCCTCATCATGCTCTTTGTACGATAGGAGCGCATCATGACGACAATCGACGCAAATGCTGCGCGCACTGTTGCACCTGAATCCTCCGCCTCCGGCGTGAATTGGGCCCCTATCATCGCAGGAGCACTCGCCGCTGTCGGTGTGACGCTGATCCTGACACTGCTAGGATCCGGACTAGGCCTGACTATGGTGTCGCCATGGTCCTCGCAAAGCGCTGCGATCGCCACCGTTTCAATCTCAGCGGCTATCTGGCTCATCATCGTCCAGTGGCTTTCGGCTGGTATTGGCGGCTACCTAACCGGCCGCCTTCGCACGAAATGGGTATCGGTCCATACGGACGAGGTCTATTTCCGGGACACCGCCCACGGACTACTCACCTGGGCATTGGCGACGCTGGTCGTCGTTGGCGTCCTCGGTTCAGCCCTTTCATCGATCGTCGGCGCCGGGGTCCAGGCCGCTTCCACCGTGACATCTGGCGCGGCCACCGTGGCGGTTTCCAAAGCCGGCGACAGCGTGGGAGGAAGCTCCTACTTCGTCGACAGCCTGCTGCGGCCGGCCGACCCGCGGAAGCTTCCGGCAAATGCGAACGTCACCGACACCTCAGCGGCGCAGGTCGCCACAATCCTCGCCAATGGCGCGGTTTCCGGCAGCATTTCCCCGGATGACCAGACGTATCTGACACAGCTTGTCGCTGCGAAGACCGGCCTGTCCGACTCCGACGCTAAAACGCGGGTCGACACGATTCTGAAGAATGCTGCCGACGCCAAGGCAAAGGCTCAGCAGGCTGCAGAGAGTGCTCGCAAGGCTGGTGCCAAGCTCGCCCTTTTCGGGACATTGTCGCTGCTGATCGGTGCATTCATTGCCGCCGTCGCTGCAGTCATCGGTGGTCGCGAACGCGATGATATGAAAGCACTTTGAAAATAGGGTCGCCTGTAAGGCAGGCGACCCTACGCCCGAGCGACTTCGGCTCGAACTTTTCGCTGGATGTCATGGTTCTCGAAGGACGCCCCCAGCCGCAACGGTTGATCGCCGTCGAGCTCATTAGATCCGAGATCGAACGATGGTCGATTACCACCGTTGATCGACCGCCAGGCGATGGCAGATTGCATCGCATCCTCTCGTTTAGGCCTCTCCATTGGACAATCCCGTGCCCCTTACCCATAAGCAGCACCTGCGCCACGACCAACCTCTGTGGGCAGCTTCTCCGAGAATTTCGGTGGCGTCGAGGAAGAGGCCATCGTCCACATCGTTCGATGTCATCATCGTTGGAGCGGGCATCAGCGGTGCGCTCATGGCGCATGCGCTGGCGGGAAAGGCATTGAGAATCCTTGTCGTCGATCGCAGACAGCCTGTACGTGGCAGCACCATAGCCAGCACGGCGATGATACAACATGAGATTGATGTACCCCTGCATGTGCTGGCGAAGATGGTTGGCGAGAAGAAGGCACAGCGTGTCTGGCAGCGCTCGGCGCGTGCGGTTGAGGAACTCGTCAGCCTTGTCCGGGACCTCGAATTGAAATGTGCCTTTGAGCGGAAGCACACACTCTTCCTGTCGGGTGAGGAGTATGGCGCTCGAGCACTTCAGATGGAGGTCGATGTCAGAGCGAAGGCTGGGATCAAAGCGGAACTACTCGATTCCTTTACTCTTCGAGAACGATATGGACTTCATCGGCACGCAGCGATCGACAGCGCTATTTCAGCGTCAGCCGATCCGGCACAGCTTACCGCAGCATTACTTCGAAACGCGAAGGTCCATGGTATCGAAATCGCTGCAGGCATCGAAATCAAGGACGTGCGTAATACCGATGAGGAGGTCGTCGTCTCGACGTCCGAAGGAGAAATGATCACGGCAAACCATGTCGTGTTCTGCACGGGTTACGAATTTCTGGAATCGATTGCGAACAAGAGCCAGAAGCTGATCTCGACCTGGGCACTTGCCAGCCGGCCGCGGCTGAAGCGACCGGAATGGCTTGATCGTTGTCTCATCTGGGAGGGCTCGGATCCGTATCTCTATTTCCGCACAACGCCGGATGGTCGGGTCATAGTCGGCGGCGAAGACGAAGATGGCGACGGCGCCTATAAGGATTCGTCAAAAGTCGCGAAGAAGGCAAAAATTCTTGTTGAGAAGCTGGGCGATCTGACCGGCATATCGATCGGCAGGCCCGACTTTACGTGGTCGGCCGCGTTCGGCGTAACGCCAAACGGGTTACCAATGATTGGCAACCTCCCGGGAATGAAGAACGTTTTCGTGACGATGGGTTTCGGCGGCAACGGCATAACGTTCAGCAAGATTGCGGCGGATCTCATCTCTTCCGAAATCCTGGGGCATCGTGACGCTGATTGGGATCTGTTCCCCATCCATTAATCTCACTGTGACTGAGAGCTACCACAAAGAGAAGGACGAACCTCCGGAACGCCGGCATTGAGCGGTGGGGCCTTGGACGACGACGCTTTCATCAGGCTTGGGTTCATTATCCGACTGAATTTCGATATTGATTTCGGCGAAGTATTTTTAGGCGCGTTGACACACCATCATTTGTGCAGGGCGATCAGATGCAAGTGATGGCCTCGTTGGGAACTATGCTAGATCTGCGACCCGCCCCCCATGTCATATGGGTGCGGGATGACCGCAGCAAAAGAAGTGGCGGGCCGGAGCCCGCATGGCGGACGCGAAGCTCCCCGGGTCCAACGTCGATCATTTCCAATTGGAAGCCGCAGAACATGCATTCTCCTCGGTCTCCGGTGCGAAGTTGGAGCAAGTGCAAAACACCGGAATACGGCATTGGGAGTAGCAACCCGAGGGCGCCCCAGATGTTGCGGCGTTGCTTCCATTATATAATTTGAGTTGGGTCAGCGGCTCCCCAGCATGTTCTGGGTATTTAGGACGACTTCAGTCGCAGACTTTCGCCGCTGAACGCAGGATGGAATGCTTTACCGTCGGAGCTTCGCCCTATCGCCTTTACTGAGTTGGTGTTGTTGCCGGTGGAGTTGAATTAGCCGCTGATGGCTGGATCGTCGTCTGGGCAGGCGGAACGCGAGAGTCCGATGGACCCATGATAGACCAAAAGCTCCAGGCCAGAGCCGCGACCAGAACAGCCGCAAGAATGGCGATCCAAGGAGACCACGCCGGCCGATCAACCGGCGTCGTTCTCAGGCCGGGGCGGGGGTTGTCGGTATTTTTGCTCATTGCAACACTCCTCCAGAGCGAAAGTCCTTAGCTGCAATAAAAGTTCCACCTGAGATGTGAAATTCGAGCGACCGAATCCGCGCTCCGAGTACAAGGAAATATTCGCCCATAGTCCTATCGTCAGACCGATATCAAAGAGCAGGAAAAGACGGCGTCTGAGCGTGGGGAACGCGCTGGTCCTCTATTGCCTTGCGAGTTCGCGCATCGGAAACAGAGTTATCGGTCGGAACGATGCAGGAGCGACAACGTTCATCACTACAAGCCTCGCCACCAATCATGTCGCCCGCGAGGAGAATCCTGCAACGCGGGAGCGCTTTACTGAGCCGTCGCAGCGGGCACCGGCAGGGTTGGCTATCAAATAGGTGCGGGAGACGTAGCCTGGATGAACACATATATGGTCACGTTGTTCATCTTTGGAGCGATCGTGCTGCTGACTGCGTGGCTACCGCTGGCTCTGCGTCATATGCCCTTATCGCTGCCGATCTGCTGTGTGGTGATCGGCATGCTTCTGACGTGGACGCCACTCGCCCCACTTCCACGGATAAACCCGCTCGACAGTCGCGAACTCACGGAACATCTAACAGAATTCGTCGTGATCGTGGCATTGATGGGCGCTGGCTTGAAGATTGACCGGCCGCTGGGATGGCGGCGATGGGCGATGACCTGGCGATTGCTCGGGATTGCCATGCCCATCTCGATCGGGATGATTGCCCTCCTCGGCTGGGGTGTTCTCGGGCTGGGGGCCGCCTCCGCGCTCCTGCTCGGTGCGGCACTCGCACCTACCGATCCCGTACTGGCGGGTGATATCCAGGTCGGACCACCGCAGACCGGCGAAGAAGACGACATCAGATTCGCGCTGACCTCGGAAGCCGGCCTCAACGACGGACTCAGCTTCCCCTTCGTCATGGCCGCTATCGCCGTGACCTCACAAGGAAGCAATGATCATGGATGGATCGCTCATTGGTTCGCCTTCGATGTCGTCTGGAGACTGACGGCAGGTATCGCTTTGGGGTGGGTCACCGGCCGCATACTCGGATATCTGACATTTAAGGTTCCGAGGTCCAGTCGCATAGCTAAAACCGGCGACGGACTTGCTGCACTGGGTTTCACATGCCTTTCATACGGCGCGACCGAACTGATCCATGGTTACGGTTTTGTCGCTGTGTTTGTGACAGCACTGACGCTGCGCAGTGTCGAAAGGCAGAGCAGCTTTCATGGAGAGCTCCATGATTTTGGCGAGCAGATCGAGCGACTCCTGATGATGGTCGTACTTGTCGGCTTCGGCTCCGCGCTTGCGGAGGGATCGCTGATATCGCATGTCGACTGGCGTGTCGTCACTGTGGCCGTGCTGACGCTTGCGATAGTCAGACCGGCGGCTGGCTGGATCAGCCTGATCGGCGGCCAACAGCCGCGTGCCGAGAAGCTCATCGTTTCTATTTTCGGGATCAGAGGATTAGGGTCGATTTACTATTTGGCTTACGCCTCCGGAAGAGCTTCGTTCAACGGGATCGAGGTCATCTGGGCAACGGTTTTTCTAATCATCCTTTTTTCGGTGATCGTCCACGGCGTGGCAGTCACGCCGGTAATGCGGTGGATCGATCGTGAACGAGGTACTGACAGCTTGCGCCCAACCACGATGGACAGCCAACAGACCGAAAACCAGGCAGACGCCTAGAGCGAAAATGTTCGCTCAATCAACGACTGATTCACGTATGCCTCCATCTTGATGGCTGCCCCCAAAGCAGTATTGCCAAGCCCTCTGCTCTGGGCGTAAGGACTCTCCCCGAACAATGAGCACGGTTATATCAGGAGAAAAGCTTGCAAGTCCTTGTTAGAGACAACAACGTCGATCAGGCGCTACGCTTTCTGAAGAAGAAATTGCAGCAGGAGGGTGTTTTCCGGGAAATGCGGCTGCGCGAGTATTATGAAAAGCCTTCCCAAAAGCGCGCCCGCGAAACGGCTGAGGGAATACGGCGTGCGCGCAAGCTCGCACAAAAGAAACTGAACCGCGAGCTAGGCATAAGCACAGCTAAAAAGCCCAAGCCGGCTCCCCGCTCCAAATAGATATAACCTACTCTCCGCCGAAAGCGCAGCCTGGCGGAAACCTGCTTCCGCGGAGCCAAAAGTGTGAACCGGCTCTGCACGATGACCCCGTTGAGATCCCGTGCAAGCGATTTTAAGCTTCACTCGGGCGGCCATCAGGCTCGGCATATCCCAATCGGCCCTCAGCCAGGCTATACGTCGGTTGATTGAGACATTGCGCCGGGCACTGGGCGACGTGTCGGAGAGGCTCGCAGCCGTCACTTCGATGCGCAGCTGAAAGGGTATGGCATCGCCCTTGTTTTGGAAAGCAGCGCACCACCGCCGACAAATCACTGTGCCGCGTGCTGGAGCAATTCCAGGAAAAGTGCGCAGCGGTTTTCCGTCTGGAATTGCGTAAAAATAACAGATAGAGCGGTTTGGCGATTCCATGAATCGCTGAACCGCTCCAGAGGACTGGTGTCAGCCGTTCGCCGGGTTTCACTTATACTATCCGAGCCACCGGCAAAGCTCTGCTGCTTTCGACTTTCTTAGGCACGACAAACATCTGGCCGAAGATCATAAACCAAGCATGATGTGTTCGAACCAATGTGACCGGTCAAAGCTAAACAGCGCGCGCCGCGACACCGCATTCCTCCTTGATCTATTTTCACGTGCCTTTCTGCAATATTTTGGCCGTAGTGGAACTTTCAGCCACGCTATCGATTTGCTTCGTCGAAACAGCGAGGAGAAGTCGGGCATGGATTCACAACGGACTTTTCAACGACGACGCCCCGTAAGGGGTGCTCCTTATTCACTGGCGGAATTTCAGAAAAAGTACCGCCTGGACGGTGGCACCGCCGAAGACCTCTTCCTTCGGTTTGGCCCCTCGGCGATTGAGCTCGATTTGCTCATGAAGGCAAAACGTCGAGCACCTTCTTTTGATGAGCTGACGAAAGATATGCCTCATCGCTAGAGATAGTCCAATGGCGCTCTCTCCAGATGTCAGAGGCGCCCTCACGCCGCATGAACCAAGATCTCACTCCCAGATCTTGTTTTCACAGCGTCAAGTTTACATTGCCCTACCATCATCTTGAACCGAGGAGGTACTCGAATTGGCGCTACGCCTTTTTGACGATGACCCGCTCCGGTTTGGCGAATTGAGGCGAGTGATGGGCCGACCTAAAACCTCTGTATGCAGAATCTTCAGATATCCTTGGCTCAAAGATTTCTCGTGATCGTCGGCATTTTGGCGGCGATTGCGCTTGCCGCAAACATTCCGCATCTCCACACGGGAAAAGGTCATCGGGAATTGGGCAGGATAGAGCTATCTGCTGGATCGTCGCGCGTTCCGCGTGATTGTATTTGGTCCAGCCACACCGCTGGAACCAAACGAGTCCAGCGGTCGATGCAAGCCTGTAAACGCTACAGCGCTGCTTATTCTACCTTCGATGTGATCTGCCCTTCGCTCTATTTTGCAGTATCTGAGATTGTCCGGGCATACTTCTTGCCCCATGGGCTGCCACTGTTTCCTCCAGAGCAACAGAGTTTTCTGTATCCCTCGTAGGCTCTATCGCGACACGACTGCGCACTTCTGCTCCCGGTAGATAGTCTCGCTTCTGCGATACGCGAACTCCGAAGTGAGCCGACATGCGTACGATAGCAGCCGGACGCCACATCCTGCCGGCCTGCCTCGGTATGGGGTCGGCAATCTCCGGGCCTGTCTTTCGATGATAGCGCAGGAAAGCTTCTTAGCGCGCGTTTGCACCAATCCGATTTGAAACCCTGTTGTTTGCCTGATCCTCGTTGGGATCGGCGCTACGTTAGAAGGAGTATATAATGCCGCTCGCCATCACTGGATTTAATTCCCTTCGTCAGGCTCCCTTTCGCCTGTGTCGCGCTCTTTGGGAGACACTTCCGCACCCAGTCCGGCGAACGCCGGCCATGTTCCGTGCCGGACGATACATCTACCGCCAATTCACCCGTCACACCGGGAAGTTTCAGTCGCACTATACCCAGTTCATGCGCAACCCGCCGCTGTTGTCGACTATCGCAACACTCGCGTCCCACTATCCGCGTAGCAGCCACCTAAAGATCGCGTCTATTGGGTGCAGTACCGGGGCCGAACTCTATTCCGTTCTCTACACGATCAAAAGCCTCCGGAGCGATTTGCATGTTACCGCGCAGGGCGCAGACATATCGGATGCGGTGGTGGAGGCCGCACGGCGAGGCGTCTACTTTCCCGATGTTCCGGCTGCCGAGGGAGGTCTTTACGCTGCAGGCAGGGCGGAAGTCGCCGGCGCTGATGTGCCATCACTCGTCAAACTCCTGGAGCCTCTTGCGGATGGATCGTTGCGGGTAAGGGACTGGGTGAGGGAAGGCGTTACCTGGCGGACCGCCGATGCGACTGACGATAAGCTTCCGGAGCTTTTCGAGCCGCAGGATTTCCTGCTGGCAAACAATTTCATGGGGCCGATGGACGACCACTTGGCCGAACGATGCCTACGGAACATGGTAAGGCTTGTCGCCCGCGACGGATATCTGGTCGTCGACGGGATCGATCTCGACGTTAAAACGAGAGTGTTGACGGAATTCGGGTTTCGGCCCGTGCTGATGAACCAGGAAGAGATATGGGAAGCGGAGGGATTAAAAACCGGCTGGCCGTGGCTTCGCTGGGGCCGTGAGCCGATCGATCGCAGCGAGGCTGATTGGGCTCGGCGATATTCGGTCATCTTTCGCCGTGACGACCACTAACTCGCGAATTTGCGCCGGCCGCCGAGATCGTCAATCGAGGCGAGGCGACCGGTGATCTATCAATCTGGAACGCTCACATGTTTTCACCGACCAAGGACGCTGAACCCCGCATGGACAGCGAAGCACCGCATTGGGACGGACGCACAAGACGTCAGTTTATACAGGCGATCGTGTCCGGTGGCGTTTGGATCGTCGTAGCGAAGATCGTTTCACAGGTTTCGCAAATCGCGATGTTCTTCCTTGCGGCACGCATGCTGAGCCCCGCCGAATTCGGGCTTTTCGCTTTCGTTTCGGCTATTGCCATGCTGCTGGTGGTGATAGCGGAGGGTGGCTGGGCGGAATTCATGATGAAATCGCGAGATAGCGGCGATTGCTTCGATCAAGTCGCCACTATCTCGCTTTGCAGCGGCGGGATATTTACGATCGTCGGCCTCATCGGTACCGCGGTTTTCTACGCCCTTGCAGCCAACGTCGCGCAAAGTTGGCTTCTCGCTCTTCTAAGTTGCTGGATGTTGCCCGCGGCGCTAACCGCCACTTTCGACGGCGTGTTGGTCGCTTCCGGTCGTCTGCATCAACGTGCACTCGTCAGAGTCGTTGGAGAGGTCGTAGGCCTGCTCACGGCAGTGGCGTTGCTCTACCTTGATGCGCATGCATCGGCTCTGGCGGCGGCCAAAATAGTTTGCCAGTTTGTTTTGCTGACAGGATCCGTGATCGTTACGATGCGGCTACCGCGTCTACGGCTTACGGTACCTGTGTTTGTCGAAGTCGTAACATTCTCGCGCCAGATCGTCGGAAATCGTTTGGTCGTCTTTCTCGGATCATATTCGGGTACCCTGGTCGTGGGGAGTTTTCTAGGGGTAGCGGATGCGGGATTCTACCGTGCGGCAGAGCGTGTCGTCTCAGTCGTGTCGGAATTGATGGGCGAGCCGGCGCGGTCGTTGAGTTGGGTGGTTTTCCGGCGCGCGCACGGGCAGCCTGGCGCATCGGCGCGCTCGATCGGCCACGCCGGCGTGAGATTCCTTCTCATTCTGTTTGCCATTGCAGCGCCCATGTACCTCGGTCTTGCGCAGGTATGCGAACCTGTCGTACGTCTTCTGCTTGGCGATGCATGGATGCCTGCAGCCTCCATAATACCCTTTCTTTGTGTGCGCCAATTGCTGCTTTCACCTGGCTACATCAACGAGGCGTCGCTATCCGTCATCGATCGAATCCGGTACCGGCTCCCCGTTACGGTGTTGAACGTTGCTGTATCGCTTGCGGCCGTCGTTGTGTTTGCACGGTTTGGGCTAAGAGAGTTGGCGATCGTTCAATGCTTCACGGCCGCTTTCGCGCTGGCGACCTGCATCGGACTGCAGTCGAAGATTGCGAAGGTGGATTGGGTGGAGATTTCGAAAGGAGTTATCCTGCTGATCCTGCCTGCGAGCATAATGATGATCGCGACTGTGATGGTGGTCCACAATCTGTCGGGAGACATGTCCTGGCGGGTCGGTCTTTTTCTTCAGATCACTACCGGCGCTTTGACCTACGCTACCGCGCTGATGGCATTGGTAGGTCTAAGCAGGCGCCTGCGCTGGCTAACCTTAGAATAGAATGAACCGGGGGATTCGCGTTCCGCGGAGCTTGACGGGTATTCATTTTCCGTCGGCAAGAATTCGCGGGCGGATTCCACAACTCTGTCGCCAGCGCGCCCGCGACGCCTTTTCCTGGGCGCCAGGACGATGAAGTATCCGGATTTCCTCGACATTCGTATCGCGCTAACGGGTCGTGTTCTCTTGCCGGACCCCATATCGACATCAACCGCAAGGCAGGGCTTTGCGTTCAGGTTTCGGACCTCGAAGACATTGTACGGGAATTTGCAGCACGAAATAGAGGGCGATCCGAGGGCCGCCCTCTGCAACTCCATGCCTATCCGGCTATTTAGCCACGTGCCAGAGGTTGGCAACGCCGTCGCCGTTCATGTCGCCTGACTTTTTATCTCCAGTAAAGGTATAAAGCGGCTTGCCGCCATAGGCCCACATTTGCTTGCCGTCGGCATCCTTGACCAGCGACCACTCACCCTCTGCCTTGGCTTTGTCGGCAGCATGGAAGGCTGGCCACTTCTTGAGGCAATCCTTGTCGCAGTTTGATTTACCTTTGGTATCCTTGTCGAATGTGTAGAGGGTCATGCCCTTTTCCGTAGCCATGACCTTGCCCATTTTGGTGTCGACCATCTTGACAGGTTCGGCTGCCAGAGCCGGCAAAGTTGTTGCGGCTAAAAGGCCGATCGCGATCAGCAGCGTTTTCATATTTTCCTCCCATTCGGGTTCCTGACGAAATGTCAGCAGTGCCCGATATAGCCATAGAGAAACGTTCGGCCGCCAACGTGGTTCCATTGAGCGGCTGGCAAACCGCACAACGGCAATTGCCTTCCTATCGCAATGACATTGCGTGAAAAACCCGGTTCATAAGGAGCCCGAATAACGGATTCTCTTTCCTGCCTTGAGCGAGACGACGTCCATACCGGGGAAGGCTTTCGCATCGCAAGCCTGCGGCCCCTGAGGACATCAAACCATGACCACCCACCCGCCGCTATTGCCGGCCTCGGAGCGATCGTCACGGAATTGGTGATCAATGTTTCCAAGCTCCCCTTCCCTGGCCATCGCAACGGTTTGTCGCAAGTGTCGGCGGCTTCAAAACTGCCGGGTATTCCCGGAAAGCTCGCCCCCTACCCTGCTTCATCCTGTAAATCGTTTTGTGCAGTGCAACAAAATGGAGCCGAGCGCGTTTGCTTTTGTCACTGCCATTCCGGCTTTGATAGTTGGAGCATGCAATGACATCCCTTTCCGATACGATCAAACGCCTCGCAGAGCAGCGAGCTGGACACTTCGGCAATGGTGCTGCGACGTCTCGGCTCGGAGATCTCGGAGCCTTCGGTTCAAACCCTGGGGCACTGGCCGCAAAGATATATGTTCCTTCTTCGCCGGAGCAGCCCCCTGCCCTCGTCGTCGTATTGCACGGTTGTACCCAAACAGCTGAAATCTACGATCATGGTTCTGGGTGGTCCCGCCTTGCCGACGAACATGGCTTCATTCTTCTTTATCCGGAGCAGCGCCGGGAGAACAATATCAATCTCTGTTTCAACTGGTTCGAGCCGGGCGATACGCGCCGCAGCGAAGGGGAGGCCATGTCGATCGTTCAGATGATTGAAATGGCATGCCGTGAGCAGCAGATAGATCGCAAGCGGGTTTTCATCACCGGACTTTCAGCCGGCGGCGCGATGGCCAACGTCATGCTCGCGACCTATCCGGAAGTATTCGCGGGCGGCGCAATCATCGCGGGCCTGCCCTACAACGTCGCCTCTACCGTTCCGGAAGCCTTTGAGCGGATGCGCGGTAACGGCCTTCCATCCGCGTCAATCCTTTCCGCCAAGATCACCGAGGCATCACCACATCGAGGGCCGTGGCCCATTGTCTCTGTCTGGCAGGGCACCCGGGACCACATTGTCGCCGAGGCGAACGCCCGTGGACTCGTCGAGCAATGGCGAAGCATTCACGGCGTGTCTTCCTCTTCGCCCACATCCTCGGTTTCGGAAGCCAACCATCGCATCACCGGATGGGAAATGGAGGACGGTTTCGTCTCGATCGAACTCCATAGAATCGACGGTATGGGTCACGGAACGCCGATCGACACCAAGAGCGGTCTCGGCGTTACTGGTCCGTTCATGCTTGATGTCGGCGTCTCTTCAACCGCGCATATCGCCCGATCCTGGGGCCTGACGCCGTCCTTTGGCAAACGAAGCTATCCCGAGCCCCATCAAAACGACGCGCTGCCGGAACGACCAATACCTGCGTCCGCCGACGGTATCCGAGGTGTCATCGAAAATGCCCTTCGTTCCGCCGGCCTCATGCGCTGAATGATCTGATGAATATGGCAATCGGGACAAGACCTTGAGCCTATGTCGTGCGCGTCACCCTTCACGGATTTTGTCGCTACGGCGCAACTCGTGATGACGCCAAGCAGCTTGTGAGGAGGAACATTCTGGTGCGACGGGCATTCCCCTTTAAGCTCGTACGAGCCAAAAAGGAAAGGAAAAGGAAAGGAAAATGCTATGAATACGAAAGTCATCGTTTCAGCAGCGGCCGCCTTTGGCCTTCTTGCTGGTTCAGCCTTCGCACAATCCTCGACAGTTACCGGGGCTGCGGGTGGCGCGGTTACCGGAGCAGTTGTTGGCGGCCCTGTGGGCGCGGCAGTCGGCGGCGTGACCGGAGCTATCGTCGGAACGGCCATCGACCCTCCGCCCCAGAAGGTCGTCACCTACGTGGAAGAGCAGCCAATGCCTTCCCGTGAGACTGTCGTGCAAGATAGGATAGTTGTCGGCCAGCCGCTCCCTGAGACCGTTGTTGTCACACCGGTCCCCGACAATCCAACCTACGCCTACGCCTACGTTAACCACGAGCGGGTTATCGTCCAGCCGAAGACCCGTAAGGTTGTGAAAATCCTGGAATAATGCTGCCGGAAGGGCCTTTTCCAAAGGCCCTTCCCACCGGGGAGGCGGGCAGCCGATGGCGCGTTCTTCGTGCGTATGGCGTTTGTGAACTCAGGCATACGCATTTTCGAGTTCTGATCCGCGCCCGAGCGGAAGCTCAATTCCTCTGGATAGAATGGTTCGCCTCGTGATAGCGGGCCCAAGAAGTTTTTTGAGCCACTTGGTGGCGCAATACGACAGCCCTCTCCACAGTGCAGGCTTGCCCAGGCGCCTCCGGGAACGCCGACCAGGCAGACTTAAATTTCCATTCTGGGACGGTGCCGTTTCACTCGCGGTGCCGTTTCACTCGCGGTCCCGCTCCGCGGAGGGCCGGTTCTCTAAAAGGCGCAAAAGCAAATTCCGCTTTCTCTTACGGTGGACAAGATCAATATCACTTACAAGCTTTGCACCGCCTTCGCGCCGCTCCAATGTGATCTTGCGGCTATGGAAGGCTTCCAGCTCGGCTCGATGCGCTACGCTTATGATCGTGACCTTCGGCAATTCACGGATCACCGTCTCCATCATCTTGTCCTGGCTCTTCTCGTCGAGCGCTGACGTTGCTTCATCCAGCACGATGATATCGGGATCGTGCAGCAAGAGACGCGCAAACGCGAGCCGCTGCTTTTCGCCACCCGACAGCGTCTGGTCCCATGGCGCATCCTCCTCGATCTTATCGTTCAAATAATCGAGCCCCACCCTGTCGAGGGCTGCCTTGATCGTATCCAGCGTCCAGTCATCGGCGGCACGCGGATAGGCGACTGCACGGCGAAGCGTCCCGGAAGGGATATAAGGCCGTTGCGGTAACATGAACAATCGTCTGTCGGCGTGGAAATTGACGCTGCCGTTGCCCCACGGCCAAAGACCTGCGATGGCCCGCACCAGCGTGCTCTTGCCTGAACCGGATTCTCCGGCCACGAGCACCCGCTCGCCTGGTTCGATCACGACCTGGGTTTCCTTGACCACAGCGGTGCCGTCGTCAAGCGACACCGACAGATCGTTCAGGCTGAGCATCGCATCGCCTTCAGTTTCACCGCGCTTGATGCGTCCCAGGGCGTTGCTCTGTTCCGCGCGCTCGAGCCCGTCGAGCGACATCATCAGCGAAGCAATGCGCCGGGCACAGGCGTTCCAATCGGCAAGCCGGGGATAGTTGTCGACCAGCCATCCGAACGCGCTCTGAACGATGGCGAAGGCGGAGGCAGCCTGCATTATCTGCCCAAGAGTCATGCTGCCTTCGAGAAACTTTGGAGCGCAAAGCAAAATCGGTACGACTGGCGCAAACAGGCTCGACCCCTGCGACACAAGCGAGGTGCGCATATGCTGGCGTGCAAGAAGCGCCCATTGCCTGAGCACATTGGCGAACGTCTTGTCGACGTCGTTACGCTCCTCCTCTTCACCGCCGAGCAATGCGATACTCTCGCCGTTTTCCCGCACGTGCGTCAGCGTGTAGCGAAATTCGGCTTCCGCCTGATTTTTGACCTCCGAGATGTGGACGAAATGGCGGCCGATAAGCGCCATCGAGCTGGACGTAATCGCGGCGTAGAGTACCGCAGTGATGACGAGGAAGCCGGGAACAGTGACGCTCGAACCCCCGATCGTCAGAGTCAAGGCCCCGCCGATCGTCCAGAGCACCACAATGAAGGTCGAGGCCGACAGAAATGCGGAAATGACACCAGCGGTGAAATCAACAGGTGATTCAGTGGCAATCCGCAAATCCTCCGTGATGCGCGCTTCGGGGTTCTTGTGGTCGCCGCCGATGAGATTCAGTTGATAGTACCGGCCGTTTGCGAGCCAGCGCGCGATCACCGCGGTAGTGAGCCAGGAGCGCCAGCGGCGCTGGATCGCCATACGAAGGGAGACTTGGGCAGCGACAAGGACTACGCTTCCGAGCACGAGTGGCAGGAACACGGCACTTAGGAAATATACGGTGCTGGCATTACGCTGTTCTATGGCGTCAAAAATCGCGCGATTCCAGATATTGATTCCATACTGGAAGCCGACATTGATGCCGATCAGGGTCAATAGTGCCATTGAGCACGGCCAAGCGAGGCTGTCGCCACTGCTGCCCCAGTAACCGCGCGCACTGATCCAGAAACGCGTCAGCAAATACCTCTTGCGCGCCCGCTCGGCCTCCTCAGGCGTCAACTCTGGATCGGGCTCGATGACATTTGGCGGCGGCGCGACCTCGACAGTCGACGCCTTTTCCTGGCGCGACTTCTTAAGGCCGCGCGGTTTGGTACCGCCGCCCGATTTCGGATTGAATTTAGCGTGGGTCATAAGCACGATAACGGCTTAAAAATCAAAAGGTTTCATGGTGCCGTTGTCGAACACGGCATCGCAGGCGTGTCGAAAAAATGAGGCATCCACCGCTCGAACGCACAGCGCCTCAAAAGGGCATGTTACCCCAACCATTTTTCAGCCATCGATCTGCTCGACAGCCACGTAGCCTCTCCGCAATTAGATCGCGGTGAAGCCGTTGTCGACAAACAAGTGGGCGCCGTTGACAAAACGCGATTCGTCGCTGGCGAGATAAAGCGCGGCCTGGGCCACATCCTCGGGTTCGCCGATGCGGCCCTGCTGCGCGGCGATAGCGGCATCCGACACGTCGACACCCAGAGCCTGCAACTCGGAAACCTCCCGCAGGCCATGCGGCGTTCGGATGAATCCGGGGCATACGGCATTGCAGCGAATGTTTCGGTCTCGAAATTCAACGCCGACCGCACGGGCGAACATATGAACCGCACCCTTCGTGGTGTCATACAGGACTTCCATCGGCGTTGCAGCTACGGCAGAAATCGACGATGTGCAAACGATCGAGCCACCGCCCGCAGCGATCATGCCCGGCAGCACTGCCCGGGTCATTAGAAACATGGAACGGACATTGACGGCATGAAGCCAATCCCACTCCTGAACTGTCGTTTCCAGGAATGGCTTGATGACGATCGTTCCCGCATGGTTGAACAGCACGGTGACCGCGCCGAATAGGGCTTCCACGCCCTTCACCGCGTCTGTAACCGCCGTCTCGTCGGAGACATCCGCGATCCAATGCTCGGCGGTTCCTCCGGCAGCGCGAATATCGCTGACGGTTTGCGCCGCTGCATCGCCGTTCCGGTCGATGATTGCGACCCTTGCGCCTTCCCGTGCGAACAGCCGGGAGGCCGCTCCTCCCATACCGGTCGCCCCTCCGGAAATAATCGCGATCTTGCCTTTTAGCCTGTCAGTCATGTCCTTGTCTCACTTACCACGATTTTCGTCACGTTGTTGCGGACGTCAACGATATCACGATCTCATCCGGAATCGGACTGATCCTCAACAGAGCCCGCGGATTCAAAGCAAGCACATTCGCGGCTCTGTAGCCGCGTGGCCTGACTTGCCGAATTCGGCTCTATTTGGATGACATGAGAGAATCGGATCGGAGATCGTCCGACGGTGGAATCGCGGGTCTGGCACATGCGAAGCCATTCGCCAGCCGAATGAGGCCTGCCGACGTAAGCAGGCCGCATCAGAGATATGCGAGAAACAAACAAAGCACTGTAAAACTCTCTGTAAACAGCGCTTCGCTCACACGGGGAAATACCCCATAACCATGTGTATTCAGCTGTAGAGACTGACCTCGGGGATCGTGTCGTTGAGAACGAATTCTCCGACTTCCCTTGCCTTGTAGAAGACCGGATCGTGCAGCGTGTGGGTCCGCACATTGCGCCAGAAACGGTCGAAGCGATATTTCTCAGCTGTCGAACGCGCGCCGGTGAGCTCGAAAACGCGGGCAGTCACATCAAGAGAAACATGCGTGGCATGGACCTTCGCCGCATAGGCTTCGGCCGCAGCCTCGCCGCGTTCTCGCGCGGTCGCCTTATGACCCTTGGCAAGATTGGCCTGAACGACAGCGGCGGCGCTATCGGCTAGGGCCGCAGACGCCTTCAAGGCGGCGGTCAGCTCGCCAACGCGCTCGAGGATATAAGGATCGTCGGCCGCCCGCTCGACGCCTGAGGTCACCCAAGGCCGCGTCGTCGTGCGGACATAATCGACCGCCTCGCGCAACGCGCCTTCGGCGGTCCCGAGATAAAAGTTCACGAAAACAAGCTGAATGAGCGGCGTGTTGAACGTAGCCAAGACGGGAGCGGCATCGCCGGTCGTTGCGACCTTGTCCAGATCCTCCTCATAAACAGGGAAATCATGGAATTCGACGCTGCCGCTATCGGAAAGGCGCTGGCCGAAATTATCCCAATCGTCATTGGCCTTGTAACCCGCGCGATTGGTCGGAACGGCAAAGCCGACGATCTTGTCGTCGAGGGCGGCATTGGCGTTGATATAGTCGGAGACGTGCGCCGCCGTGGAGAAGGATTTGCGGCCGTTCAGGACATAGCCGTTGCCGCGCCGCGTCAGCACGAGGCCGGGATCGCGCGGATTGACGGCCGCGCCCCAATAGAGGCTGTTAGCCACCGTCTTGCTGCCGAGCTCCTGTGCGCGCGCCTCGTCGAAGGCCCAGTAGACATATTGGCTGTTGACGAAATGATAGCCGAGAAGCTGGCCGATGGAGCTTTCGCCGCGGGCGAGGATGCGGGTCAAACGCAGGCCATCAACCCAATCGAGACCACCGCCGCCGATCTGCGGCGCATGCAGCGCATTCAGCAATCCCGCATTCTTGAGCTTGACGATTTCGCCAAGCGGCGGTTGGCCTTCACGGTCCAGCTCGGCGGCGCGTTTCGAAAGGTCAGCTGCAATTTCCTCGGCCCTGGCAAAGAGATCCTCTCGCGTGGTATTCCGATTGCTCGCGAAGACGACGTTGGACTGGCTCATGATATCACTCCGATTCTATGACATGAGCCGGCGGGGTCTCGTGATCCCGCCGGCAAATCGAGGCAGGCAGCTTAGAAAAGCTTGTCCGGGATCCAGGTGGCGGTCACCGCGTCGCTCGTGCTGAACGCCGGAACCTTCTGCGCCAGCTCCTCGATCGTCTTGACACCGGCGGTGCGCAGTCCCTCCTGGGTCAGGAGCGTCGGCTTGACGGTGATCTGATGCGGAACATCCTGACCGGCGACCTGCAGGGCGGCGGCGCGAATGGAGACGGCGCCGACAACGGCCGGATTGGTCGCGACGGTCGCAACCCAGGGGCTGCCCGGCTCGATGATCTCCTGAATGTCGGCGGTGGAAACGTCAGCCGAATAGATCTTCAGCTTGCTCCCGATGCCGAGATCGTTGGCCGCAAGCTTCACGCCACGGGCAAATTCGTCATAGGGGGCGAAGACGACAGTGATGTCGGGATTTGCTGTCAACGCCGCCTTTGCCTGGTCGGCCGTGGAGGTTGCCGTCGTATCGCTGACATTGCCGAAGCGGGCCTTTTCGACCACACCAGTATTTTGTGACTTGAACGTCTCCCAGACTTCATTGCGGCGGTCGAGCGGCGCAAAGCCTGCGACATAGACATAGCCCGCCTTGAAGCTGCTGCCATTATCCTTGACGACCTGCTTCAAGGCGAGATCGGCAAGCTCGTGGTCGCTCTGCTCGACCTGCGGGATCTTCGGATTGTTGAGATTGACGTCGAAGGCGACGACCTTGATGCCCTTGTCGAGCGCCTGTTGCACGACGTCACCGAGCGATTCCGGCAGGCCGTGATCGATGACGATGCCCGAGACACCGAGGTTGATCGCCTGCAGGATCTGCTCACGCTGTTCGGCGGCGTCCTGACGTCCCGGGAAGACGCGCAGATCGATGTCGAGCGCCTTGGCCTGGGCTTCTGCGCCGGCCTGATAGGCCTGAAAGAAGTCGCCGGCAGAAATATAGCTGATGAGAGCGATCTTGACGCCGCCCTTGTCGAAGGGGGCAGGAGCGCCGTTCACGCCGCCGGCCATTGCTGCTTGCGTGAAAAAGAGCGGAATGGCGGCTGACAGGGCGAGCCGTGGAAGGGATTTCATCGTCGCGATCCTCGTGATCAATCGGAAGCGTCGTCTGACGGAATGCCAACCCTGCGACGCATGAAATTATTAGATATAATCTCTATATTTTTAGTAGAGTAAATCATCCGAATTTCGCGGCCTTCTGAGATTCTTTGTTCGCCTCGGCAGGCCTTCAGGGCAAGGGCTTGCCTGGAAATCCGGTGGCCATGCTGCGCACTATCAGCGCTCGAACAGGAACCCGGATCCCTCTGAATGGCGCTTCTTGACGTCTCCAATATTACGCATAGCTTCGGCTCGACACGCGCCGTCGATGCCGCGCGCTTTGCGATCGAGCGCGGAGAGATCGTCGCGCTGATGGGTGCCAACGGCGCTGGAAAATCGACGCTGGTCAAGATTCTGTCGGGCGTGTTTGCCGCAGACGGCGGCACGATCCGGCTCAACGGGCAACCGTTCTTGCCCAGAAGCCCTTCTGAAGCGGCTCGGGCGGGTGTCGTCACCGTCCATCAATCGACGGATCTCGTCGGTCCTGCCGGACTGACCGTCGCCGATGTTCTGCTGCTCAACCGGTTCGCCGAGCGCGGAACACCCTTCTTCGTCTCGCGCAAGAGCGTTCGGCGCGAGGCCAAGGCAATGCTGGACGCAGCCGGCTTCTCACTGCCGCTCGATCGTGATTTCGGCGATGTCTCGGCAGCCGACCGCCAGCTCGTGGCAATCGCGCGCGCCTTGGCCAACAAGGCGGAACTGCTGATCCTCGACGAACCCACAGCCAGTCTCTCGGGAACCGAAAGCCGGAGGCTCTTCGATGTCCTCCTGCGGCTGCGTGCTCAGGGTCTGGCGATCCTCTATATCTCGCATCGGACGGCGGATCTGGAAGCTATCGCCGATCGCACGCTGGTCATGCGCGGCGGACGGGTGGTCGGCAGCTTTTCCAGGCCGATCGACTTTTCTGCCGCTATCGAAGCGATGATCGGCCGCAGGCTGGATAGCGCGCGCCCCGATGTGCGGCAAGCTACGGGCCCGGCGGTCTTTGAAATGCGCGGCACGCGGCTACTTCCGCAAAGCGAAGCCTTCGACCTCAGCCTTCATGCCGGCGAAGTGGTTGCCGTGACCGGCGTACTCGGGGCCGGAAAAAGCCGGTTGCTGGCGGCGATCTTCGGCACCACCCGGTTGGCCGGGGGCGATATGCTGCTCAACGGACGACCTTATCGGCCTCGCTCGCCTGGCGAGGCAGTCGCAGCCGGCGTCGCCATGGCAGGAGAGGATCGCCATCGCTCTTCGCTCATGCCGGATGCCTGGCCGGGCTCCTCCCTGGCGGCGACGATCAGCCTGCCGCATCTCGACAAATGGTATCCCCATGGCTTCCTGCTCGGCGGCCGTGAGCGGCGCGAGGCGGAAAAGGCGATTTCGCGCCTTGGCATCAAGGCAGCGGGTCCGCAAGCCTCTATCTGGACCTTGTCCGGCGGCAACCAGCAAAAGGCCGTCATCGCGCGCTGGGAGGCGGAACCATGCCCGCTCCTGCTGCTCGACGAACCCTTTCAGGGGGTCGATGTCGGCGCGCGGCAGGACATCATAAAGGCGATCCGTGCGCGCAGCGACCGCGCGACGTTGATTGCCACCTCCGACCCGGAGGAAGCCTACGAGGTCGCCGATCGCATTCTCACGATGGATCACCACGTGCTGCGCCCCATCGCTGGCAACAAAACAATTTCCGCAGCCATTGAGGGCATTTCCGCATGACAACGATCGATGACGACAGATTTGCGGCTGCGGCCGCACAGGACGGCCGCGGCGTCAAAGGCCGCCTTGCTGTAGTCGGCCACCATCTCCGCGCGGGCGCAGTGTTCCTCCTGCTCCTGGCCATGCTGGTCGGCTTTACCGCGGCACAGCCCGCCTTCATCACGATCGCAAATCTCATGAGTATCCTGCAGGCCGTGTCTGTTGTTGCGATCCTCGCCGCCGGCGTCACGGTCACCCTTGCCGTCGGCGGTTTCGACCTGTCCATCGGCGCGATTGCCGCCTCCAGCGTCATGGCGGCAAGCTATGGCATGATCGTCTGGCACCTGGACGCTCTCGCAACCGTGCCTCTGGTGCTGACCTTCGGCGCCGTGATCGGCCTCGTCAACGCCTTCCTCATCGTGCGCCTGCGCGTGCCGGATCTGCTCGCCACGCTCGCAGTGATGTTCCTTCTTTCGGGCCTGCAATTGATCCCGACGGCTGGACGCTCGATTTCGACCGGCATGGTGCTGCCGGACGGCTCGAAGGCGACGGGCGCCTTTGATCCATCCTTCCTTCTGATCGGCCGCTACAATCTCTTTTCCATCCTGCCAGTCGCCGTCGTGTTGATGGCGGTCGTCGCCATCGTGCTTTTCGTACTGACCGAGCGGACCCGCATCGGCCGGCTGCTCTTCGCCACCGGCGGCAACGAACTCGCCACCCGGCTCGCCGGCGCTTCGACAACGCGGCTGAAGACATTTGCTTATGTGATTTCCGGCGTGCTCGCAGCCCTTGGGGGTATCGTCATTGCCGCCCGCGTCGGGCGCGGCGACGTCTCCTCCGGGGGCTCCCTGCTGATGGATTCCGTCGCGGCCGCGTTGATCGGCTACGCCGTCCTCAACCTGCGCCGCCCGAACGTGCTTGGCACGATCGTCGGAGCGGTATTCGTCGGCGTATTGCTGAACGGGCTCACCATGCTGAATGCCCCTTACTATACCCAGGATTTCGTCAAGGGCGCAGTTCTCGTAGGTGCACTGGCGCTAACCTATGGGCTCGGCAGAAACTCCGATCGCTGAGTCCCGGAAGCGGCCCACGGAAATTTCCCCCGCCGATCGTGTTTTGGAAAATCATTCCTCTATAATGCGACTAAATCTATCTAGTTTATGCTCTATTGCTCGAGAGGATTCTTTAATGGACAATAAGCAAACGACCGGCCTTGGGCGCCGGGACATTTTGAAACTGACCGCCGCCGGCGCAGCCCTGGCGACCGCTGGGCTGATCTCAAGCAAGGCAGCAGCAGCCGACGATTCGTTGTCTCTAAAAGGCAAGCGTATCGCCATCAGCGCAACGGGAACCGACCACTATTTCGATCTGCAGGCCTATAATGCCCAGATCGACGAAGTGAAGAAGCTCGGCGGCACGCCGATCGCCGTCGATGCCGGTCGTAACGACGGCAAGCTGGTGTCGCAATTGCAGACACTGATCGCGCAGCGGCCGGACGCGATCGTCCAGATCCTCGGCACCTTGAGCGTCATCGATCCCTGGCTGAAGAAGGCCCGGGACGCGGGTATTCCCGTCCTGACCGTCGATGTCGGCTCCACCAATTCGATCAACAACACCACATCCGACAACTGGGGCATCGGCAAGGATCTGGCGCTGCAGCTCGTGTCCGATATCGGCGGCGAAGGCAATATCATCGCTTTCAACGGCTTCTATGGCGTCACGCCCTGCGCGATCCGCTATGATCAGCTTGTGAATGTCGTCAAGTATTTCCCGAAGGTGAAGATCATTCAACCCGAGCTACGGGACGTCATTCCCAACACGGTTCAGGACGCCTTCGCCCAGATCACCGCGATCCTCAACAAGTATCCGGAGAAGGGTTCTATCAAGGCCATCTGGTCCGCCTGGGATATTCCCCAGCTCGGCGCCACGCAGGCTCTTGCCGCCGCAGGCCGCACGGAAATCCGCACCTATGGCGTCGACGGCAGCCCAGAAGTGCTGCAGCTGGTCGCCGATCCGAACTCGCCTGCTGGCGCCGATGCGGCGCAGCAACCGGCAGAAATCGGCCGCACCGCCATCCGCAACGTCGCCAAGCTGCTGGCAGGGCAGACCCTGCCGCGCGAAACCTACGTGCCTGCTCTTCTGGCCAATAAGAGCAACGTCTCCGACGTCGTCAAGAAGCTTGGCATCGGCTGACATATGAACCGGCGATGCGGCTTTCGCCGCATCGCCCCGCATAATTCGAGGGCCTTTTCCAATGACAGCAACCGAGCCAGCGCCTGCAGCCGACAGCCGGGACCATGTCGTCCGCTTTGACCGTGTCGTGAAGCGCTTCGGCGGTGCGCAGGCACTGGCCGGCGCGTCGCTGACCGTACGCCGCGGTACCGTGCATGGGCTGGTCGGGCAGAATGGCGCCGGCAAATCGACACTGATCAAGCTTCTTGCCGGCCTGCACAAGGCGGATGAAGGCCGCATCGAAATCGAAGGCCGAGGCTATGATCGGCTGACTCCACATCTGTGCGAAGAACTCGGCATTCACTTTATCCACCAGGACCGGCTGCTGGTTCCGACTTTCACCGTGGGCGAGACGCTGTTCCTCGGCAGGGAGCTGCGCCTCGGCGGCACGCCCTTTATCGACCGTAGCGCGATGCAACGTCGCGCCCGGGAGATCCTTGCCAATTATTTCGGCGTGGATTTGCCGAAGAACGCGCTGATCAGCGAGCTCTCGACGGCCGAGCAGCAGATCGTTCAGATCACGCGAGCGCTGTTGCACCAACCGAAACTTCTCGTCTTCGACGAGCCGACCGCTGCTTTGGTCCGGCAGGAGGCGGACATCCTTTTTCGCCTGATCCGCCGCCTGCGCAGCGAAGGCGTGACCATCATCTACATCTCGCACTATCTTAACGAGATCGAGGCTTTATGCGACGATGTCACGGTGCTCCGCAACGGCGTCGATGTCGCCTCCCTGCCCATGAGCGAGACCTCGGCCAACGGGATCGCGACCCTTATGGTCGAGCGCGATATCGGAGAGATGTTCCCGAAACGGCAGGTGGAATTCGGCGCAGAAATTCTCAAGGTTCGTCATCTCTCGGCAGCCAATCGCTTCCACGATGTCAGTTTCACCCTGCGCCGCGGCGAGATCCTCGGAATCACCGGTTTGCTCGGCTCCGGGGCGAAGGATCTGGTGCGCACCCTCTTCGGACTGCAGGCGGCGACGAGCGGAGAGATCGATATCGAGACGAAGGCGCTCAAACCGCGCAGCCCGGTCGAGGCTGTCAACCATCAGCTGGCGCTGGTGCCTGAGGATCGTCGCGGCCACGGCGTCGGCCTCGATCTCAGCGTGCGGGAGAACATCACGCTGTCGAGCCTTTCCCGCTACACGCGCTTCGGCTTTCTCGACCGTAAACGCGAGGGCAGCGATACCGACGAGCTAATCAAGCGCCTGCAGATCAAGACGGCAGGCCGCGAAGCGTTGGTGCGCACGCTCTCGGGCGGCAACCAGCAGAAGGTCGCGATCGCCAAATGGCTGAGCCGCCAGTCGGAAATCTATCTGCTGGATGAGCCGACCGTCGGTGTCGATATCGGCTCCAAGGTGGAGATCTACTCGCTCATCGGCGAGCTTGCCGCACGCGGCGCCGGCGTGATCGTGCTGTCGTCGGACCTGCCCGAGCTCGTGGGCATTACCGACAGGATCCTCGTGCTGTTCCGCGGCCGGCTGACGCGCGAGCTCGTTTCCTCACAGACCGCAACGGATGAAGTGCTGTCGGCATCGACCGGCGCCGTGGAAGGATTGCGCCATGTCGGCTAATGTCCAATTTGCCTCCCTCCCCGCGGCTCCGGCCGGGCGATCGCTGCCATCGGGCAGCAAGCTTGCAGCTGCAACCCTGCGCTTCGGCTCGTTGCTCGCCTTCCTATCGATCCTGGTGATCTTTGCGCTGACGGCACCCTACTTCCTGACCGTCGGCAATATCGGCAACGTACTCGGCCAATCGGCCATCTCGGGCGTTCTCGCCATCGGCTTGACGATCGTCCTCATCGCTGGCGGCTCCAACGTCGTCACCGGCGGCATCGACCTTTCGCTTGCGGCCAATATGGGCCTGAGCGCCGCGGTCTATGCAACGCTCATTCAGCTGGGTTTCAATGATCTTACTGCCGGCGCGGGTGCACTTGCCACCGGATTGGCGATCGGGGCCGTCAACGCGCTGGCGATCGTGCTGGCGGGCATCGTGCCCTTGCTGGCAACACTGGCTGTCATGAATGTCGTCGCCGGCCTGGAACTGGTTCTGACCCAGAATACAGTTCTTCCGGCGGCGACCGATTTTCTGACAATCCTTTCGGCCTCGGATGGCTTCGGCATACCGATTCTCGCCTATATCCTGATCGGTTTTACGATCATCGCCGCGGCCATCGTGCAATATACGCCGCTCGGCTTGCGGCTCTACGCCATCGGCGAGTTTCCCGAAGCCGCGCGCGCGGCCGGCCTGCCGTTGAAAAAGCTGGTCGCGGGCGCCTTCGTCGCCAGCGGACTTTGCGGCGGGATCGCCGGCATCCTATCGGTATCCTATCTCAGCGGCAGCACGACCGGTTCCGGCGAAATGCTGCTTCCGGTCGTCGTAACGGCCCTGCTTGGCTCGGTCTTCTCGCGCCGGCTCGTGCCGACCATCGGCGGCACGCTGATCTCAACCCTGTTCGTCGGCTTCCTCATCAACGGCTTCCAGCTTCTGAACCTGCCGAGCACGCTGGTGAGCGGTGTTCAGGGGCTGCTGATCCTGATTGTCGTTTCGGCGACAACCCTGCTGCGCAAACGGGAGATCTGATCATGTCCGCTACCGCTGTTTCAGCACGACCGTTCGCGGGTGTTGCCCGATATGGCCTCATCGTCGCGCTCATCGTCGTCTTCTCGCTCTTCTCAACGGTCGCGCCGGCATTCCTCAGCGCCGGCAATCTGCAGAGCATTCTCGTCAACAATTTCACGCTGCTCGCCATCGTCTCGATCGCCATGACCTTTGCCGTTGCGGCCGGTGGCATCGATCTTTCTGTGGGGACATCCGTCGACTTTGCGAGCTTTGCTTTCGTTTCCAGCATTCTGGCTGGCGTGCCTGTGCCTTTGGCTGCTCTGGCCGGCCTTGGCGCCGGGGCACTGGTTGGGGCGTTCAACGCGGTGCTGATTTCCGGAATCGGCGTATCGCCATTCCTGGCAACGCTTGGAACGCTGTTCATCGGCCGCAGCATCCAGCAGCTGCTGACGGATGGCGGCAATCCGGTTTATCTGCCGCCATCCGGTGTGCCCGAAGCATTTCGTTTTATCGGCCATGGAACGCTCGGCAATATCCCCGTGCCGCTGCTGATCGCAGCCGTCATCATCGCCGGTGCCGCATTGCTCTTTGCCAGGATGCGCTTCGGGCGCGTGGTTCTGGCGATCGGCATCCAGCCGCGGACGGTGCGCTATTCTGGGATCGGGCTCCGAGCTTATGTCGCCGCAACCTTCATTCTCGCCGGCATTATCGCCGCCTTTGCCGGGCTGATCCTGACGGCCACGGTGACCGTCTATATCCCCTCCTCCGGCAACGGCTTCATGCTGAACGCCATAGGCGCCACCTTCATCGGCACGACCTTTTCGCCGCTCGGCCGGCCGAATGTCGCCGGCACGGTGCTCGGCGTGCTGCTGCTCAGCATCGTCGCCAATGGCCTGCTGCTGACAGGCCTAAACTTCTACTGGCAGCAGGTCGGCACCGGTCTCCTGATCTTCGCGGTGCTCGCCTTCAGCTTCGTCAACAAGAAAGCCGTCGGCGCCTGAGTGCGGCCGATCCATATCATGCAGGAATAACAATATGACCCGTGAAATCAGGCTCAACGCCTTCGACATGAACTGCGTCGGACACCAGTCACCGGGCCTGTGGCGGCATCCGCGCGACAAGTCCTGGACCTACAAGGATATGGATTATTGGGTCCATCTGGCAAAGACGCTGGAGCGCGGCAAGTTCGACGGGCTGTTCATCGCCGATGTGCTCGGCGTCTATGACGTGCTGAACGGCAATGTCGACGCGGCGCTGCGCCACTCCGCGCAGGTGCCGGTCAACGATCCGCTGCAGCTTATCCCGACCATGGCCTATGAGACGGAGCATCTTGGCTTCGGGCTGACCGCCTCGCTCTCCTTCGAGCATCCCTACACCTTCGCGCGACGCATCTCGACGCTCGATCACCTGACCAAGGGGCGGGTCGGCTGGAACATCGTCACCTCGTATTTGAACAGTGGCGCGCTGAATATAGGCCAGTCTGCGCAGACGCAGCACGATGACCGCTACGGCTTGGCGGAAGAATATCTTGAAGTCTGCTACAAGCTCTGGGAAGGCAGTTGGGAGGACGATGCGGTTATCCGCGACCGGGAAAAAGGCATCTTCACGCGGCCCGAGAAAGTGCATCCCATCCGCCATTCCGGCAAGCATTTCACCGTTCCCGGCATTCATTTGAGCGAACCGTCGCCGCAGCGCACACCGGTGCTTTATCAGGCAGGCGCCTCCAGCCGCGGCAAGGATTTCGCCGGCGCGCATGCCGAATGCATCTTCGTGGCGGCGCCCTCCAAGCCGGTGCTGAAGCGCTATGTCGCCAATGTTCGCGAAGCGGCCGAGCGTGTCGGGCGCAACCCGCGCGAAATTCTTGCCTTCAACCTCCAGACCGTGATCCTTGGCGAGACCGACGCGGAAGCGCAGCGCAAGTTCAACGAATACCGGCAATACGCCTCCTTCGAAGGCGCGCAGACGCTGATATCAGGCTGGACCGGCATCGACTTCGGCCAGTTCTCGCCTGACGAGGTGCTTCGCCACCGCCATACCAACGCGGTGCAGTCCGCCGTCGAGACCTTCACCACGATCGATCCGAACAAAGAGTGGACCGTGCGCGAAATGGCCGACTGGGTCGGCATCGGCGGTTTCGGCCCCGTCTTTGTCGGCTCGCCGCAAACGGTTGCCGACCTGATGCAGGAATGGATAGAGGATACCGATGTCGACGGCTTCAATCTGGCCTATGCCGTGACGCCCGAAAGCTTTGAGGATGCCGTCGATCTTCTGGTTCCCGAGCTGCAGAAGCGCGGCGTCTACAAGACCAACTACCGCTCGGGAACACTGCGGGAAAAACTCGGCGGCAACGGGCCTCGGCTTGTGGCACCGCATCCGGCGACAGGCTATCGCAATCTTCGCGATGCTGTTGCGCGCGCATCTTAACCTCGCGAGGCCACCCAGCTATGCCGGTATCCAGAGTTCAGGCAAAGGGCTCTGAAAGCATCTCCTCGAGATCGGCCTTTGCCTGGGGTGAAAGATAGGGACGCAAGAGGCTCGCGACCTGGCTCAGCCCCCAATGGACGTGCTGCGGGCTTAGGTCGCGAACGCCTTCCTGCAGCCCGAGATAAACGGCCCAATAGGTTGAGACGATCCAGACATTGGCCAATAGCGGCTTCCGGTCATCCGCAGCGACGCTGATAAGACCGGCTGTTTCCATGCGCTGAAAAATGACATCGACCGAAAGACGCATGCCGGCACTGACAGCCAGAATCGGCCCCCTCAATCCCGGCGCGGTCGCCAATAGGCCCGGAAGGTCGCGAAAGAGGAAGCGATAGGTCCAGACGAGGGAGAACCATTTGCGCAGAAAGCCGGCATAGGCTTTCGAGTCGGGCGCGGGCACGGCATCCGCCTCGGCGACGAGCGCAAGCGCATCGGCCTCGAACCGGGAAAACAGGGCCACTACCAGGGACTCCTTGGTGCGGAAATGGTAGTAGAGATTGCCCTGATTGATACGGACAGCCTCTGCGATTTCCGCCGTTGTCACTGCCTCGGGGCCTTTTTGGTTGAAGAGCGATAATGTCGAGACAAGGATCCGTTCGCGCGTACTGGGCCGTGCTGTCGGCTCCGTTCTTTTGCCTTTGTTTTCCGCCACGCTTTTTTCCTCTTGAATGCCTAAGGTATTCACCTTACCTGTTCTAAGGTAAATGCCTTAATCCTGATCTACAGGCATTCGTGGAGCTGAACAAGGAGGCGGAAGGATGAATGCACGCGTAAACACGGCCGATCCATCGCCGGGCGCATTTCCCCTGACGCCACGGTCGATGCCGCATGTGCTCCTTTCACTGATCCGCAATCCCCTTGATGCGCTGCCGCCCGAGATCTTCGATGAGCCAGTTGTCTTTACGCGGTTGGGCGGAAAATTACGGGTCTATCTCGCCGATCCAGAACTTATCTACCAGGCTCTCGTGAGGAATTCCGATGCGCTCGGCAAGGGCGAGGATGTTCGCCGCCTGCTCGGCCCAGCGCTCGGCGATGGCATCCTGACCTCGGATGGCGCTCATTGGAAATGGCAGCGTCAATCCGTGGCCGGTGCCTTTCGCCACGAAAAGCTTCTCGAACTTCAGCCAGCCATGATCGCAGCCGCCCAGCGCAGACGCGATCTTTGGCTCACGCATAAAGACGGCGCTCTCGACCTCTGCCAGGAAATGATGCGCACCACCTTCGACATTATCGTCGAGACGATGATGTCTGGCGGCGAAGGCATCGATGTCGACAGAGTCGAGCGTAACATCACCGACTATCTGAAGCCGACTGGCTGGAAATTTGCGCTGGGCCTGCTCGGCGCGCCGGAGTGGATGCCGCATCCAGGCAAGGAAAAGGCAAAAGCGGCCGTGACCTTCCTGCGGGCGACCCTTGCTAAAGTGATTGCCGAACGGCGGCGCAGTGGTATCGAGCGCAGCGACCTCGTGTCCATGCTGCTTGGTGCAGCCGACCCGGAAACGGGTCGCACGATGAACGACGAAGAGATCATCGACAATCTGATGACCTTCATCACCGCCGGACACGAGACGACGGCGCTCGGCCTTGCCTGGACGCTCCATCTCCTGGCCCGTCGTCCGGACTGCCAGGCGAGGTTATTCGACGAGATCGCCACTGCCACAGATGGCGGCCCGCTTCTTGCCGAACATGTCGGCAAACTCACCTATGCCAGACAGGTCTTTTCCGAGGCCATGCGGCTCTACCCGCCGGCCCCGATCATCTCGCGCGCGGCACTGCGCGAATTTACCCTTGGCGCCTATACGATTCCGGCCGGAACGATCCTCTATGTGCCGATCTATGCCGTGCATCGTCACGCCTCCATCTGGGAGGACCCGCTGGTTTTTGACCCCGAGCGCTTCGAACCCGAGACCGCCAAGAGCCGCCACCGCTTTGCCTTCATGCCGTTCGGTGCCGGCCCGCGTGTCTGCATCGGCAATGGCTTTGCCATGATGGAAGCCGTTGCGATCCTTGCCGTCCTGCTGCAAAGGTTCCGCGTCACCGGCCCGAACGAACCTTCGCCAAAGCCGATCATGAAGGTCACGCTGCGGCCGATGCACCCTTTGCCGATCCATCTGGTCGAACGATAGGCGCTGGAGCACCCTATTTCGGACACAAGGCGGGCTGAAGTTCGCTTCAGATGTCATGGAGGTGAGCATGCGCCTGTTCCTGTCTGGCCTTTTTACGCTGCTTGCCATCACCGCCGCCGTTGCCGCACCTTCGATAAAAGCAGGCCAGGCCGCCACGAAACTCGGCCGAGGCGTCAACGTTCTCGGCTATGACCCTCTCTGGACCGATGCCGGGAAGGCTCGCTTCAAGCCCGCCTATTACAAGATGCTGCATGACAGCGGCTTTCAGAACATCCGCGTCAATCTGCAAGCCTTCTCGCATATGGATCAGTCCGGCCACCTCGACGCGCAATGGCTCGCAAAGCTTGATGACGTGGTGAAACAGGCGACCGGAGCGGGTCTGAAAGTCATCCTCGACGAGCACGACTATCGTGCCTGCGCCGAGAACGCCGAGGATTGCAGATCGAAGCTGATTGCCTTCTGGAACCAGATCGCACCACGCTATAAGGATGAACCTGATAGCGTTCTCTTCGAGATCTTGAACGAGCCGAACAAGGCGATAACCCCGGATATCTGGAACGGGTTGCTGCGCGAAGCGCTCACTGTCATTCGCAAGACGAATCCCGATCGCAGCGTGGTAATCGGACCGGCAAATTCCAACAACTTCCATTCACTCGACAAGTTGTCGCTTCCCGAAGACGACCGCAATATCATCGTGACTGTTCACTATTACGATCCCTTCGCCTTCACGCACCAGGGTGCGACCTGGACAAATCCAAGCCGCGAAAAGCTGATCGGCGTAAAATGGGGCAGTCCAGCCGAGCACGAACAGATCGTGCGAGACTTTTCAACGATCGCCGCGTGGTCGCGCGACCATGATCGCCCGATCCTGCTCGGCGAGTTCGGCGCCTACGACAAAGGCGATATCGCATCGCGGGCGGCATGGACCGCAAGCGTGGCGCGGGCAGCGGAAAGCAACCATTTTGCCTGGAGCTACTGGCAGTTCGAAGGCAGCTTCGGCGCCTACGATATCGCCGCCGACAAATGGGTGGCGCCGATCCATCAGGCGCTGATGTCGAGCCAGCAGAACTGAGCCGAAGGGCGAGGCGCTACTCCCGCTTGGATAAGGTGCAGCGTCTCGCAAGTTCAAAGCTCTACGCGCGGCGCCGCCGCGGGTTTCAGGCGCCCCAAGTGCGTTCGAGCACGCGGATCCAGTTTTCATGGGCAATCATCCCGAGCGCCTGATCGTCAAAACCATGGGCGCGCAGGGCGTCGATGAGCTTCGGCAGGCCGCTGGCATCGCCAAGCGACTGCGGGATGGTCGTGCCATCGAAATCGGATCCGAGCGCCACATGCTCGATGCCGATCCGCTCGGCGATATAAGCGATATGACGGACGAGGAGCTCAATCGGCGTATCGGCATTTCTGACGCCATCGTCACGCAGGAACAGCACGCCGAAATTGATGCCGACCAGACCGCCGGTATCGCGGATCGCATCGAGCTGCTTGTCCGTCAGATTGCGGCTGTGGGGCGAAATCGCGTGTGCGTTGGAATGCGAGGCGACAAGCGGCGCCTTCGACAATTTCGCGATATCCCAGAAGCCCTGCTCGTTCATGTGCGAGAGATCGATCATGATCCGCAGTTCATTGCAGGCGCGGATCAGATCTTTGCCGGCATCGGTCAGGCCGGGCCCGATATCCGGCGTCGAGGGAAAGCGGAAAGGCACGCCATAAGCGAAGACGTTCGGCCGGCTCCACACCGGACCGAGCGTACGCAGCCCGGCTTGATGAAGGACATGGAGCGCATCGAGATCGGCCGCGATCGCTTCTGCCCCTTCGATATGGAAAACAGCGGCGAACCGGCCATCGGCGATGGAACTACGGATGTCGTTGGCCGACCGGCAAACCTTTACTGCGCCATCGGACTGAGCCTCGATTGCGAGAAGAAGGCGAAACATCGCCAAAGTCTCGTTCAGCGCCTGGGGCTGCGAGGGAGCCGGAAAGTCACCATTCCCATCGCGGGGTTGATCCGGAGACGGAATGAACACTGCGCAGAGCCCGCCTGCAAGCCCGCCGCGACGCGCGCGCGGCAGATCGATATGCCCCGCAGCCTCGCCATTCAGAAAGGCGTTGACGGAATTGAGGCCATCGCGCCGCAGCCGCAGCAACACATCATTGTGGCCGTCGAATACTGGAATTATCGAGGATTCTGTCATGTCTCATTCCAAAAATTGTAGTGGATGCCTGCCTAGGCAAGCTCGGAGGGGTGGGCAAATGCAAACCGCGCATAGGGTCTGCGAAAAACGGAATTAGTCGCTCGCAAGACGCGCTGTTAGAGAAGCTGGCGAAAATACGATAGCGACAGAACCGTACCAAGTCTCGCCATGCTTGGCATAGAGCTGTTGCCAAAAGAGTGAAAGGGGATTTCGCATGGTTTCCAGACGCCAGTTTCTCATCGGCAGCGGTACGCTGCCCTTCCTGTCCTATCTCGATCTAGCACAGACCGCATTTGCCGCGACGCCGAAAGATGTGCTTGTCGTTGCCCAGCAGCTCGACAACATGACGAGCCTCGACCCTCATGAAAGCTTCGAGGCCGTTGGCGGCGAAGTGATCAGCAACATGTATCAGAAGCTGGTGCGCCCCAACACCGATGATCCCTCCAAGGTCGATCCTGTGCTCGCTCAATCCTGGCAGGCCGATGCGGACAGCAAGGTCTTCACCTTCAAGCTCGCCAAGGCAAGCTTTGCAAGCGGCGCGCCGGTGACGGCAGAGGATGTCGCCTTCTCGCTGCAGCGCGCGATCAAGATGAACAAGGGCGCAGCCTTCATCATCAATCAGTTCGGCTTCACCGCCGAGAACGTCGAAAGCCGTATCGTCGCCAAGGATGCCGAGACGCTGACCCTGACGACCGAGAAGCCCACCGCGATCGCCTTCCTGCTTTATTGCCTCTCGGCCAACATCGCCGCCGTGGTCGAAAAGAAGGTCGTGCTCGCCAATGAGGCAAATGGCGACATGGGCAATGCCTGGCTGCAGAAGAACAGCGCCGGCTCGGGCAGTTTCCAGCTTCAGGCCTGGAAGGCGAGCGAATCCGTGTCGCTCACGCTCAACCCGCATGGCCCCTACAAGGGCAATCTGAAGCGCGTCATCCTGCGCCATGTCACCGACCCCGCCTCGCAGCTTTTGATGCTGAAGAAGGGTGATGCCGATATCGCCCGCGATCTGACCTCCGAGCAGCTTCGCACCATTCAGAACGACGCCGACTTCACGCTGGTCACCAAGAGCATCGCCTCGCTGGTTCTCATCTCCCTTAATCAGGGTGTGCCGAACCTGGCAAAGCCTCAGGTCTGGCAGGCCGTCAAATGGGCGCTCGACTACAAGGGCATGCAGGAAAACATCGTGCCCTTGACCCATAAGGTCCACCAGAGCTTCGAGCCGGAAGGTTTCCCGGCAGCGATCAGCGACACGCCGTTCCAGAAGGATGTGGCAAAGGCGAAGGCGCTGATGGCCGAAGCCGGGCTTGCCGACGGTTTCGACGTGACGATGGATCACTACGCCGCACAGCCCTATCCTGACCTCGCCCAGGCCATCCAGGCGAACCTTGCCGAGATCGGCATTCGCGTGAAGTTGCAATCGGCGGAAAACCGGCAGGTGCTGACGAAGATGCGCGGCCGCCAGCACGAGATGGCGCTTTCCGCATGGGGCACCGATTATTTCGATCCGAACTCCAACGGCGAAGTCTTCACCATCAACAAGGACAATTCCGACGACGCCAAGAGCAAGCCCTTCCTGTGGCGTTCACGCTACAAGAACGACGATTTCGCCGCCAAGGCCGAAGCCGCTCGCGACGAAAAGGATCCGGCTAAGCGCATCGCGCTCTATGAAGAGCTTCAGCGCGAGCACATGCAGAACAGCCCGTTCATCTTCATGTTCCAATGGATGAAAACCGCGGCGTGCAGCAAGGCCGTCTCCGGCTTCCAGCTCGGCGCTCTCTCAGAAGCCAATTCCTATCAGGGGACCAGCAAGGCTTGACCCGACGGCTCAAATCCTTCTCCGCCATCCTGAGCAGCATCGTATTGACGCTGCTCGGGCTGACGGTCGTCACCTTCCTCATCGGCCGCGTCATGCCGGTCGATCCGGTCATTGCTGCCGTCGGCGACAATGCGCCGGAGGCGGTGGTCATTCGCGTACGGGCCGAAATGGGCCTCGACCAGCCTCTTCCGGTACAGTTTCTCCATTACCTGAATCAGCTTCTGCATGGCGATCTCGGCATGTCGGTGTTGACGAAAAACCCGGTGTCGCAGGATATTGCCCGCTTCTTTCCGGCGACCTTCGAACTGGCGACCGCAGCGCTCATTCTCGCCGCGATCATCGGCATTCCGCTTGGCGTCTGGGCAGCCGTGCGGCAGGGGACCCTCACGGATCAGGCGATCCGCGTCGTCTGCCTCGCCGGCCATTCCATTCCGGTTTTCATGCTGTCCCTCATCTCGCTGCTCGTCTTCTATTCGGCGCTCGGCATCGCGCCTGGGCCTGGGCGGCAGGACATTATCTATGACGGAATGATCGCGCCGGTCACGGGACTGCTCTCCGTGGACACGATGCTCGCCGGCGATCTCGACGCCTTTCGGGACGCGCTTGCCCACATGGCGCAGCCGGTCTGCATCCTCGCCTATTTCAGCATGGCCTATATTGCCCGCATGACGCGCGCCTTCATGATCGATGCCCTGAAGGGCGAATTCGTGATCACCGCGCGCGCCAAGGGCCTCTCGCTCAGCAGGGTGATCTGGGGACATGCCTTCCCGACCGTCGCCGTGCAGCTGGTGACCGTGCTGGCGCTGACCTATGCTGGCCTGCTGGAGGGCGCCGTCGTCACCGAAACGGTCTTTTCCTGGCCCGGCATCGGCCAGTATCTGACCGCCTCCCTGATGAACGGCGACATGAACCCGGTCATCGGCACCACACTCCTGATCGGCATTATCTATGTGGGGCTCAACCTCGTTGCCGATCTCCTTTATCGTCTGCTGGACCCGAGGGTGCGATGATGCTGGCAACCTTCCGCAATTGGGCGCTCGACGAGTCCCCCACTTCCCGGCGCCAAGCCGCCTGGGGCGATCGCTATCGCATCTGGCTGGGGCTGAAGGGCAACGCTCTTGGCATGATCGGCCTGTCGATCATCCTGCTTTTCATACTGCTGGCGCTCTTCGCGCCATGGCTCGCCACGCATGATCCGGCCACCCAGGATCTCGCCAATCGACTTGCCAAACCGAGCGCGGCCCATTGGCTTGGCACCGACGAGCTCGGCCGTGACATCTACTCGCGCCTGCTCTTTGGCGGCCGCGTGACGCTTGGCATGGTCATCGCCGTGGTGGTGCTCGTGGCGCCGATCGGCCTCGCCATCGGCTGCATCGCCGGCTATTTCGGCGGCGTGGTCGACACGGCGCTGATGCGGCTGACCGACATCTTCCTCGCCTTTCCCCGACTGGTGCTGGCGCTTGCCTTCGTTGCCGCCCTGAAGCCAGGTGTCGAAAGTGCCGTGCTGGCGATCGCGCTCACCGCCTGGCCACCCTATGCTCGGCTCGCGCGCGCCGAAACCCTGACCGTGCGCGGCGCCGATTTTATCGCCGCCTATCGCCTGACAGGCGCCTCTTCCTGGCGCATCATCATGCGGCATATCGCGCCGTTGTGCATGCCGAGCCTGATCGTCCGCGTCACGCTCGACATGAGCTCCATCATCATCACGGCCGCAAGCCTCGGCTTCCTCGGCATGGGTGCACAGCCGCCGTCGCCGGAATGGGGCGCGATGATCGCAACCGCAAAGCGCTTCATCTTCGAGCAATGGTGGGTCGCAACGATCCCCGGCGTCGCCATCTTCCTCGTTTCGCTCGCCTTCAATTTCCTTGGCGATGCGCTGCGCGACGTGCTCGATCCGAAGGGGAACTGATACATGCTGGTCGAGATCGACAATCTGCGCATCGGCTTCAAGACGCGCACGGGCTTCGCACCTGCGGTCAAGGGTGTGTCGCTGCGCCTCAGTGCCGAGAAGCTCGGCATCGTCGGCGAAAGCGGCTCGGGCAAGAGCCTGACGGCACGCGCGCTGATGAAACTCCTGCCAAGGCAAACCCGCATCGAAGCCGACAAACTTTCCTTCGATGGCATCGACATCGTGTCGGCCAGCGAAAAGCAGATGCGCACCATCCGCGGCAAACGGGCAGGCTTTATCCTGCAGGACCCGAAATACTCGCTAAACCCCGTTAAGACCATTGGCAATCAGGTTGCCGAGTCATGGCGCACGCACAAGGGCGGCAGCCGCCGGGAGGCGGCAGAAGCGGCCGCCAATCTGCTGGAACAGGTCAAGATCCGCAATCCGAAGGCGGTTGCCGCCTCCTATCCGCATGAAGTCTCAGGCGGAATGGGTCAGCGCGTCATGATCGCCATGATGCTTGCTCCCGATCCGGAACTGTTGATCGCCGACGAACCCACAAGCGCGCTGGACGCGACGGTGCAGGCGGAAATCCTGCGGCTGATCGAGGAGCTTGTCTCCGAGCGCTCGATGGGATTGATGCTGATCAGTCATGACCTGCCGCTCGTCTCGCATTTCTGCGACCGGGTGGCGGTCATGTATTCCGGGCGCGTTGTCGAGGAGTTGAAGGCATCCGAACTCCTGTCCGCCGCCCATCCCTATACGCGCGGCCTGCTGAACTGCATTCCCTCGCTCACCCATCCGAAGGAGCGGCTGCCCATTCTCGGGCGTGACCCGGAGTGGTTGAAATGACGATAGAGATCGACAATCTGCGCATCCGTTTCGGCGAGCGTGAAGTCGTCAAGGGCGTTTCCTTCAAGGTTGAGGAAGGCGGCAGCTTCGGCATCGTCGGCGAAAGCGGCTCCGGCAAATCGACCGTATTGCGCGCCATGGCCGGCCTGAACACCAGCTGGATGGGGCGCATCGCCTTCAATGACGAAGCAGCTCCGCAACACCGCACGCCGGATTTCTTCCGCAAGGTGCAGATGGTTTTCCAGGATCCCTACGGTTCCCTGCATCCGCGCCAAACGATCGACCGCATTCTGAGCGAGCTGCCGCTGGTTCACCGCATGGGCGACGTCGACCAGCGTATTGCCAGGGCGCTTTCGGACGTGGCGCTGCCGCAGAGCTCGCGCTTCCGCTATCCGCACCAGCTCTCCGGCGGCCAGCGCCAGCGTGTCGCCATCGCCCGCGCGCTGATCGCCGACCCCAGGATCCTGTTGCTCGATGAGCCGATAAGCGCGCTCGACGTGTCGGTTCAGGCCGAGATCCTCAACCTGCTGTCCGATCTGCGCGCTGAGCGAAAGCTCACCTATGTGATGGTCAGCCACAATCTCGGCGTGATCGCCCATCTCTGCACCGACGTCGGCGTTATGATCGATGGCCAGATGGTGGAGCAGGTCACGGCCGACGATTTGCGGCGCGGTAACGTCACCCACCCCCATACGCAGGAACTGCGCCGTCTGAGCATTGAGTTCGAGGAAGCGGAACCGGTCTAATCTGCATTTGCGAGGCATGCATGTCCGAAACGGGAAACTGGAAGGCGGCGCGGTCCTGCGCAGCCCAATTCGCGCAAAATTGGGGAAGCGATGAGCCGGGCGGCGGCGTCATCGGCTTCGATGCGCACGGCATTCGCTTTGCCGAATATGGCGGCGTGGAAAGCCTTTCGACGCTCGCCCCCTTCACCGCGGCAAGCGTGGTCCGCTATGCCTCGGTGACGAAGCACGCCTTTTGCGCCATGGTGCTCACCCATTCCGACAAGATCGGTCTCGGCGACCCGCTCGGACAGCATCTGCCCGAACTGCGGACACCCCTTCGCGATGTCACCGTTGGCCGCGCTCTCGACATGAGCGGAGGCTTGCCTGACACGCGCGAATGCCTGACGTTGCTTGGCCTGTCTGTCTATACGGAGACGAAAGCCGGCCCGTTGCTCGATTTCCTGGCGCGCCAGACGCGGTTGAACTACGAGGCGGGCACGGAGATCTCCTATTCCAATACCGGCTACCGGCTCGTGGAAGCCGCATTCGAGCGTCGGCGTGTATTCTTTCGAGACTTCGTTCGACGGCTGGGTGCGCAAGCGGATGCCGTATTGGACGCGCCGGATGTCTGGAACGACCCCGTTGCCGGCCTGGTTCCAGGCTATTGGCGCGATGGTGAGCGCTGGCAGCTTTCGGCGGCCGGCCTGCATATTTCCGCCTCCGGCAGCATGACTGGCAGCGGCGAAAGCCTCGCCAAATGGTTGATGGGACTACTTCGCGGCGAAGGGGCTTTTGCCGGAGTACTCGACGAGTTGTCTGCACCACGGCAGCTCGCCGATGGCAGGCCGAGCGGATACGGCCTCGGCCTGCGCCGCACCATGCTCGGCAACCGCTCTCTTATCGGCCATGGCGGTTCCCATCCCGGCTACAAAAGCTATTTCCTGCTCGATCCGGTTCGGAAAGCCGGCTTTGCGGTCGTATCGAACCGCGAGGATACCAACGGCTATAAGATCGCACTGGAGTCCATGGCGGCATTGACGGGTGAGGCCTTGCCGCGCACCTCGACCGCCCTTCGCGATGGCACTTATGTGACGGAGAACGGGCCATGGTGGATCAAGGTCGCCGGCAGCACGGTGACCTATCTCGATGCCGACGAAACCGTCTACGAGGATGAGCGATCCTGGGTTTCCTCCCGCTCGGCCTCGTCGCCGATGCGCCTGATGATGGAGGGCGACGCGATCGTCGGGGAAATCGGACATGCCCAGCGCTGCTTCCTGCCTGTCGGAGAGCAGGAAGTGTCGGCCTCGTTATCCGGTGTCTGGAACTCGCCGGAGGGCGCGCGTCTGGAGATCGAAGGCGGCAATGTCGTCATGGGCATCGGCCCGGTGCGCCAGCGCATGCCGCTGCGCGCGCTGGGTGCCGGACGCTATCTGTTCACGCTGATGGATGGACCTTGGACCAAGCGGGTCTGCCTCCACGTTCTAGGCGAGGACAGGCTCGAACTGGTGCTTGCTCGAGCACGAATGATTGAATATCGCCGCGCCGGCTGATTGCATTCGCGGCCCTTTCGGGCCAAGGAGATGCGGGCTTTGACAGCCGGTTTCTTTGGGAGCTTCGAGTGGAAGTCAAATGGCTTGAAGATTTTCTGGCGCTGGCGCGGACGCTGAACTTTTCCAAAGCGGCCGACGAGCGCCATGTGACGCAATCCGCCTTCAGCCGCCGCATCCGGCAACTGGAGGGCTGGGTCGGGACGAGCATGATCGATCGAGCCACTTATCCTTCGCGGCTGACGGCCGCAGGCGAGCGTTTCGTACCCGTGGCGGAGCAGACGCTGCAGGCGCTCTATCAGGCGCGGCGCAACCTTCAGCACGAGGATGGCACGGATGCGCGTACCGTGACCTTGACCGCGCTGCATACCCTCTCCTTCACCTTCTTCCCTGATTGGCTAAGCCGGCTCAACACGCGCATCGGACCCGTGGTCTCGCATCTGCGCCCGGACTCCGGCACCATGGAAGAGAATCTGAATTCCCTCATCGACGGGGACTGCGATTTCCTGCTCACCTATCAGCACCCGCATGTGCCGATGCTGCTCGATCCACAATTCGAACATCACACGCTCGGCCGGGAAACCATCCTGCCGGTGAGCGCCGCAGGCGCCAACGGGGTGCCGCTGCATCGCCTGGAACCCGGCTTCTGCCATGTCAGCTACCAGAAGACGTCCTTCTTCGGGCAACTGGTGGCCGGCGCCTTCGGGGAGCGGCTGCCTGCGGAAAACCGGGTACATGTCGGCAGCATGTCCGTGGGGCTGAAGGGCATGGCCGCAGCCGGCTTCGGGCTTGCCTGGATCCCGGAAAGCCTGGTCAATACCGAGCTTGCCGATGGCCGGTTGGTGCGTGCCGCCGATCCCGAATGGAATATCGAGGTGGAAATCCGCCTCTATCGCTCACGCGAGAACCGCCGTCCGATCGTCGGGCGTGTCTGGTCGATGCTCGACAAGCCCTGACGATCGGACGATCCTTGCGGCAGGCTTAGATCGCGGTGCGCCGGGCGTTTTCCATATAGAGCGTGCGAAGGCGCTTGAACATCGGGCCAGGCATCCCGTCACCGACGGCAACGCCATCGATATTGGTGATCGAGACGATGAAGTTGGAGGCGCTCGTCAGCCAGGCTTCAGCGGCTGTCTTGGCCTCTTCGACGGAGAAGGGCCGCTCCTCCAGCACCAATCCCGCCTCGCGCGCGAGGTCCAGCACGGCAAGCCTGGTGCAGCCGGGCAAAGTCGCGTGGCTGTTGGCGCGCGTCACGATGCGACCGTCACGCGTCACGATATAGGCCGTCGACGACGCACCCTCCGTCACCATGCCATCCTCGACCAGCCAGGCCTCGTCGAAGCCTTCCGCCTTGGCGGCGCGCTTGGCCAGCACCTGCGGCAGCAGGCAGACGCTCTTGATGTCGCGCCGCGCCCAGCGCTGATCCGGCATGGACTTCACCTTGAGACCCTTTTCGACGGCTGCGACATGTTCGAGCGTCTTTGCCTGCGTGAAGAGCACCAGCGTCGGCTCCAGATCCTCGGAGTAGAAGAAATTTCGGTCTTCGGCACCGCGCGTGTACTGGAGATAGACGAGCCCTTCAGTGAGGTGGTTTTCTTCCACGAGACGCTTCTCGATCGCCACGATCTCGTCAGTCGTGATAGGCAGACGGCCGCCGATCTCACCTACGCTGCGCTCGAGCCGCGCCATGTGCAGGGCGCTGTCGATCAGCTTGCCGTCCAGCACGGCAGTGACCTCGTAAATGCCATCGCCGAACAGGAAACCCCGGTCGAAGATGGAAAGACGCGCCTCGTTCTCGGGCAGGAAGGCACCGTTGAGATAGACGGTGCGGATCGTCGCGGCAGACATGAAAACTCCGTATGATGCGAAATCAGAAAATTACGGTCATCAATGACCTGGATGGGGAAGGCTGATCGTACCGACAACCGAGCCTTTACCGGTCGCGGCGTTGAAACCTTTGGTCTCCGTCGCCATGGCGAGGGAGTTGAGGATTGCTTCCTCGGTAGCTTCGATCGCGGCTTCGAACAGCGGCGAGACAGCATCATTGCTCAATGTGGGGATCAAACTCACGCCCTTGCGGCGTTCGGGAGTACGCCGCACCGCCTCTGCTGTCGAAAAGGCGAGCGCGTAGTCGCCCGAGCCATTGCTCAAAGCCGCGCCGGTGCGGGCAAGCCCGCCGAAACAACGGCGCGCCAGCCTTTCGAGATTGCGCGGACAGAGCGGCGCGTCGGTCGCTAGCACGATGACGATGGAACCGTCCTTGTCGTGCTCCGCCAGCGCAGCATAATCACGTCCGGCGACAATAAGGCGGCCGCCGTAGTTGGATTGGACAAGCACGCCCAGTCGATAGGCCTCCGCGCCGACAGGCACGAGGCGCGAGCTCGTTCCGATGCCGCCTTTCAGGCCGAAAGCGACCGTTCCGGTTCCGGCACCGACCGCACCCTCTTCTACCGGCCCTGATGTCGCGGTATCGATCGCAAGTAGAACTTCATCGACGCTCGGGCGAGCGGCGCGAATATCGTTGAGACGCGAATCGTTGGTCTCGCCGACCACCGCATTGACCGACACGACCTTTTCGTTACCCGGCTGCGCGAGGGTGTGGCGGATGATAGCCTCTACGCCTCGCCCCACGGCCAGCGTGTTGGTCAGGACGATCGGCGTCTCGATCTCGCCGAGTTCGATGATCTGTGTGACGCCGGCAAACTTTCCGAAGCCGTTGAAGACGGCAAGTCCGGCAGGGACCTTGTCCTGGAAAAGATTGCCGCCATGCGGCAGGATCGCGGTCGCTCCGGTGCGTGTGCGCTCGCCTTCCCGGCATGTGACATGCCCGACATGCACGCCGGCAACATCGGTGATCGCGTTCAGGGGTCCGGGTTCGAAATGACCGGGCGCGAAACCGAGCTCGCGTATTCTGTGGCGCTTGTGGTCCATCATCCATGCCTCAAGAAGATGATGGCGACCTTACTCCGACAGCCCGCTCGAAGGCACAACAAAAACGGAATAGTTTCAGACCGGCTTTGCAAAGGGCCGCGAAAGGCGCCCTTTGCTGCATCGAGAAATATCGACAGCGCAAACGCCGTCCGTGCGGTTCCTCATGACAGAAGACGATTGGCGCGCAGCCACTGCTCCCACCAATCGGGCCAGCCGGCACTTGGCGTCCCCGGCTTTCCCATGCCGAAGCCGTGGCCGCCGCGCGGAAGCCGATGCAGCTCGACCGGAACACCCGCTTTTCGGCAGGCATCCGCCATGATCAGCGTATTTGCCGGATCGGAGATCGGATCATCCTCGGCCTGCACCAGGAAGACTGGCGGACAGCCGGAGCGGACATGCGTCTCGACCGACCACTCCGCGCTGGCTTCCGCATCCGGATGACTGCCGATCATTGAACGGCGGGCGGAGGTGTGGTCATAGGGTGGCTCAAGCGTGATGACCGGATAGATCAGCGTTGCCAGATCGGGACGCGCGGATTGGCGATCGATCGTGTCGATCGGCTGGTAGGACGCGAAGGCCGACCGCGCCGCCGTCAGACCGATCAGATGACCGCCGGCCGAGAAACCGAGAGCCCCTATACGCGAGGGATCCAGCCGACGGCGCTCCGCCTGGGTTCGAATGATGCGCAGGGCGCGTTGTGCATCCTGAAGCGGTGCCAGCGGGCCGTCATTCCATCCTTCTCTCGGCAGGCGATAGGCCAGAACAAAAGCGGTGATGCCGCGGTTCGTCAGCCAGCGGGCAGCCGGATAAGCCTCCTTCTCCATCTCGATACGCTTATAGCCGCCGCCGGCGGCAATGAGGATGCTGGCTCCGTTCGCTTGCGCAGGCGAGAAAACCTCAAGACTTGGCACAGCTATATTGCTGAAGGCGCCCTTGCCATCGCTTTCGAAAGGTCCCGATGGTCCGCCGCCGCCCGGAGGCAGGCCTGGCCATAGCGGGATGCTGGTATCCGATGGTGCCGCCCGTACCCTCGTGGACATCATCGCAAGGGTTGTTGCGATCAGGAAGGAGCGCCTATCTATCATCATATGTCAGATGCCTTCGCGTCAGGTGGAGGTAGCCGGCATGTCGGCCTTAACGACAAGCGCGCCTGTGAATGCATCACTCCCGTTTGGCGGCAATATGGTCGACATGTTAGTATTCTTTAGCTGGCGGCAGACGGCAACGAATCGGGCCGACCTATCGAAACCTTCGGGCAATTCCCGTGGGAGCGATAGGCTAACATTCCCTCCAGCCTTGTTTTTTTCAAAGTCCGCAACAAATGAATGTGTGGGAGGCGTAATATGCGAGGCCTCAGCACAACTTACGGCAGGCTGTCTCTGCGAAAACGACGACCCGGAACAGGCTTGGACGACCTCCGATTTAACAGAGTGCGATTTTGCGCTAACAATGGATGCGGATTCACGATGACGATTCTGTTCTGTCCTGACGCCATTTGGGGAGGCCAGATTGCCTGACTTTCGACGCGAAGAAGAATCTCCCGTGGTCGAAACCAAGAAAGATGCGCGGAGCGAGGAGACGAAGACCTCGCCGCGCGATAGGCGTCGCTTTCCGCGTCCGCCGAAAGTTGGCGGCGAAGAGTCACAAGCACCTTCAATACTGAAGCCGTTGCTGTTCTCCACACATGATCTTGAACCGGAAACACAATTTGCTGCATGGCAGGCGTATGTGGCGCCCCTCGTAGACACTCGGCTTCCAGACAACGCCCCGCGGGAAACCGGATTTGTCGCCGACCACACGGCATGGAATTTGGGGGGCATGCTGATCGTTGAGCAGAGTGCGCCAGCCCACAGCTACATGCGCTCGCAAGCGAAGGTAAAAGCGGATCTCATCGATCACTGGCATGTTTCCGTGCTGCGCAGCGGCCGGACATGGACGGAGGTGGATGGGTATGTCAGCGAAGGCGAGCCGGGCAAGGTCGAACTGCGATCGCTAGGACACCCCTTTCGGGGGCGTTCCACCGACGCCGAAACTCTGTCGCTCTTTTTGCCGCGTGCATTGCTGTCCGACGCCCCTGCCGCAGTCGAGATCAAAAACAATACTGCCCTTTCGGGGACCTTCACCAGATTGCTGATCGAGTATCTCGATAGTATCGTAGCCAATCTTCCAAACTTTGTAGCGACGGATTTGCCCCATGTTGTCCAAACCGTGCGCGGGATAATTTGGGCCGGCGCTGCAGCTTCGGCGGCACAGTCTGCCGACACTGAACACCATAGCACCCTTGCCCTGATGGAGCGGGTGCGGCGGTTCGTCGAGCGCAATCTTGCCGCGAGCGATCTGACGGTGGAGCAGATATGCCGCGAGCTCGGCATGTCCCGCACCAGACTGTATCAGATCTTCGAACAGGATGGTGGTGTGCATCACTATATTCAGCGGCGCCGCCTTCTATCCGCGCATGCCGCGCTCAGCGACCCCTCCAATCGGCAACAGATCCTCGACATCGCCTATGCAGTCGGCTTTTCGTCCGCCGCACATTTCAGCCGCGCCTTCAGCAAGGAGTTCGGCTACAGCCCGCGTGAGGCCAGGAATCTTATCTCGCAGCCCTATCTCGGGCGCCCATTCCCGCTATCGCAAGACGACGAGGGGGCTCATTCTTTCGAAGAATGGCTGAGAACGCTTGGTCACAGCCGCTGAACGCTGCGGGCATCTCATATAGATCATCAATTCACCGGACGCGCCGATGTTTCGCGTGGCATGAGCGCATGCATTGACGACCGCTCCCCTCCAAAGCCTCCGGATCATAGTTAAGTGATTGCGAAAATGTACGCTGCTGCAAGTTTCCGGATGCGTGGCTAACGACAGGCTACGCGTAACCCATTAAAAAAGAAGCAGAATAACCGTGCAGCTAAAAAGGCTGAGTACATGACGAATGTACTCTGCGTCCAGTAAAACGATCTTTGGGGAGCATATTAATGGTATCCGCCCGTCAGACAATACAGATCAGCAGGCCGCAACATTCCACCACCGACGCCTACCGCGCTGTCGAGCGGGAGGAAGTCCTTGCAGTAGCATTTCGAGACTTCGTGCAGGTGGTGCTTGCCGCAGGCTGGAACGAGCCGGAGGTCGCTCTGACCTTGGCAGATATAGCAGACGACTACGTCATGGCGCTTGCTGGAAGAGTTACGGGAAATTAGTTCTGCATAGCCGTCCGCGCGTCGCAGGGGTGAGCGCGCACGGGTTCCGGTAACTCTTCTGTCATGCCGCCGGCGCCGCCGCTCAACAAAACCAACAACAAAGCGGCCCGTCGGCGGCATGAATTATAATTAAACGACCGCTTTCCCTCAGCCCGCGTGCCAATCCAGGCCGGGTCACGAAGGAGGAAGCCTCCGATGACAACATCTCTGGTTTCGGCAGGATATGGAAGCGGCGATCGCATTCTATACGTCGCTGATCCCTGGCTCATCGATCGGGTGGGTGTCGAACATTCTGGACAGCGATCCAAACGGACCGGCCCTTAGCGTCAAGTTCGCAGGCTTTACGCTCGGCGATCGAGCATATGTGGGCTTAGAGGCGGGGCCATTCGATTGCTTCGACCACAACTCCCAGATTACCGTCGAATGCGAGGCGCAGGCTGAAGCAGACCGACTACGGGATGCGCTCAGCAAAGGCCGTTCGACGGAGCCATACGGCCGGGTGCGGGATGCCTGGGGTGTCTCTTGGCATTTCATGATCAAGTGGCAGGCCGACGGCATCGACGTGCCGGTCAAATCCCGGCATGACCCCAGCACGGACCCTGCGAAAACAAAATTCGCCATTGCCTAAGCTTTGCCCGCGCCACGAACAACCATAACTGAAGAGCTAGGGCCAAGCCCATCCTTCCAGCCAATGGAAGGGGTGTATGTGCGGAGGTAAGCGGAAGCCGATTTACCATCGGCTCCAGCTTACAACACACTTTGAGCATCAGTTGAGAGACGGGCAACCGCGCCGATTGGCGAAGACCATGCGGTCGGGGCCGCCATCATTCCAGCCGCGAACGACTATGCGTCGGCCGTCGCTTTGGACCGAATCGATGCGCCGAAAACCTTCCGCACGCGCGGCCCGCATGAGTTCGCCGCGGTCACAGCCGCCCCGCTCGCGATCGCGATCCCAGCCTCTTGGCGGGCGATTCCAATCCCGGCCCTGGTCACGCTGCCATCGCGGCGGTCCGTAATCATCGTCGCCGCCGTAGTATTGCGCCATTGCGACCGAGGTCATCAATTGCATCGCGGCCAGCCCTACCAAGGCGACGCGAGAGAGTCGTACCAAACGTTCAAACATTCCCTTACCCCCATTTCCTATCTATTGGACACAGGTAGCAATACGACGGTTCGCCTGAACTCTGCCTGAACGCGATCGCGGCTGTGCAGAGTTTTAAACGGGGCGCATCATGGCCCCAGCGTCACATCAACCGATCTCGACAGAATTGCCGCCGGCATGAGTAGCAATTCAGCGTCGCTTAATCGCCGCACCGTACCATGGCATACTGGGGTCTATTCGCAATATGATAAATTGCTGATATGGTAACGGTCCACGCCTGATGGACACGTTGCGAGTGGCTGGAAATAAACAATGAGACAGCGACGGGGGGTCTATGTCTTCAGTCTATATCAAGGTCGAAATGGTGGGTGACGGCCAACCACCGGATGCCGCTCTCATGGATCGTATCCGCTCGCTGATCCTGCAAAGCTCCGAGGTCGACTCGATATCTTACAGGTCGACCAGCATCGTACAGACGCTGGAGGCCTTTCTGACGATCCCTCATGCCAACACAACGGACGGAGCGGCAAGAGAACCGATCCAACCCAAATCACATCGAGAATAGGCACTCGCTTTATCCGAGACCCTTGCCCCGGTGGCGCGACCATGCGACGGGGCTTGAAGATGCGCGCGATGACTTCCGCGGTGGCTTAACGGGATTGATCGCTACGGCGCCAGTCCGCCATCGCCGAATGAACCGATTTTGAAGCAGCATTGCTCCAGCCAAACAATATAGCAGCAGGACGATTGCCGCCTCAAAGATAAGCGGCAAAAACACAAAACGCGCTCCTGGGCTTTCTTCCTCCTCGGGAAGCAGACCGGGCAAACCGAGGATCATCGCCGTCAAGGGGGAGAGCAGGATAACGAAGCAGGCGAGCCCATGAAAAACCAAACGCATGCGTGGATATTTTCCCGTGGCCCAAAAGGCGGCGAGCGAGGCGATGATGTTCCACATCAACCCCAGCACCACGGCGACATCTGCAGGCAGAATCGAATTGGCGTACATGAATCTCCGAATTCTTTGTCCCATCCAGATTAGCCGCTTGCGCGAGATAATGACAACTCGCCTATATGCAGTAGCTACCTACAAAATGCGGATGCGGAGTCCGTCGCTAGCGCGATTATCCGTCATTATCGCCACCAGGCCTCGCGCCGGTTCCATTTCAGATCGCTCCTGCGGCTCTTTCCGGCCTGCTTCCTGTCTCCCTTGAGGTGATCCATATAGCTGCCCAGAACGCTATTGATGAAGACATGGGTCTTCGTCAGGTTCGAGCCGAGCCGCTTGAAACGAGCTTCCCCATCGCCCTCCATCTGCTGGAGCACCTTCCAGAAGACGAAGCTGTCGTGGCTTTCCTTCAGGGTCAGAAAATAGCCCAACGTGTAGGCGCCTTCGAAACGTTCGACGAAGGTCAATATCTCGCGATGGCGCAAATTGTACCCCACCCATCCGCACTCCGGATATATTCTCCGGTTCAAATAGGCGGCAAGCTGGTTTCCACGCGGCGCGATCTTGTCGACGAAGTTTCTTGGAATGTCCCTATGGGTGATCGTATCGGCATCGAGCCATATCAGTTGATCGACCATGGTATGATAGCGCCTGATGGCATCGGCGACCGCAAAAACCTTGTTGGAAAACCGAACGGCGTCCCAGCGAAAATCGCGTTTCAAGCCATTGGCCGAGGGGCGCAGTCCGTTGGCTTGCGGATTTTCACCGTAGGCTTTGCGAAAATCACGCAGCCGCGGCAAGGTTTCATTGTGGTCGAACACCAGAAGGCGGCGATCCTTCTCCTCGATCACGACATTCTCGGCATAGACAACGAGGGAGATGTCCTTCGGCCAGTGAGTGAGGAATGTCTCTATGCATTTTTTGCCGTAATCGCGATAACCCTCCTCGTGAAAGGTCGTCACAACGATATGGCTCAGCTTTTCTCGCCGCCATGGATTTAGAAGAAGCATCGGCGATCGGACTCCGCAACAAAGGTGATTTCTCTGCCTGGGTAATTATCCGATCATTTGGCTCCGATTGTTTCCGAATGTTTCTAACCGGTGAAATTTATGGGAAATCTTGTTGCAGAATGTAGGGCGGAGCAACCGGTACATCGCTGAAAAGGTCACCGGAGTAACGGCCCGACGGCGGTAACCGGCCGTCAGGTCCATCACATTCACCCCACCATGGAAAGCCTCACTTCGGCGTGACGTCGAAGCCGAACCATTTCGCCGACAGCTTGGCGATCGTGCCATCGGCCTTGGCAGCCGCGATCGCATCATTGAACATCGCTTTCAGCTGCGTATCCTCCTTGCGCAAGCCGACGGAGCTGCCACGGCCGAGAAGACCGCCCTGGAAGCGCGGCCCGGCAACGATCATGTCCTCGTTGCCCGGCTTTGCCGCCGCCGTCGAGAGATAGGCCATCGACGCCATGATGATATCGACGCGACCGGCCTTCAGATCGAGATCGTGCTGCTCGGTGGTCTTGTATTCGCGGATATCGGCCACGCCCTTGAGGTATTTGTCGAGAAAGGTCGCTGCGATCGATGCCGTCTGCACACCGATCGTCTTGCCCTTGAGCATCGGCTCGAGCTGCTTTACCGCCGCAGCCGCTCCGGCCTCGTCCGTCGCCAGTGAAAAGACTTCGCCCTTCAGCGGCAGGCCGACAAGCGGGGAATCTTTCAGCGTCGCAAAAGTCTGGCCGGTCGTGCCGTAGGAATCGCTGAAGGCGATGACTTCCTCGCGCTTGGCGGTTGCCGACATGCCCGAAATGATGGCATCGAACTTGCCGGCATTGAGCGCGGGAATCATGCCGTCGAAGGGCTGGATGACGGTCGTGCATTCGACCTTCATATGGTCGCAGAAATATTTGATCAGCTCGATTTCATAGCCATCCAGGCTTCCGTCGGCCTTGGTGAAGTTCCATGGCCGGAAAGCGCCTTCGGTCGCAATCGTCACATGCGTCCATTTCTTTTCCTCCGCGCGCACGACCGTCGAGACGGCAAGTGTGGCGACCATCATCACGGCCGCGAGAATTCCGGTAAGGTATTTCATTATCGAGTTCCCCTTTTCTGATTGAGCTTGACTGGTCATTTGCTGATGAACTGGCGGAAGCGCTCGGAGCACGGGCCGGCAAAGACATCCTGTGGCCTGCCGTCTTCCTCGACGACGCCCTTATGCAGGAAGATGACGCGGCTGGAGACATCACGCGCAAAGCCCATCTCATGCGTGACGACGAGCATGGTGCGCCCCTCTTCGGCCAGCGCTCGCATCACGCGCAGGACTTCCCCGACGAGCTCCGGATCGAGAGCAGAGGTCGGTTCGTCAAAGAGCATGACCTTCGGCCGCATGGCGAGCGCCCGCGCAATGGCGGCGCGCTGCTGCTGACCACCCGAAAGATGCGCCGGATAGAAGTCGCGCTTGTCGGCAATGCCGACCTTGGCAAGCAAGGCTTCCGCTTCCTCGACGCACTCCGCCCGCGAGCGCCGCTGAACGTGAATCGGCGCCTCGATGACATTTTCGAGGATGGTCTTGTGAGACCAGAGATTGAAGCTCTGGAACACCATTCCAAGCTGGGAGCGAATGCGATCGACCTGCCGGCCATCCGCCGGACGATGCGCACCGCGGGCGTTGCGCTGCATGCGGATCGTTTCGCCAGCCACCCTCACTTCGCCGGAATCGGGCGTCTCCAGAAGGTTGATGCAGCGCAGGAAGGTGGATTTGCCCGAACCGGAAGAGCCGAGAATGGAGACGACGTCACCCTCGAGAGCATCGAGTGAAATGCCTTTCAGGACTTCGACCGGCCCGAAGCTCTTGTGCATGTCGCGCACGCTGAGTGCGACTGGTATGGCGATCATTGCGGATCTCCTGCGGCAACTGCCTCGGTGGTGGAGCGGGTACTGGAGGGAGGGGGACGCAGATGCGGGCTCAACCTGTATTCGGCAAGCTGGATGAGACGCGTCAGCAAGAAATTGATCAGAAGATAGATGGCGCCGGAGACGACGAAGACTTCGATCGCGCGATAGGTCTCCGAGATGATCTTGGCGGCAACACCGGTCACCTCCATCAGGGTGATGATCGAGGCAAGCGAGGTCGCCTTGACCATCGAGATCATCTCGTTGCCATAGCCCGGCAAGGCCTGACGAACGGCGAGCGGCAGCACGATGCGGCGAAACAGCATGATGCGATGCATGCCGCAGGCACGAGCGGCCTCGACCTGCCCGTGCGGTACCGAGAGCAGGCCGCCGCGAATGATCTCACTGGCATAGGCAGCGGTGTTCAAGGTCAAGGCCAGGACGGCGCACCAATAGGGCTCGCGCAGGAATGGCCAGAAGATACTATGGCGTATGGCGGGAAACTGGCCGAGGCCATAGTAGATCAGGAAGATCTGAACCAGCAGCGGCGTACCGCGGAAGACGAAGACATAGAGGCGCGCGAACCAATCGAGGACGGCGATGCCGGAAAGGCGCGCAAGCGCCAGCAGCAGCGCCAGGATGGCGCCGAGGCAGATCGATGTCACGGCAAGCTCGATCGTCAGAGGGAGCGCGCCGATGAGACTTACGAAGGTCTCTTCAAGGAATTGCCAATCCATCAGCGCCTCCTCACACCGCGCGACAAACGCCGCTCGGCCTGTTGAAGGATGAGGCTCGAAAGGGTCGAGATCATCAGGTAGATGACGCCGGCAATCAAGTAGAAATCGAATGGAAGCCCGGTCGAGCCGGCACCGACCTGGGCCTGGCGCAACAATTCGGCGACGCCGGTGATCGACACCAGCGCCGATTCCTTCAGGACGACCTGCCAGACATTCCCGAGGCCGGGAAGCGCATGCCGCAGCGTCAGCGGCGCAATGATGCGGCGCAGGCGCAAGCCGCGCGACATGCCGCAGGCAATAGCCGCCTCGATTTCACCGGGATGCACCGCCTTGAACCCGCCCCGCAGCACCTCCGTGAACTGGGCTCCCGAGGTGACGCCCACGGCAAGCGCGCCGGCAAGAAATCCGGGAAAACCAAGAAAGCCTTCCGCCCCGAAAAGCTTGCCGATCGCCGTGACGACGGCGCTTCCGCCGAAATAGAAGAGGTAAATGACCAGCAGATCGGGAATGCCGCGCAATACGGTTGTGTAGGCATCGGCCACCGTGCGCGCAAAGCGATTGCCGGCAATCTTCGCCCAGGCACCGAAGGTCCCGATGAAGGCGCCGACCGCATAGCCGGCAATCGCGACAAGGATGGTCATCCACGCCCCGGCGAGAAGGGCATGCCCCCAGCCGTCCGGGCCGAAGCCGGCAAGTTCGAATATGCCTGGCTGGTTCATGGTGCTGCCCGAGTGGAGCAGATTCTGGCAAATCGTATCATTGTCTAAGCCTCAGCTAGGGACGATGTCTCGCGAGGGCATTCAATTGGCGTCGAACGTCGGCGTAAGGTCGATCTTGCTCCATTTTTCCGAGAGCTGCTTGATCGTCCCATCCTTAGCGGCTTGCTTGATGGCCTCATCGAATTTGGCCTTCAGATCCGTTTCGCCCTTGCGCATGCCGAGCGCCACTTCCGTCGCAAGCATCGCGCCCTTGACCATCGGCCCCGACATCATCAGGTCCTCGTTGCCCGGCTTGCCCAGAACGGAGGTCTCATAGACGCCGCTGTCAAAACCGGCATCGACACGTCCTGCCTTCAAGTCGAGATCGCGCTCGCCGGAGCTCTTATAGGCACGCACGGTGACATCGGAACCGAAATAGGCGGTGATCAACTGTTCCTGGCTGGTCGACTGAACCACGCCGATCGTCTTGCCCTTCAAGGACTTGCCGATTTCAGCCATTACCGGATCGGCCTTGGCCTTGTCGTTCAGGTTCAGCCGTTCGCCCGTCATCGGCAGCGGGGAAACCGGGCCATCCTTCAAGAGGAAAAAGCTCGCGACGCCGCTGGCATAGGGAACGGTGAAATCGACCACCTGCTTGCGCTTCTCGTTGATGCCGAGCGTCATGACAAGATCGAACTTGCCAGCATTAAGGCTCGGGATCATCGCATTCCATTCGCCGGCGATCAGCTCGCAGTCGACCTTGGCGCGGCTGCAGAGATTGTTGATCAGATCGACATCGAAACCGGCGAGCTTGCCGCTGGAGTCCATCAGGTTCCAGGGCGGAAAAGCGCCCTCGATGCCGACTTTGACATGCGTCCAATCCTTGGCGCCGGCGGCAAGCGGAGCCAGAACGACAATAGCCCCGAACACGGCGGCAAGCAGGCTTTTGTTCTTCATTTTCAGTTCCCTTTTTTTACAGCCACTTTGCGCAGCCGGTTGTTAGATTTGGCGGCCTGTCGCGATCAGTCGTTCAGCGCCGATCCGAGCGCCGCATTGGCCTCTCTCAGCGCGTGAGCAACACGATTTCTGACCTGGCGCGCATGAACGGCATAGAAGGCCGTCTCCGGCGCCCCCTTCGGCAACGAGGTCAGCGCACGCAGCCCCTCCAGTGAAGGCCAGGCAGGGTGCGGCAGGGCGGAATCGTGGTGAAAGCGCTCGCCGCTCGTATAATTCAGCGGCACCAGATGGCGCGCGGCGCGCATCATCGAAGCATTGATGTGCTCCGCCCTGTCGACGGAGACATGGCCCGCCTCAAGAATGGCCTTCGCATTGGCGTTCAGCTCATCAACCGCCTTTACCAAAACGGAAATGTCGATGCGGCCATCAAGCCCTGTCTGCAGGCGCGCGATCTGTTCACCGAGCGCTGCGGCATAGACGGTGTAATCCAGCGGCAGGACGGGCGACGCCAAGAGCCGCCACAGGACCTCGAGGACGATTTGTGTGTCGCGGATCAGATTATCGGGGTCGATATGTGCGGCCGTGTCATGCGGCGTATGCCACCACCATCCGAGCGCCGTCAGCATCTTGACCGGACCAGGCGACTGATGGCTGAGGCTGCCGAACATCGAGGGGATGCCGACACCCCAGAAGGATTGGTCCGCAGCCCGTCCATGCCTCCTGCCGGCATGCTTCTGCCCCGCGACACGTTCGATCACGTCCGAAGCGAGGGGCCGCAACTCGTCGATCACGCCGGAATTGGTGAGCACTGTTGCCCCCTTGCCGCCGGTGGAGTCGACATTTACATGCACCGCGCAACGACGATCGAGATCGTCGAAATATTCGTCCGCATACCAGGCCGAGCCGGAATAACGGCCATGCGAATGGCCGGACCAGAAGCATATGCGCAGCCCTCGCCGCCAATCAGCCGCGTGAAGGGCAAGCAGGCGGGCAGCTTCCAACATCGTCGCATTGGCGCCGCCATTGTCCATGACGCCGAAATGCCAGGTGTCGTGATGCCCAGAAAAGAGGACGAATGGCGCATCCTCGCCGGTCGGCTGAAGTTCGGCCACCAGCAGCGGCGTCTTGCGCCACCCGGTATCCACCTCCGCCGTCAGCGTCGCCTGCACTTTTTCGCCGTTCGCAAGCCGCATGCGCAAGCGATCGCCGTCTTCCTTGGCTATGGTGCAGATGACCGTGGTCGGCAGATTGACCAGTGTATGCTGCGACGGGCTGCCCCAGACCGGCGACACGCACATTTCGTAGAGATGCTCGTTCGGACTGACATGAAGCTGGCCGAGAGCACCGGCAGCACTTGCAAGTGCTGCCACTTCCTCGGTCGCGATCCCATCCACCAGAAGAATTTTCCCGGCGACGTCCTTGCCCGCGAAATCCGCCTTACTACCTTCGCCGACATAGACGAGAACGCCGGTTACTCCGGCCGCGGATGTCGGCACCGACATGGAATGCGTGATGCAACGGAGGCTCTTGCCGTCGATCTCCACTTTCGCCGCGCCAGGCAGACTGATGTAGGCGTCGTGCGACAAGAGCTGCGTGCGATAGCCATAGCTATCCATCTGCGCCTGAAGATAGCGGAAGCTTTCGAGCTCCTCAGGCGTCCCCGAGAGCTTCACCCGGCGGGCAAACTCTGTGATATGCGCCATCAGGCGCTCGCGATCGGGCTTCAGGGCCAGCTCAGCCATTGGCCGTCTCCGGGAGCGGCGGCTTGACGTCGTCCGGGATCGGATTGACGAAAGGCGTGCCCTCGAGCCGCGCCTTGTGGTCGGCCTTGGCGGCCTCGATGAGCTGCGGATTGCGGATGAGATCGGTAGCCGTGCTCGCCATCACCTTGGCTGCATGCTCGGTTCCCTTGTGCGCCACAGGCAACTTACCCTGGGCGACAAGCTGCCAGGAATGCCCCGGCGTGCCGATCGCATAAGTGGCGCCGCGCATCTGGACGGTCGGGACGACCCAGCTGACGGTTCCGACATCCGTGGAGCCGACCAGCGTGCCATCACCGGCATTCAGCGGAAAAATCTCCTCGCAAAGCGCTTGGCCCTTCTTCGGCTTCAGCGCGAAACGACCATAGGAGGCTGCGATATCCTCAGCACTGAAGGTCTGCTGGAATTTGCGCGCCGTCTCCCGGTCCTCGTCATCAAACACCGGCGGCCCAAGACGTTCGAGGTGAGAGAACATGCACTCCTCGAGCGGCGTGTTCCCGACCAGATTGGCATCGCCGCTGATGATCTCGCTACGAACGGTCGTCTCGGTCATCAGCGCGGCGCCCTCCGCTACTTTCTTGACCCGCGCGACCAGCACCAGAAGCTCCGGCAAGGTCCGCGCGCGAACCAGATAGCGGACTGTCGCCCGCGCCTGCACGACATTCGGCGCCGCACCGCCCGCATCGGTGATGGCGTAATGAATACGCGCCGTCGAGGGCATGTGCTCACGCATGTAGTTGACGCCGACATTCATCAATTCGACGGCATCGAGCGCGCTGCGACCGAGATGAGGTGTGGCCGAGGCATGCGAGGCGCGGCCGGAGAAGTGGAAATTGATTTCATTGCAGGCGAGCGAGATCGGATTGTTGACGCCGGCAAAGGCTGCCGGATGCCAGGAAATCGCGATATCTACGTCATCGAAGACGCCGGCCCGCACCATGAAGCCCTTGGAAGAACCGCCCTCTTCCGCGGGGCAACCGTAATAGCGCACCCGGCCCTTCAGACCGTTTTCGGCAAGAAAATCCTTGACGGCGGCAGCCGCCAGCATCGATCCGGAGCCGAGCATGTTATGACCGCAACCATGGCCATTGCCGCCGCTGATCAAGGGGCGCTCTTCGGCGATTCCGGCCTCCTGGCTCAATCCCGGCAGCGCGTCGAATTCACCCAATATCGCGATGACAGGTCCACCCTCGCCTGCCTCTCCCATAACTGCTGTCGGCAAGCCGGCAAGTCCGCGCTCCACCCGGAAGCCCTCGCTCTCAAGCATGCGAGCATGTTCTTCGGCGGATTGATATTCGAGATAGTTCGTCTCTGGGATATCCCAAATCCGATCGCTGAGCGCAAAGAACGCCGCGCGTTTTCTCTCGACGATTTCCCAGACCGCATCAGAATTTTGCATGGACTTGCATCCGCCTCGTGTAATGGATATCAAATTGGCACCAATTTATGTGCCAATTGAAATGGGTGCGCAAGAGATGTGCATGAATATTTTTTCGGCAGGGACAACGGGCACGTCGTTGTTGATGAGCCGGAACCTATGATAGTCATCGCGGAAATCTGGAGGCTTGGGAGAGCTACATGAATTCGCTGGAAGCTGAAGCGACAGCGCGAGCAAAAGAGGCGGAGACGCCGGATGTGACCGAGCTCATTCTCCAGGATATCCTCGCCGGCAGGCTTCCGCCCGGAACATGGCTGAAGCAGATCGATCTCGAACGACGATACAACTGTACGCGGCCGGAAGTGCGCCGCGCGCTCGACAGGCTGGTGCAGAAGCGGCTGGTGGAGCATGTTCCCAATCGCGGCTATCATGTGCACGAGCAGGACGGGCGCCGCGCTCAGGAAGTCAGCGACATCCGCGTCATCCTCGAAACGGCGGTCAGCGACCGCATCGTCGCAAACGCCGGCGAGGACGATGTCGCGAATTTGCGGGCGCTCGCCTCGCGCTTCGACGAGCTGGTGCTGACAGGCACCATGCTTGAGCTCTACGAAGCCAATCTTGCCTTTCACCGGCATTTGCTGGCGCTCGCCGGCAATCAGGAACTCGTCGAGCTGATCACGGAGATCCGGCAGCGGACGTCATCGGCGCCCGTATCGCAATGGCGCACCCGCGCCCGCATCGAGCAGTCGGGCCACGAACATCAGCTGATGGTCGACGCGATAGAGAAACGCGACGTGGACATGCTCAAGGAGCTGACGCGCAGGCATATACTGCAGGCGTAAACACCCCAGGCCCTATTTGACGGCGAAACCGACCGACTCCATCGGCTTGCCGTCGACAGAGAATTCGATCTTGTATGTCCCGACCGGCCAGCCACTGTTCGGCTTGGTCAACGCGGAATCGACGGAGATCCAGGCGATATTCACCGTGCTTCCGGCGGGGACGTCCTCGGTGAGTTCAGCCGAAACAAAGATTTTCGGTGTATCCGGGGCAAAGCTATCCTGGGTCGTGTCGGCATCTTTCTCCGTCGAGACGATAATGTTCTCAAATCCGGCGGCCCATATGCTTGATGAAACGGCTGTCATGGCAGTGAAGGTAAGGGCAAAAAGCAATTGTTGGGGGCGATGCATTCTCAAATATCCCCCGTTTGAGAAGATCACGTAGTGCCAATATCACCATCGATCTAACAAAGGCTGAAGCAACAACCGCGCCGGACCCACATGATGCTGGTCATGAACGCAAGCGCGCGGTCTCCGGCTCGTCCGGCGCATCATCGTAGCCGTCAATTCCTGTAATCACCGGCTTGAACACAACCGTTTTCTGGCGGGCATCCTGAGCGCCCGCCACCGCCTGACGGACCAACTGCGCCGCAATCTCACCCATGGCGCGCCTTGGCGAACGAGAGGTCGCGATCGGCGCCGGCAGGGAGTTGACGAGATCCAGCCCGTTGAAGCCTGCAATAAGGATCTTTTCGGGTACGGCAACCCCCAGCTCCATGCAGGCGAACAATCCGCCGCTCGCCATATCGTCGTTGGAATAATAAATGCAATCCAGATCGGGAACGGCCGCGAGCATGGCGATCGTCAGCCGCTTCCCCAAGGAGATCGAGGAAAAGGCGTCATCGACCGACTGGTTTACGAAGTGCAGGCCGTACGAATGCAACACCCGCTCGAAGCCGGCCTTGCGCTTGCCCGCGCGCAGATCCTTCTCGAGTGCGCTGCCGACATAGCCGAACCGTCTGCGGCCGGCCCCAACGAGCGCCCTTGCCATGTCCTCACCCGCCCCGCCATGCGATAGCCCGACATTGAGATCGATGGGCGTGCCATCTAGATCCATGAGCTGGATGACCGGAATATTCGCGTGCTGTAGCAATTTCACCGTCTCCTCCGGCTGATCCAGACCGGTCACGATGATGGCGCAAGGCTGCCAGGAGAGCATGTCGCGGATGATGTCGCGCTCCTTGGCGACGTCATAGTCGGATATGCCAAACACGGCCTGCATGCCGGAGCCATCCAGCCCGGCGGAAATGCCGGCCAGAACTTCGGGAAAAACGATGTTCGACATGCTGGGCACGACGACGGCGACCAGATTGGTACGCTGAGAGGAAAGCGAGAGCGCCAGCCGGTTGCCCACATAGCTCATCCGCGTCGCCGCCTCGATGACCCTCTCACGGGTTTCCTTGGAGACATCGGCGGAACCGCGAAGGGCGCGCGACGCCGTCATTTTGCTGACGCCTGCCTCGATCGCGACTTCTTCCAGAGTAGGTTTGCGCATTCCCAAGCAGCCCTCGATGACAAGCCGCACCTTGGCTGGCGCCGCTCTTCTTCATAGGATGTTTCCACCAAAATGCAAACTGCCGTCTATTGACAATTACAGAGGAAATTGGCCATGGTATCGATACCGGTATCGGTAACATCATTGATATTTGCAGAGGTAGCGCCGTGCGGGACGCAATGAAGACAGCCGTCATCGGGCTGGGATCGATGGGTTGGGGCGCAGCGATATCGCTTCTCAAAGCAGGTTTTGCTGTCCATGGATGCGATGTTCGCAGCGATGTCCTCACGCGCTTCACGGAAGCGGGCGGGGACGCCTGCACCACGCCGGCCTCGGCGGTGGACACGGTCGATGTCGTCCTCATCTACGTCATCAACAGCAAGCAGGTCGAAGACGTTCTCTTCGGGCAGAACGGTGCGCTGGAGACCGCGCGCCCCTCGACTGTCTTTCTGCTTTGCACGACCATGGCACCGAGCGCCACGACGGCCATTGCCGAAAGATTGGAAGCAGCCGGCATGCAGGTCATCGATGCACCGGTTTCCGGAGGCCATGTTCGCGCGCTGGCGGGCGAGATCACCGTCATGGCTTCCGGCCCGCAAGAGGCCTTCGACCGGGCATCCGCCGTCCTCGACGCCATTTCGGCAAAGGTGTTCCGCCTGGGGGATCGGCCCGGCGCCGGTTCCCAGGTGAAAATGATCAATCAGCTTCTCGCAGGCGTGCACATTGCGGCAACCGCCGAAGCCATGACGCTTGCCGCCAAGGCGGGCATCGACCTGAAGACGCTTTATGAGGTGATCCGCGTTTCGGCGGGCTCGTCATGGATGTTCGAGAACCGGGGCGAACACATCGTTTCGGGTGATTACACCCCACGCTCGGCGGTCAACATCTTCGTCAAGGACCTTGGCATCGTCGCCTCCGAAGCCGAAAGGGCGGGAGCCCTCACGCCGCTTACAGCAACCGCACTCAGCCTCTTCGTTGAGGCTTCCGAAGCAGGTCTCGGCCTCGAGGATGACGCTGCCGTCGCAAAGATCCTCGCCCGCAAGAGCGGCGCCATCCTGCCGGGCATGGAGGGCTAGAGGATGGCACTCCTGCTCGGCTGCATCGCCGATGATTTTACCGGGGCGACGGACCTTGCCGCGCTGCTCTCACGCAGCGGGCTGCCGGTGTCGCTGCGGATCGGCGTGCCGCAGAGGAAACGCGACGACACCGATGCAGCCGTCATCGAAGTCATCGCCCTGAAATGCCGGACAGCGCCGGTCCAGACTGCCGTGGAGCAAGCGCGACAGGCGCTGGAATGGCTGAAAGACGCGGGCGCGACCCGATTCTTCTGGAAATACTGCTCAACCTTCGACAGCACCCCGGAGGGCAATATCGGTCCGATCGCGGAAATGCTGATGGCAGAGATCGGCGCCCGGCAAACGATCTACTGCCCGGCCTTTCCCGAAAACGGCCGCAGCATATTCATGGGCCATCTGTTCGTCGGCGAGCAGCTTCTTTCGGAAAGCTCAATGAAGGACCATCCGTTGACGCCGATGCGCGATTCGAGCCTAGTGCGGCTTCTGGCGCCACAGGTGCGCGGCACGGTCGGTCTTGCCAACCGCATCGCGGTTTCCGAAGGGCCGGCGGCGCTGAAAGCGAGACTGCAAAAGCTCACGGAAGACGGTGTACAGCATGTGATCGTCGATGCCGTTTGCGACGATGACCTGCGCACGATCGCCACCGCCACGGTCGATTTTCTCCTGTTGACGGGCGGCAGCGCGATCGCCGGCCAGCTTCCTCGGCTGTACATGGAGCAAGGCCTTGCGGCGCCACCCAAGGTCCGCCAAACATTGCCAAACGTCGCGGGCGGCCAGATCGTCCTGTCGGGAAGCTGCTCTGCCATGACACGCAAACAGGTCGCCCACTATGCGGGGCGCAGTATCAGCCTGAGGCTTGACCCTCTCGCCCTTGCGGAACAAGGTGCGGCGGCAGCCTGCCGGTGGCTGCAGAAGCAACCCGCTGACGCTGCGAAAATCATCTACGCCACCGCCGAACCCGACGACGTGCGCCGGGCGCAGGAGCGATTGGGGCGAGACAAGGCGGGCCAAGTGGTCGAACAAGCGCTTTCAGAGCTCGCGCAAAAAGCCTTCCGCCTCGGCACACGCCGCTTCGTCGTTGCCGGCGGTGAGACATCAGGTGCGATCACCCAGGCGCTCGGAGTTACCCATCTGACGATCGGCCCGGAAATAGCACCCGGCGTTCCCTGGACCTTCGCGGAGGTGGAGGGCGAGACGATTGCACTTGCGCTGAAATCGGGCAATTTCGGCGGCGAGACCTTCTTTGCGGATGCCTTTACCCGGCTGGAGACGGCATGAGCGAGGAAGCCAAGCTGCGCGAGCAGATATGCCAGATGGCCAAATCGCTCTACGACAGGGGCCTGACCGCGGGCTCGTCCGGAAATATCTCCGCACGTCTCAGCGATGGGCGCCTGCTGGTGACGCCGACAGGCAGTTCCTTCGGCCGCTTGGATCCTTCACGCTTGTCTCTGTTCGACGCCAATGGACGCCTGATCGGCGGAGACAAGCCGACGAAGGAAATGCCGTTGCATGCCGCCTTCTACGAGACAAGACCGGAGAAGACAGGTGCCGTCGTGCATCTCCATTCCAGCCATTCGGTCGCGCTGTCTGTTCTGCCCGATATCGATGGCGACAATATGCTGCCGCCACTCACGGCCTATTCGATCATGAAGCTCGGCAAGGTGAAACTCCTGCCTTATTTCATGCCGGGTGATCCCGCCATGGGCGATGCGATCCGTGGCCTTGCCGGCAAACGCAGCGCCGTGATGCTGGCGGCACACGGACCGGTCGTCTCGGCAAAGGATCTGGAAGCGGCGATCTATGCCATCGAGGAGTTGGAAGAGACGGCAAAACTTGCCATCCTGACGCGAGGGGCCAATCCCTCCCTGCTGACCGACGCACAAATTGCCGATCTGGTTCGCACCTATGATGTGGAGTGGGACTGAACATGCTGCGCTTTTCCGCCAATCTCGGCTTCCTTTGGCAGGAGCTTTCGCTTCCCGACGCGATCCGAGCCGCCAAGGCAGCCGGCTTCGATGCTGTGGAATGCCATTATCCCTATGACGTTTCGGCCGAAGCCGTGCGTCAGGCGCTCACCGAAACCGGTCTTCCCATGCTTGGTCTCAACACGACACGCGGACGCGTCGAGGACGGCGACAATGGGCTGGCGGCCTTGCCGGGGCGTGAGGAGGAGGCACGCCGGGCGATCGATCAGGCATTCGACTACGCCGCCGCCATCGGCACGCGAAACGTGCATGTGATGGCCGGAAAGAGCAATGGCGAAAAGGCGCGCAGCATCTTCATCGCCAATCTGCGCTATGCCTGCGAGTGTGCAGGCAAGGTAGGAGCGAACGTGCTGATTGAGCCGCTGAACCACCGCGATGCACCGGGATACTTCCTGCAGACGATGGAGCAGGCGCTCGGCATCATCTCCGCGGTCGGAGCGCAGAACATCAAGCTGATGTTCGATTGCTATCATATCCAGATCATGCAGGGCGACTTGACGCATAGGCTGCAAGCGCATCTGGACGCCATCGGCCACATTCAGATCGCGGCCGTCCCGGACCGGCGTGAACCGGATCACGGAGAAATCGACTACCGCTATATCCTGCGCTTTATCGAAAAGCTCGGTTATGACAGGCCCATCGGGGCCGAATATCGGCCGGCAACCACTACGGAAGCTGGCCTAGCCTGGCTACAGGCGTATCGATGAGAGCAGCAATTCATATCTGAACCGTTTTGACCGCCGTCGATTGGGCCGAAGCAAGGGGATTGGCGAGGAGAAGGCGGCAACTATCTTTGAAGACCGACGCCAGTCCTTGGGAGGAAGAGCCGAAATGCATGTATTGATATTGGGCGCTGCGGGCATGATCGGCCGCAAGCTTGTCGACAGGATCGCAGCCGAGCCGAAGACTCTCGGACAGTCGATCGATCGCTTGACGCTCGCGGATGCGGTGCAGCCGCCGGTGCCGGAGGCTCTCAAGGACGTTTCGAAGGCTGTCACGGTGGATCTCGCGAATGCCGGCATCGCAGACAAGCTCATCGAAGACCGTCCCGATGTCATTTTCCATCTTGCCGCCATCGTCTCGGGCGAAGCGGAAGCGGACTTCGATAAGGGCTACACCGTCAACCTTGATGGCACACGGGCACTGTTCGAGGCCATCCGGCAGCAGGGACTGAAGACTGCGTACACACCGCGCGTGATCTTTGCGTCGTCCATCGCCGTATTCGGCACGCCTTTCCCCGAAATTATCGGCGATGAATTCCTGACGGCACCGCTTACAAGCTACGGCACGCAGAAGGCGATCGCCGAGCTGCTGCTCGCCGACTATTCCAGGCGCGGCATTTTCGACGGCATTGGCATCAGGCTGCCCACCATCTGTGTCCGCCCCGGCGCCCCGAACAAGGCCGCCTCAGGCTTCTTCTCGAACATCCTGCGCGAGCCGCTGGTCGGCAAGGAGGCCATTCTGCCGGTTAGCGATACGGTGCGGCATTGGTTTGCCAGCCCACGCTCTGCAGTCGGCTTCTTTGTACATGCCGCAACGCTCGATACTGCGAAGATCGGGCCGCGACGCAATCTCACCATGCCGGGGTTATCGGCGCTCGTTTCCGATGAAATCGACGCGCTGCGTCGGGTGGCCGGCGACAAGGCTGTCGCCCTCATCCGGCGGGAACCCGATCCGGTGATCGAGCGGATCGTCGCCGGCTGGGCAACGCAGTTCGATGCGCAAAGGGCTCGCGATCTCGGCTTCAAGGCGGAACAGAGCTTCGACGAGATCTTGCAGGTGCATATCGAGGATGAACTGGGCGGGAGGCTTGCATGAGCGAGGTTTCATCCAGCACACACAATGGAATAGCATTGGTGACCGGCGGCGGCACGGGTCTCGGGCGCGCCATGGCGAAAGCGCTCGGTGCAGCCGGCTACAAGGTCGTGATCTCCGGGCGGCGGACGGATGTTCTTGAAAAATCCGCCAAGGAGCTTACGGAGGAGACCGGCGCGGAATTTTTCGCGGTTGCTGCCGATGTCAGCGATCCGGTATCCGTCCGCGCCCTTTTCGATGCCATTTCCAGCCGATACGGCCGCCTCGATCTTCTGGTCAACAATGCCGGCATGGGCCTGCCCGCAGTTCCGATGGAGGAACTGACCTTCGAACAGTGGAACGCCATCGTCGGAGCGAATTTGACCGGCGCATTCCTCTGCACGCAGCAGGCCTTCCGGCTGATGAAGAACCAGGTGCCGCACGGCGGCCGCATCATCAACAACGGTTCGATTTCGGCGACGACGCCGCGCCCGCTTTCAGCACCCTATACGGCCACGAAGCACGCCATCACCGGCCTGACGAAATCGACGGCGCTCGATGGCCGGCCTTTCGACATCGCCTGCGGCCAGATCGATATCGGCAATGCCGCAACCGACATGACGGCACGAATGAGCGCCGGCGTGCTGCAGGCGAATGGGGAAATCGCCGCAGAGCCGACGATTTCGGCCGAGCACGTGGCGCGCGCCGTTGTCTACATGGCCACCTTGCCGCTGGATGCCAACGTGCTTTCGATGACCGTCATGGCGACGAAAATGCCATTGCTCGGCAGAGGGTAGCAATCGGCGACACTACGTTGCCGGGCGAGCCGACGGCTTCACTTGCCGTCGCTCGATCTGGCCGCCGACGCTGAAGATCAAAACCTCGATCTCGGTATCGATCTTATCGCCATCAAGCAGCCTGACGACATCATCTATGCCTGACACGGCATAGTCATCGATGGCGAGCAGATAGTCGCCCTCCTGCAAGCCACCCTTTTCGGCCGGGCTGTCCTTTTCGACGCGGCGCAGGCGCACGGCGGTCGAGTGCGTGACGCCGGCTTCCAGGGCAATACGGCGATGCAGTTCCACCGTGTCGGCAGCAATGCCAATATAGGCGCGCCTGACATGACCGAACCGCAGGATCTCGGACACGACATGCTTCGCCGTATTCGAGGCGACCGAAAAGGCGATACTCTGGGCGCCCTGGATGACAGCGGTGTTGACGCCGATCACCTCGCCCGCCGAGGACACCAGCGGCCCGCCCGAATTACCCGGATTGAGCGCTGCATCCGTCTGGATGATGTCTTCCATCAGCCGGCCACTGGCCGCGCGCATCGACCTGCCGAGCGCCGACACGATACCGGCCGTGACGGTCCATTCGAAGCCGAGCGGATTGCCGATGGCAATCGCGATATGACCGCGCTTCAGCGTCTTGGAATCGCCGAGCCTTGCCCATGCACCGGGCCAGTCATTGGCGCGGATCAGCGCAAGGTCGGTGTCCGGATCGCGGCCAAGCACCCTGCCCTCGATGGTCGCGCCCTCGGGCGTCTTGATGCGCACGGCTTTCGCGTCGTCGACGACATGGTTGTTGGTGACGACGAGACCATCCGGCGAGATGGCGAAGCCGGAACCATGCCCGGCGCGGCCGCCCAACCGCTCGATCCGGCTGACAGCCGGTCCGACGACATCGACGGCGCTCGATACCGATTGAGAATAAGCATCCAGCAGCCCGGCATCAGATGACGGCTGGATGTCGCGATCAATGAATCCCATAAAAAACTCCTGCGACGCGGACGCGCGTCGCTACGAGGACCGGCAGCAACTGTGAAAAAGCGAGAGGCTGTCAGTTCGACAGATTGAAACAGTTGATAATCAGATGAGGGGTCGCCGGGCCAAGTTCAAGAGCCGCGCGCAAGCGCCGCCAGCCTCACCTTCGACGTCTCGGAACATTGCGATGTCGATAGCTGTCGGACGCCATCTGCCAGGTATTCCGCCCATTGGCTTTCGCCCTGTAGAGGGCGTGGTCGGCCTCCAGAACGAGGGCTTGCCCATCCTGACCCTCCGCAGGTGCCGCCGAAACACCGACACTGATGCCGATATCCACCGGGACACCTTCGATGAGGAAGGATGACTTGAAGGCAGCTATGCAGCCCTGTGCCAGCTCGGCTACATCTCCCTCGTCAGCCTCCATCAGGATGGCGAATTCGTCGCCACCCAGCCGCGCCACCATATGACCCCTCGCGGCCCCTCGCAGGCGCTCGGCGACCATCTTGAGCACATCGTCACCCGCGGCGTGCCCGAAGGTGTCGTTGACCGGCTTGAAGCCATCGAGATCGAGGCAGAAAACGGCGACACGCTTTCCATTATTCGCTCTCAACGCTTCGCCAAGGGCCTTGTAGAAGCACATCCGGTTTGGCAATCCAGTCAGCATATCGTGCGCGGCGAGACGGTTGGCTTCCGCTTCAGCGAGAATCCGGTCGCTGACATCGGCAATGGTCAGCAGAAGACGGCGTTCCTTGCCTTCGTGCAGCACGCGAACATAGATGAGCACGTGACGCTCGGTGCCATCAGCTATTCTCTGCCGCCAGACCGTTCTGGCCTCGCAGTCGCCTCCGAGTTCGAGAAGCGCTCTTGCAAATCGATCGGCCTCGCTTTCGACATGCATGTTGGATGCTTTCCAGGAAAGCAATGCCTCTTTCCCGAAGCCGTAGAAATCCAGCGCGGCCCGGTTCGCCTGCAGAATTTGAAGGCTGCTGCCGTCGCACAGGAGCATGGGCATCGGATTGGCGTCGAACAGCTGGCGCAGCCATTCCTCACGCTGTTTCAAATCGGTGATGTCTACCCGCGTGCCGATGGCGCCGCCATCGGGGGTACGTCGATCGTCATGCCGCAGCCACCGTCCGTCGCGCAGTTGCTGCTCTTCCTGTGAAACGGGCTGGTGAAATTTCCGCATGCGCTGTCGCAGCCAGGCATCCTTGTCTTCGACAACCTCCCGCATTCGGTTGCTCGCAAGGCTCACCTTCAATATGTCCTCGAAAGCGACGCCGGGTTTCAGATGATCCGCGATGTCCGGGTAGAGTTCCGCATATCTCTCATTCCAGAGAACGTAACGGTCGTTTGCGTCGAAAACGCAAACAGCCTCCGGCAGCATCTCGATGACGTATCGAAGACGCAGGTTCGCCTCGCGTGCCGCGAAAGCCGCCTGCCGCTCTTCGCTCTCCGGTTCGACAAGAACCGCAGTCATTACGTCAGAGGCCGATTGCCAGGTGATGACTTTGACATGACAGTCTCGCCGATGGCGATTGCCGGCCACGACAAGCGGCTGTGCTGGGGCGGCGGCCAACGGCCAGTCAGGCAGCAGATCCGAGATGACGGCGGCGAAAGGCTGGTCTCCAAGGCCAAAGAAATCACGAGCTTCGGCATTCGCCGAGACGATGGCACCTGTGGTGTCGATCACAAGTGCCGCCATCGGACAGGCTTCAAGGAATGCGACGATTTCCGCGCCCAGCATCTTATCCAGTACAGGCCTTTCGAAGTTAGCATCTATACCTGATTGTAAGACCTGATGGTAAAAGAATGTCCTAAGCTGGATTCCGATATCTCGCCCCTCAAATATCGGCGATTTACCCGTGGGGAGCGAGATGCGGCCGTCAGGTACTCGGCCGCACCGGACCGAAGCTTTCGCGCCGAATGAGCTTACTCGAGATGACGTGACGTGTCGCCGCTCCCCTTTCCGGCGCATCGATCCGTTCCATCAGCAAGCTCACAGCCAGCTGCCCCATCTCCTCGACCGGCTGCTCGATCGTCGAAAGCGGAGGAGAGGAATATTCGCATACCGGTGCGCCATCGAACGACACGATGGAAAGATCCGCCGGAATTTTCCAGCCCATTCGTTGGACGCAGCTCATGAATGAAATAGCCATGTCGTCGCTCGTGGCAATGACGGCGGTCGGCTTCTGCTTGAGATCGGCAAATTCGGCGGCCGCAGCGACGCCGATCTGGAAACCGTGCTGATAATCGAGGGTGCCTCCGGACCTGATGACCGCCTTTTCGGACAGTCCTGCCTCGGCGAGCGCTTCGAGAACGCCAAGATAACGCTCGTTGTCGTGATAGTTGCCCACCGGCCCGGCAAGATAAAGAAACCGCCTATGGCCGAGAGCGATCAGTTCGCTCGTCGCATCCCGAACGGACTGCCGATCATTGGTGACCACGCTCGGCAGGGCCGCGCGGCTCATGTCGAACAGGAGCGAGACGATCGGCAGGGCCGAATCCTTGAGCGACCGGCCGCCATCGACGGGCAGATCGGAGGAGAGAATGATGGCGCCGCGAACCGTGCCGCCGAAGGCCAGATCGAGGATGTGACGCTCCGAGGTCTCGTCGCGATCGAGGTTCGCGATCATCAGATGGTAGCCATTCTGGCTCAGGGACCGGTTGATGCCCTGCAGGACCTGCGGAATGACCTGCGAGACGCCATAGTAGAGCGAACCCGGCAGGACAATCATGACGACGTTGGATTTGCCGACGCGAAGGCCTCGGGCCATGGCATTCGGTGTATAGCCGAGCTGCTTGGCAGCGGCATCGATCTTGGCGCGCGTCTTCTCGTTCACACGACCCGGATTGGCCAGCGCCCGACTGACCGTCGAGATGGCGACCCCCGCCAGCCGGGCGACATCCGCCATCAAAGGTCCCGAATGCTCCTCCACGGGCAGATCCTTGTTATTTTTCACTTTTTTACGTCCTTCCCGATGCCTGCTTCGCGGGATGCTACGGCAATCCCAGAGGTTTAGCAAACGATTGCCAAAAACTGCTTGCATATAAAAACGACTTGTCTACTATCTAGGCACGGCAAACGATTGCCAGTTGTAGTGCATTGAAATCATTATGGATTATTTGCCGTGGAGCAAAGCTCCGCGAACGATCTTCCATGCCTTAGGAACGGATAGCATCATGACCTCAACGGAACGGCTTCGCTTTGGCGTCGATCTTGTCACTTTCTTCCACCCCGGATTTTGGGGCGTTGGAGATTATGACGGCATCATCGCCCTGTCACGCAGCGAGCCGCGCGCGTTTTGGGACAAGATTCTCGATGCCGTGCAAGCCTCCGGCGTCACCGGCGTGGAGCTTACCTTCTCGCCGTTCAACTGGCAGGATGCGACAAAGACCTATGGCTCGGTCGAAGCCTTCGCCGCCGAGCTTTCCAAGCGTGGGCTGACACTGGCGAGCGGTTTTTTCGCCGAGCTCGAGGCCGCAGGCGATTTTACCGAAGCATCCGCGCAAGCCGCCATCATCGACAAGGCCGAGAAATACGCCGAGTTCCTCAAGGCCTGCGGCAGCGACATCATGGTCATCGGCGCGCCGCTTCGCCAGACGCTTGGCGCCCAGCCGACACGATTCTTCGATTTCGAGCAGGCGCGCAAGATTGCCGATTTCCTCAACCGCCTCGGCGCCACCCTTTACACCAAGGGCGTGCGGCTGGCCCTCCACACCGAGGCGCACTCGATCTTTGCAGCCGCGCGCGATGTCGATCTGCTGATGCTGCTGACGGATCCGGCCTACGTGCATATCTGCCCGGACACGGCGCATATCATCGTTGCCGGCTCCGATCCGCTGCAGCTTGTCGACCGCCACCATGAGCGCGTCATCATCGCCCACTGGAAGGACGCGCTCGGGCCGATGCCCGCCGACACGCCGATCGACGAGCATATCCACGATCGCCATCGCCCCTATTTCTGCGGCTTCGGCCTTGGCCGCGTCGACTGGCCAGGCTGGGCCAGGCTCCTGCGCGACCGTGGATATCAAGGCTGGGCCATTCTCGAGCTCGACGCTGCGCCCGATCCGGTCGCCGACATCGCAAACGGGTTGACGCTCGTACAGCAGGCGCTTCTGCCGATCTATCGATGATGCCAATGATCTGAAGACCAAACGGCCCCGCCAAGAGGGCTTTCTTGAAGAGGTGGAACAATGAAAAACAGAATGAAACTGCTATTGGTGGGAGCCGCCCTCGTCGCGGCATCCACCCCGACCTATGCCGAAGACAAGCCGAAGGCCGAGGTGATGACCTCATGGACCTCCGGCAGCGAAGCCGCCGCCCTCAGTGTCATCAGCCAAGAATTCGAAAAGCGCGGCGGTGTCTGGAAGGATTCCTCCATTGCCGGTTTCGGAGCGGCGGACGCCGCCTTCCAGAACCGTCTGGTCGCGGGCGATCCGCCGGCTGCCAAGCAGGCCGTGATCGGCCTTGCCAATACCGATTTCGTCAATCAGGGCCTTCTGAACTCCATCGACGACGTGGCGAAAGCCGGCAAATGGGCAGAGGTCCTGCCGAAATCGATTTTTGATCTCATCTCCTATAACGGCAAGGTCTATCTCTCGCCGAGCGATGCCCATGGCGAAAGCTGGGTGTTTTATTCCAAGGATGCCTTCGCCAAGGCCGGCGTGACCGAGGAGCCGAAGAGCTGGGACGAATTCTTCGCCGCTCTCGACAAGCTCAAGGCTGCCGGTGTGCTGCCGGTCGCCTGGGGTGGCCAATCCTGGCAGGAATCCAAGGTTTTCAATATGATCCTGCTGACCCAGGTCGGCATCGACGGCTTCCTCAAGATCTATGTCGACAAGGAAAAGGGCGATGCATCCGTCGAAGGCGTGAAGAAGACGCTCGATATTCTCGGCAAGCTGCGCGCCTATGTCGATGAAGGGGCTGCAGGACGCAACTGGAACGACGCGACCGCCATGGTCATCACCGGCAAGGCCGGCGTGCAATTTATGGGCGATTGGGCCAAGGGCGAATTCGTTGTGGCCGGCAAGCAGCCAGGCAAGGACTATGGCTGCATGCTCGCCCCGCAATCGCCGGGGATGGTCTATGTCGCCGACTCCTTCTCCTTCCCGAAGATCGCCGATGCGGCATCCCAGAAGGGCCAGACGCTGCTCGCGGAGGTCGCCATGGATCCGGCCGTGCAGGTCGAATTCTCCCTGAGGAAAGGCTCGGTGCCGATGCGCACCGATGTCGACAAGTCGAAGCTCGACATATGCGCGCAAAAGGGGCTGGAACTGATGAGCGCGGGCAAGATCGTGCCGGACCAGGCCCTGATCCTCTCGCCGCAGCAGGCTGGTGCGCTCAACGACTTCGTCGACGAGTTCTGGACCAACCCTTCCGAGGACAGCGCCTCCGGCGCCGAGAAGTTCTTCGCGATCTTCGAATAGGGCCTCGCAACGGGCCGATCGGAGGCTTCCCTCCGATCGGCTCTGCTCATTCCTTTTGAAAGGGTTTGCTGATGCAAGCCAAGCGCAGACGTCCCCTTGCTGCGACCTATGCCCTCCTGCCGACGTGGATAGCCGCGATCTTCATCTACATCGGCACGATGGTCTGGTCGGTGCGCCTGTCCTTTACGGATTCGACCATCTTTCCGTCATCCAACTATGTCGGGTTTGCCCAGTATGCCAGGCTGTTCCGGACGTCGAGATGGCTCGCGTCCCTGGAAAACGTGCTGATTTTCGGCGTGCTCTATGTCGGAGGTTGCCTCGCCCTCGGCTTCGTGCTGGCGGCAGCACTTGACCGTAAGGTCCGCTTCGAAAGCGTGTTCCGCACTATCTTCCTGTATCCCTATGCCATGTCCTTCGTGGTCACCGGCCTGATCTGGCAATGGATGCTGAACCCGACCTTCGGCATCCAGGCGACGGTCAGGGCGCTCGGCTGGCAGAGCTTCGTCTTCGACTGGATCGTCAATCGCGACATGGCGATCTACACGGTCGTTTTCGCCGGCGTCTGGCAAGGGGCGGGCCTTGTCATGGTTATCGCGCTCTCCGGCATGCGCGGCATCGGCGAAGAGCAATGGAAGGCAGCCCAGATCGACGGCATTCCAGTCTGGCGCATCTATCTCTCGATCATCCTGCCGCAACTTGGGCCAGCGCTTGCCGCGTCGGGCATGCTGCTCTCCATGGGCGTCATCAAGACCTACGACCTCATCGTGGCGCAGACCGGCGGCGGCCCCGGCTATTCGACCGAGGTGCCGGCGAAATTCATCATGGACAATCTATTCGAGCGCCAGAACCTCGGCCTCGCCAGCGCCGGCGCCACCGTGCTTGTGCTCTCGGTCGTCATGGCCGTCGCACCGTTTCGATACGCGCTTTACATGCGTGCCAGAAGAAGGGGAGCACACTGATGGCAGCTCTTCATCCCCGCGGTCCGAAGCCTTCGCGACTGTCGTCCGGCCAGATCGGGCTCTATGCCTTCCTGATCCTGGCAGCGCTGTTCTTCCTGCTGCCGCTCTATACGATGCTCGTCACCTCGTTGAAGACGATGGAGGAGATCCGCCAGGGCCGCATCTTCGCCTTGCCGGATACCGTCGATTTCAATGCGTGGAAGACGGCCTGGTCGGGAGCCTGCATGGGCACGCAGTGTCTGGGCGTGCGCATCGGCTTCTGGAACTCGGTGAAGATCACCGTGCCGGCCGTGGCGATTTCCGTCTTCATCGGCGCGATCAACGGCTATGCCCTCTCCTTCTGGCGGCCGAGGGGGGCGAACCTTCTGTTCGGCGTGCTGATGGCCGGCGGCCTCATCCCATACCAGATCTTCCTTTATCCGCTGGTTCGGCTGCTCGCCAATCTGAGCCTCTATAATTCAGTGGCCGGCGTCGTTCTGGTCCATGTCATCTTCGGCCTGCCGCTGGTGACGCTGTTGTTCCGCAATTATTTCGTCGCCATCCCCGAAGAGCTCTGCAAGGCCGCGCGCGTCGATGGCGCCGGCTTCTGGCGAATCTTCTTCGAGATCATGCTGCCCATGTCCGTGCCGATGGTCGTCGTCGCTTCCATCTTCCAGTTCACCGGCATTTGGAACGACTTCCTGATCGGCCTGGTCTTTGCCGGGCGCGACAATCTGCCGATGACGGTGCAGCTGAACAACATCGTCAACACCACCATGGGCGAGCGCGCCTACAACGTGAACATGGCTGCCACCATCCTGACCGCCGTCGTTCCGCTCGCCATCTATTTCTTCTCCGGCCGCTGGTTTCTGCGTGGTGTCGCCGCCGGAGCTGTGAAGGGGTAACGCCATGCAGCCTGCCGTGTCAGTCAAGGACCTCAAAATCGCCTATGGCGATCACACCGTCATCGAAAAACTGTCGATCGACATCGCTCCGCGCGAATTTCTCGTGCTGCTGGGGCCGTCCGGCTGCGGAAAGTCGACCCTGCTCAACTCCATCGCCGGGCTGCAGGACATCAGCGATGGCGAGGTCTGGATATCGGACAAGAACGTCACCTGGGCCGAACCGAAGGATCGCGGCATCGGCATGGTGTTCCAGTCCTATGCGCTCTAACCCCGCATGTCGGTACGCAAGAACCTGTCCTTCGGCTTGCGTGTGGCCGGTCTTCCCAAGGCCGAGATCGAGGCGCGCATCGCCCGCACGGCTTCGATTCTGCATCTCGACAAATTGCTCGACCGCCGACCCTCGGAACTGTCGGGCGGCCAGCGCCAGCGCGTCGCGATCGGCCGTGCCCTGGTGCGCGAAGTGAACGTCTTCCTGTTCGATGAGCCGCTTTCCAATCTCGACGCCAAGCTACGCAACGAATTGCGCGTCGAGATCAAGAAGCTGCACCAGAGCCTGGGCAACACGATGATCTATGTGACGCATGATCAAGTGGAAGCGCTCACGCTCGCCGACCGTATCGCCATCATGAAGGATGGCGTGATCCAGCAGCTTGCCAGCCCATCCGAAATCTACCATCGCCCTGTCAACCTCTTCGTCGCTGGCTTCATCGGCGCACCGGCAATGAACTTCATCAAGGGCGAGATTGTTCTGGGGTCAGGCACGCCGGTCTTCGAAAGCAACGACCTCACCATTGATCTGGCCAGCTATCCCTTTTCGACTGCCGTCAAGGCGGGTCCCGCCACGCTCGGCATCCGGCCGGAACATATCGCGCCGGATAATGTGGCAAGCGGCTGGCCCACCATTCCGGGCATCGTCTCCGTCGTCGAACCGATGGGAGCGGACACCGTGCTGTGGTTCGACTGGGCAGGCCAAAGCCTCTCCTATCGCATCATGGGCGATGCCGCGCTCCAGCCGGGCACGGCGATCGCACCCGGGCTCGATATCGCCAAAGCCTCCCTTTTCGACGCCGATGGCGCCCGCCTCTGAACCCGCTTTCACAGCATACGGAAATGACTCATGTCTCAGACTGTCTATGACGCGCTGGTGATCGGATCCGGCGCAGCCGGCTCCTTTGCCGCCAAGGAATTGACCGCCCAAGGGCTGTCGGTATTGCTGCTGGAGGCCGGTCCTGCCGTGACGCAGAAGGATTTCGATCCCAATCGCAAGAAGGCGCCCGCAAGCAGCATCAATATCTGGGAGCGAGCCCGCGCCACGATCAAGGGCCAGCCCATTCAGGCGCGCGCAGCCTTCTTTACCGAGCGCTTCAGCCATTTCTTCGTCAACGATCGCAAGAACCCCTATACGACGCCGAAGGATGCGCCATTCCTGTGGATACGTGGCCGTCAGGGCGGCGGCCGCCTGCACAGCTTCGGCCGCGTGCTGTTGCGCTGGACGGACGATGACTTCAAGATCCGCTCAAAAACCGGCAAGGGTGAGGACTGGCCGGTTTCGTACGAAGAACTCGCGCCCTATTATGCCGAGGTCGAATCCAGCCTCGGGCTTTATGGCAATCCGGACGGCGTCAAGACACTGCCCGACGGCGTCTACGCGCATCCGGCAAAGCTGACACCGGCCGAGGAGACCTTCAAGACGGAAGTCGAGGGACGTTGGCCCAAGCGGCATGTCGTTTCCTGGCGCTATATTGCTCCTGATGCCGAGCGCACGCCGAAGCCGCTGCGCGAGGCATTGGCAACCGGTCGGCTGACCATCCGCCACGACGCCATCGTGCGCCGCATCACGACCGATGATCGCGGCAAGCGGGCAACGGGTGCGGAATTCATCGATCGTGTCACCGGCAAAGTCGAGACCGCGCGCGCGGCCCTCGTGGTGCTTTCGGCATCGCCGATCGAAAGCGTGCGGCTGCTTCTCAATTCGGCGACCGCCAGCCATCCCCAGGGACTGGGGAATAGCTCGGGCACGCTCGGACGCTTTTTCATGGACCAGCTGCCGTGCCTGGCCTTCGGCTCCTTCTCGAAAGCAAAAGGCTGGGCAGTCGACGACTCCGCCCCAACGGACCCATTCTACAATCCCTCCGGCGGCATCTTCGTGCCGCGCTTCGGGGAAGGCGATGCAGGCCGCGATGATTTCGACTATCAGGGCAGCATCGGCCGGGCACCGACGCCGAATAACGAGCCTGCACGGCTCGCCTTCTTCGGCTTCGGCCGCATGCTGCCCTATGCCGACAATCGCATCACGCTCGATACAAGGCGCAAGGATGCCTGGGGCATTCCGGTTCCCCATATCCGTTGCGTCATGGGCGAGGAGGAGCATGCGTTGCTGCGCCGGCAGGAAGAAGTGCTGATCGAGATGGTGCGCGGCGCCGGCGGCGAGCTGGAATTCATCGGTTCGCCCACCGGCCTTAGGGAAATGGGCCGCGGCGCCTTTCCCAATGCCGATCCGTTCAGCCGTTTCATGTTCCGACAATGGTTCCGGAAGACCATGTGCATGGGAGCCGCCATCCACGAGACCGGCGGCGCGCGTATGGGTGCCTCAAGCAAGGATTCCGTCCTCAATGCCCATAATCAAAGCTGGGACGTTCCCAACCTGATCGTGACGGATGCCTCCGCCTTCCCGGGCAGCGGCATTGCCGGCACCACGCTGACCGTCATGGCATTGACCATTCGGGCCTGCAGAAACCTCGTCGATCAATATCGAGCCGGACGATTGTAGCCATCCATTCTTGGAGGGTGGGGCAGCCGGAACCTGGAGAACAGGTCCGCCATCTGTCGAAAGGGTGACCAATCAGATCGTCGTGCACAAACATCAATCCACTCTCGGCCCAGAGAACAACCGGGCCGGGGACCTCTGATCAAGAGCTTGATGTCAGCGATCAACCGCCGACGGCATCGGCGGTGCACTTCTTGACAAAGCTCGTCTTGGCGGCGCCGGCTAGTTTCTTGGTAGCCGCTTGGGCATCGCAAGAACTTGCCGCATCCTTCGCGCACTTGTTGCTGAAACTGGTCAAGGCTGCTCCCGCCAGCTTCTTGTCGGCTGCCTGTGCCTTGCAAGTGGCATCGGCGGCCATCGCTCCGGTGGCAAGGCAGGTTGAAAAAATCGCAAGTCCGAGCAGCCTGATCATCGAAGTCCTCCGGGGCAACCCTCTGCAGAACGCTGAGGTAACCCGACTCTAACCTAACGGCGGCTGTAGTAAAGGCTTCTCCGATCGCCGATGGAGCAAAAAAACCTCCTGTGGGAGCCAACCTTTCGCCCATTGATCCATCTCGTATTGAACCAATCGATAAAAGAATGGAAAGTGGTTATATACCGGGCGAGCAACGGCAAATTACGCCCCGCCCTCCCCGTCACGCAACAGCAGCCCGTGACAAGCAACAACGCTATCCGAACGCTGATCCAGAAATTCCCGATCATCTCATGAAGACAATTTCAGGCACGAATCTCGAACAGGCCAAATCGCATAACCGGCGTGTCGTGATCGAGGCCATTCGCACCAATGGGCCGATGTCACGCGCCGCCATTGCTCGCATCACGGCGCTGACGACACAAACCGTATCCAACATCGTCGAGGAACTCGCGCGTTCGCATCTGCTGATCCCGATGGAAGCGCAAAGAATTGCCCGCGGCCAGCCGATCATTCCCTATACCATCAACCCGAATGGGGCCTATTCCATCGGCCTTGAACTCGGCCGCCAACGGGCCGCCGGCGTACTGACGGATCTTTCCGGCTCGGTTCGCGCCCGCATCGAGCGCCATGTCGACAAACCAGGCCCGACCGAGGCAATGCCGGTGCTTGCCGACATCGTTAGAGATCTGCTGGACGCCTTTTCCTTTGATCGTGACCGATTGCTCGGCGCTGGCATTGCCTTGCCCGGACGCTATGCGGATGGCGGCGTTACATCGCTCAGCCCGCTCAACCTGCCGGGTTGGCAGGATTTCCCGGTCGCTCGTGAACTGCAGCGGTATATCAAAGTGCCTGTCATTGTCGAGAATGATGCGACCGCCGCAGCGATCGGCGAACGGCTTTATGGTGTTGCGCGTGGCCTTGGGAGCTTCGTCTATCTCTTTCTGGCAGGCGATGGCGGCATCGGCGCCGGCATGTTCCTTGACGGCCATCTCTACAAGGGCAGCCGCGCCAATGCCGGTGAAATCGGCCATATCATCGTCGAGCCGCACGGCAGGCTGTGCAGCTGCGGCAAGCGCGGCTGCCTCGATCGCTATGTATCGCCATCCGTCGCCTACGAATGTCTTGGCATCGAAAACCCCCAGGAGCTTTCGCCTGACGATCTCGATGCGATGATCGCGGCCAATAGCCGAGGGCTCGAGGTCTGGCTGGAACAAGCGGTGCGGCCGCTGCGCCAGACGATCGATTTTCTCGAGCTTGCCTTCGATCCGCAGACCATCGTGCTTGGCGGCAGTGCGCCGACAACCCTGATGACACGGCTTGCGGCGCGTCTGGAACCGCTGCACATCCCCGTGAACCCCGAGGAAGAGCGCACGATCCCTCGCCTGATGGTCGGCGCGACCGGCAAGGATACCGCCATTCTCGGCGCCGCCGCCCTGCCGATCTTTTCGGAAACGAACCCGCAATTCGATGTTCTGCAGAAGCCGATCATCCACCGCACTGTCCAGCAACTGTGACGAACGGTCAGGGCCGTTGAGCTTGCAGATCACTGAAACGCAATCGGGCGCGGCACAAGTGCCGCGCCCGAGGGCCATGCATCAAGCTGTCAGAATTGATGCAGGCCGTATAGCAGCGGCATCGTGCCGACAAGCGCCTTGAACCGCTCCCAGGATTTTGCCGATGGCTTTGTCCAGCCTGTTTCGGCAAGCGCCGAGAGACGCGGGAAGACCAACCGGTCGAAGATGGCTCGGTCCGTCATCGACTCCGACCAGATGCAGGCCTGAATGCCTCGAAGCTTTTCTTTCTGGGCGTCCGTCCAGCCACCGACGGGATCGAAGGTGTAGAGTTTCTCCGGGTCCGAATGGCCCGCCCAGCTTGCGCCGGGCTCGTCCCAATCCGGGCGCATCGCCATGTCGAGATAATAGACCTGCCCCGGGCAAACCACGATCTCGTATCCGCGACCGGCAAGCTCGGCCGCGACTTCGACATTGCGCCAGCTGCAGAGATAGCTCTTGTCCTTGTCGATCCTGTCGCCATGGGCAGCTTCTTCCCAACCACCCGTCACGCAGCCCTTTGAGGCCAGAAATGCCTGGATGCGCTCCAGGAACTCCGCCTGCAGGAAGGCCGCGCCGGAGCCGTGAATATCGTCGGCTCCATGCGTATTGGTGATGACGTTCAATCGCTTGGCATGTGCTTGTGCAATTTCATCACCAGCGAGTTCGCGCAGCCGCGCCAGCGCCTCCGGCGAGCCGGACCAGGCGCCCAGCGGCACTTCGTCGGCACCGATATGGATCGTCTTGAACGGGAAGAGCTCGATCAGTTCGGAGAGGATCGTCTCGATCACCTCATAGGTCTTTTCGCGCGCCGGGTTGATGCAGTTATCCGGAAAACCTTGAACCGAATAATAGCTGCCAGCCTCATTGGGATCGCGAAGCTCGGGAATTGCCTGCAGCATGGCGTAGCAATGGCCCGGTATATCGATCTCGGGCAAGACCTCGATGCCAAAACCCTTGGCATAGCTGACGATGTCACGCACGGCTGCCTTGGTATAGTAACCGCCGGTGCGAGCCGGGCTGGAGCCGAGAAGTGGCGGCAGCGGCAGGCCGTGACCACGCCACGCTCCGATCTCGGTCAATGCCGGATAGGCATCGATTTCGACACGCCAGGATTCGTCATCCGACAAATGCCAATGGAAGCGATTGAGCTTGTTCCAGGCAAGCACCACCATCAGCTTCTTGATCTCGGCGGTGCCATAGAATTGGCGTGCGACATCCAGATGCAGCCCGCGCCATCCCATGGCCGGCTCGTCGACGATTTCGCCACCCGCCGGGAAATAAAATGCCTGTGGATGCAGACGCGCACCGCGCCAGATCTGGCCGATGGTGACCAGACCATAGACGAAGCCGGTCTGTGTACTCGCTTCGACCGTGATGCTCTCAGGCGAGAACGCCAGCCTGTAGCCCTCGGCGCCGAGACCTTCAACCTGGTGCAGGTCCACCGGCACTGCCCCCTCCGCCTCGGAGCGGATGAGACCTTCGGCCGAGAAGAGATGCTCGACAAGGGCTGTGAAACTTGCAGCGGCAGCCTGCGCTTCCGGAGCGATAGCCTTCAAGGCAAAGCCTGCCGGCAGCGGGCGGCGGGAGGAAACGGCAACGCGGTTCGGCCAGGGAATGATCGACAGCGGCACCGGCGGATTGGCCGGCACCGGGTAGATTTCAGCACCGCGCTTCAACGGCGCATTGCTTGACGATGTTCGCGTCGGCTCCGTGCCAAGTGAAACCGTGGTGCCATCGGGCAATGCGAGATAGGCGCTATTGGCCCCATCGTTCCAGTGGCGAAACTGCCAGCTCAGCGCACGGACCGTGATGGTCCATGTATCGCCGGCGGCCAGCACGAAACCATCAGGCGGCTGGAACTCGGTGAAGTTGGACAGCCGCTTGGAGACCGTGGCACCTTCGACGATACCAGCCGGATCGACGCGGCCGGGGCCGCTGACGCAGAGCGAGAAGCCCGAAAGCTGCTCGGATGAAAGGTTCTTGAGCCGCAAAACATAGGAAAATTCCTTGCCGTCGGCCGGCGGGTTCCAGGTTGTTTCCAGCCGCAGAGCCAGGGATCGCGGTATCGACATGAACATTCTCTCTTTATCTAAAATCGTTCAAAGCTTGAGCATGCCGGCATAAATGCCGGGCGCGGAGTTGGGGATCGGCATCGCGCCGACCGCTTTCTCGTAGAACTCCGATGGACCGACATCGCCGATAACAGCATAGGCATAACCCATGGCCTTCATGTCGGTGAGGGAGGCAAACAGCAGCGCCCGGCCGATGCCGAGACCCCGCACCTCCTCCGCAACACCGGTCGGGCCGAAGAAACCGCGCGCCGTCGCCTCGTGGCAGGCAAAGCCGACAAGCTCCTGATTGCGCGTGGCAATGAAGCAGGTCGGCGGCTGACGCGTCATCGCCACGGTCGTCTCGCTCGCCCAACCCTGACTGAAATGGTCGCCGACCCAGCTGGTGATCAGCCGCAGTTCCGGCGGCAGGGCACGCCGGATGGTGATGCCGGCTTGCGCCATCCGCTCGGGTGACTGCGTATCCGGCGGCAAGGTCGATAGATTGACCAGATAATCCAAGGTGAAATCCCCCTAGTTCGATGCGGCTAGCGCACGCATGAAATGATTGGTGCCGACCTGCTCGACCACGGTCGAGATCGGCCGGCTGAGTGCGCGGACTTTCTCCGCTTGCTCGAGGAAGCGGGCGCTGCCGCCGGTCACGAACCGGCGGCCACCGTCCGGAACCGCGGATAGCAGCAGCTGCGTATAGGGATGCTTCGGAGCGGCGAGCACCGTAGCGGTGTCGCCCCACTCCACCATCTGACCGGCAAACATCACGACGATCTCCTCGGCGACATGGGCGGCCGTGGCGATGTCGTGGGTAATGTAGAGCATGGCGAGGTCGTTCTCCCGCTTCACACGCGCGAGCAGTTCCAGGATGTCCTTGCGGATCGAGACGTCAAGCATCGAAGTCGGCTCATCGGCCACCAGAATGCTCGGCGAAACAGCCAGCGCGCGGGCGATATTGACGCGCTGGCGCTGACCACCCGATAGCTCATGCGGAAACTTCTGTCGCGTCAGCGCCGGATCGAGGCCGACACTTTCCAGAAGCCGCATTATGTCTTCGCCGCGCCCGGCTTTCGGCTTGTCCTGCCCGTGCAGTTGCAGCGGCCGCGACAGATGATGATTGACGGTAAAGGCCGGGTTGAGCGAGGAGAACGGGTCCTGGAAGACCATCTGGACATCCTTGCGGTACAGCCGCTCGTCGTTGCCGGAGCCGCGCGCGGTGCGATCCTGTCCCCGAAAGAAAAGCTTGCCGCCGGTCGGCCTGTCGAGCCGCGCGATGATCCGGGCGCAGGTAGTCTTGCCGCAACCGGATTCACCGACCAGAGCCAATGCACGCCCCGCAAACAACGAGAAGGATACGCTCTTGAGCGCCTGCACGGGACCGAAATCGCGCTGAATGTTCTCGAGCTGGATGACGGGTTCGGCAATCGATGCCTGTGTCTGCGGTTTCATACCAAAGCTCCCGAAAGGTGGACGTTGCCTGGAAGCTGCGGAATGGCGTTCCAGAGCTTGCGCGTGTAGTCATGAGCGGGCGCCTGGCTGACCTGCGTGACGTCACCGACCTCGACGAGCTCACCCTTCAGCATGACGCCGATGCGCCCGCAAAGCTGGGCCATCAGATGCAGATCGTGGGTGATGAACAGCACCGAGAAACCATAGGTCTGCTGGAGGTCGAGGACCTGCTCGAGAATTTCGCGCTGAACGACGACATCGAGTGCGGTCGTCGGCTCGTCCATGATGATGAGTTCGGGTCTGAGCGCCAGGCATATGGCGATGACGATGCGCTGGCGCATGCCTCCGGAAAACTGATGTGGATAATCGCCGACGCGATGCGCGGGAATGCCGACCAGCTTGAACATTTCCTCGGCGCGGGCGCGGGATTCCTGACGGGAGCAGCCAGTATGGCGGTGCAGGACATCATGAAACTGTGCTTCTACCCGCATCAGCGGGTTGAGCGAGTTCATGGCGCTCTGGAAGACCATGCCGATCCGCTTCCAGCGGATCTTCTGCAGGTCGATCTCCGGCATCCGCAGCAGATCCTGCCCATCCAGGCGGATACTTCCACCGCTGACCCAGGCCGGCGCCTTGGAAAGCCTGGTTATGGCATAGGCGATGGTGCTCTTGCCGCAACCGGATTCGCCTGCGAGACCGAAAATCTCGCCGCGGCCGATGTTGAAGGAAACATTCTTCACCGCCCGGAAGTCACCCTTGTCGACCAGATAGTCGATATTGAGGTTTTCAATTTCCAGCAGATTGTCGCTCATTGGCCAGCCCTCATCATGCGGTTGCGGGCTCGGGTCAGGCGGAACCACCGGGTCAATGCCGGGCCTGAGCGCAATTGCGGATTGGCGATTTCGTCGAAGGTGAAGTTGATCAGCGCTAAGCCGAGGCCCGTGAGCGCAATACCGGCGGCGGGAACGGCGATATCCCACCATGCGCCAACCATGATCGCCGAGGCATTCTGGGCATTGTAGAGCATAGTGCCCCACGTGACCTTCAGCGGATCGCCGAAGCCGAGATATTCGAGCGTCGTCTGCGCAACGATGGCATAGATGATGCTGCCGACGAGGTTGATGCCGATCAGCGGCGTCAGATTGGGCAGGATTTCAACGAAGATAATGCGCCAGGCCGGCTCGCCGATCATCTTGGCGGCAGTGACGAAATCGCGATTGCGCAGCGCCATCGTCTGCGACCTCGTCATGCGCGCACCCCAGGGCCATGAGGTCAAGGCGATGATCGTCATGATCGTCATCGGCCCGACCGTGCCTGCAAAGGAGGCAAGCAGGATGAGCAACGGCATATTGGGTATGACGAGCACGGCGTTGGTCGCGAGATCGAGCACCGCGTCCGTCTTGCCGCCGGCGTAGCCGGCGATAAGCCCGATGGCAGTCCCGATCACGGTAATGGCGATGCCGGTCGCAAAGCCCACCGAAAGCGAGCTCCTGGCACCCCAGACGAACTGCCGGTAGACGTCGCGACCCATCTTGGTGGTGCCGAAGACATGCTCGACCGATGGCGCCTGATGCGAACGGCCGACGCGTGCACCAGGCTCGCCCGGCGCGATGACCGGCGCAAAAATGGCCATCAGGCACAAGACGGCAATGATGACGAAGCCAAAGAGGGCCTTCTTCTGGCTGAAGATTGATTTCAACGCGAAGCCCATTACGTCCCCTCCCTCAATCTCGGATCGACCAGGCCGTAGATGATGTCGACCAGGAAGTTCGCTGCGAGGGTCGCCATTGTCATCAGAAGCAACTGGCCCTGAATGACGGGATAATCGCGGGCCACGCTGGCGGTGAACAGCGTCAGGCCAAGGCCCGGATAATTGAAAACGATCTCCGTGACGATCGAGCCGCCAAAGACCGCACCGAGCATCAGCGCCAGGTTGGTCAATACGGGCAGAAGGGCGTTGCGGGCGCCATAGCTGAACATGACTGCGAGATTGCTGAGCCCTTTCGCCCGCCCCATGGTCACATAGTCCTCCCCCAGTATAACGATCATGGAGGAGCGCATGGTCGTCTGGAATTCGCCGATGAGGAATGGCGAGAGCGTCAGGACCGGCAGGATGGCATGCATGAAGACGCTGCCGGCGAATGTGAAGTTGAAGCCCGGATCGAGATTGGGATCATAGGCGTACCCCACGGGGAACCAGCGCAGCGATACCGCAAAGACGAAGAGGATCGTCAGGGCGATGATCACGGGCGGTATCGAGAACATGATCACGGCGAGAGGCGATACGACAGTGTCGAACCGCCCGCCGCGGCGCCAGGCCGAGATCGCCCCGAGCACGACGCCGACGCACAGCGAAAAGATGATCGCCGTCACCACCAGGAAGATCGTCCAGAGCGTGGCACGGCTCAACACCTGCACCACGGTCTGCGGATAGTATTTGACCGAAACGCCAAGATCGAGCGTCGCGAGGCCTTTGAGATAATCGACGAACTGCATCATGATCGGCTGATCGATCTCGCCGAAGCGCGCCTTGATTGCCTCGACGGCGGCGGGCGTTGCCCGCGGCCCGAGCTGGGCCACCATGGCGTCGACGGGACTCCCCGGCATGAGCCGGGGAAGAATGAAGTTCACGACGATCGCGAAGGCCAAAGCCACCGCATAGACGCCCAGGCGTCGGCTGGAAATACGCATGTCTGCTTCCCTTGCTTAGGTCTTATTGGACCGGCTTCAGACGCAAGAGATGCATGAGGCGCATGCGGTTGTTGTCGTGATTTTCCGGGTTCATGACCGGATCCTTGTCGGTGACCCAGCCCGTAAACCGCTTGCTGGAATACTGGTACCAGGTCGGTCCGTTGAAGACCGGCACGACCGGGAAGTCATCGGCGATCAGAACCTGGATATCGTTGAAGATCTTCTTGTGATCGTCATCGGAGGACGACTTCCGATACTGATCGAAGAGCGCGTCGAGCTTCGGGTTGGAGTAACGCGGCGCGGCGACGGTGAGCTTACCGGCATAGTCCGTCGACAGGCTCTGGTAATAGCCCTGGAACGGTGTGGCGCTGTCGGCGCGCGAGTTCATGACGACATCGAAGCTGCCATCGAGAAGCTGCTTGCGCCACTGCTCGTATTCAGGCGTGGCGACCGAGGCATTGATGCCGATGGCCCGCAGCCCTTCAACGGCGATCTGCACGGCGTCGATCCAATCCGTCCAGCCATTCGGCACGATGACAGGGAAAGCGATCGGCTTGCCGCTTGGCGTGGTGCGGAAGCCGTCGGCGCCCTTCTTGTAACCGGCGTCATCGAGAATCTTGTTCGCCTTGTCGGTGTCGAAGCCCATGAAGGCATCCTTGTCGCCTTCGGCAGCCTTGTTGCGCCAGGATTCGAAACGCGGCGGCAGACCGCTCGCATGCAGGTTGACGACCGGATAGCCGAAGCCGGCAATATCGACCATCGACGTGCGGTCCATCGCCAGGCTGAAAGCGTGACGGAAGTTCAGATCCTTGAAGGCCTCCAGATTGCCGACATTCGTGGACTTGAAGTTCATCTGGAAGGCGACGGTTTCCGCCGGCGGCTGCCAATAACCGTTATGCTGCGGATCGAGCGCGACGAAGGTCTTGTCTATCTGCGGCAGGAAAGAACCGATCCAGTCGACCGTGCCTTCCGGCAGCAGCGCCAGCATCTGGTCGTTGCCCGAGATCTGCGGCAGGCGCAGGCAATCCACATGCAGCGACGCCGCATCCCAATAATTCGGATTGCGGCACTGCTCATAGACCTGCGGAGTAAAGCGGCGAACCTCCGTCATCGGCCCTGACCCGATGGGCTTCTCATTCTTGTAGGCGACCGGATCGGCAATGTCCTTCCAGATATGCTCCGGCACGACGGCAAGGTCGGCCAGGGATTCGGGGAATTCCGAATTCACGGCCTTGAGGTTGATCTTTACCTGGGTCGGCGAAGGCGTCTCGACGGAAGCGACAGTCTGGCCAACGCCGACGGTGTCGACAGCCGGGTTCTTCAGCATCAGGTCGATCGTGTATTTCACGTCGGCCGAGGTCAGCGGCTGGCCATCCGACCACTTCACGCCGGGACGCAGCTCATAGGTGATCGACATCAGATCATCGGAGAACTTGTAGCTCGTCGCCAGACGCCAGACCGGCTTGCCGCCGTCATTGGCGTTGAAGATGACCAGTGGCTCATAGATGAAATCCATCGTGCTCTGGCGGCGACCGGCCAGATCGAAGGGATTGAAGTTACTGACCCAGCTGGTCTGTTCCTCGATGTGCATCGTCAGCACTGATTCAGCGGCCGATGCGACACCCGAACCGAATGCCAGCGTGGCGCCCAATGCCGCCGTCGCAAGCCATGGAGCCCGGTGCAAAAGATTACGCAATCTGCTTTTCTTCATTCCCATTTTCAGTTCCCTCTCGTTTATTTCGAGTAGTCAATCAAATTGATTTAATCTCGAGTTTGCGCATACGTCAATCCGCTGATTGGAAATCAACAGGCATTGGCGTGAGCAATCACGCGCAGCCGCTGCCGACTGAGCGGCAATCTGTCACAATCGAAATTATGGAGAGACTTGCGGGCTGTCCGGCTCACTCCGGTCATATGCCGATAACGGGGCGTTGGCCGGTTTGGACTCTTGTTCAACAGGGAAACGCCCGGGAACAGACGTTGTCCGCAGAGAAATGGCCGCAGCGCCGCCGGGATGAGTGGCCAGAGCAATTCCAGGAAAAGTGCGTAGCGGTTTTCCGTCCGGAATTGCGTAAAAACAATAGCATACAGCGGTCAGGCGATTCCCTGAAACGCGTAACCGCTCTAGAATACGGATCGCGGCGCCGCAGGCGCGCACCGCAATCCCTTCATTGCAAGACAGCTTCGCTTTGGAAGCCGCACCTCAAAACGGAGCTTCTAAATAATCAGGGAGCGTCAGTTCAGTCGAGCGGCTTGTAGGCGATGACGTCCATCTCGACCTTTACATCGACCATCATGGGCGACTGAACCGTCGAGCGCGCCGGCGGATGGTCGATGAAATGCTTCTGGAAGACCGCATTGAAACTGGAAAAATCGCGTGCGTCGTCCAGCCAGGCATTGACCTTCACCACATGCTCGAGGGTGCAATCGGCCAGGGCAAGAACTTCCTTGATATTGGCGATGACCTGCTCGGTCTGCGCGACGATATTGCCGACCACGACCTCGCCGTTGATGGTCGGAACCTGACCCGAAACATAGACAAAATCCCCGGCACGCACGGCCTTGGCAAAAGGACGCCGCTGGCCGCCGGCCTGACTATCGGCGATATCGAAACGGATCAGCTTGTTCTTGCTCATGATATATTCGGTCTCTCTTTGTTATCGAAAGCCGCAGTCGCCATCGCTTCATTATCAATGAGGGCCAGGCGCTCGACTCCATTGCCATCTTCCTTATCCGCCGTGACACGGCGACGCCAGAGGCCTCTTCCCGATCCTTGTCGAGGTTCACGCATGGCCGTGCGCATCATGGCGGCGGTCTTATTGATCTTGCAAACCAGGTATGAGGCCCCGACCCGCCTTGAACTCGAGAGACGAGCCCTCGAAGGCATCACCTAAGGGCTCGAACCGACCGCCCAGATGCGCAGCGAGAAACGCCTCGGCGACTGCGGCAAAGGACCGGCGGTTTTCCGCGTGCCCGAGGCCGTGACCTTCGTCGGGATAGGAAATGTAAGTAACGGGAATGCCGTGCTTCTGCATCGCGGCGACGATCTGATCGGATTCCGATGCCTTGACGCGAACGTCGTTGGCTCCCTGAGCGATCAGGAGCGGCCGCACGATTCGGTCCGCTCTGTTGAGCGGCGAGCGTTCCTCTAGAAACTGAAGGCCCGCGGGCGTATCGAAATCTCCCATCCGGGTCTTCCACAGCGATTTCCAGGGCTTCCAATATTCTGGGATCGTGTTGATGAAAGTGACCAGGCTGGATATTCCGACGAGGTCGATGGCGCAGGCGAATTTCTCCGGCGTGAACGTCAGCCCGACAAGCGCGGCATATCCGCCGTAGCTCCCACCCATGATCGCAATTCTGGAAGGATCGGCAATGCCTTCGGCGATCGCCCAGTCGACCGCATCGATCAGGTCGTCATGCATTTTCCCGGCCCATTCCAGATTCGCGGCATTGACGAAGGCCTTTCCGAAGCCGGTCGAACCGCGGAAATTGACGCTCAGAACCGCGTAGCCGCGATTGGCAAGCCATTGATGATTTGCAGAAAGGCCCCAGGCATCCCGGCCCCAGGGGCCACCGTGAACCAGCAGCACCATCGGCAGCTTTGCGCCTGCCTCCGCTCCATCCGGCAGTGAAAGGTAGCAATGCAAGTCCAGCCCGTCGCGCGAGCGGATGGTCGACGGCGTCATCGGAACCAGCGGCACGTTTTCGAGAGCCGGTACCGAGCCGAACAGCCGCCGTTTGTGCTTTGCGACGTGGTCGTAGTGGAAATATTCAAGCGGCGCATCGTCGTACTGGCAGGCGTAGAGGATATGTCTCCGGTCCTGCGACATGCCTGCAAACAGTAAGTCCCCGCGAGAATCCTGCGTGAGGAACGCCAAAGTCTCTTCGAATTCCGGATCGAGGGCCTGCCACTCGATCCGCTCGAACTGGCGTGCGGCGGCCAGCGGGCGCCGAGTGATCGGATCCAGCACAACGGACACATAATCGGATTGCTGGTCTTCAGCGAGGACGCGTGATTGTCCGCCGCTCAGATCCTGAGCGACAACCGCCGCTGTATTACGCCCGCGGCTGTCCAGCCAATAGAACTCGCGGCCATTGCTGCTGTATTCAATCGGTCGGGTGGTGAGGGCGTCCTCAACGTCGATCAGCGTGAACCGTTCCCACACTCCTTTCCCATTCCTTTGAAGATATTCGGTCGCACCATTTTCGGTCTGGCGACTTGCGAACCGAACATGGAATTGATCGTCGGTGAAAAAGCCGCCGAACTCTTCATTGAGGTGCACAGGAGCAGCCTCACCACTGGCTATATCGACGCGATAGAGATCGACATAGCGCTTGTCGCGCTCGTTATGGGCAATAAGCAGCTCAGCCGGAAAATGCAGCGACCTCTGTTGGATGTAGGCAGTCACTCCTGGGCTTGGCGTTAGGTATCTGGATTCTCCCGTCTCGACATCAACCCTCCAGATCTGCCAGTTCTCGTCGCCTGCTTGGTCGCGGGCATAGACGACATAGCGGTTGTCATGCGTCCACAGATGCCATGCCGCAATATTTCTGTCCCTGACTTCAGTCACCGGCCTGGCGTTGCCCACATCGTCGAGCGGTGCGATCCATATGTTCAGTATGCCGTCCAAGGGCGCCTGGAAGGCAACGTGCGTCCCGTCGGGGCTGATGCGAACCACACGTCGCTCAGGGTCGGAGAAAAGACGACGGCGAGAGATCAATTCGGGAGGGTTGTCCAAGGCGAGGCTCCTATCGCAGCGATCCGATGGGAACGTAGTTCAGGAGCTGCAACCGGCAATACCGCTCGAAGCAATCAATGGGAGAAGTTTTCGTTCAACGGGATTGCCTGCCTGCCCTTCCCGAAGCCGCGTCTTTTTGTCGGTCACGCCTCGATTGCCTTGCCGCGCCTGTGCCTGCTAAGACAGGACCGATTTCGTCATATGATTGATTGATGTTCAGGAGGAGTCGTCATGACAGAACTTGCGCAGTCCCTTGCGTCCATTCGTATTCCCGATCTTGCCGGCAAGCGTGTGCTGATCACCGGCGCCTCGACTGGTATCGGAGCAGCGCTTGCACTCGCCTTCGCCGCGCAGGGCATGAAGGTCGGCCTTCACTTCAATGCCAGCCGCGAACCGGCCGAACGGCTGGCTGCCGAGATCAAGGCCAGCGGCGGTACGGTGCATCTGATCCAGGGCGATGTCTCGCAGGATGGCGAGACGGAACGCGTCGTCAATGAAGCCGCCGAAGCTCTTGGCGGCCTCGACGGGTTGGTGAACAATGCAGGCGGTATGCTCGGACGACTGCCGACCTCGGCCATGACCGACGAGCACTATGAGCGTGTGATGAACTTGAACGCCCGCTCGGTACTCGCCGCGACCCGCGCCGCCCACCCTCACCTCAAGAAGCAAGGCGGCTTCGTCATCAACACCACGTCGATCGCCGCCCGCAACGGCGGCGGCAATGGCGCGATCCTTTATGCCGCCTCCAAGGGCTTCGTCTCGACCATTACCCACGGTCACGCCAAGGAATTCGTCAACGACAAGATCCGTGTCAATGCGGTCGCGCCGGGCGTTATCGCAACGCCGTTCCACGAGCGCTATACCAATGACGAGCAGATGGAATTGCAGCGCAAGACCATTCCCATGGGCTTCGTCGGCACTCCGGAGGATTGCGTCGGCGCCTATCTGTTCCTCGCGTCGCCGACACTGTCCGGCTACATCACCGGCCAGATCATCGAGGTCAATGGCGGCCAGCTCATGCCGTAAGGCGCTAGAGGTGATCGACTTTTTGCGCCGGGCAATGGTAATCTTTGCTCGGCGCGGCGATCGCGCCGAAAGAAGATGGAGCGCATGCGAATGGCAAAGACGCCCATTGAGAACCGGATCGAAACCTCCGTTCAATTGACCCACCCCGAGCGGATCTACTGGCCTGACGACGGTGTCAGCAAGCAGGATCTCGTCGATTATTACGCATTGGCCTGGCCGCGCATGGCGCCTTTCGTCGTCAATCGTCCCCTGGCGCTGCTGCGCTGCCCGGATGGCATAAGCGGGCCGCGCTTCTTCCAGAAACATGCCTGGAAAGGCATCAATCCGCATATCGAAGAAATCGCCGATCCCGAGGACAAGGACGGCGCCAAGCTCCTGAAGATCGCGGATTTCGACGGCCTTGCGGCACTCGTCCAATCCGCGGCGCTGGAAATACACCCCTGGGGCACCACCACCGATCATTGGGAAAAACCCGACATGATCATCATGGATCTCGATCCCGGCGAGGATGTCGCTTGGGCCAAGGTCATCACGGCTGCGAAGGAAATACGGGAGCGTTTTTCTGCGCTGGGGCTTACCTCCTTCATCAAGACCTCGGGCGGCAAGGGTCTGCATGTGGTTGCCTCCCTCAAGCCCAAGGCGGACTGGCCGCAGGTCAAGGATACAGCCGAGGCGATTGCGCATTCTATGAGCGCCGATAGTCCTGACGCATATCTGTCGGTCGCTAGCAAGGCAAAGCGGACCGGCCACATCTTCATCGATTACCTGCGCAACGGCCGCGGCAACACCGCGGTCGCACCCTATTCGACGCGCGCAAGGCCGGGTGCACCGATTTCGATGCCGTTAGCCTGGGAAGAGTTGACCAATAAGATCGGACCCGCCTCCTTTACGGTAAGGAACGCGACCTCGCGACTGAGCAAGGCCAGCGGCGATCCTTGGGCCGACTTCTTCGATGCCGCTTCACCGTTGAAGACCTAATATCACACGACAAAGGGGATCAGTGCCGGCGTGCTGGCCTTGTAGTCGGCATAGTCGCGACCGAAGGTCTCGCTCATCCAGCGTTCCTCGATGCCGACACGGCGCAGAACGGCATAGAGCATGAAGGCGAACGCGAGCAACGCAGCAATATCGCCTCGAGCCAGCACTGCGCCGAGGATGGCCAGTATCAGGCCGGAATAGATCGGATGGCGGACGATGGCGTAGGGGCCGGTGCGGATCAGCGCGTGATCCTCCTTGACCGTGATCACCCCGCTCCAGTTACGGCCGATGTGATAGCGCGCCCAGACGGCGAAGCCGAGCCCGATGACGGTTAGCACCGCGCCGATGCCGTAATAGGTCAGATTTCGCGGGACGAGCCGGAGCGACAGGGGACCGAGCCAGGATGAAGGCACCACCAGCAGAAAGGCGCAGATCCAGATCGGGGCGGTATTCGACAGTCGCGACCATGGATCCTCGTGGCGCGTCGCCTTCTTGACACCGAACGATGCCACAAACCAGATCAATGCCCATATGCCCCAGCAGACTGGAAAGAATAACGTCAGCAGTCTTCCTTCGCTCACGCCTCGCTCCTGTCCAGCTCCGGATAGTGCCGGAAGATGCCATCCTCGTTGAAGGGAATACGACGGTCGGATTGAAGATAGCGAGCAATATTCGGCCGTTTCATGACAGCGGCGTGCAGAGCTGCAAGATGGGGATAGCGGTCCGCCAGATGCGCGGTGGCGCGCGGAAATGCATACCGCAATCCCTCATAGACCTGAAATAGCGACAGATCGACATAGGTAAGCCCGCTGCCGAAAACATGCGCCGGCCCATGCGGGTTCTGCTGCAGGACGCGCTCGAAATAGCCAAGGTATTTTGGGATGCGATTGTCGATGAACTCAGCCGAGCGAGCCTTGGCCTCTTCCTTCTGCTCCTCATAATATTTCGAGGTGGCGATTGGGTGATGTGTGTCGTGCACTTCCGCGACGAGATCGGTGATCGTCAGTTGCAGAGAGTTCAGCTCATGACGCTGCGCTTCATCCCTGGGGGCAAGACCAAGTGTCGGCCCGAGATACATCAGGATGTTCGCCACATGGGAAATGATCAGATCGCCATCCTTCAAAAACGGCGGCGCGAACGGGATGCCAGGCTCGGACTTGCTGCCCATAATAGCCAACATGGCGCGTGTACCCTGCCCCTTGCTTGCCGGACCGCGGCAAATATCGACATAATCGGCGCCAGCCTCTTCCAGCGCCAGCCGCACGAATTCGCCGCGGCCCTGGATGCCGTCCCAGTAGTAAAGCTCATAAGGCATGCGGTTTCCCTCCCATGGGACCATCGATACACCTGCTCGTGCAGGAGTCTGGCCCTTTGGCTGATCTGCCTTCCCGGCCGACCGGCCGGTCCAGCTTCGACTCTCTCCATGCCGAATTTAGCATCGGCGCAACAGAACGGAAGGGCGGACCCTGCGGCATTTGCACCGCCTATCAACGACCTTGACAGCAGGGCTTCAAGGGCGCCTCAATGGAAAAGCGAAGCCCGCATGCCGGTTCTTTAAGAATGAGCGCGCTGTTCGTTGCGTTTGCGGGTTGCGGCCGCCTTCTTTGCGGATGCTGAACGCTCCGCAGCCGGACGTTTCGCGGCCGCACGTCCGCCGAGCTTGCCGCCCTTTTCCGACGATTCATGATTTTCAGAATGCCCCCGGCCCGAGCCGGATTTCTTGCCGCCACCGCTTTCCTTGTTCACGGTCGCCCACGCGCGGCGCTCGGCCTCATCCGCGGAAACGCCGCGATCTTCATAGCCTTCCTCGATATGCTCGGCCTTGCGCTTCTGCTTGTCGGTGTAGGCGGATTTGTCTCCTCGTGGCATGGTTCTTCTCCTCGTTGCGGATGAAAAACCAACCCATCATTACGGAAAAGGTTCCGTTGTCTAACTCGAGGAATCGCGGCTCGTCGGCGATAACCGTACCCGACGGCCATGCTGCGGCTCGGCGCGGTGCTTGGCCGAGGCAGGGAAGAAGACACCGACAGAGCGGTCGATGATCAGGATCAGCACGAGTGCCGCCAAAAGATAGAGGCTGGCGAGAACGAGCAGCGATGTCATCGCATCACCTCGGCACGATCCGCTGAGGATAAAGGACAGCGCGCCACGACGATCGTCGAAACAACGACTTTCAGATAAAGGATATAGCTATTGCACATCGCGAGGCTCCCTCCTCGCTCGTTAGCACCGATGTGTGACATCTGTTTCGCGCCGGCACGCAAACTGCCGAAATTGTTGCAGATATTTCTGCCGCCGCAGTGTTAAGAAGCGAACGGCCCGATGCTGAGCATCGAGCCGCTTTGTCCCCGCCACATTCTTGAGAAGAGCACGCCTGCTCTACACCTTGGCTACCGCCGCCTTCTTCGATGTCAGTTTCGCAGCAGGCTTGGGCGCGGGTTCACTTGCAACAGCAACCACGGCAACCGTCGGCTTGCGCTTCGCTTTGGACTTGGCGCTGATTTTGACATCCTTGCCGTCGCTTTTTTCGAGCGCGATGCGCTCGTTGCTCGCCTGTTCCCAATGCATGGTATCGCGACCGGAAGGATAGCCCTCCTCCTCCCAGATCGCGTATGCGCGTTTCTTGATCCATTCGTCCCGAGATTCCAACATCTGCTGTCCTCCGTTCGCATCATTGAACATGGTTGATGACCAATGCCCGTTCTGAAATGCGGGCTTCTTGCCTCCCCCGAGCAGCCAAGACACCATGGCCGTGACAACGCCATGGCACGATTCCGCGAATCTCGGCTCTCGAACCGCAGTGGCGCCTCGCACAAGAAACATGGGTACCGTGGGGGACGGTAGCGAAGCAGCCGAAGCACCATCAATATGAAGGCAGCAAGAATGCTGTTCAATTAAAAATATCTAATACGACGGGTTTTCGCACTGCTATCGGCCGGACATAGCCGTTTGGCAGGACGGCCGAGATTGCAGCTTTCGCGGGTAAAGATATACTTGCGCCATGTTTGACCTTCTGGTTGCCCATTGGGGCCAAATTCTTGCCGTCCTGTCCATTGCCATGGGTGCGGCTGCCGCAATTCATGCGGCCATGACGAAAGAGGATGTGCGAGCGGCAATCGGCTGGGTCGGCGTCGTCATCCTGTCGCCGATCATCGGCGCATTGCTCTACATGTTCGCCGGCATCAACCGCATCCGTCGCGCTTCGCTGAGTTCGCAACGCGACGCGCTCTTTCGCAAGGATGCGAGCGGCGACCTTGCCAGTTTCGACGCAGACGACGACCAGGTGCGGCGTAATTTCGGCGAACGCTTTGCCTCGATGAAGACGCTCGGCGACCGTGTCGCCCGCTGCACGATGAGCACCGGCAATACGATCGAAATGCTGACGAGCGGCGATGCGGCCTATGCGGCGATGAAGGCCGCCATAGACGGCGCGGAACGCAGCATTCTCATGGAAACCTATATATTCGACCGCGACCCCATCGGCCTGCGCATGGCCGACGCGCTGATTGAAGCCGTCAAACGCGGTGTCAGCGTTCGCGTGCTGATCGACGCCGTCGGCGCCCGCTATTCCGTGCCGAGTATCATGGGCTATCTCAGCCAAGGAGGCGTCGACGTCGACGTCTTCAACGGCAACGTCATCATCGGGCTCAGATTGCCCTATGCCAATCTGCGCACCCACCGCAAGATCCTGAGCATCGACGGACGGATCGCCTTTACCGGCGGCATGAACATCCGGCAGGGCTTCACGCGCGAATTCGCCACCGACCATTGCGCCCGCGACATGCATTTCTGCGTGACGGGGCCTGCAGTCGCCGATCTCTTCAACACGGCGGCCGAGGACTGGCGCTTCACGACGGGCGAAGTCTTGAGTGGGAACGAGTGGCGGATTGCAGCGCCATCCAACGAGCCGGGAGCGCCGGTCTTCATGCGGGTTGTCACGTCCGGCCCCGATCGCAGCATCGAAACCAACCACAAGATGCTCATCGGCGCGCTTTCGGTCGCACGCAAGTCGATCCGCATCATGTCGCCCTATTTTCTGCCGGATCGGGAGCTCATCAGCGCGTTGGTGACGGCAGCACGGCGTGGTGTCGAAGTCGATATCATCGTGCCGACAGCCAACAATCTCGTGCTCGTGGACCGCGCCATGACGGCGCAGTTCGACCAGATGCTGAAGAGCTACTGCCGTATATGGCGTGCCGAAGGTCCGTTCAACCATTCCAAGCTTTTGGCGATCGACGGCACGTGGGCCTATGTCGGCTCCTCCAATCTCGATCCCCGTTCGTTGCGGCTGAACTTCGAAGTGGATCTGGAGGTCATCGACCGCGGTTTTGCCGGCACGATCGACGCGCATATCGGCGCGATACTCGAAACGGCGCAACCGGTGGACCTCGAAAAGCTCCGGGCGCGGCCTTTTGTCGTCAGGCTGATCGAGAAGATCCTCTGGCTCGGCTCGCCCTATCTCTGATGAAGGCTCCCTCGGCCAATCTGCGTTCATCGCAGCCTTTTTACATGACAAGGCCGGTCTTCGCTTCCTATACTCATACCGATACGCCCGGCGTGGTCTGGTCAAGGGAACGGTCGACGGACATATGCGGAAAAAGAAAGAAAGTCTTCGTGCGAGCATCCTGGAAAGCCTGAAGAGCAGAAGCAAATCGAGCCCCAAGCAAGCCGGCAAACCTGCCCGCCCAGAAGGCACCCTGATCGCCTCCTACAATGTCCACAAATGCGTCGGCGCCGACCGGCGCTTCGATCCGGAGAGGACTAGCCGGGTCATCCATGAAATCGATGCCGACGTCATCGGCCTGCAGGAGGCCGATACGCGTTTTGGCGAACGCACGGGCCTGCTCGATCTGCGCAGGCTCGAACGCGAGACCGGGCTCATTCCCGTGCCGATCGCCGGCGTCACCAAGGCGCATGGCTGGCACGGCAATGTCGTGCTGTTCAAGCAGGGCACGGTGCGTGACGTGCATCAGATAAAGTTGCCCGGGCTGGAGCCGCGCGGCGCCTTGATTGCCGAGATAGAACTGGCGCGTGGCGGAAGCATCAGGATCATCGCCGCCCATCTCGGCCTGTTGCATCGCTCGCGTGCCCAACAAACGCGCCTGATCGTCGAGCTGATGAATGACGGCGGCTCAATCCCGACAATCCTGCTCGGAGACCTCAATGAATGGCGGCTCGGCGACCGTTCGTCGCTCAGCACCTTCCAGGCCGCCTTTGGGCCATTGCCTCCGGCCGTGCCGAGCTTCCCCGCGGCGCTGCCGCTTCTGGCATTGGATCGCATCATGGCCAACCGGCGCGGCATGATCTCAGCGGTCGAAGTCCACGACTCGCCGTTGGCGCGCGTCGCGTCCGATCATCTGCCCATCAAGGCCGTGATCAGTTTGGAAACATTGGACGGTGAAGCCCAGGCGCATTCGCGCACTGCCTAGAGATCGCCGGCGTCGCGGCTTGCTTAATCAGACATTCCCGCCGAACGGCCTGATATAACACCAGATTCCGGCCTTCCTCGCTTTTAAATAGGCGCTCCGCAGATATATGGTGACTGCCGAAAGACCATCTTATAACGTCCCCACCGACTAGACCGATCTGGGAGGTAACCATGCTGAAAACTCTGCTGCTGACTGGCGCTGCCGGTGGCGTCGGCCAGGCGCTCAGGCCCCTTCTGTCGCAGATTGCCGAGACCGTCGTGCTGTCCGATCTCAAGCCCATAAACGACCTTCGCCCGAGCGAGCGCTTCGTTGCCTGCGATCTTGCCGACCGCAGCGGGGTCGAGGAATTGCTCAGGGGTGTCGACGGCATCATTCATCTCGGTGGGATTTCGCTTGAAAAGCCCTTCGACATGATCCTGCAGGGAAACATCGTCGGCCTCTACAATCTCTACGAGGCTGCCCGTGCTGCCGGCAGACCGCGCATCGTCTTTGCCAGTTCGAACCACACGATCGGCTTTTATCGCCGCGACGAGCGCATCGACAACACGGTGCCGACACGACCCGATTCATTGTACGGCGTTTCCAAGGTGTTCGGCGAGGCGGTGGCGAGCCTCTATTTCGACAAGTTCGGCCAGGAAACGCTGTCCGTGCGCATCGGCTCGTGCTTTCCCGAGCCGCGCAACACCCGCATGCTGGCAACCTGGTTCAGCGTCCGGGATTTTCTCTCCCTCTGCGGACGCGCCTTCGAAGCCCCCAGGCTCGGACATACGATCGTCTACGGCGTCTCCGACAATGACGAACAATGGTGGGATAACGGCAATGCCGCCTTCCTCGGCTGGAAACCGCAGGATAACGCCGCCCATTGGCGGGCCGAAATTCTCGCGAGGACACCCGAGGAAGATCCGAACGATCCGGCCGTCATCTTTCAGGGCGGTTGCTTTGCTTCAGCCGCTCACCCCGAAGACTGAGGCGCAGTTATAAGCACGGCGATCGATTTCAGCTGCCGTTGCGAAACAGCTTCCAGCGGGTCGGCCTGAATGCGATGCGGTTGCGGTCGAGAGCATCCGCCTTGTTCGGCGGCAGCTCGATCTCGATAGGATCGTGGCTGGCGCCGATATTGATTTCGAGATGGCGCGTGCCGGCGACACGCCTGCTTCCAACGAGCAAGCCGGCGATCGCACCACCATCGCCTTCATGAAGCTCGATGTCGTGCGGACGGAAATAGAGATAGGCCTCGCCATCCGGCTCATGCGGCGTACTCAAACCGAGCGGCCTGTCCTCGAACCATATCTCGCCGCTGGTGATGCGCACCTTGACGCGGTTGGATTGACCGATGAAGCCATAAACGAACGGGGAATTCGGCGTATCGTAGATCTCGTCCGGTGTGCCGACCTGCTCGATCGCGCCCTTGTTGAGAACCACGACCCGATCGGCAAGCTCCAGCGCCTCTTCCTGGTCGTGGGTCACGAAAACCGTCGTATGACCGGTGCGATCGTGAATTTCCCTGAGCCACTTACGCAAGTCCTTGCGCACCTGCGCGTCCAGGGCGCCGAAAGGCTCGTCCAGAAGCAGCACGTTCGGCTCGACCGCCATGGCGCGCGCCAGAGCCACGCGCTGGCGCTGGCCGCCCGAAAGCTGCGCCGGATAACGCTTCTCCAGGCCGTTGAGCTGCACCAGTTCCAACAGTTCCGTAGCGCGCCGATGAATTTCGGCACGTGGCGGGCGACGCGATGCAGAGCGGACCTTGAGGCCGAATGAAATGTTCTCCAGCACGGTCATATGCCGAAACAGCGCATAATGCTGGAACACGAAGCCGATATTGCGCTGCTGCACGGTCTTTCGCGAAGCATCCTCTTCGCCAAAGAAAATCCGACCTTCCGTCGGCGTCTCCAGCCCGGCGATCAGCCGCAGAAGCGTTGTCTTGCCGGAGCCGGACGGCCCGAGAAGCGCAATCAGTTCGCTCGAACGAATATCCAGGGAGACGTCATGCAATGCGGGAAAGCGACCGAATTCCTTGCGCAGATTTTGAACGCGAACTTCCATCAAAAATTCCTTCAGTGACGCCGGCTGGCTGCGATCTCTTCGCTATAGCGCATTTCCAGCAACGTCTTCAGTATAAGTGTGACAAGGGCAAGCATGGCCAGCAGCGTGGCAACGGCAAACGCTCCCGAGAAATTATAGTCGTTATAAAGGATCTCGACCTGCAGCGGCATGGTGTTGGTTTCACCGCGGATATGACCGGAGACGACCGAGACGGCGCCGAATTCACCCATGGCACGGGCGTTGCAGAGCAGAACGCCGTAAAGCAGACCCCATTTTATGTTCGGCAGCGTGACGTACCAGAAGGTCTGCCAGCCATTGGCCCCGAGCGAGAGGGCCGCCTCCTCGTCCGCGTTCCCTTGCTCCTGCATCAGCGGGATCAATTCGCGCGCGACGAAGGGGAAAGTCACGAACATCGTCGCCAGGACGAGACCGGGAACAGCAAACAGGATCTGGATACCGTGGCTCTGCAGCCAGGGACCGAGTGTGCTGTTGGAACTGAACAGCAACACGAACACCAGACCGGATATGACCGGCGAGACGGAGAAAGGCAGATCGATCAGGGTCGTCAGGAATGCCTTGCCCTTGAACTCGAACTTGGCGATCGCCCAGGCTGCCGCGACGCCGCAGACAAGATTAAGCGGCACGCTGATGCCGGCAACGATCAATGTCAGCTTGATTGCGGCAAAAGTCTCGTCGTCGACCAGGGCATCGAAAAATGCCTCTATGCCCTTGCGGAAGGCCTCAACGAAGACGGCCGCCAGAGGCAGCAGCACCATCAGCGTCAGAAAGACGAGCGAGATCACCACGAAAATAATGCGCGCGACCCGGCTTTCGGTAATGACGGGATGCTCTACACCGGAGGCGGCGGAAAGATCATGTGCCATAGCCGTACCTCCCCCTGCTCCAGGCCTGAATGAGATTGATGATCAAAAGCATGGTGAAGGAGATGAACAACATCACCGTCGCGATCGCCGTTGCCGCCGCGTAATTATATTCCTCGAGGCGGATGACGATAAGCAAAGGCGCAATTTCCGAGACATACGGCTTGTTGCCAGCGATAAAGATGACCGATCCGTATTCGCCGGCAGCGCGCGCAAAAGCCAACGCAAAACCGGTTAGCGCGGCAGGCGCCAGTCCCGGCAACAAAACCCGGGTGATCGTCTGGAAACGGGTCGCTCCCAAGGTCGCGGCCGCCTCTTCGACTTCGCGGTCGATTTCCTCCATGACCGGTTGGGCGGTGCGTACCACGAAGGGCAGGCCGACGAAAATCAGCGCGATGACGATGCCGACCGGAGTGAAGGCGATCTTGATGCCGAGCGGCGTCAGAAACTGTCCGATCCAGCCGGTCGGTGCATAAAGCGTCGTCAGCGCGATACCGGCAACCGCTGTCGGCAGCGCGAATGGCAGATCGACCATGGCGTCGATGATGCGCTTGCCGGGAAAACGGTAACGCACCAACACCCAGGCCAGAATGAGCCCGAGAACTGCATTGACGAGCGCCGCGATGAAGGCACCGCCAAAGCTCATGCGCAGCGCGTAAAGCGTGCGCAGATCAAGAGCCAAGGCCCAGAATTTCTCCCAGCCAAGAGAGCTGCTCTTCCACAGCAGTCCCGACAGCGGGATGAGAACGATAAAGATGAGCCAAGCCAAGGTAACGCCGAGCGCCAATCCGAAGCCCGGAATGACACTCGGCTGCCGAAACCGCCACCGTTTGCGGGTTATGGAATGCATTCAGACTTATTTTCCCGGCTTGTAGACCTGATCGAAGACGCCACCGTCGTCGAAGAACTTCGGCTGAGCTTTAGCCCATCCACCGAAATCGTCAATCGTTGCGAGCTTCAAAGCCGGGAAACGGGCGACATCCTTGGGATCGGCCGCTGCCGGCTTGATCGGCCGATAATAATGCTTGGCGGCGATCTTCTGACCATCATCCGAGTAGAGATAGTTCAGATAGGCTTCCGCGATCTTGCGGGTCCCCTTGGCGTCGACATTGCCGTCGACGACTGCGACCGGCGGATCAGCCCGGATCGAGAAAGACGGGGTCACGACCTCGAATTTATCAGGACCGAGTTCGTCGATCGAGAGGTAGGCTTCGTTTTCCCAGGCAAGCAGGACATCGCCGAGGCCGCGCTGGACGAAGGTCGTCGTTGCGCCGCGCGCACCGGTATCGAGAACCGGTACATGCTTGAGAAGTTGCGTGAGATACTCTTGCGCCTTTGCGTCGTCGCCGCCATTGGCGTGCTTGGCCCATGCCCATGCCGCCAGAATATTCCAGCGCGCGCCACCCGATGTCTTCGGGTTCGGCGTGATGACCTCGACACCATCCTTGACCAGATCCGACCAGTCCTTGATGCCCTTCGGATTGCCCTTGCGCACCAGGAAGACGATGGTCGAGGTATAGGGAACGGAATTGTTCGGGAACTTGGTTTTCCAGTCCGCGGGGATCTTATGCGTCGCCTTGGCGATCGCATCGATATCGCCCTCGAGCGCCAGGGTGACGACATCTGCATCGAGACCGTCGATGACCGAGCGGGCCTGCGCGCCGGAACCACCGTGCGAAGCCTTGATATTGATGGTCTCGCCGGTATCCTTCTTCCACTTCGCCGCGAAGACGGCGTTGAAATCCTTATATAACTCGCGCGTCGGATCGTAGGACACATTCAGAAGCGTCTTGTCCGCAGCCCATGTCGGCGCAACCGCCGCAATCGAGAAACTGCCGATCAGAACTGCGGTGGCGAGCAGCCGGGAAAGCTTTATCGTCTGCATGGATGGACCCCCTTCGTTTGTCCCTAAACCCTATCAACTTGGTCGTATAAAGTAACGAAGACCGTTCCCGTTTTGGGGAATTCCAGAGAACAGCATCCCATAGAATCTAGAAAAGTGAAATCACATTCCCGCTTGGCTACAACACTCCACAATCACTGGTATCAGGCGACGGAGTCGGACATGAAAACGGAATAAAGTTCGTCGGCGCTTTTTGCCTGCCGCATTGCCGTCAGAACGCCCTCCGTCCTCAGTCGCCTCGCAATCGCGGAAAGCACGTTCAGATAGTCGCTACGCCCCCCTTCCCCGAAAAGCAGCACAAAGGCCCATTCGGTCGGGATATCGTCGATAGCTTCGAAATCCACGGGATGAGAGAAGCGGACCAGCAGGCCACGCGGCCTGGTCATGCCGGCGATCGCGGCGTGCGGAACCGCTACGCCATTGCCGATACCGGTTGTTCCAAGCCTCTCGCGCGTTTCCAGCGCCCGCAGGACCGTCGCTTCATCCAGGCCAAAACAGCTGGCCGCCTTCGACGACAGCATCTGCAGCGCCCGCCATTTGGTCGGGGCCGACATTCCGATGAAGACATGCTCGGGCAGGATGATGGTGGAAAGGGCCATGGTCGCTCTTGAGGGTCGGACAATCGATAATGCTGGCATGATACTCATCGCGACACCCGTTTGGATGGGAGCGCCTCATCACAGGAACCGAATCCTTCGCCTCACTCCGGTTCGCGTAGGCGGTAGCCGACGCCGGTCTCGGTCGTGATATAGTGGGGCTGATCGGGAATCTGCTCGATCTTCTGCCTGAGCTGGCGGACATAGACGCGCAGATATTGCACATCCGCCGCCGGCCCCCAGATCTGCTTCAACAGGAACTGGTGGGTCAGCACCTTGCCGGCATGCTGGGCGAGCACACGCAGAATATCGTATTCCTTCGGCGACAGCTTGATCTCCTTGCCCTCGACCTTGACGATGCGCTTGACGAGATCGATCGAAAGGCCGCCGGTCTGGAAGATCGCCTTTTCGCCCTGCTGCTGCAGCCGGTGGCGCAGCGCGACGCGAATGCGCGCCGCAAGCTCGTTGACGCCGAAGGGCTTGGTGACGTAGTCGTCCGCCCCGCTTTCCAATGCCTTGACGATGCCTGCCTCATCCGTGCGGCTCGACAGAATGACGACCGGAATCTGCATGCCATCCTCACGCCATCCGATCAGCAGATCCTGGCCGGACTTGTCGGGCAGTCCGAGATCGAGCACGATCAGGTCAGGCCGGTCCTCGTCGACGGAGGCCTGGGCTGCGGTGGCATTGTGCGCCTCATTGACGGTGTAGCCCTGGGCACCGAGACCGACGCGCAGCAACTTGCGGATCGGCGGCTCGTCGTCGACAACGAGAATCTTGACGGCAGTCGTGTTCATTTCAATTCATCCAGCTTCGGGATATCCGTTGGTCTTGGCAGGCGGATGGTGAAGACCGCCCCCTGACGATCCGTTCTGTTGCCGGCGGCAATGGTGCCGCCCATGGCCTCGATGAAGCCGCGGCAGATGGAAAGGCCAAGACCGGTGCCGGCCCGCACCTGATCGCCCTTGCGCACGCGGTAGAAAGTATCGAAGACGCGCTCGAGATCGGCGGGTGGGATGCCAGGACCCTCGTCCATGACCCTGAAAACGATGTTGTCGATGTCGGCCCATGCCTCCAGGCGGATAGCCGAGGTCTCAGGCGCATATTTGGCGGCATTGTCGAGCAGATTGAACAGCACCTGCTCGAACAACACGGGATCGACCCGCACCATCGGCAGGTCGACCGGCATCTGCGCCTCGACGCGATGGCGGCCCAGTATCTTCGCTGCGCGCCGAAGGGCGCTGCCGACGATATCGCCGGCATAGTGCAGGGCATAGTTCGGCTCCATCGCGCCGGACTCGATTTTCGTCATGTCGAGCAGATTGGCAATGAAGCGGTTCAGCCGTTCGGATTCATCGATGACAGTCGCCAGTAGATCGACGCGATCCTCATGCGGCAGCGTCTCCAGATAATCGCGCAGCGTTCCGGCAGCGCCCAGGATGGCGGCAAGCGGCGTCTTCAGGTCATGGGAAATCGACGTCAGCAGCGCCGAGCGCAGCCGGTCTGCCTCGACGGCGAGCTTTGCCCGGTCGACGTCCGCCACCAACTGCACGCGCTCGATGGCAAGCGCCGCCTGATCGGCCAGGGCATCGAGAAGCCGCTGCTGTTCCGGCGTCAGCAGCGGCCCGTCGCGGCGATCGCTGTCGAGACCGATGACGCCGACAGCGGTGCGGCCCGTGCGCAGCGGAACGTATAGACGTTTGGCGCCGGGCAAGGTGTCGGCGCCGCGACCGGCCGCATGATTGTGCTCCCAGGCCCAACGCGCCGCGGCGATGTCGGCGTCGTCGAGCGTATCGTCTGGCGGATAGCCGGCCTTGACCGCGATCGTGCCGCTCTCGGGCAGAAGCAGCACGACCCGCAGCTTCAGCATCGAGGCCAGCTGAAAAGCCGTCGCCCACAATACGTCATCAAGCGTGCCGGTGCCGGCGAGCTTCTTGGAGAACAGGTAAAGATCTTCCGTCGTTCGCGCCCGCTGGCGCGCGGCGGCTGCTTGCCGCTGCACGGTCGCCGTCAGATTGCTGGCGATGACCGCGACGCCGAGGAAGAAGAAGAAGGCGAGCACGCTTTCCGGATCGCTGATCGTCAGGGTGTAGCGCGGCGGCAGGAAGAAGAAATTGAAGGCGAGTGCGCCGAGGATGCAAGAATAAAGCGCCGGACGCAGCCCTTGCGTCACCGCGGTCGCCAGCACCGCCATCAGAAAGACGAGTGCCAGATTGCGGACGTCCAGCACCTGATCGAGGATGACGCAGAAACCAAGCGCGACGGCGACATAGAGCGTTGCCAGCACATAGCCGCGCAACTGGAAGGGGGTAGGAGCAGGCGCTGACCGGACGCCGCGGCTCGCGGCCTGTGCATCCGCGTCGTTGCCGGAAATGACATGGACACTGATCTCGCCGGCCTTGCGGATCAGGTCATAGGAAACCGAGCGGCGCGACCAATCACGCCAGGACCCCAGTTTCGGCGAGCCGATGACGATATGGGTGACGTTGTTGCTGGCGGAATGACGGATCAGTTCCTCGGCCACCTCGCGGCCGGGAATGGTGATGGCCTCGCCACCGAGCTGTTCGGCCAGTCGCAGCGTTGCGGCGATCGTGTCGCGCTGCGGCTCCGTCAGGCTGATAGAGCGGTTGGTTTCGACATAGACCGCAGCCCAGGGCGCGCGCAGGCGGGAGGCCATGCGCGCGGCATAGCGCACCAGCGACGCCGAGCGCGGGTGATGATCGATGGACACCAGCACGCGCTCGCCTGCAGCCCAAGGGCCCGAAATCGCATGCGCCTGCATATGGGTGAGCAGCTGATCGTCGACGCGCTGCGCCGTGCGCCTGAGCGCCAGCTCGCGCAGCGCCGTCAGATTGCCGGGTGTGAAATAGTTGGTCAGCGCCCGCTCTGCCGTATTCGACACGTAGACCTTGCCATCATGCAGGCGTTTGATCAGGTCGTCGGGCGTCAGGTCGATGATCTCGACATCGTCGGCCAGATCGATGATCGAATCCGGCACGGTCTCGCGCACACGGACACGGGTAATCTGGGAAACAACGTCATTCAGGCTTTCGACATGCTGGATATTCAACGTCGTATAGACGTCGATGCCACGGTCCAGCAGTTCCTTGACATCGAGATAGCGTTTCGGATGGCGGCTGCCCTGCGCATTGGTATGGGCAAGCTCGTCGACCAGCACCAGCTGCGGCCGGCGTTTCAGAATGGCGTCGAGATCCATTTCCTCGAGTGCCCGCCCCTTGTAGTCGACCTTGACACGCGGGATGATTTCGAAGCCCTCGATCAGTGCCTGCGTCTCACGTCGGCCATGGGTTTCGACGACGCCGACAACGACATCCACGCCATCGGCGATCTTCGCCTTGCCGGAGATCAGCATCTCATAGGTCTTGCCCACGCCCGGCGCCGCACCCAGAAAGATTTTCAGCCGACCGCGTGCCTCGGCCCGCGCCTTTTCAAGAAGCGCATCGGGTGAAGGCCTGCTCAGTGTGTCGCGGCTGTCATCTGCCATATGCGGATCGTCTTTCCTGACGAGGTTGAGACGGCAGCCGCCGTCTCAACCTGCTCAACTTATTGATTCATAGAAGCATCGAGCGCGCGGTTCAATGCCAGGACGTTGACGACTGGCTCACCGAGAACACCGAGCTCGCGCCCCTCGACTGTGGCGTCGACGATCGTGCGGAGCTTTGCCTCATCCATGTTGCGAGCCTTGGCGACGCGCGGGATCTGGAAGTAGGCGTCATCAGGCGAGATATCCGGATCGAGACCGCTGCCGGAGGTGGTCACCAGATCCATCGGAACCGGCATGTTCGGGTTCTGCGCCTGCAAGGTCGCCACGTCACCCTTGATGCGGGTGATCAGGCTCGCACTGGTCGGGCCGAGATTGGAGCCCATGGAATTGACGGCGTTGTAGGGTGCGGCAACTGTTTTGGTTGCATCGTTCGGGTCTGCACCGGTTGTCGCCGACGGGCGGCCATGGAAGTAGCGGTCGCTGGTGAAGCTCTGGCCGATGAGGGCCGAGCCGATCACCTTGCCGTCCTTCTCCACCAGGCTGCCGTTGGCCTGGTTGGGGAAGAGCGCCTGGGCGGCGCCCGTCATGGCGATCGGATAGAGAAGGCCTGTCACGGCGGTGGTGACCACGATCATGACGATGGCCGGTCTGATTTGATTCAGCATGGAAAAGCTCCTTAAACGAGGCCCATGGCGGTAATCGCCATGTCGATGGCCTTGATGCCGATGAAGGGAACGATGATACCGCCAGCGCCGTAGATCAGCAGGTTACGGCTGAGCAGCGCACCGGCGCCGATCGGGCGATAGCGAACACCCTTCAGCGACAGTGGGATCAGCGCAACGATGATCAAGGCATTGAAGATAATGGCCGAAAGAATGGCGCTTTGCGGGGTCGCCAGCCCCATGATGTTCAGCGCCTTCAGCTGCGGATAGAAGGCGATGAACATCGCCGGAATGATGGCGAAGTACTTCGCGATATCGTTGGCGATCGAGAAGGTGGTGAGCGCGCCGCGGGTCATCAGCAATTGCTTGCCGATTTCGACGATCTCGATCAGCTTCGTCGGGTCGCTGTCGAGGTCGACCATGTTGCCGGCTTCGCGTGCAGCGACCGTGCCGGTGTTCATGGCGACACCGACGTCGGCCTGGGCAAGTGCCGGGGCGTCGTTCGTGCCGTCGCCGCACATGGCGACGAGCTTGCCCTTGGCTTGCTCTTCGCGCATCAATGCCAGCTTCATTTCCGGCGTCGCCTGGGCGAGGAAGTCATCCACGCCGGCTTCCGCGGCGATGGCGGCCGCCGTCAGCGGATTGTCGCCCGTGATCATCACGGTGCGGATACCCATGCGGCGCAATTCTGCAAAGCGCTCGCGGATGCCGCCCTTGATGATATCCTTGAGGTGAATGACGCCAAGGAGACGACCATCGCGGGCAACCGCCAGCGGCGTGCCGCCGGCCTTGGCGATCTCGTCGGCGATCGACTGCAGCTCACGGAGCGTCTCGCTGGTAGTGCGCGAGATCACCGCGGTGCCATCGCTGCCGCCATTGGCAGCACCATCCACATAGGCAAGCACCGCATCGACCGCACCCTTGCGGATCGACGAACCTTCGAGGTCGACACCGCTCATGCGCGTCTGGGCCGTGAAGGGCACGAAGGTTGCCTTCAGGCTCGTCATATCACGGCCACGGATCGCATACTTTTCCTTGGCGAGCACGACGATGGAGCGTCCTTCAGGCGTTTCGTCTGCAAGCGAGGCGAGCTGCGCCGCGTCGGCCAGATCCTGTTCACTCACACCCCGAACCGGGCGAAAGGCGGTTGCCTGGCGGTTGCCAAGCGTGATCGTGCCTGTTTTGTCGAGCAGCAGCGTGTCGACGTCGCCGGCAGCTTCGACGGCGCGGCCGGACATGGCGAGCACGTTGAAGCGCACCAGGCGGTCCATGCCGGCGATACCGATGGCCGACAGCAGCGCGCCGATGGTGGTCGGGATCAGCGTCACGAACAGGGCGACGAGCACGACCGTCTGGATGGAGCCGCCGGCATAGGCCGCAAAGCTCGGGATCGTCACCGTGGCGAGCACGAAGATCAGTGTCATGCCGGCGAGCAGGATGTTGAGCGCGATCTCGTTCGGCGTTTTCTGCCGTTCGGCGCCTTCTACGAGTGCGATCATGCGGTCGATGAAGGTCGAGCCGGCTGCTGCCGTGATGCGCACGCGGATCTCGTCCGACAGCACTTGCGTGCCGCCTGTCACCGCGGAGCGATCGCCGCCGGATTCGCGGATCACCGGCGCCGACTCACCAGTGATCGCCGCCTCGTTGACCGAGGCCACGCCTTCGATGACTTCGCCGTCCGATGGGATGATGTCGCCTGCTTCGACGAGCACAACGTCACCGACTTTCAGGCTGGTGCCCGGCACCATCTTGTAGTCGGTGCGGCTGCTGCCGGCCAGAAGCTTTGCCTGGGTTTCGGTGCGCGATTTGCGCAGCGAATCCGCCTGCGCCTTGCCGCGGCCTTCGGCGACGGCCTCGGCGAAGTTGGCAAACAGCACCGTGAACCACAGCCAGATATTGATCTGCAGGGAGAAGGCGAGATTGTCGCCGCCGGTGAGGAGGTCGCGCAGAAAGAGAACGGTCGTCAATGCCGAAACGACCGCGACCACGAACATGACGGGGTTCTTGGCAAGCGTGCGCGGGTTCAGCTTCTTGAAAGCAGCGCCGACCGCCGGAACGAGGATGCGAGAATCCAGAATACTCGCTGATTTTAACTGGCTCATAAGAGGCTCCAGCGTGAAGAGGAAAACGTCAGATCGGAACGCACCGATCAGCCGATTAAGAATCCGAAGACAACGAGGCCGAGGAACAGGGTGACCATCGCCAAGAGAATGGCGTCGGAGGCACAGGTCGTCCCGGCTGGGCCACGCCCCCTGTCGAAGGGGCGTGGATCGATAACTTTTCTAAGCTTGGTCAAAAGCGAACCGCTCATGACATCAATCCTTTAAAAGGCCTGGCCTGCGATCATCGACAGATGTTCGACGATCGGTCCGAGCGCGAGCGCCGGGAAGAAAGTCAGGCCACCGACGATCAGGATCGTGCCGACCAGCAGGCCGACGAAGAGCGGACCATCCGTCGGGAAGGTGCCGGCGGAAGCCGGGACCGTCTTCTTGGTGATCAACGAACCGGCAATCGCAAGCGCCGGCACGATGACGAAGAAGCGGCCGATCAGCATGACGATAGCGAGGGTGACGTTATACCAGGGCGTGTTGCCGGAGAGACCTCCGAAGGCCGAGCCGTTGTTTGCCGCTGCCGAGCTGTAGGCATAGAGGATTTCCGAGAAGCCGTGCGGACCGGGATTTCCGATGAAGGCCACGGCCGACGGCAGCACGACCGAGATCGCCGTGAAGATCAACATGCCGAAGGGCAGGCAGAGGACGGCAAGCATCGCCATCTTGACTTCCTTGGCCTCGATCTTCTTGCCGAGATATTCCGGCGTGCGTCCGACCATCAGGCCGGCAACGAAGATGGCGATGATGACGAACATCAGGATGCCGTAGAAACCGGCACCGACGCCGCCAACGATGACTTCGCCGAGCTGCAGGTTGATCAACGGGATCATGCCGCCGATCGCTGTGAAGCTGCCATGCATGGCATTGACCGCGCCGCAGGACGCCGCCGTAGTAATGACCGCGAAGAGCGACGACAGCGTGATGCCGAAGCGGACTTCCTTGCCTTCCATATTGCCGCCCTGGACGCCGAGCGCATGCACCAGCGGATTGCCGGCAGCTTCAGCCCAATAGGTGACGATGACGCCGGCGATGAACAGCACACCCATGGCACCGAGGATTGCCCAGCCCTGACGCTGATTGCCGACCATGCGTCCGAAGACATTGGTCAGCGCAGCGCCGATCGCGAAGATCGCCAGCATCTGGATCAGATTGGAGATCGCATCTGGGTTTTCGAAAGGATGGGCGGAGTTGGCATTGAAGAAGCCGCCGCCATTGGTGCCGAGCATCTTGATGGCAAGCTGCGAGGCGACCGGGCCGACGGCAATTGTCTGCTGCGCGCCCTCAAGCGTCGTGGCATTGACATAGGGCCCGAGCGTCTGCGGCACGCCGAGATAGACGAACACCAGCGTCAGGACGATACAGATCGGCAGCAGCACATAGAGCGTCGCCCTGGTCAAATCGACCCAGAAATTGCCGATCGCCTTGCCGGAAGCGCGCGAGAAGGCGCGGATCAGCGCAATGGCGAGCGCAATACCGGTGGCGGCGGAGGCGAAATTCTGGACAGTGAAACCGGCCATCTGCACGAGATAGGACATCGTGCTTTCGCCGCCGTAATTCTGCCAGTTGGTGTTGGTCACGAAGCTCGCGGCGTTGTTGAACGAAAGCTCCGGGCCGATCGAGGTCATGCCTGCCGGGTTATAAGGCAGGCTCGCCTGGAAGCGCTGCAGGATATAGAGCACGAAGAAGCCGGCGAGGCTGAACAGAATCATGGAGATCGAATAGGTCGTCCAGTGCTGCTCTTCGCGCTCATTCGTGCCGGCGAGACGATAAAGTCCCCGTTCCAACGGACCGAGGACATAAGAAAGAAATGTGCGCTCGCCGGTGAAGACACGCGTCATGTAACCGCCGAGCGGTTTGACGAGCAGAAGAAGGATCCCGATGTAAATGAGGATCTGAAGCCATCCGTTGAAGGTCATGGGGGTAACTTTCCCTATCCAGCGCTATGGAATTAGAAGCGCTCGGGGCGAATGAGAGCGTAAATCAGGTAGGCGGTGAGAAAAAGAGTCACGCCGCCACCGAGAATGTAATCGAGAAGCATTGCCGTCTCTCCGACTAGAGGCTGTCGCAGGCCTTGGTGTAAGCGACACAGAGGAGGAAAAATAAAACGCCGATCCCGACAAGAATAATGTCCATCATCGATCGCGATTCCTTGATTGTTCTTGTTGATTGCGAAAACGATGCAGGGCGCTCTTGGTGAGAGCGCCTCTTTTATTTCCGCACAGAGAGAAGATCACCTCGCGTGTATCTTCGCCGTATAACATGCGCCCAAACCGCATTAAGGTTCGAGACGGTGGGAATGCGGAAGATATAAAAATCTTATAAATGCCGGTGCCAGTAGCGCCGGCGGTGCGGCCTAGCTCAAAGCGAGCATCACATCCCCGGCGATTTCGTCCATGACGTCGTGTGCCGGCCTATGTCCCGAAATGAGATTGAACGCGACGTGATGGATACCGGCTTCACGCATGGCCGATAGCGCGCCGATCAGCCCTCGCCTGCCGGTTCTGCCGCCGAGATTTATCTCTTCGTAGGCCGCATCGGGCCTGTCGACGAGCTCCAGCACCATCGACTGGCCGAAGCCGCGGAATTCCGTCGTCACTTTCGCCTGGGCGTTATGCCAAAGCGTCAGCCGGTCCCTTTGGACGGGCAATTGCCTGTAATATGTCATCCATGCGGTCGCATGCCGGGCGATCCATTCGAGGGACTGCGACGACGAACCGACAGCCACCAAAGGAATGGGTGCTTGTTGCAACCTCGGTCTGACGGCGAATTCTCTTCGCGCCTGGCCGTTCTCGTCCAATATCTCCTGATCCGGGCGAAGCACGGCAGCCAGACGCTCCCAATTGTCCTGAAAGATCGACTTCCGCTTCTCCAGATCTTTCCCGAATACCTCGTATTCCGTCGGTCTGTCTCCCGACCCAAGACCAAGAACGAGCCGCCCTTGCGAGAGGAGCGCCACCGAAAGCGCGGCCTTGGCAATGTGCAGAGGATGTCTCAAAGGCAGAACGATCGCGCCTGTCGCCAGGCCGATGTTCGAAGTGACCGCCGCCAGTGCTCCAAGGAAGACCCAGGGATCGGCGTGTCCGACCGGATCCGGATAGCTTTCGCTGTTCAGCGGCACATCTCGGACCCAGAGCGCATCGAAACCCAATTCGTCCGCATGGCTTGCAAGCTTCAACTGGGCATCGAACTCGACATCGGCAGAGGTTCGCGGTTGCACCGGCAAGACGATGCCGAATGAAAGTCGATCTGGATGAAAAAGCACATCGCGCCCCAACAGATATTGCCGTAGCGCTGAGATAAGGATGTTTGCGCATGATAAAAGAGCCTGAGGCTCTTTGCGCATACCTGATAGGATCGACGCGGACGTTGCCGATCGCTGTCAATGATCGCCCCTATTGCGCTTGATGCGACGTGCCGCCGGTGGTTTAGTCGGTGCCGACATAGAGTTGAACATCTGCAGCCATTTTCTGAAGAATCGGCCGACAGACAAAGAAATGCGAGCAAGTGACGACCAGTATCAGACATATCGCCAAGCTTGCAGGAACATCGGTCTCTTCCGTCTCGCGCGTGCTCAACAACAGCGGCTACGCCTCCCCGGAGCTCAGGCAACGTGTGGAAGCGGCGATCCGCACGCTGAACTACACACCGAGCAAGGGCGCGCGCATGCTGCGGGGTGCGCCGAGCCGGATGATCGGGCTGATGCTGCCGTCGATCGACGTGCCTTTCTTTGGGATTCTCGCCCATGCCATCGAGCAGGAATTGTTCCGGCACGGCTACCAGACGCTGATCTGCAGCACGGCGGAAAACATGGAGCACGAGGCGCGCTACATTTCCATGCTGCTGTCCCAGCGCATCGACGGCGTCATCGTGGCCAGCGCCTTCGGCAGTATCGAGCATTTCGAGGCGCTGCGCGATGCCGATATTCCGATCGTCGCCATCGACCGCGAACTGGGCGGGATCGCAAACGATGCCGTCATGGCTGATCATGAGGAAGGCGGGCGGCTGATGGCGCGCCATCTGATCGGTCTCGGCCACCGGTCGATCGCCATTGTCGGCGCGCCCGCGCATAGCCAACCCGTCCAGCTTCGCCTTGAGGGCATGAGGGCGGAAATGGCGAAGGACGGAATCACGCCTGCCGTGGTGGCGATGGCGGAGGAGCATAGCTTTGCGGCAACCTATGAGCTTGCGCGTGAATTGCTCACGTCCCGGCCGGAAGTGACGGCGATCGTCGGCACAACCGATATTTCGGCGATCGCAGTCATCCATGCCGTCCAGGATCGCGGCTTTTCCGTTCCGCGCGACTATTCGGTGATCGGCTTCGACGACTTGCCGGAAGCTGCCTATGTCTTTCCGCGATTGACCACCGTCGCGCAGCCGATCCGCGAGGTCGGTGAGCAGGCGGCGCAGCAATTGAAGGCGTTGATCGAGGAGCAGCAAGCGGGGCACGAGCCGCGACAGGGCATAGTCGTCAAGATCCCCGTGACGCTGATCGAACGCGATTCCACGGGACCTGTCCGCGGCTGAGGCGAGCGGCATGTACCCGACCGCCAAGATAGACCGGTGATTTCCTAAAGCTAGGGTCGTACTATGACCTTGATTTCGCCCGGCAATGGCGCGCTGCCGACTACGCCTGCAACCTCTTCGAGGCCTATGGCTTTGGTCACCAGGGAGTCCAATTCGAGCGCTCCGCTCGCGACCATTGCCGCGGCCCGGGAATGCGTGAACGGGTTGAGATAGGCCGGCCTGACATCAACCTCGTTGACGAGCAGGTCGAAGGGTAGAACGGGCACTTCGATGCCGGCCGGCGTCACGCCGAACAGCACGAAAGTGCCGCCGCGCCGCGCCATCCTGAGACCGGTCTGCAAGGTGTCGGCGACACCGGCACACTCGATGACGACGTCTGCGCCGCCTTGGGTAGCATCTCGAACGGAAGCGACCGTATCCGAAGATGCTGGATCGAAGGCGCGCGTGGCGCCCAGGCGCAGCGCAGCCTCGCGCCTCGATAGCTGTCGCGTGATCAGGATCACTTGGCTGGCGCCGGCCAGGCGGGCCAATTGCACCATGAGCAGGCCGATCACACCTCCGCCCAGGATGGCGACGCTATCGCCCAGTCGGATGTCTGCCTTGTCGATGGCGTGAATGCAGCAGGCGAGCGGTTCGCAGAAGGCGCCATGCACGGGATCGAGATCGGACGGCAGCGTGAATGCCTGACCGCACGGCACCGCCACATAGTCCGCAAAGCCGCCGTCGCGTGTCACCCCGATGGCTGTCAGCCTTGCGCACAGGTTCGGTCGCCCGCGCCTGCAGGCCGCACAGGTGCCGCAGGCGATATTCGGGTCCACGGTGACGAGTTCTCCGCCGGCAAATGATGGGATTCCATCGCCGACCTCCTCCACGATGCCGCAGAATTCATGTCCCAAGGTAACGGGGATCGCTGTCGGATACTCGCCCTTGTACATGTGACGATCGGAGCCGCAGATGCCGGCAGCCAGAACCCGGACGATGAGCTCGCCGGGCCGGGCAACCGGTTTCTCAACGGTGCGCATGATCATGGACCCGATCGATTCCAAGCGTACGGCCCTCATTCTTCTCCTCCAGCCCTCAGATTCCAGTGATCATCGCCGCATGATGAGCCAATCCCCACGGTACACTACCATCAATCGCCAACAATGCTGACGACCTCATGAGCGATGCTCTATGCCGTAAATGCCGGGTGCATTTCCTTCGCGTCGTCAACGAGGACCGCCATGTCGGGGATGCCATCCGTCGCCGTCGCGCCTCCCAGGCAGCGGGCGGCGGCGGCGTGGGCAACAGCACAGATGCGCCCGACCGGCCAGTTCTCGTGCAGGCCGTAAAGCACGGCGGCGCAAAAAGCGTCGCCGGCGCCGACGGTACTGACGATGTCATTCGGATTGACGGGCCGCGAACGTGTGACGACAGGCGAAGCGCCAGGCGCAAACCAGAAGCAGATCTCCGGCGCATGGATGACGGCGCCCTTGGCCACACCCGCCGCAAGCAGACGCTCGCCCGCAGTCAGAATTCCCGCTTCGATCAGGTCTCCCCGCGCATCGCGCACAGCCACGCCGGTTGCACGACCCGCCTCGACCTCATTGATGATCAGGAAATCGCAATATGGCAGCGAAGCGCCGACCTTGGCGGCGAATTCCGGATCCTCGCTCGATACGAAATCCACACAGGTCGTAAGGCCCGCTCGACGGGCGGCTTCAAGCAGGCGCGACGCTCCCGAGCGGCCGTCCGGACCGAGCCGGTCGAGACCGGGCAACAGCATCAGATAACCGAGATAGAACAGCCGGTAACCGGCGCTCGCGAAGACCTCGGGGAAGACGAGCGCATCGGTGACCGCATCGTTGGCACCGCCGTGATAGAAGAAAGTGCGGTTCTCACCTGGCACATTCATGACATGGGTGTGCGCCGTCGCCCGGTCGGACAGCACCATCAGCCCGCCGACATCGATGCCGGCATCGACCAGGCGCGACTTGACGATCTCTCCGTCAATATCGGCGCCGACACATCCCGCTGCCGCCAGCTTTCCGGGAAAACCGAGCGAGGCGAGGTCGGTGACGACATTGGCGGCTCCGCCCCCCACGCCCAGATCCTGATGCAGGATATGAGCGAGATTACCCTGTTTCGGCCAGTAGGACAGTGTGTGAACGCGGTCGACGATGAAATTTCCCGCGCAAACGATGCCGCCCTTATCCTGCCTTTCGCTGCCGCGAACCTCCTCCCCTGTCCGCATCATCAGCCTGCCTCGTTCCACAAGGGTCTGAGAGGTGGTTCATCCTCCTCGATCGCGGCAAAGCGCCCGATCGGATCCAGGAAGAAGTTATCGCTATTGTCGTCGTTGACCTGGCTGACCTCGCCGACGAGGACGGGGCCACCGCCTCTTCTGCCGTAGAAACGATGATAGAGCCCGGTGCGGATCGTCACGCTCTGGCCGGGTGAAAGAACCAGCGGTTCCCATGCCGCGAGCTTGCGCGGCAGTCCGTCCAGCGGAACGGTGACATCGTCTTTCAGCACATTGCCGTCGGCGTCGGCCGCGGCGAATTCGATGACGAGATCGCCGCCGGCTCGATTGATGATGTCTTCCATCTTCGCTGCATGACGATGGGTCGGCGTTACCTGGCCTTCCTCTACGAAGAGGAGTTTTTCCGCATACGTGCGCTCGCCCTCGACGCTAACGATGCCGTTGCGCAGGCAGAACAGCACCAGACCGCATTCGGCAAACCGGCCCGAGCCGAAATCGGTGACGTCCCAGCCCAGTTGATGGGCGCGCAGATAGGCCGTCGCCTGCGGATCGGCGGCGAACTCCGCCGCAGTCCAATATCCCCACTCCGGCAGCGCCCACCGCCAGTGCTCGAGGGTCTTCGTTGCCCGCAGCAGCGCTGCGTTAATCTCCGAGCGCTTCATCAGATCGCCGCCCCCTCATAGTCGACCGGCACCACGATGTTCTCGCGACCGGATTTGAGAGCCGCCGTCAGCACCGCGTGATGTGCCTGCGCTTCGGCCGGGGTGGCGCAGCCAAAGCCGTTGGCGTTCCCGCCTGCCAGCTCATCGACGAAAGCAGCCCACATCTGCTGGATGGCATCGGCAAAGCCGAACTCGAAAATCTTGCCCGTTATGGCCGGAAACAGCGAGCCATAGCCGAGGTCCTCGGTGCTCCAGGCCTGCGTGCCACCGGTATAATCCATCCATTGCCACTGGCGCGGCGACTTGGTGCTGAAGAAGGCGCTCTTCTTCATGCCCAGAATACGGATGTACCAGGTGTTGGATTCGCCCGGCGCGATGCGCCACGTTTTGAGCACCATCGGGAAATCCTGATCCCCGGCGCGCACGCGCGTGCTGATGGTCGCATTGTCCCAGGTGGTGCAAGGCACCATTCCGCCCTTGCCGTCAGGACGCCCGGTGACCTTTTTGACGAGTTGCGCATGCAGGGTCGTCGGGCGCCAGCCGAGCCGCAACGGCACGTGGAGGACATGCATGCCGAGATCGCCCATGCAGCCATATTCGCCGTTGATCTCAGCCATGCGCTTCCAATTGATCGGCTTCTGCCGGTCAATGTCAGAGGAGTGCAGGAAACCGGCCTCGACCTCGAGGAGGTCGCCCATCTCGCCGCTTTCCGCAAGCGCTATGACCTTCTGTGCACCGGGGAAGAAAGGCATTTCCGACGAGCAGCGAACCAGAAGCTCCGGGTGTTCGGCAAGAACCGTCATGATCTCGCGGTTCTGGGCCGCATCCATGCCGAAGGGCTTTTCGCCGAGCAGATGCTTTCCGGCCTTCAAGATATCGATATAGAATTGCTGGTGCAGCACATGCGGCACCGCGCAATAGATCGCGTCGATCTCTGGATTGGCCAGAAGCTCCTTATAGTCGCCGGTAAACTGCCGCACGGTCGGCACGTGATCCCTGAACCAGTCGAGCAGCGTCGTATTGGTGTCGCAGACAGCGACGATTTCCGGTCGCGCCTTCACGTCGGCAAGATGCAGCCAGCGCGCCACGGCACTTGCGAATTCGCGCCCCATCAGGCCGCAACCGATGACGCCGAAACGGAATACCCTTGTCATGTCCATTCCTCCCAGAATGCGTCAGGCGAGATGCCGCGAGGCTTCCTCTACGGAAGCACCGTCATGGACGATCGCCATCAAGGCGCGCGTCATGCCCGCAGGATTTTGGTGTTGGATGACGTTGCGGCCATAGACGATGCCGCGCGCGCCCTGCCCCATCAGCTGCTTGGTGCGGCTCAGGATTTCCTGATCAGAAACGCGCCCACCGCCGCGCACCAGCACCGGAAGGCCCTGGGCGATCTCGATGACACGGTGATATTCCTCGACATTATCGCACGGGTCAGCCTTGATGATATCGGCGCCGAGTTCGGCGGCCTGACGCACCAGCGGCAGGATTTTGTCGATCGCACCATCGACCATGTAAGCGCCCTTGGAATTATCCTGCATGACCAGCGGCTCCACCATCAGCGGCATGCCATAGATCTCGCATTCACGCTTCAGGCTATTCACGTTGCGCACGCAGGCACGATAGACTTCGGGCTGGTTCGGTAGCATCAGGAGATTGACGACGACGCAGGCCGCGTCGAGCGCCACGCCCTGCTCCACCGCGCGGTCGATCATTTCGGAAAACAGCGCTGATGGCAGGGGATTGCCATAGATGTTGGCGATATCCGTGCGCAGGACCAACGCCGGGCGATGCTTGCCGGGGATCGCCTGCAAGAGTGGCGCGGTCCCCGGTGGAAGCTGGATGGCATCCGGCGCGGCGTCGGCGATCACCTTGATGGCCGTCTTCATGTCCTCAATGCCGGCGAGGAAGGTCCGTTCATTGAACATGCCATGATCGATGGCGACATCGAAGCAATTGCCGGACACGCCGAAAAGGCGGTTGAGCCGCGCGGATTTCATCCAGTTCCTCCCAGTATGGTAACGTTTCCACATTGAGATTAATGGACTCATCCAATGAGTCAAGACGGATGCGGTATCGTTTCCACATTCGTCTCATTTGGGTGTCCTGGGAGATTCCAAAGGGTAGCCCGATAGGGCTCGTCTTCCCTCATTCGGTTCGCAGCAAGCCCGACGCAGACATCAAAGCGCCCGCTTGAAGGTCTTCATTGAGGAGTTGCTGAAGCGCCTTGGGGGTGCGTAGATCTCTTCGACAAGCGCCAGCGATTGCCCTAGATCTTTCGCGAGGGCAATCTTTGCCAAATGCGGGTTCAGGCGCCGTGAGGCCCTGTCCCCTGGATCGCGGAGAGCTTCCAGTCCGAACCCGGCCTGCGCACGAAGGTCCAGATCTCGGTGGTTTCCGAGGGATTGCGATCGTCGCCATCCACGAGCTTTCCCGTCGTACGATCGACCATCGCGTCGATGCTCGAATAGCGCATGGCGAGCGTCGCGTATTCGGCACTGTCCTCGCGCCAAGCTTCGGCGATATCGCCCTGCAACAGGCGAACATCGGAAACGCTGTTGCGGACGCCGTTGGTCGCGTTCTCGCCAAGCTCCTCGGCAAGATAGGACATGGCTTCGGGTGTGCTCAGCTGGCGCAGCGCGGCGTAATCCTCGGACCCGTAGGCCGTTTGAATTTTGGTAAGAAGCTGCTCGAAGCGTTCGAGATCGGGCTGCTTCAACCCGATCTCGTCATTCGCCTGCCGCGCCGCCGGCTTCGCGTTCGCCGCGCTGCCACCGATCGGAGGGATCGAGAAGGAGGGACGCTGCGAAGCATTCATGCTGTTTGTGTTATAGGATGTGCCCGGCGCCGATGCCGCATAGTTCGTTCTTTGGCGGTTAGCGAAGAAGCGCATGGCAAAGCTTATCGCCGCGATGATCAGGCCGATCTGCAGCAGCATGCCGAGGAAGCCGAAGCCGCCGCCGAAACCATGACCGATCAGCATGCCAAGCAAGCCGCCGGCGATCAATCCGCCGATCATCGACCCGCCGAAGCCGCCAAAAAGGCCGGGACGAGGCTGCGCGTTGATCGGCGGCTGCGTCGCGGTCTGCGTCTGGGGTGTCATCGTCCGGTCGATCGGAGCGGCCTGGGTTGGCGCTGTCCGCGTAATGGCAGGCGTGTCGAAAGTCCTGGTTCCGCGGCTGCCGAATCCGCTGGAGCCAGCACGGCGAGCATCAGCATCGCTAAAGCTCGCAAAGGACGATGCGGCAGCGAGGACGACGATGGCTGCGATCTTGGCGAAACGCGGAACTGCACTGAACATTGGTTCTCCTGTCATTGGGCAGAAAGACAATCTGTCGATCATATGGGGATGCCAAATAGCGATTGTAAGTTGGCACTGGAACAGAGCCGCCAGAAAATACGCGCCTTCGATAAGGACTGCGTCGTTATCACAGTCGCGAAAAGCAACCTTGTCCGGTGCGTTACCACCTATGGCGATCCCGTGCCTTTTGGCATTCAGGCGGTTTTGAGTGTTGGTGGTGTACGGAAGCGCGCTTGCCCTTGTGGCGGCGCAGATCGCCATGGGCGGCTTCCTGCGGTGCCTCGGTCGACGCCGCTGGTCGTGGGTCTGGTCGTTCGCTACACTGCTCCGCTCATTGCCACGATCGAGACCATTGTTCGCTCTGGACCTTGCCGCCGGGAAAGCCCTCTCCATCTATGCCGCCATTGAGCTTGCAAGCATGGCCTTTCAAGAGGTTAGATGCGTCAATTCTGACCGACAAGACATATTCATATAGAGGATTTCCTTTCCCATGCCTTTTCGCCTTTCGACATTCGTCCGGATCGCAGCTTTGGCCGGCTCCGCGGCCGCCATGCTTTCTGCCCACGCTTTGATGGCTCAGGATTCAGCCGCTCCGTCGCAATGGCCCGACACCCCGACATCGCGGGTGGAAGCCCTTGCAGTCCTCCAGACGCTGAATGCCAATCTCCTCAGCAATGCCAGCGCCACTTTGACGCTCGACCGCTGGTGTGCCTCGCATAAGCTTGCGCCGGCGGGCTCCAAGATCCTGGCGCAGCGTGTGCATGGGCAGGATAAGCCGGCCGACGCCCATATCCGTGAGCTGCTGGCTGTGGGGCCGGATGTTCCGATTGCCTATCGTCGCGTTCGTCTCGCCTGTGGCGATCGCGTCCTGTCGGAAGCCGATAATTGGTATGTGCCGGCAAAACTGACGGCTGACATGAACGAGGCGCTGAACACATCCGATATCGCCTTTGGCCGAGCCGTTCAGTCACTCAACTTCACCCGCACGAACCTGTCAGCCAAATTGCTTTGGTCACCTCTTCCCGAAGGATGGGAGATGAAAGCCGATCTGCCGTCCGCCGGCACGGGACAACTGACGCTGCCCCCGTTTCTTCTCGAACATCGCGCAGTGCTGAAGTTGCCGGATGGTACGCCATTCAGCACGCTGGTCGAAACCTATACGAACAGCGTTCTGGATTTCCCGGCTCCGCCCGCGCATCGACCATGAAGCGTGAGCATTCGGCCCCTCGCTGGCAGCGGGATGCCAGCGCTCCGGCCTAGTCTTCATCCGCACCATCGAGCAAACCATCATAGACTTCCATGAGCGCGTTGGTGATCGCCTGCCCGAGGGCGCCGCCGGCTACGCGGACATCTTCGTCCGTACCGTCTCGGGCTGCCTTGGCGAGGCCGAAACCTTGCTCACTGACGATCTGCTTTGCAACTTCGATGGCCCACAGACCGAAGTCACCGCGGTTATCTATCTTGATCGCGTCTTCCATTGCTTGTTCCCGTTATTTGTCATCGTGAGGCATCTATACCGTCACCGGCCCCATGACCAGCATCGCTGGCATAACGCGGATCGCGACGTGATGAATCCATCATTTTGTCCATCCAGATTATGCCTTTTGGCGAGACCGCCGTGGTGCGTGCCCGGAGGGAAGAATCAGCAAAAGTAGAAAGAAGGAGGTGTCGCGACAGAACAACAAGCGGCACCGCATCTCCTGGAACCGGTAGGGAAAAGCCCGAAAATGGGGCTCTTCCCATCGGAAATTGTGGAAATGCCGGTGTATGAGCCCTCTGAGACCCGGGCAGCGCGTGACATTGGGCGATTACGATGGAAATGATTCAACCGTAAACAACCCGGGGGAAGCATGATGACCACCACCAACGAAATCGCAGACAAGATTGCCGCAGATCACAAGCTGACAAAGGCTCAGAGCAAGGCTGTCGTCGAAGCCGTCTTCGCCGCCATCACCGGAGCAGCAACCTCCGGCGCCGAGACATCGATCCCGGGCTTTGGCAAGTTCAAGGTCAAGGACACGCCGGCACGGGAAGCACGCAATCCATCGACCGGCGCGACCATCAAGGTGGCCGCCGCAAAGAAGCTCACCTTCACGCCGGCCAAGGCGCTGAAGGATGCGTTGAACAAGTAAGAGCGGGTTACGACCTTGTTGTGCAACGATGAAAATGCCGGCCCTATCAAGGGCCGGTGTATTTGTCTTGCGAGCTCTTGGATGACGCACCCATTGGCAGTTTAGAAGCCGAAACGGGCAGATGCTCAGTTAAACGTGGATCTGAGCTTGGCGAGCAGCGAAGCCCGGTGCTTTCGTGCAGCCAAGGCCTCGTCCATCGAAACCTCGATGAATCGTGTCGGCGTATGCGGCTGAAGCTGCCCGATCAGATCCATGTCGGCTGAAATCACGGTGCCGACCATGAAATAGCCGCCGCCCGAGACCGCATCACGATGCAGGATGATTGGCTCCGTGCCGCTCGGGATCTGGATGGAACCATAGGGATAGCAGCTGTCGACGATGTTGGACGGATCGGAGCCGGCTCCGAACGACTGCTTGCGCTCGACGAACTCGATCTTGCGACCGCCGCGAAAGCGATATCCCATGCGATCGGCCTCCGGCGCCACCTTCCAGGTGTCGGCAAAGAAGTTCGCCTTCGCCGCGTCCGTCAGCCTGTCCCAGTAGAGGCCCGGCAGCACGCGAAGTTCCGCCGGCGCTCCCGGTTTGCGGCGCAGGTCCTCAGCAATGGTGCGCCCCTCGCCGTCAAGGCCGCCTTGGCCGACGGGCAGTTCGTCTCCCGGCGCAAGCGCCCTGCCTTTGTAGCCGCCAAGTGCGCCGATCGGATAGGTCGACCGGCTGCCAAGGGCGATTGGCACATCGATGCCGCCGGCAACCGCGATGTAGATGCGGGCGCCGGACTTCAGAAAATCGAAGGTCAGGACCTGACCGCTCTTCACTTTGAAAGCAGTCCAGCCGGGGACCGGTTCGCCATCGAGCTTGGCGGGCATGTCCGCACCGGTAACAGCAACGAGCGCATCTTGCGTGAACTCGAGCTTCGGCCCCATGAAGACCGCCTCGAGGCCGGCCGCACCCTCGTCGTTGCCGACCAAAAGGTTGGCTGCCCGCAACGCGTAGCGATCCATGGCGCCGCCCATCGGAATGCCCAGATGAAAATAGCCAGGGCGGCCGAGATCCTGAACGCTGGTGGAAACGCCGTGATGTATGACCTTAATGGGCATAGAGCGTGCCCTCCAGCTTGGTGTTGTAGCCGTCGATGTCCTTCTGGAATTCGCGAAGATCGAAAGTGACCTCACGGATCGGCGGCGAAAACCTGCCCCTGTCGACATCCTCGACCGCCTGGTCATAGGCGGCACGATCGATAGGCTTGAACTTCACGATGTCGCCCGGGCGGAAAAAGACCATGAAATCGCGGAGATAGCTCGTCGTCTGGCTGGAATCGAAGATCGGCATGGGCGTGATGCCGAACATCTGATAGCCGCCGGCGCCGCGCACCGAATAGATGCAGCCGAAGCAACCGCCATGGCCGACCGTCAGCCGCGGCGTATCGGTTCTCGGGCGCAGATATTTCGGCACCTCGATCTGCCGCTGACGCTCGACCATCTGATACATGAAGGGAAGGCCGGCGACGAAGCCGACCATGGAAACGAACCACGGTGAGCCGTGATGGGCCTCTATGAAGCTGCCGACGGCATCGTAGCCATTGATCCTGGCGGCGTAGTCGAGATCGGTGCCCTCAGGCTCCTGGTGCCGCTCGCGAAAGCGCATCAAGGTCTCATGGGTCCAGGGATCGTTGTAGAAGACGGGGATTTCGACGATCCGCGTCTTGAGCACGGGCTCGGCCTTTTCGGCATCGACCTCGATCGCCCTGACTTCCTTCAGCATGTCATCGGGCTTGATGATATCCGGGTTGAACTTGACCTGGAACGAGGCATTGGCGGGGCAAATCTCGGTGACGCCCTTGATCTGGCTTTCCCGCACGGCTGTTGCCATCGACAGGCTCTTGAAGAAGGCTTCCAGCGACATCTCATCGCTGCATTCGATGAAGAGGTGTTCATCCCCTCCGAAACTATAGCGCGCGGGCATCAGGCGACCTCCGATCGAATATGATTTTTGGGAGAGAATTCGGTTTCCAGCCACCCTTCCAGGAAGCGCGTATGGAAGGCCGCAATTTGCACGGCCGAAGAGCGGACGAGTGCCTGATGCAGCGGAATGGTCGTCGCCAGCCCCTCGATCACAAGATTGTCGAGCGCTCGACCAAGCCTTATCAGGCATTCGCCTCTTGTCTCACCCCAGACAATGAGCTTGCCCAGCAGGGAATCATAGAAGGGCGGAACGGTATAGCCTTCGTAGAGCATGGTATCGAAGCGGATGCCGTCTCCCTCGGGAACCACCAGGCGCCCGACAAGCCCCGGGGCCGGCGCGAAACCCTTGAAGGGATCCTCGGCGTTGATGCGGCACTCGATGGCATGTCCGCGCGGGCGGATATCGTCCTGCGTGACGGAAAGCGGCGCGCCGCCGGCGGCCCTGAACATCTCCTGGACAAGATCGACGCCTGTGATCATCTCGGTCACCGGATGCTCGACCTGGATGCGCGTGTTGACCTCGATGAAATAGAATTCGCTGCTATCTTCGTCATAGAGATATTCGACCGTGCCGGCGCCCTTGTACCCAACCTCTCTTGCCAGCGCGACGGCACTCTCGCAGAGCTTCTGACGCACGATCTGCGGCAGCAGGAGCGACGGCGCCTCCTCCCAGACCTTTTGACGGCGGCGCTGCAACGAGCATTCACGCTCATGGAGATGGATGAAATTCTCCCCATCGCCGAAGATCTGCACCTCGACATGACGCGCACGGGAAATGACCTTCTCGATATAAAGACCGCCATCGCCGAAAGCGGCCAGCGCTTCAGCCGCGGCAAGCGGAAACTGCTTGTCGAGATCCGCAAGCGATTCCACGATGCGGATGCCGCGGCCGCCACCGCCGGCGGCAGCCTTGATCATCACCGGGAAGCCGATACGCTCGGCAATCTCGTGAGCCTCAGCGAGATCGGAAATGCGCCCGCCGCTGCCGGGCACGGTCGGCACACCGGCGCGCTTGGCAACCTCGCGCGCCGCAACCTTGTCTCCGAGCAGGCGAATGGCATCGCCACTCGGGCCGATGAACGTCAAACCGGCCGCCGCGACGGCATCGGCGAAATCGCCATTCTCCGATAGGAAGCCATAGCCGGGATGCACCGCATCGACATTCGCGGCCTTGGCAGCCGCGATGACGGCCTCGATGTTGAGATAGGATTTCTTCGGCGCCGGCGGTCCGATATTGATCGCCTCGTCCGCCAGCCGCACCGCCAGCATATCGGCATCGGCGGCGCTATGGACCTGCACCGTGCGGATACCAAGGGCCTTGGCGGCCTTGATGATGCGAACCGCGATTTCGCCGCGATTGGCGATGAGAACGGAGCTGATCGTCACTGTTCTACCTCCGCGATGACCTGGCCGGCCATGATCGGCTCTTCGTTGTCGATGAGGAAGGTGATGTTCTTTCCGGAAAGTCCCGCCGGGATCTCATGGAAGGTCTTCATGACTTCGATCACGCCGACGATGTCACTTTCCGCGACGTCCTGACCATCGGCCTTGAACGGAGGAGCATCCGGCGAAGAGGCCCTGTAGAAGGTGCCAGGCAGCGGTGATCTGATTTCAGCTTTGCTCATGATAGCCCCTCATTTTTGCTGTTCTAATATCTGGGAAACAGGCGCGATCCGAATTCCTTCGGCCACCAACGCCTCGCGCATCTCGCGGACGATATCCAACGCTCCGAGCGTATCGGAATGGAAGCAGATGGATTCAAATTCGATTGGGATGTCTCTTCCCTGGACGGTGCGCACTTTTCCTTCGGTGCAGGCGCGCAAGACCTTCCTGGCGATCGCCTTGGGATCGGGCCGCCCGGCATCGCGGGTAAAGACGATCCAGCCATTGTCGTCGTAATCGCGATCAGCGTAGAGTTCCCTGACGACCGGATGGCCGAGCAGCCTGGCGGCCTCGTAGGTCGCTGAGTTCCACATGCAGAAAATGGGCGCATTGGGTGCGGTCGTGCGCATGTACTCGATGAAAGCGTCCGACAGCTCCGGATTGGCAGCAAGTTCCATGTAGAGAGCGCCATGCGGCTTGACATGCTGCATGCTGGTGCCGTGACGCCTGCAGAACTCGCGAAGCGCACCGACCTGGTAGACGATGTCGTTGACGATTTCCTTGTTGCTGCCCGAGATCTTTCGGCGTCCGAAACCTTGCAGGTCGTTGTATCCCGGATGCGCGCCGACCGCGACGCCGTGCTCGGCAGCCAGTTTTACCGTGTCATTGATGAGATTGGGATCGCCGGCGTGAAAGCCCGCCGCTATGTTGGCGGAGCTTATATGCGCTATGAGGTGCTCATCGCTGGTATCGCCGATACGCCACCGGCCGAACGCTTCCCCCATATCACAGTTGATATCCACCGTTCGCTTCAAACCCGCAATCCTCACTGGTAGATCGGCGCCAAAGGCCGCCCTCGGCGGGCGCCTTCCTCATCAGTACGGTAGGGTCTAATTGCCAGCTTGAAAAATAGATTTTTTTGAGCAGTAATATCTGAAAACATGATAATGATGTGTCGGAGTGGTGCGGAAAAAATCGCGATAAAATATATAGTTACAAGGCATGCTCAAAAATTGCTCCTGAAGATGATGCAGTTTTGACCAGCATTATTCATTTTTGCAGTGCAGTAGTCTGAATTTATTGGAGGGACGGTTCGGTGGCTCTCAGCATTCGCCAGCTTCGCTATTTCGTCGCGACCGCGGAATATGGGCAGGTTTCCCAGGCGGCGATCAGCCAGAATATTTCTCAATCCGCCATAACCGCGGCCATCAAGGAACTCGAGCAGATCGTCGGCGTTCCGCTCTTCGCCCGCACGGCGCAGGGGATGGAATTGACCTCGTCAGGACGGCAGTTCCTGTCGCATGCCTACGAGATCCTGGCCAAGATCGACGAGGCGATGCAACTCAACTTCATCAACACCGATGTCGAGGGCGAACTGGTCGTCGCGGCCACCTACACGGTGATCGGCTATTTCCTGCCGATGCACATCGAGCGGATACGCCGGCTCTTCCCGAAACTGCGGGTGCAGCTCTATGAACTGAACAGGGAATCGATCGAGGAAGGTTTGCTGACCAACCGCTACGACCTTTCCGTCCTACTCACCTCGAACATTCTCAACCCGATGATCACGACAGAGACGCTGTTGAGCTCGGTGCGCAGGCTCTGGGTTCCGGCGCAACATCACCTGCTGCGGCGAAAGGGCGTGGGGCTGCAGGAAATATCGCAAGAGCCCTACATCATGCTGACGGTGGACGAAGCCGCACAGTCATCGCTCAAATATTGGAGCAAGACCCCCTACCAACCGAATGTAACGCTTCGCACTTCATCGGTGGAAGCCGTTCGGTCCATGGTCGCGAACAACCAGGGCGTCGCCATCCTCTCCGACATGGTATATCGGCCGTGGTCGCTCGAAGGCCGCCGCATCGAGACGATCAACATCCAGGAAACCGTACCGGCCATGGACGTGGGACTTGCATGGCGTGCGGGTAACGCCTTGACGCCTGCGATGCAGGCATTTCGGAACTACTTCCAACAGGCTTTCGGCTTGCCGGGCGTGGCCGGCGGAAAACCGGCGCCCGAGTAGGCCCACGGCGTCAGGGCGACCCCCGACGCCGTGCGGACGGATCACCCAGTCCTAGAAATTCCAATCTTCATCTTCGGTCGCGACTGCCTTCCCGATCACATAGGACGAGCCGGAGCCGGAGAAGAAGTCATGGTTCTCGTCGGCATTCGGCGACAGCGCCGAGAGGATCGCCGGATTGACCTTGCAGGCCTCCGCGGGAAAGAGCGCCTCGTAGCCAAGGTTCATCAGCGCCTTGTTGGCGTTGTAGTGCAGGAACTTCTTGACGTCTTCGGTCAAGCCGACACCGTCATAGAGTGACTCGGTGTACCTAGCCTCGTTATCATAGAGTTCGAGCAGGAGGTCGAAGGCGAAGTCCTTGATCTCCTGCCGGCGCTCCTCCGGCAGCCGCTCAAGCCCGCGCTGGAACTTGTAGCCGATGTAATAGCCATGCACCGCCTCATCGCGGATGATGAGGCGGATCATGTCGGCGGTGTTGGTGAGCTTGGCACGGCTCGACCAGAACATCGGCAGGTAGAAGCCCGAATAGAACAGGAAACTTTCGAGGAAGACGCTGGCGACCTTCTTCTTCAGCGGATCACCGGAAGCATATTGCTCCATGATCAACGTCGACTTGCGCTGCAGAAATTCGTTCTCTTCCGACCAGCGATAGGCATCGTCGACATCCGGCGTCGAGCAGAGCGTCGAGAAGATCGATGAGTAGGATCGAGCGTGCACGGCCTCCATGAAGGAGATGTTCGACAGCACCGCCTCTTCATGCGGCGTGGCGGCGTCGGCCATCAGCTTCACGGAGCCTACTCCGTTCTGGATCGTGTCGAGCAGGGTCAGGCCAGTGAAGACGCGGATGGTGAGCTGCTGCTCCTCCGGCTTCAGGGTTGCCCAGGACGGGATGTCGTTCGACAATGGCACCTTTTCGGGCAACCAGAAATTTCCGGTCAGGCGGTTCCAGACCTCGAGATCCTTGTCGTCCTCGATACGGTTCCAGTTGATGGCGCGGATACGGCTTACCGGCTTGAATTGCATGTTCACGGAAATGTCCTTTTCAAACCGGAAATCAAAGGGCGCAGGAAACGCAGCCCTGCACCTCGGTGCCGGACAGCGCCATCTGGCGAAGGCGGATGTAGTAGATGGTCTTGATACCCTTCTTCCAGGCGTAGATCTGCGCCTTGTTGATGTCGCGCGTGGTTGCCGTGTCGCGGAAGAACAGCGTCAGGGACAGGCCCTGATCGACATGCTGGGTGGCGGCCGCATAGGTGTCGATGATCTTTTCCGGCCCGATCTCGTAGGCGTCCTGATAATAATCGAGATTGTCGTTGGTCATGAAGGCGGCCGGATAATAGACGCGGCCGATCTTGCCTTCCTTGCGGATTTCGATCTTGGAGACGATCGGATGGATCGAAGAAGTCGAGTGGTTGATATAGGAGATCGAACCTGTGGGAGGCACGGCCTGCAGGTTCTGGTTATAAAGGCCGCCCTTCATCACGGACTGCTTCAACTTCGCCCAATCTTCCTGTGTCGGGATGGCGATGCCGGCCTTTTCGAACAGTTCGGCCACGCGTTCGGTCGCCGGCTTCCATTCCTGCTCGGTATATTTGTCGAAGTACTCACCGGACGCGTATTTCGAGTTCTCGAAGCCCTTGAAGCTCTGCCCGCGCTCGACCGCTAGGAGGTTCGAGGCACGGATGGCGTGATAGGTCACGGTATAGAAATAGATGTTGGTGAAATCGACGCCTTCCTCGGAGCCGTAGAAGATGCGCTCGCGGGCAAGATAGCCGTGCAGGTTCATCTGGCCGAGGCCGATGGCGTGGCTGTCGTCATTGCCCTTTTCGATCGAAGGCACCGACGAGATATGGCTCATGTCGGAGACTGCCGTCAGCGCGCGAATCGACATTTCGATCGTCTTGCCGAAATCGGGGCTGTCCATCGCGGCTGCGATGTTGAGCGAGCCGAGATTGCAGGAGATGTCCTTGCCCATATGCGTGTAGGAAAGGTCGTCGCTGTATTCGCTCGCTTCGCTCACCTGCAGGATTTCCGAGCAGAGATTGCTCATGGTGATGCGGCCGGCGATCGGGTTCGCGCGGTTCACAGTGTCCTCGAACATGATGTAGGGATAGCCGCTTTCGAACTGGATTTCGGCAATCACCTGGAAGAAGTCGCGCGCCTTGATCTTCTTCTTGCGGATGCGGCTGTCTGCCACCATCTCGCGGTACTTTTCTGTCACCGAGATTTCCGTGAAAGGCACGCCATAGACGCGCTCCACGTCATAGGGCGAGAACAGATACATATCGTCATTGTTCTTCGCGAGCTCGAAGGTGATGTCGGGAATGACGACACCGAGCGACAGGGTCTTGATGCGGATCTTCTCGTCGGCATTCTCGCGCTTGGTGTCGAGGAAGCGCATGATATCAGGGTGATGGGCGTTGAGATATACGGCGCCCGCGCCCTGCCTGGCTCCGAGCTGGTTGGCGTAGGAGAAAGAGTCTTCGAGCAGCTTCATCACCGGGATGATGCCGGAAGACTGGTTCTCGATGTGCTTGATCGGCGCGCCGGCCTCGCGGATGTTGGTGAGCGACAGCGCCACGCCGCCGCCGCGCTTGGAAAGCTGCAGCGCGGAATTGATGGCGCGGCCGATCGATTCCATGTTGTCTTCGACGCGCAGCAGGAAGCAGGAAACCAGCTCGCCGCGCTGCTTCTTGCCGGCGTTGAGGAAGGTCGGCGTCGCCGGCTGGAAGCGGCCGGAAATAATCTCGTCCACCATGTCATGGGCAAGCTGCTCGCTGCCGCGCGCCAGCGCCAAGGCTACCATGCAGACACGGTCTTCATAGCGCTCCAGATAGCGCTTTCCGTCGAAGGTCTTCAGCGTATAGCTGGTGTAATATTTGAAAGCGCCGAGGAACGTCGGAAAGCGGAACTTCTTCGCATAGGCATGATCGAAGAGATCGCGGACGAAGTTGAAGGAATATTGGTCCAGCACCTCCCGTTCGTAATAGCCCTCCGTCACCAGGTAATCGAGCTTCTCCCGCAGGTTATGGAAGAACACCGTATTCTGGTTGACATGCTGGAGGAAATACTGCTTGGCCGCCAAGCGGTCCTTGTCGAGTTGGATACTACCCTGCTCGTCATAGAGGTTCAGCATGGCGTTGAGGGCGTGATAGTCCAACGCCGTTTCCGTGACCTTCGATGGCCGGTCGCTCGCGGGATGAGAAAAAGTGTGAAGCGGTTTTTCGGCCGCGTGCCGCGACAAAGAAGAGCTTAGCGTGTCCAAAATCGTTCCAATCCGTGTCTGACATTCACGACATCCTCTTCCGTGCCCAAAAGCTCGAACCGATAGAGAAACGGCACCTGGCATTTGGTGGAGATGATGTCGCCGGCGATACCAAAGGTCGCCCCGAAGTTGCTGTTGCCCGCGGCAATGACCCCGCGGATGTTTGAACGGTTATCCGCATCGTTGAGGAAGCGGATAACCTGCTTGGGCACGGCACCCTTGCCCCCTTCACCACAATAGGTTGGGACAATGAGAACGTAAGGACGGGCCGCTCGCAGCTCTTCACCCGCGCCGAGCGGAATGCGAGCGGCCGGCAAGGCAAGCTTGGCAACGAAGCGATGGGTGTTCTCAGATCTGCTGGAGAAATAGACGATCTCGCCCACCGCCCGGTTCCTCAGGCGAGCGCGCTGATCATGTCGGGGCGGAAGCCAGCCCAATGCTGCTCGCCGGCGATAACGACCGGGACCTGACGATAGCCGAGACCCTGCACCAGCTCGTAGGCTTCAGTATCGGTGGACACGTCGACGATGGTGTAATCGATACCCTGGCGGTCGAGGGCGCGTGTGGTCGCGGTGCACTGGACGCAAGCGGGCTTGCTGTAGACGGTAATGCTCATGGATGTCCTCGTATATATGACAGGCGTGCGAGATCGTCCGGGCGTCGGGCGACACCCGTTCGGCAATCTGAAAAATGGCGGCGGGCACAACCGACTGCCGGACGCTTAGGCGGCCGTCAGTCGTGCAGGCAGATAAGGATACTCAAAGACATGGACTTCACACCTCGAAGTAACCTTTGCGGGCCATTCGAGGAAAGCGACGGCAACGGCGAGCTGCCGCAAACCATCGCTCGCCATCCGGACACCCCGCCCGTGGACGCTATTGCTCGAGGCAGGTCTCCTGGCTTGCGGGTCGAAGTATTTGCTCATGCCTTCCCGAGGCATATATTCCTCAGTGGCACATGCAGAACAATACTCGCCGCTCACAGTTGCGGGGGCAGCTACGGCTTGACGAGCATCATGCTCGGCGACCGTATTCCCATCTTAGCCTCCAATCCTTGCGAATCGAAGGAACCTCGAACACTAGATATAGTAGACGAGGTTAAATTTGCGTCAACAGGTTCCGTCACCGATCCTTCATTTAAGATGTTGATAAGGCCTGCGGCTAAGTCCCGAAGACGTTTTCGCGACAACGACAGAAGATCGGTCATCTTCTCGACCTCGGGAATGTGCGGCGAGTGGATATCGTGAAAGCCGGGGCCGATTGTCGGCGCACCGGACGCCCTCTTAACCCTGAAGCAGAGAGATTGCTCCAGGGAGCCCATGCCGGGTGAACATCGAGATATCCATACGTCAGGCAATGCCAGCGCGGATCCTGGCTTTCCAGGAGATTTCCAGGCGTCGTTTCAGTTCGTAACACAACGCACAGACGGCGAGCGTCGCAACCACGATCGGGATGAAAGACGAGGCGGACATCAACCCAAACTCACGCAACCAGTAGGCAATAACCAACATGACCGTCTGGTGAAGCACGTAGTAGGTCAGCACTGCCCTGTTCAGATAGCGGACAACGGCGTTCTCCGAATTCAGCCAGACCTTTGCGTATCCGAGAATTGCGACGATCGCACACCATTGGAACGTGCCGGCAAGCACCCTTCCCGCAAATGCCTGCCACATGTCAGGCTCGCCGGCAGGCAGGCCCGGGAAGAGCATCGTCAGAAGCACCGCACAACCCAGCGCCAGGATCAGGGCGGGTTTTCGCGCGTCGACGACCGCCTCCCAGCATTCGCTGCGCATGGCCATCACGACACCGAGCAGAAATGACATCAGATAGATACTATGGCTGTACCAGTCGGTGAGGATATTGAGTGTCGGGGGGAAGGCCGGCCGCAGCGCGAGCCTGAGCAAGATGAACAGTATGGCGGGAAATATCAGTATCCACTTGCCCGCCAGCCGGGGCGTCAGCCGATCCCCCGCGAGGGGCAGCAACTTCGGCCAGGCCGATACGACAAGCGTCAGGATTGCGGTATAGGTCCAGAGATAGGCGAGGTACCACAGGTGCTGCATCCAGAAGAGATTGACCTCACGTCCGTCGGGCAGCGGAATGGGCGTCAGGGTCAGATAGTGCCAGAAGACGTCTCGGAGGCTGATGTCGACCCCCAGGCTGGTATTCAGGCAGACATACATTTGGGGAGGGATCAGAAACAGCATTCCAACCAGCAGCGGAACCAGCAACTGCCTCGTTCGCGCCTTCCTCAGCACCTCGGGAGTTTGCCGTGTCAGCAATATCCCCGTGACGACGCCTGAGATCAAAAACAGCAGCGACATGCGCCAAGGGTGGGTCCACAGATGGATGATGTCAAAGATGGGAGAGCTGTCCGGTGCCTTCAGAAGAAAGCCCCTGGAGTTATACATCAGGCTGACATGATAGACGATCAGCAGCATGAATGCTGCGACCCTGATAAAATCCAGATCATGCCGACGTGACGTTGCCTCCATGGTTCACGCTATAAGGCATAATCTTTAAGATCAGGTTGAGTTGTCGATTAAAAAACTCAACCTATAGAGGATAGTGATCTCGAATGCTTTGCAGCGATGCTGCTACGCCCGCTAGCGCCATCGCCTTCCGGGAAGATCGCTCGTCACCCCCAGGGGTTCGCGCGCGCCCCTCTAGGACTGCGCGGCAACCACAACAGCGGTGACGGATCTACTTCTTCGCAACATCATCGTCCTGCTATGCGGCAAAGTGGACGAGCGCGTCAAACTCCTGACCGGCGGCAGGACGTATTCGGTGATTTTTAGACCTCACTGATCAGAAGAGAGCCTCTGCAAACAACTCCTCATCATTGCCAGTCGTCGGTCCGTGACTGGCCGGAGCTGTCGCCACGCCAAAAACACTCGCATGTATCTCGCGTTCTGCCGCCATCGTATAGATCTTCGCGATGCGCTCCGAAATGGCAGCTAGCGGCGCTTCGAGCCCGATCAAATCCTCGACAGCGCAATAATCACGACCGGCTTCCTCCGTGCAGGATGCGAGCGTTTCGCCGATTCCCGCCCGGAAATCCAGGCTGTTGACGACCTCGGCGACCTTGGAGGTCATATCCTCGCCACAGCGGCGAAGCTCCTTCACGTTGACATCCATGGATGCGCCAGCCTCGGTAATGTGCAGCAAAGCGGCATCGATATGCGCACCGGAACCCGACGAACTATCCTGGTCATCGCTCTGCCGCCAGTCCTTCAGGCCGGCAGTCTGGCCCTCCAGCATGCCCAACCCGATAAGGATTTTTTCCGCATCTTCATCGAGAAGCGATGCGAACGAGCGCAGCTCTCCGGCGACCACGTTGATTGCCCGCCCCTCTTCGCCAAGCTTGCCGCAGCGCAGATTGGTGTTGAGCGCCATGTATTGGATGTCCCGACGCACGAGCTGGATGGTCAGAATGCTCGTGGTCAGCTCCTTGACCATCTCGCTCGTCTTTTCGCTGAGCCGATTTGCTCCGGCCGCGGCGACATCAATGCGATCGACGACTGCCCGGGCGGCGGAAAGATCACCGCGCAGCGAATTGATCGGGCTGCGCCCGTCCTGCCCGCTCTGCGACATCATGGTTTGATAGAGGTCGAGCAGGGTGCCGATATCGTCCCTGAAGCTACGGATGTTGTCGACGATTTTTGCGGTCTCGCGGTTGAAACCGTCTGTTGTCTCGCTGAGCAGCTCGAAGACGAGGGTCGTCGTCAGAGCCGTGATGCGATTGCGATCAGTCGCGGAAAGATTGAGGGACGCCTGGGAGGCAAGATAGGCATCCGTGATCGAATAGACGGCCTGGCAATGCTCGACCCTTTGCCGGGTGATATCGCCGATCTGCATCGCGGAGAGGGTGTGGGCGACCTTGTTCTGAATCCGGCGCGCAAGCCCGGCAACGGTATCGGCCAATGTCGACAGACCGCGGCGCTGGGTCTGGATCTCCTGTGCATTCGACAGAAGGCGCTGGACGATGGACGGTATGTCATCCAGATATTGTCCGAGCGAGCCGTCCTCGCTTGCCGCCGCTGATTTTATCCCGTTTTCAAGCACGCGGATCTGCCCCGAAAGTGCTTTGACCTCGCCGGTGGCGAACTCGATGCGTTCGACGATCTCGCTGGCAAAACTGGAGAAATCCGGAATTCGCGCGCCCGCAATTTTCGCTGTCGCAGCAAAGGTTCTGAGGTACCGCAGGGTTTCTTCCATGGAGAGGACCTGCGTGGCGAGAAGCCGCCCGGTTTGACCAATAGAGACCACGCACTCCTGACGACGAACTTCCGCGGGCGGCAACTTGTTGAGCAGATCGACTGTCTGAAGCAGCCGGGCGGTCGCTTCGGCTGCGTTTTCCTCCTTCAGCGAGCCGCCGATATCTTCCAGCAGATTGACCAGCTTGGCCAGAACTTCTGTCACCGTGAGAAGGACGGCGCCGCCGTCCAGAAAACGCTGCTCGATCTGCAGCCGAGCGCCTTCCAACCGACCGATGACATCATCCTCGGGAAGAGTAAATTGCCGGCTTGTCGCTGCATGCACCATAATTCTTTTGGACTCCGCCTAAGACCGCTTACCGCAACCTAAAGCGTACAAAGAAATACGGAGTTAACATGACGTGTGAAATGGGCCGATCAGCAACCTCAGCTTTCGAACTGAGAGCGCTAAAGCTTTGGGCAAGACCCGGGGAGTAGACATTACCTCGAGAGCGCCAGTACCTTTTTCAGGCCATCGGTGCCGATTGCGATTTACCCGCAAACAAGCCCGTCGAAGCTGATTGAACGAAGATGAATGTTGCCGTCGACAAATATGCATGGTCGTCCTGCGAGCCTGCGGAGCTACAGGAAAGCCTGAGGGCAACCAACATATCGGTTTCCCTGAACCGGGGATCGGAAGCATCGGATTTTCACATCGACGTGACGCTCGCGATGATTCGGAAGATGACGGCTTGGAAGATATTTTCCGAAACGGGTTATGAAATCCGTTATCTGCTTCGTCACAGCGACCGCATAGAACTGCACTTCGTCGAGAGCGGCACATTTCAGGTTGAAACGGAGGATCAGGAGTTCACGGCAACGGCCGGAACGACGTTCATGTTGCTGTCTCACGGCTTCATAAGGCTCAGAGCCTCGCGCGACGCCCGCAAGATCGCACTTGCAATACCACGCGCGCTCTGCCTGCCGCTGATAGATGTGACGGACGAAGATCCTGAGTTGTTCTTCGGACGTTTCGACAGAATGGCCGACATCGCCGACAAAGGTGTGCGAACGCTCTATCGAATGGCAGACCTGCTTCTGGAGCCGGATGATCATCTCTTTGCCGGCTCGCCGCTTGGTGCCTCCCTCTTCAAGGAGGCGATTGTTGCCACTTTCGTGCAGTCATGGCCAAGATCGGCGGCAAAAGCCACGCCACAGACGGCGCGCCCTCGCAATTTGAAGCGGGCGCTGGATTGGATCCGGGCGCACCTGGGGGAAGAGTTCACCGTTCTTGACATCGCAAGGAACGCCGGACAAAGCGTCCGCGGACTGCAGATGTCCTTTCGGCAGAACCTGGGCATGAACCCCTTGAGCTATGTGCAGCGATTGCGGTTGCAGCAAATCCACCATGATCTGCTTCATGGCAATGCAGACGAGAACATATCCGATATTGCTGCTCGCTGGGGCTTCAGTCACATGGGATATTTTGCTGCGCGCTATCGCGCCCTATATGGCGTTTCGCCGTCTTCAACACGCACTGGTCGTCATCGTTGATACTCCAGCGTGCATTTTATATCAGAAAAACGCAACGCTATCACTTTATCGCAGTTAATTGCAAAGTCGCGCACTGGTTGAAGCCGAGTTTAACGCACCGTTAGCCATTTAACGATTTCGTTACCTGAGCCAAGATTCACAATCATTGTGACGCGGCCCTTTCATCCGAAAGGTCATCCAAACATCCAAGCCGATAATCGTGAGCGGATCCGCGCGTGACAACGCGGACGCTTAGCGGGGTCACTATGCGCATCTTCGTAATAGACGACAGTCCTTCCGTTGTCGCCAAGCTTTGCCAAGCGGTCGAAGCGATCAGAGGCAGCGAGGTCCTGTCGTTCTTGCAGCCGAGAGAGGCTCTCAAGCGGCTTGATGACCAAACGCCCGACCTCATTCTCGTGGACTATATGATGCCGGACATGAACGGTATCGAAGTAATCACCCATGTCCGTAGGAATGCGCTTACGGCCCACGTTCCCGCTATCATGATCACATCCCGCAAGGAGACTGACATCAAGCTGGCTGCGATGCAGGCAGGCGCCACCGAATTCCTCACCAAGCCGATCGACGAGACGGAGCTGACGATACGCGTTCGCAACATTCTCAGCATCGGAGAGGAGCGGCTGGCACTCGCAGCCAAGGCGGCAAGCCTGCAGCGCGATTTCGACGCAGCGATGAAGACGGTAGAGCGGCACGAGGAGGAAATCATCTGGCGCCTCTCCAAGGCGATCGCCGCCCGCCACGGCGAGACGGCGGACCATCTGGACCGGGTCGCCATCGTCGCGCGGATGATCGCCGAGGAACTTGGTGTGGGCGCACGCCAATCCCGCATGATCTTTCTTGGCAGCGCCCTGCACGATGTCGGCAAGATCGGCTTGCCGGACGCCATTCTCTCAAAGCCCGGGCCCTTGAGCGCCGAGGAGCGCCGCCAAATGCAGCGGCATGCCGAATTCGGCAGCGAGATATTGAACGACAGCTCAAGCGAATTGATCCAGACCGCCCAAAGGATTGCCGAAAGCCACCACGAGAAATGGGATGGGACCGGATATCCCAAGGGAATCTCAGGATCCTCCATCCCGCTTGAGGCCCGTATCGTCGCCATAGCCGACGTCTTCGACGCACTCTGCTCCAAGCGCTCCTACAAGCCCGCCTGGCCGATCGCGGAAGCGTTCCGCGAGATTGTCAACAGCAGCGGAACGCATTTCGATCCCGCCTGTGTCGCGGCCTTCTGCCGCCGCTGGGCGGATATAAAGGGTCTTTTCGAGCTGCAGCTGTCCGACGGCGATCCCGTGACGCCGCAGCAGACGTCGAAAACCGCGCCCACATTTCAACTATCCCGAGGTTCGGCATGAGCGGACAAATGGAAATACTGCATCTTCGCGGTCCACTGACCATCAAGACGATCACAAACGCAAGGGACATCGTCCAGGTCTACCTTCAGGAATCGGCATCGCTTAGCCGGTCCCTGATCATCGACATAGATGGCAACGCGGACATCGATCTCACCCTGCCGCAACTACTTCTTTCCGCCCGACACACGGCCGAGCGGGCGGGTGTGACGATCGCTTTGAACAAGCCGGCAGACGGCAATTTTCTGGCCGTCCTGCAGCGCGCGGGTCTCCTTTGCGGGGACCGGCAACAAGACAGTTTCTGGCTAGAAGGAAAAGCAGCATGAGCGCCAATATTCTCACCGTCGATGATTCCGCCAGCATTCGGCTGACCACGCGCATTGCACTCACTGGCGCCGGATATTCGGTCACCGAAGCGGTCGATGGCGCCGACGGCCTCAACAAGCTGAAGGCTGGCAATTTCGATCTGATCGTCACCGATCTCAACATGCCCAATATGGACGGGCTGACCATGATCCGCGGCCTGCGGCAATTGCCGGCCTATATGGGAACGCCGGTGATCTTCCTGACCACCGAGTCGGACGGCGACCTGAAACAGCAGGCAAAAGCTGCCGGCGCGACAGGCTGGCTGACCAAGCCTTTCGAGCCCGATACCCTCGTCAAGATCGCGCGCAAGGTGCTGGGCAGATGAACGATCTCGATCCGATCGCCGTCTTCAGGACAGAGGCCGCCGAACAGCTCGAACTGATCGAGGCCGGACTTCTCGATCTGATGCGCGACTTGAGCGACAGGGCTCAGATCGATTCGGTCTTCAGGGGGCTTCACACCCTGAAAGGATCGGGCTCCATGTTCGGCTTCGATCAACTGGCCGCCTTCACCCATCATTGCGAAACGGCCTTCGACCGGGTTCGCAGGGGCGAGGCTGCGGCCACCAAGGAGTTGGTGGGCGCCGTTCTCGACGCGCAGGGCCACATGCAGGCGCTCTTGGAAAATCCGAACGGCGATCATGAAGCCATGAGCTCCGTTCTGTTGGAGAACCTGCGTAATGCAGTTGGCGCCACTGCCTCGCAAAATGCGCCCGCAGCGCCCGTTATCACGCCGCCGCCCTCGACCTCGATCAGCTCTGCCTCCATCGCCGGCGAGGCCAAGGCATGGCAGCTGAAATTCAGCCTCCCAGCCAACTCCATGGCCAACGGCACCAATCCGCTCGGTCTTCTGGACGAGTTACGCGAGCTCGGGGAGTGCCGGATCGAGGCTGATATCGGGGCCATTCCGCCGCTTCAAGACCTCGATCCGCGCGATCTCCACATCGGTTGGACGATTCATCTGACAACCGAAAAGCCGCGCTCCGAGATCGAAGACGTCTTCATCTTCGTGATGGACGAGATGACGATGGAGCTCAAGGAGCATTCGGCTCCAAAACAACCCAATCCCACGCCCGCCGCCCTGAGCCCACGACAGTCGCCGGCGAGCGAGCCACCCAAAGCCGCAATCCCGCCGACGGAGGCAGGCAAGGTTCAGCCTGCCGATACAAAGTCGCAAAAGCAGGCGGACAATGTCCGCATTCCCGCATTGCGTCTCGACGAGATGATGGACCGGGTCGGCGAGCTGGTGATTGCCCAGTCACGCCTCAGCCAGATGGCAAATTCGGCCGCCGACCTCGGCCTTCGCTCGGTCTCGGAAGAGATCGAGCGTCTGGCCGGCGAGCTGCGGGACACGATGATGGTCCTGCGCATGATGCCGGTCGCAAGCCTCTTCAGCCGCTTCCGCCGCCTGGTCCACGATCTCGCACGCGAGACCGGCAAGGATATCGAGCTTGTCACCGAGGGTGAAACTACGGAAGTCGACAAGACGGTCATCGATCGCCTCGCCGACCCGCTCGTTCACCTTGTGCGCAACTCCATCGATCATGGGCTGGAAGGCCCGGACGATCGTGCCGCAGCCGGCAAGCCCATGACCGGGCGAGTCATCCTCTCTGCGCACCAGACCGGCAGCGAAGTGGTGATCTCCATCAGGGATGACGGTCGCGGCATCGATCGCCAGAAGGTGCGTGCGAAGGCCGAGGCCAACGGGCTCATCCAGCCCGGCGCCCAGCTTTCGGACAAGGACCTGCTGCAGCTCATCTTTCAGCCCGGCTTTTCCACGGCGGAGAAAGTCACCAACCTCTCCGGCCGCGGCGTCGGCATGGACGTGGTCAAGAAAACGATCGAGACGCTGCGCGGTTCAATCGATATTACGAGCGAATTCGGCAAGGGTTCCGATATCGCATTGCGGATCCCGCTAACGCTCGCCATCATCGACGGGCTTCTCGTGCGGGTGGGCAATGGGCGCTACGTCATCCCGCTTACCGCAGTCGAGGAATGCCTCGAGCTCTCGGTAGAACAGGATCTGCGGTCGCGCGGCCGCAGCTTCATCTCGCTGCGCGACAAGCTGGTGCCCTTCCTTCGCCTGCGCGAACTGTTTCGCACCGGCACCGAGCCGGACCCCTATCAAAAAGTCGTGGTCATCTCGACCGGCAGCGAGCAGGTCGGCCTCGTCGTCGATCAAATCATCGGCGACCATCAGACCGTCATCAAATCGATGTCGAAGCTCCACGACCAAGTCTCGACTTTCTCAGGCGCGACCATCCTCGGTGACGGCAACGTGGCTCTGATCCTCGATGTCGCGCATCTGATCGCAGCCGGACAACATCAGGAGGCGCAATTGCGGGCAGCAGGATGAGTGAGACAGGTTTGAAATCCGACTATCGCGCTGTCTGGAAAGACGCTGAAGAGCTTTCGGTTCTGACGTTCAGCCTCAATGGCGAAACCTTCGCCATCGACGCGGTCGTCGTACAGGAAATTCTGGACCTGCTGCCCGAAACCAATGTTCCCGGCAGTCTGCCCTTCGTCGGCAGCGTCATCAATTTCCGCGGCAAGGTAATCCCGCTGGCCGACATTCGTGTCGCTTTCGGCATGGAAGCGGCCAATGTCACGATCGACAGCCGCATCGTGGTGACAGAGTTGGAGCTCGACGGCGAGACGACGCTGATCGGCATCCGCACCGACAAGGTTCACGAAGTCACGCAGCTATCGCTATCCGCGAGCGAGCCGCCCCCCATCGTCGGCATGCGCTGGCGCGCCGATTACATCCACGCCCTCGTAAAGCGCGAACGCGAATTCATCATCATCCCGAACTTGCAGGCGATCTTCTCTTCGCAGCGGGCAAGTGCGGTCAGAGCAACGGCATAATTTGTGGAACAAGGAAGCTAACAAATGCGGTTTACGATAAAGCTCAAGCTGCTTCTAACCTTTGCTGTCGTGATCGCCATGCTTGTTGGCACGGCCATCTACAGCATCACAACCCTCGGCCAGGTCAACAATAACTGGTCTGATACTCTGTCAGGACCCGCGGAACGTCTCCGGCTGGCCCAGAATCTGGATATCGCCGTTCTCCAACAGCTGAGGCAGCAGAAAAATATGCTGTCGTCCGGTTCGGTCGACGAGACCAAGAACTATATCGCAAAGAGCGATGCCGCACGCACGACCTTTGACGCCGATTTCGCCAAGATCCTTGACAATACCACCGATCAGGACATGCCTCTCTGGTCGCAGATCAAGGATCTTAGTGCCAATTGGCGTGATGCCGACGACCGCATTCGCAGCATGATGCTTGCCGGCGACAGCGCCGGGGCGCTTCACGTTTCGTCCACCGCAGCGCGTGAAACGAGCGCCAAGATCGACAGTGCGTTGGCCCAGATATTCGAAACCGAACGCGCCCGGCTGAAGCAGGCCGACCAGGATGCTGCAAACGATTATGCAAACGCACGGTCCATCCTGATCGCCATAGCATCTGCGGCATCGATCATCGCGCTCGTTTCGGCGATCGCGATTATTCTTTCGATCAACAGGGGCATCAACCGCGCCGTCAACACGGTTCAGACGGTTGCCGAGGGCGATCTGACGGAATTCGCCAAAATCACCACCAGGGATGAAATCGGCGAGCTTCTTGGCCATGTCAACGCGATGATCGAGCGGCTGCGTGGTGTCGTCGCCGATGCGCTGTCTGCCTCCGACAACGTATCATCGGGCAGCCAGCAGCTATCGGCCGGGTCCGAGCAGCTCTCGCAGGGTGCCACCGAACAGGCCTCCTCCGCCGAAGAGGCCTCCGCCTCGATGGAGGAGATGGCCGCCAACATCAAGCAGAACGCCGACAATGCCGCCCAGACGGAAAAGATCGCCCGCCAGTCCGCCAGGGATGCCGAGGTCAGCGGCCAGGCCGTCGACCGCGCCGTCAACGCCATGCG